>JARLJR010000146.1 GCA_031291095.1 Legionella sp. | reverse complement strand
TAAGCGTAAAAAGCTGGGTCATTTAATGTGGCCTTAAAAAGGCTTGAGCCGTGTGCGAAGAAACTCGCATGCACGGTTCTTAGAGGACTGCTCCTCAGTAATGGGGAGTAGTTACTCGACTCCATTGGACTTCAAACCCCTTGCACGGGTCGAGTCAGGATACCTGTAAATTTGACCAGTTTGATTTTCAAAATGATACTCTATCCCTTGCTACAGCTAGGGTTTTAGATTTTTTATTCAAATCTAAAACCTTATTTATCTCTTTTACAAATCCATACTCTCGACATTAAAAAATTTCTAATTATAGAGTAAACTCAAAATTTGCAGTAGCTTCCTGGAGGGAAGGAGCCGAATTTGGTGAAGCAAAAAAATGATTTGATAAGCTTACCACTTTTTGAAGAATTATTGGTTCAACAAAATCGTTTGTATCTCGTAAATATTGATTTGCGCTGATTTTTGATAAAATTAGCTCGATTATTGTTTCTTCATTTAGTATTTTTGCATCAAATGTCGCCATTCCTAAAGGATAGTTCATTTCACCTATCCTTAGTTTTTCTTCATAATCATCTAAAGGCCGTTCTGAAAAAATATGTACAAAATAAAATTTTTCTAAGGCATTTTCTAAAGATAATTTAGATAAGATTTCTTTCTGTATTCCGAGCGCATGTTTATAACCAATTACTCCAAATACTGGAGAAGAAGAGTCAAGGTAGGCACTACTCATTTTACTATCTCTTTTTCTTATACCCTCTTCTGTAATAAAATAATCTTGTGAGTCAACTTTTGTTTCTTTTAAATCAATTGCTCTATATTGAATATTCAAATCTGGTAAGTTTTCCAAAAAAGTAACTTTATTTATTTGCGCAGTATACATGGCGAAATATTGCAGATGTTTCATACTTTCATAAAACAATTCTCTAGGAATGGCACCCAAATCAGCAAAATGCTTTAAGTTTTCAAATTGTGGTTTAATTGTGAATTCAGCATAATTTTTTTGATTTAATATAAAATCCGCTGCTGTTGTTTCTTCAGGAGCTTCATTAAAAAAGCAGTTATATCCTAATGCTTTTAATTTTGGCGCAATTTTTTTTATTAATTCAAAAACGAGAGGATCATAATGAGATTCAGTAAAAATTATATGAGGTAATGGCATATCACTCTCCAAATGAGAAATAATATAACATATTGACCCATAATAAGTCAAAAATATTTTTGAAAGTTATTGACGGAGCATTCTTACAGCATGATTTCTTAACTCACCATTAGGAGCAACATATCTATATAAAGTGGCTCTAGTAACTACTAATTCCTTGCATAATCCGCTTACAATAGTATCTTTATTGCTCATAGCAGCCTGTGCTAATCTAATCTGCGCCTTTGTTAGAGCAAATTTACGACCACCTTTTTTACCTCTGGCACGAGTAGATTCTAAACCTACTTTAGTTCGTTCGATAATAAGGTCACGTTCAAATTCAGCCAATACTGCAAAAAAACCAAAAACTAATTTACCCGTTGGAGTTGTAGTATCAATATCAGCTCCTTTCCGAGTTATAACTTTCAAGCCAATATTTTTATCAGTAAGTTTTTGAACGGTATTAACAAGACCCCGGCCGGGGGTCTAAAACGGTAGAAGGTAGAAATAGGAGCTCTATTCGTCATATCCAAATATAGTTAAGCAATTTCCCGATTTATTAAATTAAGTTTTATGAATTGATTCGTGATGCGCAACGAGCTACAATTTAAATATGATTAAATCATTTAAACATAAAGGCCTTAGAAAATTCTTCGAGAAAGGAGATTGTTCGGGTATTCAACCAAAACACGATAAGAAATTAAGATTGCAATTAGCAGCGCTTGATACCGCGACAGTCATTGAGGATATGGATTTACCAGGATATAACCTGCATCCGCTAAAGGGACAACGAAAAGATTGTTGGTCTATAAGTGCCAATGTTAATTGGCGCATAACTTTTGAATTTGAAGATGGCGATGCTTATATCGTTAATTACGAGGACTATCACTAATGACTATTATGCATAATCCACCCCATCCAGGGGAATTTATTAAGGATACTTATATTGAACCACTTGATATAAGTTTGAGAACGGCTGCTTTAAAACTTAATGTTTGTGCTTCAACATTTTCTCGATTAATTAGAGGGGAGGCTGATTTGTCTCCAGAAATGGCTTTAAGATTAAGCAAGGCTTTCGGGCGTACTCCTGAAAGCTGGATGCAAATGCAATCAAACTATGACCTTTGGAAAGCTCGGGATAACGTTAACTTGGAACTGGTTTCTATTATATATGAGCGAAAGACTAAGTCAGTGGCCATAAATAGAACAGTGTCTATAAAACCGAAAGTGGCGCAAAGGGGTGATCTGTCCGGAACTACAAGTACGCAAAGAAAGGCAACTAAAAATTTAGATAAACAAATAAAAAATTAGCTCCTTATATAATTGAAATTAGATTTAAAAATAAATACACAAGTGTAGGAGCAGGCAAGGATGTTGTTCAGCCACGGCTGCCTATCAAAAGTCGGATTTATAGTAAAACCAAGCAAAGGGAAGGGGAATCTGACTCAAAATACATATCACTAGGCCTGATTAATTTTAACATTAGAGCCCTATTACAACAATGATTGGCGGGATTCAACAAGCTAATGCAACTCATTCCTCTATTCAAAATTTAATCATATCTCTATGATTAATAAAGGGAATGATCATTAAGTGGCTTTCATGATCATGAATTGATCATTTTTGCGCTGTGAAGTAAAATATTTGCCTAATTTTCCCAAGGCAATACATTTTAGGTACTTAACGATGCAAACGCAGTCAACAACAATAACAACAGACTCTAGTACAACGGCCGAATCAAATCCATTCCAAACACCTATTAAGAAAAAAGCCTCAGGAGCCAATACTAATGCTTTGAATACCTCTTTCATACAGGCTCAAAGAGTAAATCATAATGTAGAGCCCAAAACAGACGAGGAATTTCTTGCCCGCATTTTTTCTCCAGAAAACATCAAGGAGGCAAAAAATATAAGCTACAATAATAACGCTTACCTACAAGTATCCCAAATGATAGCTACCAGAAAAAGACGTTTTATTGCGTTTGAGGGGAAAATCGACCAAAAGTATCCTTTCCTACGCTATACCACAGATAAATTAAAAGAATTATTGGATGATGCCAACGATGCCGATAAGGCCCCCAAAGCGCCCTCTTCTGAAGACGAGAATATCCAACATCAAGCAGAAATGCTGCTACAAATAACAAACTCAGTGAGCTATAGAACTCCTCTGCGCAAGATGGAATCTGCTCCACTACCAATTCAACCGATTGGTAATTTACCGAAGCCAATTGAAAAAATGACAGTGAGCCTGACACCACAAACCAATGCGAACAACAAAATAAAACTACCTCAGCACACTGTGCGTCCTCAATTATTCCGGGGGGAACCAACAGCTGGCACTCAAGAATCGGGACCAATTCTCAATGAATCACTCATAGAGCAAGCTCCAATACAAATTTCAGACTGCACTCCAGTTAAGCATAAGTTTCCTTATCTGTGCAACAGCACATCCACTCTACCCTCCTCTCCCTTTGAGGGCGATACGATGGTTCAGTTTCGTTTTGTTATTGGCTCCTCACTTGAAGAGGAAACCTTATTTGCAATAGGTCATGATGACAGTAGAATGTCTCATGGCCAGCTTGCCGCGAAAACAGAATATAAATATGTATCGTGTAACGCTGCAGGAATTATCGGTTTTGAAAAATATGCTGGAAAATGGCTTATTAAAACGGTATCCAATAAAACCGGTCATTTTAAATGTGGCCCAGAGTCTTTTCTAACTACTATTGGGATGTTATTCACCGATTTTAGTGACTATTTAAGTGAAGAGATAACTCTGAATAATGAATCATTGGAAAATCCGAAAGATAAAAAATCGTTTACCTTCGCAGTAAGCGACTTAAAAAAACGTTATGAGGATGGCACACGAAGTGCGGCCCTGGTTACCCCTCAATCGGATATCTCCAATACAGCGGAAAATATAACAAAGATAGACGCTAACCCACTCTTTTTCTTTTCTACTCCCAAAAAACAAAAACCCAATGTTAGCTCATTCTCAGCCCGAGACAATGAACTGGTCCAACTACCACAAAGCACTGATGGCACACAGACGGACCAGCCACGTTTTGAATTACTCTAAAAAGCGAGGGGATGGTCCCCTCACTAAGTTTTTTATACTACAAGGTCACATCTCGATTTCGTTATGATGTTATTAACCTTGAAAATCGTTCGAGGTTTATTGAGTGCGCAAAAAGGCTGACAATACATCCTATGCATTGATTAACTCCTAAACGATTTATCAGAAATGATATATCATGATGTTTTTATAAGGAGAATTTGCATGATCCAAAAAACCTTAAGCTGTTTTTTATTGTCTCTACCTTTTCTTGTCCATAGTGCTCCTGAATGCTTGGTTATTAATCAAAAAAATGTAAAAACGCTACCTCTGGAAAAGATTAAGGCTTATGCCCAATCAGCTATTTTTGATCAAAAGGTGGCCCCAGGCCTTTTAATAGGGGTCATTTCTGGCAATGAACAAGCGGTAATCAGCTGCGGGGAAACCAAAATAGGTAATAATCAACGCCCGCAAATGGATACGGTATGGCCTATCGGATCCGTATCAAAAGTATTTACTACACAAATGCTTGCAGAAATGGTAGCCCAAGGGCAGGTCAAGCTGAATTCGACAATTGATGAATTAATGCAAAATGGCAAGAAAAATGAGAATCCCATTACCCTGCTGGATTTGGCGACCCACAGTTCAGGCTTGCCCCGAATGCTGCCTAGCCTACCTGATAATGAGGATTATCAAATCAACATTCCTTACGATATGCCAGAATTTGTTAAATGGTATAACACCTACAAGCCTCAATATAAACCAGGAGCTCATTACCAATATTCTAATGTAGGCTTTGGTTTGCTCGGCCAATTGCTGGCTAAAAAAATGGGGACTGATTTTAACGGTTTAATGAATCAATTAATTGCTCAGCCTTTACAACTCAAAGATACAACAGTCAAACTTTCTCCTGAGCAACAGAAACGTGAAGTAGCAAGTTATTGGATCAATAATGATTTGATAAAAAAAGACTGGGAATTTAACTTTGAACAACCCAGCGGGGGCATCTATTCTACAATGCCTGACATGCTCCGATTTACTGCTTATCAATTAAGCCATGAATCTCGTGCACGAGAAATTTCTGTCTTAAGCCAAGCCAGTTATATTTATCAGTCTGAATTTTCTAATCCCTTCGAATTTGGCGATGATGCGATGGCTTTAGGCTGGCATGTCAGTTTCCCAAATAAGGCTCTGCCCGTACAGCTTGTAAAAAATGGCTGGGTTGATGGAGTGACTACTCATATTCAGCTTACCCCGAGCAAAGACATAGGGCTTATTTCAATGACTAATAAACCTTATCTCGCCATGATCAATGATTTAAAACGTATTACGGGCATTATTATTGATTCTCAGATAGCATCCAATAACTCTGAAAAAAGCAATTGACTTCCGCTGTGTTAGGAAGTTCATGATTAATCAGCAGCCGGAAATACCGTATTTAATACGGTATTTTCAAATAAAGAACTGAATGCATAATAATGCAACCAAATATCATGGATTACACTAATGACACCTGAAACGAAGAACTTTTTAAATTTATTTACTTTCGATCAATCTATCCAAGCAATGCAAAAATGGATTAATGACAACCCTGCTCAATGGCAAGAATGCCTAAAAGATGACTGGCAAATAGTGCTAGAATTTATTCGCAGCTGCAAATCTCTAGATTGGTTAGATAGTCTAGAAAAAAATGGCATTAAAATTCCTCCTCAGACGAATCAGAACTTTTGGTTAGGATTAGAGGGATAATTATCATTATATTATAGACGAGCACAGGATCTTGATTATTTAAAGTTTTTCGCAAATAAAAGCCTTAATGCTAAAATATTAGTTAGCGTTATAATTTCTCCTAAAAATAAAGAATTAGCAAAAAAAATATTAGATCTCCCACTGAATTGGGAGGCACGTGGAGCACATTTGTATACTCCACTACTGTCTGCCGCAGCTTATTATCCTGAATTAATCACTTTAATGTGCCGCAAAGAGGCTGATCTAATAAATCAAGCTGACTTCGAGGGAGTAACACTACTGCATAGAATCGCGCTACAATTTGAGGATGATCCTTTCTTAAATTTAACCCGGGAAAAAGATTATCAGGCGCTGAAAGAAATGTATTTGCATCTATTGGATATTCTTATTCTAAATAAAGCTGACCCAACGCTAAAAGTATCCTGGGGCTCTAGTGTTTTAGACTTAGCCGAAGAGCGCGCGAGGGATCTTAATGATATGGATATTTATAAAAAAATTAGTTCGTATTTATTGAAAACTAAGGAAGCAGAATTATTCAGTTTCGCTGGACTTTTAGGAGCGCTTGCTGGAAGAGGAAGCCCTCTACACAACACACCCAGCTCCTCTTCATCTAAAGATAATGGCGAGGTAGATAAAAATGAGCTGCCTTTCCACAGTTAAATAAAAAACCGTCATCATATTGTAGGTAAAGCCCCCAGAAATCTACCCTGGGAGGCTGTGCACGTAATCGGAATTTACTTTTGATAAGTATGAGCTGGGGACAATTGATGCTAATGAACTCATTATAGTGCTCGAACCGAAGGGCCATGCAAGAAAGTAATATCAGCTTGCCTTAACAGAAGGCCAGCATGCTTTAGCTGGGGGAAAATGAGCCGCTGATTTTGCCATTCAAAACGAACAATTTGATAAAGCCGAGTTACAGAGAGTCATTATAGTCGCCAAATCCCTTATATTATGTATAATGTTTAGTCTTTTTGATAGCTTTCTTCCTTCGGGGGCTTTAAATGACTAAAATAAATACATCTGAATTCAAGGTAGAGGCGACTAATGGCTTCGTCTATTCAACTAAGGATAACTTTTATTTTCGAAGTGATGATCGGAAGACTCCTGGAATCTTTGAAAGTGGCTTTATTCCCCAAAAATATGAAAAAGATTCTAAATGGTATTTTAACGCATTATCATCCAGCTCAGAAAAGCACAATAATGGAAGATATGTTGGATTTTTGTATCAAATTACTGCCGTAGATCCTGAAAAAGCGGTTTGCGTAACTCGTAATCCCTCGGTTACCCCCTTTTTTCCAATTCATTTACCTCTAGGGGCAACAGGATACATTTATATCGTCATGCTTCCCCCTGAAAGAACGGTAACTTACACAGGAACTGAAGGAAAAATGCGTTTGAGGGGAGCAAAATTAAGCGATGAAAATTCTGAAAACATGACGCTTGATGTTCATTCTTTTCAAATCGAGCAAATACAGAATATTCGTAAACACACTAATGGAAAATACCCTAAAGACTCTGCTTGCATCCATTGGGCAAACGAAGCCGCAGCACATAAAATTCCAGCTGAAAACATTGTAGGGGCTTATGCGTTTGAACGGCACTCTATACCTCATGATATTATGCTTCCTTGCCACTTTAAAGTTAAAGGCGAATTTATCCCTAATCCAAAATTTTTAGCAATTGAGTCCAAAAATAAACAGGATAAAGCGGGACTGGAGATAATTAAAAATTACTACCGCAGCGAAGCAGAATTCGCTATTAAATTAGTTGGCGATATGGTGGGTAAAACGTTACCCACTCCTAGCTTTATTAGTGGTTTTGGTGGAGAAATCCTAACTCTTGAAACGGGGCCTTGTGAGCAAGAGAGGCTCCGTATTTTAGAAGCGATCCAAAAAAATGCCCCTCTAGGTTCAATTACGCGAATCATCGATGTTATTTTGGAGATAGAGCCGCCACCTCGTTCAGGAGGGCTTAGTGACCAACTGATTAGCCATGTTAAAAAACTGGATTTCAGTCGAGCATCTCATGTGAAACGATTGGAAAAAGAAATGATGCTCATTGATAAAATCCACATGCATGTTACACGCCAATTGACAGGCTTTTATGGCTGGTTCGATAAACAAGCGATGAAGGATTTTCGATATGAAGCCATTAAGTTGCTTCTAGATCGCAAGCCCTTAGCCGGTAAAATAGACGAATTAAAACAACTGTCAAAAGAGCTATTTCATCCAGAAGATTTATGGGCAAAAATTACCTGGGAAATTACCCAATTTGTTACTAAGGGTTGGAGTGCTATACCGCAAATGGGCAGAACGCGATTTTTTCGGGAAGAAAGTTCTCCTATTGAAGATAATTTAAATAAGATGCTTGATCAAAGTAGCCTTGAGATAGGATTGTGAGAATTTTAATTCAACACCGGATCTAATTCGTGTAGTGCATGCCCTACTTTATTGATTGACTGGGAAAATGGGCGAGTAGTATTACCTTGCTCATCAAAGGCATCGGTTTCGAAAAAATAATGGATGCGATCGCCTGAATCTAAAAAATAGCGCTGCTTCGCATGTTCATTTGTATGGGTAGAAAAAATAGTTTGTGGGATAGAGTCTGCCGTTGTCGCAATAAGATGCTCCATACGTTGTTTTAAACGATCACAGGTTTCTGCAGAAAAAAATCTTGAAGAACAAGATATCCATTATTAAAAAAGAAATTACAGTCCGTATCAGAGAGAAACATTCTCTAGTCCATGAGGCGTGAGCAAGGTTTTATAATATACCTTGATTTGGACAAATCAAGGTATATTATAAACATTAAAGAAAATTATAATCCTATTAAAAATGAAGGCTCCTTACAGACAGTGTAAATAAGGGGATCCATTACTATATGAGCGTGCAGCAACTATTTAGTTCTTGTGTCTTATGCTTGAATGACTGAGCTTCTTTAGCAAGTGCATCGCTTCTTTCTGCCAAGTCCTCTATTTTTTCTTGGCGTTGTAACATGAGATCAATATTGTTTTTCATTAATTTTGTGGTTTCTTCCAATGATTCCTTTATTTCACTTATTTTTTCATTTTGAGTATATTTTTCTAAATTACTTGCTGCTGTTGCCATGGGTATTTTTTCATCGAAAAGATATAAATAAAGGTAAGACATTTGGGAAGCATTCAGTTTACAATCTGCTGCAACGATGCAACAATTTTCTTTAACTTTATACACTGAAAACCAATAGCTATCTTTATTAAAATAGTGAATTTGAGCCGTCTGTACCTGCGTGTCACAAAAGTCGGTGATTTCTTTCTTAGTCGATTCGGGGAAAATTTTACTAAACATACCGAATAAACTATTACCTGGAATATGCCAGGTAAATGGGGTGTTACCAGACTTTGTTGCTAAACCAAAACATTTCATCCTTGTTCTCCAAAAATAATAAAATTGCCCAATCCGCGCATTTTTAGAATAGCCATTTAAGACTGATCATTGCAAGATAATTTTGCACTTGTTCATGGGTATGAAGTCTAAAAAATAATTTTTTTTGTTCGAAGCTTTTTTCTGCACGAAGTGGCAGATAAAATTAACCCCTTGTTAATTGTTGATATCTCATGAGCGCTTTATGAAACCGATGCATTTATTAAAAGTAATTCTAGCCAGCACATCTCCGCGACGCTTGCAAATAATACAAGAGCATGGATTAGCTGCTGTTGTTATGCCCGCAAATATTGAAGAGATTCAGCAAAAAGACGAAGAGGCTAAAGCCTATGTAACCCGACTTGCAAAAGAAAAAGCACAAGCTATTTTGCCGCGGGTTGATGCGCGCTCAGCAGACGTAATTCTTGCAGCAGATACCACTGTAGCTTATGAGAATCATATTTTAGAAAAACCTCACGACTCCACCGACGCATACCGAATGTTAAGCATGCTCAGTGGAAAATCCCATACGGTTTATACTGGTTATGCCCTCGTTTTTCTACCAGAGCAACGATGGTGGATTGATTGCGTGGCAACGCAGATTACTTTTCACCGTCTTACGGAACAACAAATACAAAATTATATTGATTCCGGAGATCCTTTTGATAAGGCAGGAGGATACGGTATCCAAAGCGTGCATGATACCTTTGTTAAAGAAATCAAAGGCTCCTATTACAATGTGATGGGTTTGCCTATTGAGGAAATTATGAAAAAACTCTCTGAAGAACCTAGTCCAAGCATTAGTTAAATGTTTGCTGGGCTTTGCAGCAGCCCAGCCTACGCATTATTCTACAATGTTGCTAGCACTATTATTTTCCCTTGTGATCTCGATAGAAATTTTCATGCACTCCGAGTGCTAATAAGAGCCTTAAATTTGGATTCCACTCATAAGCCAAAAGAAATTGTTGATGATTGATTTTAAATTTGTAGACATAAATACCAGCCAAATCACCCCTTTTCTCTTCGCCAATTTGAGGATCACTAATAATTGTACGTATCGCTTCATTCACGATGGATTTATGCGAGGTGGGAAGTTTTTTATAGGCTTTCTTAAACGCCGGCATTTGCCTTATTTCTATATCACTCACCTTCGCCCTCAAATTTGAAAGGCTCAGCTAATGACTTGTCTTGAAGCTTAGAAAGCAAAACGTCTTTGATAAACTCGATAGGTAAATCAGGATTATCCAAGGCACATTTTCCTAATTTAGCCCAATATTCTATTTGATTTGGAATAGAACGAAATTCTGCAGAAGCAACTTTTTTGGCCTCATTATAAATACTTTCATCAATTCTAATTGGGATTCCCATAAAGTCCACCTACAATAGTAATTTTTTGCTACATTTGTAGTATAGCATAATTCCAAGTATGACAACGAGAGGATTGTTGAATAGTGTTTCTTAATGAATAGTCCAGGTAACAATAGCCCCTGAATAGTAGGAAATTTTACTTTGATTACCATACCAACGTTGCGTAATGGGTAAGGAAATACCGACTTGGAACGTCATTTCAGGAGTAGAAAACCAAAGAGATGGCGTTGCATAAATAATATTTCCCCCAGTATTCGGAACAACATCTGAACCTAATTTGGTTCTATCGCTATATTGACCATTTAACTCCACTAAGCCTAAGAATATATATTTTTTTTCTACCGCTTTAATATTATGCCCTATTCCTAAATTGTAATAATATTGTGCGCCTTGTTGAATGGAATCATGTTTGTCGATGAATAGAACTCCTGGAGCAACAAAGCCATACCAGTCAACCAAAGTACGTGAGTAAGTTGAGCCAATGAAATAGGTCATTGCATTGAAACTAGAAGGCGCGTTTTCTCTAGAAAAGCCGGATGTACGACTAGCTGGATCAAGTTTTTTAGAAATTTCATCTAAATTACTGGTAGGAAATGTAGGCGAGAAAATAATCGTAGCTTGATCTGAATAGTGGGTGTTTTCCCTACTGTAAAAAGCATATTCTAAATCGAGAACCAAATCACCCATCCCAGACATGGTTTTTGTGCCCGTTGTATATTTTAAAGCAATAGGAACGGTCAACAACAAAGAGGCGGAATCAGTTATCCCATAGAGAAAAGATGGAGTTCCCTCAAGAATACTCTGCGGTTTACTGTATAAATAATCAGGAGTATAAGAAACAATCAATTGATTTTTATCAATAATATTTTGACCAAAAGAGAAAAATGGGCCAGGTTGTTGTGAGGAGGATAAAGAAAAATTTCCGATGGATGGCGGCTGAGTCGCTATGGCCAAGTTCACCCAGAATATGAGCAATAAAAATAACCATCCTCGCATGGCGCTTAAAAGATTGATGTGGTTTGACATAGCATCCTGCGTTCTCAACCCTATTCGTAAAATTTTAAGCCCATATTAATTAATAAGGCTTAATTTATGCAAGTAAATCCGATACTGCAGAAGTCTGGAATGCCTCACTACGAATTATATCCGGGATTAAAGGACTGGTCTACGTTCTCTTCAGCTGAACGTTGTTGTTTTATATCCGCATATTTTACTTTAAAGTCATTAAAAGGTTCTGTATTGCCAACCCTATCAATCAGTTCACTAATAGGCCTCCCATTTAAACCAATTTTGATTATTTCTCCTAAACGCTCGCCTGTTAAAGCACTTTGGTGAACATCTAAAGAGGATTCCGGGGCATTGCCAAGCAAAACGTCAATCAACGCATCTGCAGCGTCTATTTCTTTGCATAGTTCCTCATCGAGATGGAAATTTGGTACAAATAGCATGAAACTGCGATATTGATTAAGCGTGTCAACTAACTCTGCATTTACTTCAGATGGAACATAATTCAGTTTACAAAAATCATTTGATTGAGAGGGTATAAATTCCTGAGTAATTGCGGTGTGAATGGAGTCTTGTAATTCCTGAGGTAAGTGCTGAATTTGTTCTTTTACCTCCAAGGCTGTTAAGTTTTGATTTTTAGGTATAAGAATAACAGAACTCTTAAAATCTTCACTATGAGCAAGTTCAAGAAATTTTAAATTAGCTAAGAAACTACGGTAACCAAAACTAGTTGAATTCCCAACCACCATTATAAATCCATCATCATGAACCAGCTCTTTTATATGATGCCACCCCATTTCCCCATCAATCTTAAAGAGCACTTTCGCGGCTTTATTTAAATTGTAAACATCGGAAGGCAAAAACTCTAAAATAGCTAACTGGAATTTATTTTTTAAATACTCAGGCACAGCGTCCTTCGTGACATCCATACAAAGATCCGGTTCTAGCTTTGGCAGGATATCAATCGTAAAAAATGCATCTGTTGATGGATGTATTTTATGATTGCACTCACTGTTGTTATGTGAGCAACCAATAACCACCGCTTTTGCGGTAATCGCCTTCTCATTAACGGTATCTAATTTAATTTCCATAATAAGTAATCTGCTAAATAGTAAACATCTTAATATATAGCACAATAAATATCTCAAACATTAAGAAAAGTACGCTGTTTAGCGATAGGGTTTAAATTGCTTGGTAGGAAAGAGCCATTATTTACTGATCTTGTCAAAGCCTTACATGCGTTTATTAGCCAATTGAAAAAAGGCGAATAATGCAATGGAACGAAAACGTATAAGAAAAAGCTAATCATACGCACATGCTTGGAACTCTCTTTCGACTAAATGCGATTTGTTATTAGTAATTTGGCCACTTAAGTTACCCAATTGTCCTTGAGCCTGAGCTAACATCCAAACCACAAGAGATTCTAAATTATCCCCAGAGCACGTCGTTATTTCGACATCATCAAAATATATTGTTGCAGTGTAAGTAAACATTTTAACTCTCGATATAAAGTAAATAAAGGCGCACCCTAAGAAGGTATAATGTGATTAAATATTCTAGGAAGATCGAAAGATAAATGTTTATACAATCTATGTTTAATTATAGCATAATTATATTTGTAGCTTTTTATAGGTTGAGATTAGTTTTGTTGTGATTTATATAAAATTTATATACTAAAAGAACAGAAATCCCTGTCAGAGCACAAAAAACACTTGCTGACAGTATCCCTAGTCGAGCCGCATTAACAAGGTCTGGCTCGAACGATAAATTAGCGATGAAAATAGCCATTGTAAATCCGATCCCGGTTAATATACTGCCACCGGCTAACAATACCCAATTAAGATCTCTAGGCCTAACCGCTAGCCCAGAAAATTCAGCGATAAAACTAAAAATAAAAACTCCTATGGGTTTTCCCAAAATGAAACCTAAAAAAACAGCAACAGTCACTCCATGGGTAAAATCTGAAGAGGATATTGGCACTCCTGCGTTAGCTAATGCAAATAAAGGCAAAATGAAATAGCCTATCCATGGATGTAAAAAAATTTCTAATCGTTCAACTGGGGAAAGTACTTCACGGGCAGCTACTTCGGTCATGAGCAGTGCTTTACGATCCTCAGTATCGCCACTCCAATGCTCTCCTGGTGGATAAGAAATCATATGTTCCAAAATGTTATGTAGTCGTTTATCACTAACCCATGTTTTAGTAGGAGCCATTAAGCCTAAAATAACGCCGGTAACGGTGGGATGAATGCCCGATGCATCGATTGCTATCCAAATAAAAGAACCAATAAAAAAATAAGCGGCTATATTACGAATTCCCAGTGTTTTCATTATGTGTATAAAAATAAACCCTATTACCGATACAAGTAGAGGCATCCCAGAAATCCCATGACTATACCCGATGGCAACAACCAGAATTGCGCCAATGTCATCAATAATTGCAAGTGACAACATGAACAAACGAAGGCTTTGAGGAATATTTTTACCCAAAAGTGCCAAGCAGCCAATCACAAAAGCCGTATCGGTTGCCATGACCGTGCCCCATCCTTTCTGCCCTGGTTCACCTGATTGAAGTATGAGATAAATAAAAGCAGGCACAAGCATCCCACCCAATGCTGCCATAACAGGAAATGCAGCGATCCTAGGATTTTGTAACTCCCCAAACACGAACTCTCTTTTCAATTCTAAAGAAACAAAAAAGAAAAATAACGTCATTAAGCCATCGTTAATCCACCCATGCACCGAACGAGAAAATTCGAAATTTCCCACATGAATCCCCAACGGTATTTCCCAAATAGATAAAAAAGGCTTTGACCATGGAGAATTTGCAATGATTAATGAAATAAGAGTAGATAATAGCAATAAGCATGCTGTACTTGTCTCAATACGAATATATTGTGCCAATGGTTTGGATATCAAATGAATGGGTTCTTTAGGTAATTGTGGATTTAGTGGCACTAGTTATAACTCCATTTAATATCTACTATTACGTTTAATCTGGCATTAAAAATTTGGAATGTAAATTGTCATCAACTTTTTTCTATTCCAGTTCCAAGCTGCATAACTGTTAATCATAAATCCTATAACCGTCCAATTATAGCTTTTCCAAAATAAGCAGCCTCACTTAAAACAATGAGAACGTTCGGGTAAGGAGTTATATGGAGGGCGTTTAATCATACCCCAGGATTTGATAAAGCCCATTGGCCTGAGTTGTTGTTGCCACAACAGCTATCAAATCTATTTCTAATTTTATGATGAATAGGTGAAAAGGGGACTTTGTCCCCTTTTTCAAACTCTGCCTAAAAGAATTAAAATGAGAAGTATGAGTAAAATTGTTCCTAACAAACCGCTAGGACCATAGCCCCATTCTTTACTGTAATTCCAACGGGGTAGCCCCCCAATTACCAGAAGGATGAGAATAATAACAAGAACGGTTACCATATCTGACCTCTTTAATTAGTGGCCCATAGCCAGTGAGTTTTCTTGAAAAACTCACTGGCCATATAGATTAATGATGCATCCATTTTTCGTTTAAATGGGTGTTGGGATCATGTTCATTAACACTGAGAACAACCCCTCCTGATTCAATACCTGATGCAAATACCTTCGCTTTATCTTCAGGGATACCCCATCCTACTAATGCGCCCACTGTTCCACCTGCAATACCCCCTGCCCCAGCTCCTGCAAGACCTGCAGCTAAGGGACCGGCGACAACTAAATTTAATCCGGGTATGATTAAAGAAGTACCTACGGCAGCTAAAGCAGCTACTAATCCCCCAACGGCAGCGCCTGTTGCTCCTCCTATGCCAGCACCAGTGCCTGCTTTTGAGCCTTCTTTAACCAGGACGGAATCAACATATTGATTTCGTGAATTTTCTGACATCAAAATATTAATGTCCTCAGGCACATAACCTGCATCTAAAGCTTCCTGATAGGCTTTTTCTGCCTCTACTCTAGTCTTAAATAATTGTGTAGTCATATGAATATCATTTACTCTATCCATGATTTTTCTCCTAATAAAATGAAGGCCAACCGAGGGAAGGCTGACTCTTATTTGTGAGAATCCTTACTGCCTTTAAGGCGATCACGTTCTTTCAAGGAATGATCATTTTTGTTTTGTTTGGTGGGAGGTGAGGCTTTCCTCTCTCCTTGGGAACTTAAGGGCAGACTTGCTTTTCCATGTGCATGTTGCTTGGTCATGATAATCTCCTTGCTCATGAACTAATAGTAATTCTAGCTCGTATTCACCGATACACCAAATTTCACTTTCTCAATCTTTAATAATTAGTTGTATTTATTGGAGTTAATTTTTAATTAAAGGAAGTGATTTAATGGATTCCACAATTATTTATCTTTTACATGCAGTTTATCCTGCATATTAATATTTTGTTAATACTGCTCTGTTAAAGTCTGCGCATATTGAATTTTGGGTAAATTTTCTATGAAAAAGAATTATCTATTTGGTCTCTTAACTCATTTAATTACTGGAAATAAAAATTTTGAATTGCTTAATGGAATAAGGCCTGTTTTAGACACGACTGTTGAAGGTAAAAATTATTATAGAGTGCAACTTCTTATCGACCACATGAATGCGGCTCCGTACAAATTAATTGAAGCCCATCTAAGTATTTATCAATACACGGATCCAAAAGTAAATGTTTTAAGTGCAACCCATTTAACAGCGGTATTTAAATTAAATGGTGAGGATTATCGATTGCATGTATTTCTTAATGAAAAAGAGCAAATTGCGAGCGAGTCGCATTGGGACAAATATGAAGAAGGAATGTATACCCGATTGAAAAAAACCAATGAAATTAATGACTTAATTTATATGCTTATGGAGGGCGGATTACCTTTGCTACAAGAGTTACGAACCCAAAATAAGCGAGCAGTAGAACAATTGGTTAGTGACTATGAAGCACAAGAGCTTATAGCATCAGAGCTGTCTAAAGACTATTTTGAACATAAAGATGAATATTTAGCATCCCTAACTGAAGCCCATACGCAGGTACAAAAACTTAGCCTAATTTCAAATAATTTTCAGTGGCAAAATTTATCACATTATTTTCATCATCTTATAAAAACGGTACAACAATCGAGTCAGCCGGTGACAATAGAAGAGGCAAGCGAAGCCACTGCAGACGATATGCCTACAGCCGTTCTTTCTATGGAAAGAACATCTGAAAAACCCAAGCGTGACGTTGTAAAAAAAGAGGCTACAAGGACAGATGGCGAGTTTCGAAAACTAATAGCACAATATGAAACATTTAATAGTACCCATGATAAAACAAAGCAAATCGATTTGCTGGTTATTTTGCAACAAGATGTAACATTAATGCTGACGGGTATAATTCATAGCTTAACAATAAAACAGATGAAAGAATTAAAAGAAATTGACCGGGATTTAAATAATAAAGCAAAGGGAATATTACAAAGAGCGCTTATGGACAGCGATTTTGCTGCCGCAGTCAAAATGAAGGCATTCTTCAGTCTTGTAAGCTATGATTTAATCAATATTGCGCTTATGGTAAAAAATGCTGATTTAATTGCTTTTTTAATTGATAAGATGGATTTCCCTGTTGATACCTATCCTATCACTATTAACAAAGAAAAATTTAAAAATTTGATGCAATATTGCTACTTTAAAGCAGATAAAGAAGATTTTTTAGTTCAAGTAATGAGTATCTTAGTGGCCCGAGATTGTAGTTTAATGCAACCGCTGGAGCCAGGAGGATTGCCAATCGCTCATTTAATTCTCAGTGCGACTTCTCGTCATCCATTAATAAGTGCTTTAGAAAAAAATCGTGAGAAAACTTTGGATAATGAATCTTTTTATTCTCAGTTGTTGCTCGCTTGTGAACGTTTTAAACGTACACATCAGTTAATTCCATCTGCTCAAGAAGAATTTGACGAGGGTTTATGTTCTTATCAATCAAAACTTGACACGGTTCGTATTAATCATCTTTTTCAATCAAAAGAGCAAAAAAAGTTTAGTGAGATTGAAGTGCTTGGCCAAGAGGTTTTGGGAGAAGATTTTACAAAAAAATTAATAATGGATCCCGAAGTCGCTGCTAAGAAAAAGAAACTCGAAGAAAAATGTAAAATAGTAACGAAAAACTCACAAGATCTTGCTAAGAAAAATAAAAACTATAGATTTGCTTACAAATCCATGCTCGCACAAAACATTGATAATATACGAGATACACTTCTAAAAACTACGGAGCAATCGGATCTCACTTATCAAGAAATAAAAGAACTTGCATTATTTAACATAAATCGAGTATTGGAGATTTATGATAAATTAATAGAATTAACCGGGTTGCAAAAAGAATTAATTGGTAAACAACAAATTATGGGCAAAAAAAATAAAGGTTTCAACAAAATGGCTAATCGTGAAAAAGCTTTGGTGGCCGAAATTCAGGACATGCAACAATTATTGCCGCAGAACCTTTCAAAACTACTGACTGAGTCTAATCCACTGGAGGAGCAGCTCGTACTAGTACTGAGCTCATTGAAGTCATTGAGCTTCCTAAATAGAAAAATAAGTCAAATACTTAATGGAAGTGCCAATAATGTTGAGCTAGATTCGGAAGACGATACGCCTAGTCTTACTCAGTAAATAATAAATTCTAATTGCCTGGAGAAAATCTAGGATGTTATGTGACTTATAGACAGCCGAATTACCGTGGTCAAGCTCCGGTAATTCGAGCCTTAATCAAAATTTGAGGGGATACCTCAGGGTCAAACCGCGACACGTCGAGATTTTTGATTAATTGCAATCAGAGGCGATGATCAGGCAATCGGAGTCGTTACATTGACTTATCGCCATATCTTCAGCAATTTTTTTACTAGCCCCCGTCCCCGCTCCGTTATGATTTTTAGAAAGGGCAAAAGCACCACACTGTTGATAAGCTACCACCACACTGCATTGTTCACCGCCCGCTTCATTACAGAAGTTTTGAGCATTTTTTTCTGCTTCTTCGCGAGAAAAACCCCCGCCAATGCCATAAACACTGTCTTTATTGTGACCTGCAGAGTCAACAGAGATAACACCCCAGCCATCAAGTGATTTTTTATTTTCAGTATTCGCTTGAGTGGGCTCTATAACATTATATTTTATTGATTTAACTAAATTATTATCCACATAAATATCCATATGATATTTACCAAGTGGCCAGCCCTTATTGGGTTTAGTTATTTTAAATTTACCACTCCATTGGTTACCCGGTAAAAGCGCGATTAGATCACCGGACCTCCCAAGTTGAAGCATTAATTCTGTCTCATCAATTTTATAATTAGGTGGTGCAACATTATTGGTGTCCTCTGCAATCCACACTGATTTTATTTTTTGCCCTTGCTTCAGTTGAGTAGATTTCCAAAAAACATAAAGAAAAGGGGTGTCTTTAGTAAAGACCTCTTTAGGCATTGGGCGATTATCGGAAGCATAATCTGTAAGGATAGTATCTATTTGGGGGGATGTTTCTGCAAAAAGTGCGGTACTAAAACTCAAGAAACCTAAAACGAATAAAAATAAAAAACTATTTTTTACTGGGGCAACCATAACCAATCCTTAGTTATATTCAAGAAAGTATAGATAAACGCTGTACTTAAGCATAAAGTTTAGCAATAAGCAGCAGCTTATCAAGAATGCTTCTCTGAAAAAGAAATTGAATAACGTCAAATCCCAGCAAGAAATTTAAATGTCATTTTAGCTAAATGAGCAAAAAACAGCACATCGCGTCAATTAGTTTGATTAATTCTGATCCATCTTAAGACGTCATCCCGAACATAGTGAGGGATCTCCTGCATCTGGCTCGGTGCTTACACTGGAGATCCCTCACTATGTTCGGGATGACGTTTTTCCTTAATGTAAGGGTGCCAGTCTAGGCGGCTTAAGGCCACATATGTGGCCTTAAAGAAAAAACTAAAGATTAAAAAGTTATAGCTCGGACACACCGCACGGCGAGTGTTGCACCCTTAAAAGTGGCGGACTGAACGCCAAACACGAAAGAATAATACCGCGCATCGAATGTTGGCTGCGCTGAAAGGGTAGACTCAGTAGAACTCCAATAGGCATTACCGTTTAGATCACCAAAACCAAGCTGAAACAAGTTGGCATTAATGTTGGGCAATCCGATTGCGGTGCAAGTTGCATCTATATTTCCCATTTGACGCATGGCTGGTAAATACCACGTACCCAGTGATACGGGGCCACTATTATCCGAGACTATTTGATAGCAAAGACCCGCCGCATAGTCTGTATAAGGTGTCCCATAGAATGCCGCAATTTGATTCGTGTTACAGGAGCCATCCGTTGCACCATTACAAGGAGTGGGCGATGGTTAGTACCAGAAAAGAGAGTATAGCAATAACTGTTTTTCTTGCCAAAAGTGACTTATTCATTGATATTTCAAGTATTATTTAGATGACATGCAACAAAATATCATTTGTGTAGAGATGCTTCAAGGTCGTTTGAATAAACACGCCGGATTGGCTGTACCCTATTTAGGACCCTTTTAATTGGAGAAAAAACAACCCTATTTAAAATATTGGTCTATACTTAAACTTTATGATGAGCATGGAGGAAGTCATGAAATATTTTATTGCCTGGTTATTAGGTGTCCCCATTAGTATTCTCTTTCTTGTGTGGTTATTTGCCCGTGTTTTCTAAATGTTTGAGCAGGAATATTTACCACGCACGAAAACCTATTTGTCTCACAAAAATAAAGGAGTTCTTATTATGAACAAAGATATCTTTGAAGGAAAATGGGAAGAAGTAAAAGGGAAAATGAAACAAGCATGGGGCAAGCTTACTGATGATGACTACAAAGAAATTGAGGGAAATCATCAGGAGATTTATGGAAAATTACAAAAACATTATGGCTATACCAAAGAGAAAGCAGAGAAAATAGTTAAAGATTTTCAGGACAAATAATTCTAATTATTAAGGAGCAATAAATGAAAAAATTAATAATGGTTTTGCTTGTACTAGGTACTTCCAGCATGTATGCAGCATCGGCCACAGACCTTACCAAAAATTGGGTATGTACTACAAACGCAAGTAGTAGTGATGTCACCACGGATAAAGCTGCCGATGAACAAATGGCGAAGACCCAGAATTCAGCCACATCCAGTTTTGATTTTGCTGCTAAAAACTGCCGGGATTGCACGAAAATAACCTGCGAAGCAAAAGAGTAACTAACATTTATCAGTGACTATCATGGAGGATTAAAATGGAAAATCATAATGTAGTGAAAGCCAGCGAGATAACTGGTGTAAAAGTCCAGAATGGTTCTGGAGAAAATATAGGAGATATTAACGAAGTTGTTCTCGATAAAATATCAGGACAAGTTAATTATCTGGTTTTAGATTTTGGTGGGTTCCTTGGTTTTGGGAATAAATTTTTTGCGGTTCCCTGGAGTGCATTTTCCTACGATACGCAGGATGATTGCTTTGTTTTAAATGTTGATAAGGAGCGTCTGAAAAATGCCCCAGGGTTTGATAAAGAACACTGGCCTAATTTCGCAGACCGTAATGTAACAGGGCCAATTACTCAATTTTACCAAGAATAACAAAAGCGTTGATTGCTCTTCATGAGCAATCAACCCGACCTACGGAGGTCAATATGTTAAGTACTGTATTGATAATTCTATTAATCTTATTGCTCATAGGCGGTCTTCCCAGGTGGAATTACAGTAAAGATTGGGGTTATGGGCCTAGTGGGTTACTTGGAACAATCCTGATTATTTTACTTATTTTAGCGTTATTGGGTCGTATTTAAAGAGAATGAACAGGAATTTATTTATGCGTTCCGTTTTGAGTAAAACTAATTCTTAAGTACTTTTTAGGAGACTGAAATTATGGATAACATTGACCATTTTGCAGATAAATTAAAAGATAAAGCTGAGGACACCATCGACAGGGTCAAAGATAAAGCTGAAAACATAAGTGATTCTGTAAAAAAACAGGCGTGTGACGTTCAAAAAAATTTAGAATGCAATTACGATGAACTGGTTAATCAAATCAAAGAAAAACCGATTAAATCTGTTCTTATTGCTGCAGGAGTTGGTTATCTGATTTCAAAATTTTTAAAATAGATAACGTTATAATTTACCTCAACGCCTTATTTGGTAGTAACACAAAAAGCAAATAAGGCCTGACTTGCCCCGCCCCGTTTGGAAAGAGTAAACCTACTTCAATTTTATGGTTGTGACTGATGCGATGAGCCTGTGTCCAAATCATCGTTTTTAACAGGAGAAGAAACAACCACTTCTTTTGTTATTGTTTCATTATTGTCATGTTCATAAAAACCAAGAGCACCTGACTCATCTCTTTCTTTTGAAACCAAAGAACTAAGAATGGGATTCATGCCAGGTATCGCTTCATCTTTTTTACCGTTTAAAATATGTTCTGCTTTTGAATCAAGATCCTTATGAGTGGTTATTGATAGAATAATTTCTTCTGTTGTTACTTCTTTTTTGCCAATTAAATCGATCATATTTAAAACGGCGCCAGAAGAGTGAAAACCACAACTTACCCCATCAAAAAATGGTTGGCTCGCAAGCCTGTGTACCGTCACATCTTTACCCAAGAAAGAGGATTTTATCTCTTTGCCAATTTCAAAAGCCCACAAACCAAAGGCCTTAAAAGGCGCTTGAATAAATCCCCCAATTTTTTCAAAAAAATCTGGCGATTCTGATGAGTTAAAAAATTGATTTGGAGAGCTTATTTTGGAATCAAATACAGTTACTTTTCCTTCATCTCCTTTTTCTTTGAAAAGAGCCGCATAATGACGCTCTCCAGTTCCCTTGCCTAACAGGGAGCAACCAATACCAAATTTTCCATTGCCTATTTGATTTGTTATTGCTGCAACTGCCGATTGGTACGAGGGTTCTTCGGCATCACCACTTCCTTTTTTTACGGCAAGTGGACTAGGAATAACTACAAAATTTTTATTTTTATTGTAGAAGTAAGTGACATTCATTTTCATAAAAGAAATGTGAACAGACGCTTCTTTCTTTTCCCATTCGGTATTTCCAGTGAGGTGTTTCTCAATTATTGAATTCATTTCGTTTGAATAAAGCATCTTTCTTGGCATCTTTTATAAAACCTTAAATTTTTACCTATTGTGTAATTATATTAAAATATCATTATGGTTTTCTTAAGCGAAGGCATTAGCTCTTTCAGCTTTCTCATATTCATAGTACGCTTTTGGCATAATTTAACGTCTTTTTTAAATTGGGTGACTTAAATAGTAAGTTCGTTGGGTACTGAACCCATTAATCTCGGGATAGATTATGATTCTTCATATATAATTACAGATAATATAAAAGAATAATCTAACCCAATGATTAATTTAATTATTTATGGATTAATAATAGGCATTCTTGTCTCTGCACCTATAGGCCCTATCGCTGCCTTATGTGTTCAGCGCTCTCTAAACTTGGGGTTTAAAGCAGGTTTTATTACCGGATTAGGCTCAGCTTTAGCCGATGGAGTTTTTGGTTTAATTACTGCATGCGGACTTACTTTCATCTCAGAGCAATTAACGATATATCAGGCGAAGTTGCAATGTCTTAGTGGTTTTATATTGCTCTATCTCGGGATTAAGCAATATTTAAAAAATCCTAAAACACCCTATATAAAAGAGCATCAACAATCACCCTGGCATTTTTTAATTGGCGCTTTTTTGTTATCTCTTTCTAATTCAGCCGCCATCCTCTTATTTTTTGCCGTATTAGCCACTTTAGGATTAGACCATCTGCAACTGAATATGCTTAATGGCAGCATCTTGATCGTGAGCATTGTACTAGGTTCTTCTCTGGTGTGGTTAATGCTAAGTGCTGCAATTGCTTTTATTTTAAAAAAGCATGTTAATTCCGATACATTGTGCATTATTAACTTTGTTTTTGGCACTACTTTTCTTATTCTAGGCATTGTCATCTTAGCGAAACTTATTGCTTTCTCTTAATGCATTCCGGCCAGGGCTCATAAGTCCCAATGAAGGCCTATTTTTTGCTTTTTACTTATTTTAATGATTAGTAACTATTTATTTTTGAACAAATTTTTGAAAATAGTGTTCAAAAAATGGATGTAAACTAGTTTCATTCCTATACTGAATATTAAGTCTAATGCATATGGAATGAACATGGCGTCTAATAAGGTAGATATTTTTGATAAATGTTATAACGAGAAAGGAAATTTTGCAGCACAAAGCAAAGATGATGACAACTATTTAATTAGTCCTATCTTACAGGGTCCATCTGGCCCACACATGCAGTTTCAAAACAAACCCATGATCGTTTGGACCATCAATGATTATTTAGGTCTTGCGCAAAATACAGAAATTCAAGAGGCGGGATTAAAAGCAGTACACGATTGGAGCACAACAACCCCGATGGGTGCAAGGCTCATGTCAGGCAACACCATGGATCATATTAACTTAGAAAAAAAATTAGCGGCATATACTCAAAAGGAAGAGGCAGCTTTATTTATTGCCGGCTATCTAGGAGTACTAGGAACCATTACTGGTTTGGCAGGAAAAGGCGATACCATCGTTATTGATCAATATTCCCATGCCTGCATGATTGATGCAGCTTTTCTGGCTCAAGCTCGCACTGGTGTGCGTATCAAACCATTTAAACATAATGATATGGCCGATTTGGAACGGCAATTAAAGTTAGCATCAGAAGAAAATCAAGGTGGAATTTTAATAGTTACCGAGGGTATTTTCGGAATGCGTGGTGATCTGGCGAATTTACCAGAAATATGCGCTTTGAAAGAAAAATACAAGGCTCGCCTCTTTCTAGATGATGCACATGCTTTAGGTGTGCTTGGCAATGAAGGCAGAGGTAGCGGGGAATATTTTAATCTACAAGATCAAATTGATATTTATTTCGGTACTTTTGCTAAAGCATTTGTTTCCATCGGCGGTTTTGCTAGTGGTCCTCGTGAAGTTATCTCCTATCTACGCCTTAACTCAAGGCCTGCTATTTTCTCTAAGGCACATCCATTAGTTCTTATTCATGCAATTGATAAAGCAACCGATCTTATCATTGCAGGTAAAGAAAAACGTTTAAAATTATGGGAAATAGCTACAGCATTACAAACCGGATTAAAAAAACTTGGCTTTGATATAGGCCAAACTCAAACCCAGATCACCCCAATTTATATTCGTGGTGGAGATATGAAACTGGCGATTGAGATGTTACATATTTTAAGAGATGAATACGGTATTTTTGTGACCGCAGTGTCAGCTCCGGTTGTTCCTCAAGGAACCATTCTGTTCCGTCTTGTTCCTACTGCCGCACATAGCCTCGAAGATGTTGAAATCACCCTGGCTGCGTTTCAAGCTGTACGTGATCGCTTAGCGCTCAATTAATCAGGAGTATATTATGGTACTGCATCACCCGAGACCTGAAAATATGGTTGAATTACTTAATTTACAAACGCAAACAATAGAACAAGATAGATTATTTTTCTTAAATTCTTCTGTAGGAATTGAAGAGAAATTGAATTACGCCTCTCTGCGCATTCGAGCTCAGTCGATTGCTGCGAGAATTCAAAAACATACGCAACCTGGGGATCGAGTTTTATTAATTTATCAGCCGGGATTAGATTTTATTTGCGCATTTTATGCCTGTCTTTATGCCGGAGTCATTGCAGTACCAGTCTATCCGCCCGCAGAAAAAAAACTCATAGAAAAACTACAAGCGGTCATAAAAAATGCCGAACCTAAAATTATTTTGTCGACAGAAAGCATCATCAAACAAATCACTAAATTGAAATATGTTAAAGCATTACAAAATTTACCCTTTGTTACCTATTTGATGGAGCGTTTTCAAGAAAACGCCTATGAGTTAACCCAATGGGATTTTGATAAATTCACCTGGATTAATACGGACACTATTTCAGACAATGAGGCTAATGATTATAAAGAGCCCCTTATAAAACCAGACAACATAGCCTTTTTACAATATACATCAGGCTCTACTGGCCAACCCAAAGGCGTAATGGTTAGTCATAGTAACCTACTGAATAATCTACAATTCATTAACGAATACTATAATGCACAACACGATTCCGTTTGTATTGTTTGGCTTCCTCCCTATCATGATATGGGTTTAATTGGCGGAATACTTTATCCCATTTTTACAGGAATACCAGGTTATCTCATGTCCCCCATGACATTTCTGCGTAATCCTGCAACTTGGTTAAAAGCTATTACAGACTTTAAGGGGACTGTGACATCAGCACCAAACTTTGCCTATGCACTATGTAATAAAAAGATTTCCGAAGAAACCAAAGCCCAACTTGACTTAAGCTGCATGCATGCCTTTTTAAATGGAGCCGAACCAATTAATGCCTATGTTATGGATGAATTTACCAGACAATTTGCACATTGTGGCTTCAACAAAGAAATGTTCATGCCCTGTTATGGCCTTGCAGAAAATACATTAATGGTCACGGCAGAACAAGGAGGCTTAACTCATTATTTCAATAAAAAAGAACTACGCAATAATAAACTGATTGAGGTCTCTGCAACAGACCCAACAGCCCATTCTGTTGTAGGGTGTGGAACCCTTTCAGAAGGAATAACCCTTGTCGATCCAGAAACCCTAATCCCATGCGGCGATAAGCAAATTGGGGAGGTTTGGTTATCGAGCCCCAGCGTAGCTCATGGATACTGGAATCAAGAACAAGAGACCAATACTTATTTTAAAGCCACCCTGGCTCACACTACCGAGAAAAACTATTTACGTACAGGAGATTTGGGTTTTACCATGAACAATAGATTATTCATCATGGGAAGATTAAAAGATTTAATCATTATCAATGGAACCAATCACTATCCACAAGACATTGAGCGCTCCGTCGAAACGTGTCATCCAGCAATACGTCAAGGCTCTTGTGCGGCAGTCAGCGTTACAGGAAATTATAAAGAAGAGCTGGCCGTAGTCGTTGAAATTAATAAGAACTGCCCTGAAACTGAGTTAGAAGCGATTGTTAGCGCAGTGAAAGAGATTATTCTTCAAGATCATTCCTTATCAGTCCATCAAATTGCGCTTATCAGCGAACGTAGTCTGCCTAAAACAACGAGCGGCAAAATAAGACGTCGACTCATTCAATCTCAATTAATGGATAAGCAACTCGAAATAAAATTACTCTGGGTAATGGAAACTCCTCTACCAGAAGAGATAAAGACAACCCCTAATAAAGAGGTGCCCGCCAATCAACAAAATGAATCGTCTAGCTCCTCAGAGTTTATTCAAAACCTTCGCCATACAATTCATGTGGAATTAAGTGATATGTTGGATATAGATAGTAAGATAATTGATGATAATAAAAATTTCGCTGAATTTGGACTTGATTCTCTGATGGCAGTCGAATTAGAGGCTCGGTTGCAGAGCCATTTAAAAACCCACTGTCAATTGTCTGAAGCGACCGTAGTGAATTATCCCACGATTAATTTATTAATAGAACATATCCAAACCCTGCTGGGTAAATCAGCCCCTATAGAAAAATCATTAGCAACTCCATTTGCTTTTATCACTATTCCAGAACACACCTTAAAGCCTAGAACCGAAGGATTAACTTCACTATTAGATACCGGAATGCATTTAATGGATACGGAGCACCTTCTTTTAATAGCAGCGGACTATATTGATGTCGTTAAATTAGGTTTTGGAACCTCCAAGCTCTATCCAGAAGCCATACTACGACAGAAAATCGATTTGTTAAAATCGGCAAACATTCATGTCTGCGCAGGAGGAACATTTTTTGAAGTAGCTCGTAGGCAAAATAAAATAGAAGAATATTTTAAAGAGTGTGTTCGTTTAGGCTTTAATTGCTTGGAATTATCTGATGGCTTGGCAGGTATACCATTAGAAGAAAAAATTAACCTAATTTCTAGGGCAAAAAGCTATGGTTTTGTTGTTCTATCAGAGGTGGGCAGAAAAGATGCACAACAAGACAGTCTATTAAGCATCGAAGATCGCTTATTGGAAATTAAAGAACAATTAAATGCCGGTGCTTGGAAGATTATTCTCGAAGCACGTGAATCAGGCACCACAGGCCTTTTTAATACGGATACTTCGATTAAAACAGAGGACTTTGCACGCATTATAACTGAGATCAATCCAGGGGATTTACTATTTGAAGCCCCTATTAAACATCAGCAAGCTTGGCTAATTAATCAACTAGGGGTTTCGGTAAATTTAGCAAATATTGCTCCCAAAGATGTATTGGCTTTAGAGGCACTTCGGATTTCTTTAAGGGCGGATACGATCCATGACCAATAAAATTGTTCGTTTTGAAGTAGGTGCAACAGGTGCTCATCGCGCAGCAGAGCGAGGCGATCTTTGTATAATTGTGGATGTCTTGCGTGCGAGCACGTCCATTATTGCTGCGTTCATGGGCGGGATCAAATCCATTCATTTAGGTGACAATGCATCGTTCGATGTTGCCGCTGATGAAATTACAGCAGGCGAGCAAAATTGTATAAAAATACCACACTTCACTTATGGAAATTCACCGGAAGACTTACTTCACACGACACACAAAGGTCGTGAGCTTCATTTTTTCTCCACTAACGGTATTCCATCCATTAAAGCCTGCATCTCCCACAAAGTACCCATTTTAATTGGCGCAATTATCAACGTGGATGAAGTAGGACTTCTCGCTAAAGACATCGCACTGAATTTGGATCTCAACATTTCTATTATTTTAGCCGGCTACAAAGGTACTTTAGAACAAGATGACCTGCTCGCAGGTTCGCTAATTTATTACAAACAACTACGTTCCTTTCAAATCATCGGCGAAGAAAACCCTGTTTATTCTGATAATTTATTGGGGTCTCTTTTGACAAGTCCTGCGGGAATTCGTCTCTCCAATCTCAATCTAGAAAAAGACATCTACTTTTGTGCTCAAGAAAATATAACAAAAATAGTCCCTATTTATGATGAAAAGATACAACAATTAATACCGTTTGTTTATGCATCGGACTCTTGGGAGAGTTTATTATGTTGAAGTTTTTTACTGAACACCCCGCTTCTGCCAATCAAACATATTGGGAGCATTTATTATTCGCCGTTTCATTTGGGTTTTCGATGGTCAAAGGGGGATGCGCCTGCCTAATTCATGCTATTTTTCCGTTTCTTTTTCAAACAACAGGAAGCCAAACAGCCTTTAGTTCCATAGAAAAATACCTACAAAAATGTCCTTGCAAAAATGAGAATGATGAAAAGCTACTGGAATGTATTCAAGCACGTAAACTAAAAAAATAAGGTATTAATCCGCATTAAACCAAACTCGTAAATAGGTTTAGATCTGATTATTAGAATCATTGTATGAAATAATGATGGCAAATATTAGGGCGTGTTGACAATTCATCCCACCGCCAGCTCTCATTAATCAATAGATTAAAGCAATGCATTAGGTTCGTTTTTAATTTACCATCTTCTGGATGCCACGAACAAGTCGCGGCACGTAGGCGGCGGGGATGAATTGTCAACACGCCCTAGGGGTTGTTTTATTTATCGTCCAGGGGACAACCTCGAAACATCCCTGACCTGATTTGTAATATACCTTTCTAAAAAGGTATAATCTCAAGACAACGGTGAACAATACACCATGCTAATAAATAAATCAGGTTTTTAATG
This sequence comes from Legionella sp., assembly GCA_031291095.1. GTDB lineage: Bacteria > Pseudomonadota > Gammaproteobacteria > Legionellales > Legionellaceae > Legionella. The sequence continues at coordinate 12,337 of JARLJR010000146.1, read as the reverse complement.
AATCAAAATATTGTGAGCAATCTTTCAATTAAGGTACTTTGTGCCTGCCATATTTTTTTGTTAACAATCAGCAACGTTCTCGTTCAATATCCGTTTGATTTATTGGGTTTCCATACAACATGGGGCGCTTTCACGTATCCCGCCATTTTTATTTTAACGGATCTGACCATACGTCTATCTTCTGCCAAATATGCCCGAAAAATTATTTTCCTGAGCATGTTTCCGGGATTGCTTATCTCCTATGGTGTCGCGAGTTATATTGAAGCCGCTAATAAAATGAGTTGGCAGGATATATTTATAATCCACCCGATGCCTTTACGCATTGCCTTTGCCTGTTTTTTTGCTTATCTCGTGGGGCAGCTTATAGATATCACTATTTTTCAACGCGTTCGAAAGAATACTTCATGGTGGTTCGCGCCAGTAGTTTCATCAACAGCAGGAAATCTGATAGATACTATGTTGTTTTTCGCCATTGCTTTTTATCACTGCAATAACGCCTTTTTAAGCCAGCACTGGACAGAAATTGCAATCGTCGATATTTTTTTTAAAAGTGTAATAAGTTTAATTGCATGCATTCCGATATATGGCATCGTGTTAAACATGGTTAATGTAAAATATTCAAAACAAGTTATGGCCAGCTCATGATTTCATTTTTAAACCCCTTCCTATCCAAACTGGATGTCTTACATGGGATGTACATTCAATTAGAACCTATGGCAAACCAGCACAGGGAAGACATGCGTATCGCAGCAAATCATGATCAGATCTGGACATACATGCCACAGAAAGCGACAAAAGACGCATTTGATCCGTGGTTTGACCGTTGCCTTGATGATCTGTCGTCCGGAGCACAAATTAGTTATGCGGTACGTCGTAAAAGCGACAACCTTATTTTAGGTGCTACGGCATACTATGATGTTCAATTAGATAATAAACGCCTTACTTTGGGATATAGTTGGTATACACCTGAGGTATGGGGTGGTGTTGTTAACCCAGAAGCAAAGTTATTAATGCTGACTCAGGCGTTTGAAAACTGGTTTATCAATCGGATTGAGATTGGTACAGATCCTCGCAATACCCGCTCCTGGCAGGCCATAAAAAAATTAGGCGCAACACAAGAAGGTATATTGCGTCAGCATATGATTCTTCAAGATAATGTTGTAACAGATACGGTTATTTTTAGTATCCTTGCTTCGGAATGGCCTGAAATAAAATCACGATTAAAACAACGTGTTTGTGACGAGTTATAAAAACGTTTTAATCACATTTAGAATCATTTAAAGTAAAAAAACATCCACGGTTTATCAGCTGGGTCAACATCATACGCCTGAACTTAAAAAACGCCGCGCGTTTGATGAACGGACTGGGATCAGGCCTTGAATCATGAATTACAGCAAAAAATTCAATCAAAAATCCTTAAATTCAAAATTCAATGCCTGCCCCGGCCCTGGTACTTACCTATTTATTGCTGCAGATCCACACCGAAAGCGTGCTGAATTGCGGCACCAACTTCCATTAATTTAGAGTCTTGGCCTTTTAACCCATCTATTTCTAAACCGACTGGCAGACGATCTCCAGCAGTTAAACCAACAGGCATACTCAATGCAGGAGTTCCTAATAGAGGAGAGAGCAAGCCATTTTCATTATAAAAACCACTGACTCCGCCTGTTCTACCTGTTTGCGTTGTATAAGCAAAATCATACAAACCATTGGTCAATGGATTACCGCCATTCACAACAATCGTTTCTATTTTAGCCGCGGCCAGCAAAGAGGTTGGATAAATCACTGCATCCAGATTATTATCCCTAAAATACTGTTCATAAGCTTGGATTGGTCCATCCGTTGCCGGCATCAATACGTTAGTATAATAAGCTTCTTCTGCAGCTTGAGAAGGATATAGAATACTTAATATCTGATAAATCAATGCCATACCAGCAGCTGTATCTGCCCCAATAGGGTTAAGCGTAATATTATTTGCTTGAGCCCAATAACGCGTGCCACCTAAAAAGATGCTGGATTTTGCAAACCATAAACCTTGGTAAGTCGTAATAGGACTGATAAATCCAGGTATAGGTTGAGCGGGATCAATATTAGGAATATTAGGCGTTTTTACTAAAATAGCGCCGCGTCCTTCTAATTTTTTAAATGCTTTATTAATTACTTTAGCAACGTCAGGTTCCATGTTGGTATAAAAATTTTGTGGAACACCAAAACGCATACCACGTAGTTTTTTATGAAAATTAGGTTGTACTCCTCCATCTTCAGACAAAAACTTATCAATAAGCACTACGTCGCGAATACTACGCGCTACAATACCTCGAACATCCATTTTATCCTTTTCATCAAGAGTTGATGGATAAGGGGCAAAAGGAACAGTCAATGATGAGTTGGTAGGTGATGCATATCGAGACACTGAAGGTCTGTATCCGATTACTCCATTAAGCGCTGCAGGAACGCGAAGCGAACCCGCAAGATCATCCCCAATAGCAACAGGTGCTATTTTACTGGCAACTGCCGCAGCACCACCACCAGTACTGCCTCCAGCAACCCGTGTGCTGTCATGAGCATTTCTTATTGGTCCATAAGAAAAGTTAATTCCAGTTAGGCCTGAACCAAACTCATGTTGATTATTTTGACCGATAAGAATAGCACCCGCATCAAGGAGGCGTTGAATGCCTGGATCGTTGTTAGGTGGGGTATATTGATTGCTTAAGTAGAAATTACCACTGGAGTTAGGATATCCTGCGACTGGAATGGTATCTTTGATTGCAATAGGTACCCCTAATAATGGTTTTTTTACTCCAGATGCTCTTAATTGATCCGCCTGAATCGCCTGCTGCATTAAACTTGGATTTAAATAGATGTATGCATTCAAACCAGGGAACGTTTGTAAACCCTGATAGTCATTAACTACATGAGGCGTATTAACTGGTGAGAGAGTATTAATTCTTTGTAACAACTGATTAACGCAGGATTGGCTCGTGATCCAATGGTTATCGAGAGCACGTTTGATTTGAGCAACCGACATATTCGTACAATTAAACTGAGTAGCGTAAACGAATTGAGCGCTTAAAAGCGATGAAACAGCAATGGAGCTATTGAAAAAAAACCGAGTAACATTTCTCATTAATAATCCTTATGTTCATTTTCATATAACAAAAGATTATATTCAAAAATATTCCTCACTGCTGGATTAGCAATGATGTAATTTCTGAAACATCAATAACCTACGAATATATTAATTTAGAAGTAAGGTAAGAAAATAACAAATATTTTAACTATTTTAATAAAAAAATAATTGATCTTGCCTCGAAAAAAGGGATACCTTACTAAGCTGCCGTTTGATCTCAAAAAATTCTAGCGAATTACAGGTAGGGGTCAGGCCCCAGATGTGTATCGAATTTTTTTCTTACACGTTATTTATTATTTTTTTTATTAATTGTAAATTAATCAAACAAAGACGAGACCATTTCCCATTGAAGAGAATCATATGACATGGATTAAATTAGATACATCGCAAACCCGAACCGAGGAAATTGGAAATGCATTGACTCATGCAATCGGAGCTCTGTTAAGTGTAGTTGCAATTGTCTTATTAGTTTTATTTGCTTCACATCAAAATGATAACGTGAAATTAGTTTCAGGTATTGTTTTTGGCTGCACCTTGCTTTTGATGTATGTGAGCTCTACTGTTTATCACAGCATGAACAATCCTAAAGTGAAACATTTATTTCGTATCGTGGATCATGCCTCAATTTATTTATTGATAGCCGGGAGTTATACACCGTTTGTATTAGTGACACTTAAGGGCTCCTTGGGATGGACCATGTTTACTATTATTTGGTCTTTAGCTTTTGCTGGCGTGCTATTTAAACTGTTTTTTGTTCATAAATTTGAACTGCTTTCAACAATTATTTATCTCTTAATGGGATGGATGGCTTTGGTCGTTGTAAAACCTCTTTATCAATTATTACCGTTGGGTGGATTAGCATATATGGTAGCAGGAGGGTTATGCTACAGCGTTGGGGTGATTTTTTTTATTTGGGAGCGATTGAAATTTAGTCATGTACTTTGGCATTTGTTTGTTTTAGCTGGAAGTATTTGCCATTTTTTAGCCATATTACTTTATGTAATCATTTTATAGTTACTCGATAAGTCTCTTAAGAGAGGCTTGGGAGTAGCCTTGAATGTTGAATTGAACTCAAACGCGATAAAAAATTTTACATTCAAAGTTCAAGGCTTGGCCGCGGATTTGATTAAACCTGAATCTGGTTAGTAAAACGAAAATTAATCTCTGGTGAATAGGCGTAAAATGACTCTATTTCTTCTTTTCGCTCACCAGAAGGTAAATCCCCTATCTCAACATGCAATACCTCAGCTATCTCTGATAAATCTACGCTAAAATGATCTTCAATCTGATAAATGAGATCCACCATTTCTTTAGATAACTCAATATAAGCGAAATGATTTCTAAATAATGAATCGAGTGTGGGCACAAAAAATCTCACGGTATCAGAATCTGTTTTTGGGCAGAATTTTTTTAGACAGGTGGCACAGAATCTTAATGATATATCGTGTGGGCTTGCACTAATATTATCAAACATAAAAATCCCTCTTTAATTTGAACGTGAAACTTATTAGAAAGCATTGCATTATAAAAACCAAATGTCAATGAGAATGATTATCAATTGCATTTAGGTTATTTTATACTAATTTTTCTTCAATACTCTCAACGACTGCTCTACATTTCGACTGTGTAGTTCGAGAATCCATAATTGCGAGGAATTTAGTTAGCTACTTAGGGGATGCTCGCTATTAAAATTTTCGCTATAGCCAGGTAGCTTGGTGATGAAATCTGAGCCCATTAATTGTGACGGTGTTCTATAGCCACCTTTGACTTTGTTTTTTAGCAAATACTCAGCAATTCCTACGCTACTAGCCACAGTAAGCGCATAGCCATTCGCTGTTGTAATCCTAACTGTCTTGCTTTTTCCCTGTGGGTTTGTTGCTTCACCCCAGATATAGGTTAGCTGGCTTTTAAATTGTTCAATATTAGGTCCCTTTTGCTCCGCCGCTTTCTTTTTAAGAAAACCTTGTATAAAGCCCCAACCTAAAAGCCAGCGTATATAATTGGCTCGTTTCAAAATAGATAATCTTTTAGGGCTTATTGGGATATATACTTCAATATTAGGAATGTCCGTTGTGTAAAATGCAGTACTTATATCCCCCCATGGGATAGTGGTAGCTAATTTTTCCCCTTTACCAAAGTCAATACGGCGGGTTTTCCAGGCCAGAGGGACTGTTTTTATCTCGCTATTAATACGAACTTTTCCTCCCATAGCTAACCCTTCTACAGCTGTTTTTGCTGTGCCGGGAGACATAGCAGAGTTCGAATCAAATCCTAGAGCCAAATAGTTTGCATCAGGAAGCATTTGTTTTAATTGAGCTGCGAGACAGTCTGTTGGTGTGACATCAAATCCAACGCCGGGGCAGAGGATAATGTTAGCTTCTTCGGCTAGCAAATTTTGGCTATGTGCGTATTCAAAAGTAGCGATTTCACCAGTAATATCGAGGTAGTGAGTTCCAGACTGAATACATGCGGTTATCATTTGCTGGCTTGTGGTAGAAAAAGGTCCAGCACAATTTAAAACCAATTGCACATCAGAAAGCTGGTTTACTGTATTTTTCTGATCACTTAGGTTAAAAACACGACCATTAAATCCCAGTTCGTCTGCTAATGATATGATTGCTTTCTCGTTGCGTCCTGCAAGAATAGGATTCAATCCTCTGGTTTTTGCTTCTCTTGCAATTAATTCTCCTGTATATCCATTTGCACCATAAATCATCCAGTTAGCCATTTCCTGACTCCCTCAGTTTGCGAAGCGATTGGTTTCAATTTTAATTGTAGACAAGATATTCGTATCAAAATGAAGATCCGAGGATGAAAAATCCTATCCATACCAAACTTTTAATTTTTTGAATCTTGGCCATCTTATAACCTCAAAGCGCCGCAGGTAAGATACAAATGCGACAAATTATTGTCGCCCTGCATTTCGTAACGCAACAAATAGTACACCAGCCCATTCATGAAGATAGGGATTTTTGTTACAATAAACAAAGAGATATGCTTTAAATTATAACTACTTAATGACATTTACTTAAGAGAGGTCGTCATCCCGAACATCGTGAGGGATCTCCTGAATGAGGCATAAGTATTATGAATAAGTATAATGCCACATTCAGGAGATTCTTCGTCGTAAACACGTCAGGATGACGAGCGTCCCTTAGATTATACGAATACATTTTATTTAATAATTAGAATAAGGATATAAATAAATATGGATGTTAGTCTAAATAAGCTTCTGGTTTCCTCATGTATTTTTTTGATGTTCTCTAGTTCCGGAAATACCAATCAAGTCAGTTTTTTTGTTTCTGGAGGCCCTAATTTTTCAACCCTTAAAAATAACCGTTTAGTTGAAATTAATGAGGTGATTAGCAATGCTTATCACACCAAAGCCCAAACAAACACGCAAGGTTTTTGGGCCGTAGGAGCAAGTCATACTTTTGAAAATGCCACATGCCCATCGTATCAATTATCTCTAGGTCTGGCCGGTTATTTTTTCCAATTAGGCCACGTGAAGGGAACAGAATATCCATTTATCAATGCAGGTCTTTTCGATACGTTGCACTATGGTTTTCAAGCAAAAAGCGATTCATTGATGGCCGAAGCCAAAGCGCTTTATTCACGTTATGCATTGAAACCTTATGCTTTGGTTGGTATTGGCTCTAGCTGGAATAAGTTTTCTACTTATCATGAAAAACCAAGCGATCCCTCTTTGAGCGCATCTCCTACAATGCCTTTTAGTGATCATACAAAACAGACTTTTGCCTATGAGTTAGGCACCGGCCTTCAATACTTGCTCTGGAATGATCAACGACGACATATTCAATATCATGCTTCTGCTGGTTATCAATATTTTAATTTGGACAGAGGTGCTTTGGGCCACTCATTGGCACAAACATCATCCGATCGCATTAAAGTTAAAAACCTCTCTACGCAGGGAGTCATATTTACCCTGGCCGCTTCTTTTGGCTAACAAGGACGAATACATTCATGAAAAAACATATCTTATTGCCAATCTACTGTGGCCTGCTCTCGCTAACGGCAGCAGCACAAGCAGCACCGATTGTAGAAATTACCCCAAGCAGCTCCAGCCCAATTGCAATTTCCCCGACAGGTTCCACTTATGTGACTTATAATGCGAAAAACAATACCTCAAAAATGTTAAAAGCGCTTACTGTAGAACCTGGTTTTGGAATTACAAACAATGCTCTGAAAACTTCTTTAATCAGCAATACCTGCTCCACTTTAGCCGCTGGGGCGAGCTGTTCTTTTATTGTGTCCTTACAAGGAACGGGTCAAAACTCACAATCAAACTTAACACCGCGAATTTGTGCCTACAAGGGAGCAACATGTTCTGTACCTGTGGCAGGAAATCGCATTCCGATAACTGCAGCCACAACCCTTCCAAGTAGCAAATTCCCACGTCCCTACGCAGGCACTTTCTACCCAATCTACAATTCCGGCGTAGGACAATGGCTACCGCCCAATCAATCCCCTCTTCCTCCATTTAATCGCGTAAGCACTATTCTTGTAGCCTTTGCTCATGCCTATGCACAGCAAAATGGTGCCATTTTTACTTATGAACGAGGGCAAATTGATCAGCCCGCACGTCTGGCGTTATTAGTACAAACCGCGCGTGCGGCTAACTCCAACATAAAAATTTTGATGTCTTTGGGATGGAACCAAGATGATTGGGGCTCGATTAATACTGATTACGTGAATCATGCGAATATATTCGTGCCCAGTGTGATTCAATTTATTCGTGCTAATAATCTCGATGGCATTGATATTGATGATGAAAGTATTGGTGGAACCAGTGGTTCTATTCCTCAAACCAACTTTGATGGAGTAATTGCCAATTTAAAAAATGCATTAAATTATGCATCGCTTCAAGATGGTAAACCTTATTATTTAACCATTACGCCTGCAGGAAATAATAGTGAGCCCGGTGGTATTGACGATACCCAGGTAGATGCTTTAAACGCCAAGAGTTTTGATTTAATCAATATACAAACTTATTTTGATGAAGAATGGAGCGCTAACTTTTTTGATGAGCTTGTTGCTATAGGCTATCCTAAAACACAAATCGCTAATGGCATTGATGTGGAGCTCTCTAGCTGTGCTCCTGAGTTCCCAGACTATATTGGATTGGCAGGACTGTTTAACTGGAATATGACTCGCGACAGTACCTGTAGTGATTATGCCAATACAATCACTATTGCTAATATGGTCGGCTATTACGGGACCTTTAAGTAATATTCACCCTGTTGAACGTCATCCCAGTTAGGGGTCTTTTGAATCAGGCATAAGTGTTATGAGCTGTATAATGCCACATTCAGGAGATCCTTCAGCGTAAACTCCTGAGGAGGATGTACTCAAAAGATTGAACTCTATTAATTCTAATGTTAAGTTATGTGCATTGATTATTAAAGATAATTTATGATGAAACGGACGCTTCTTACTACCCTACTTTCTTTATTTTTTTCCATTGCTTTTGCGCAAGACAGAATAGTTGATAATTTCTTTACCGATATAAATCCAGCAACACTTACAGCTCAGAGCAAAAATAGTATTCGTGCAACGCATTACCGTCTAATACAAATTGATTTAAGCCAACTTTACGCGGAACTGGAAAATGTCCCTCATCGCGATGGATTAAAATCAGGGGTAACAACACAAATAGCACTCCCTTTACCTGATGGAAGTAGCAAACTGTACCGAATTGTGGAGAACAGTACCTTACATCCTGAACTTGGTGCAAAATATCCTACGATAAAAACCTATGATGCTTATGGAATCACTGATCCTGGTGAGTTTGTAAAATTGGATTTAACCGCTCAAGGATTTCATTCCATGATTTTACGGCCAGGAAAAAGTCCCGTTTTTATCGATCCCTTAAGGCAAGGCAAGCATCACTATTATGTGGTATACAAGAAAAAAGATTTTATTAGTACTAATCATTTTAAATGTAATGTGCAAAGCGTAAACCAGGGATTCAAAGCGCTTACTCGTAACCCATCATTTGCACATTTTAATGCATGCCAACTCAAAACCTACCGCTTGGCCATGGCCGCCACTGCGCAATATACCCAATATTACGGGGGCACAATAAATGATGCATTAAGTGCACAAGCAACAACAATGAATCGCGTCAATGGTATTTATGAAATAGATATGGCAATCACCATGCAAATTATTGCCAATAATGATCAAATTATCTTTACTGATCCTAACACACAGCCTTATACCCATGGGGTTCCCACCAAGATGATTGGTGAGAATCAAGTAACGGTAGATAACATTATTGGCCCCAACAATTATGATATTGGCCATGTTGTGGATGCTGCAGGTAGTGGTTTGGCACAGCTAGGCTGCGTGTGTGATAATGGAAGAAAAGCGATGGGAACTACAGGCAAGACCCCTCCCATAAACGATCCTTTTGATGTGGATTATGTAGCTCATGAGATGGGGCATCAATTTGGTGCTGAGCATGTGCAAAATAATGCGTGCAATCGCAATGATCCTACGGCAGTAGAACCGGGCTCTGGTAGTACGATCATGGGTTATGCAGGAATTTGTGCTCCGAACGTGCAAGCTAATTCTGACTCTTATTTTAATGGCATTAGCCTAAAACAAATGGGTGATTTTGTTTCTAGCTCCGAGCATAATTGCCCAATTACCACACCTATTCCTAGTGCCCCTGTAATCCATCAGACCAATGGTGGCGTGAGCATCCCGGCTCAAACTCCTTTTGCATTAAGTGCAATGGCAACGAATGGTTCTGTAGGCAGTATCGTTACTTATACTTGGGAACAGATGGATAATGAAATATCCCCTCAGCCCCCCGTAGACACGGCAAGAGGAGGCCCTAACTTCAGGAGTTTCTCTCCTCAAACCAGCCCAACCCGCTATTTTCCTAAGCTTAGTGCCTTAACTAATGGGGGCCCTTTTACCTGGGAAGTATTACCTTCCGTATCGCGGGTGATGAACTTTAGAGTATCTGCACGCGCCAATACTCCAGGCGGATCGTGTAATGCGTATACAGATACCAAAATAATGATCGCCGGCAATGCAGGCCCCTTTATGGTTACTAATCCTTCCGCTGCAAACATTCAATGGGCAGGGCAATCCGTACAAGTAATAACTTGGGATGTAGCAAATACGAGTACTTATCCAGTCAACGCGCAATCAGTGAATGTCTTCTTATCCACTGATGGAGGAGCAAGTTACCCCCTTCCTCTAATCGTAGGCACCAGCAATAATGGCCATGCTGACATCTGCGTTCCTAATATAAATACCGCGACTGCACGAGTTATGGTCCAGGCGAGTAATGGAACATTCTTTAATATTTCCAAAAACAATTTTTCGATTGTTGCTACAGTACCAAAAGCACCCGTATTAACTGTTGCGGATCGTAATCGCATGAATACTAAAGAAGCTTTTATTTTGTATGCTGATTGCATACCCGCCTCTAATACAACCTATAGAGTGAACGGCTTGCCTGGAGCTACGGTTAAATTGGACCTGCAACGTCGTCGCTTTGTTATTGGTAATATTTTAACGCCAAAGCGCGTCCGCAATGTCACCATTACTGCCATCGATGAATCGAATGTCAGCCGTACTTCAAATCCAATTACGATCCCTAGTATTTTATAAAGAAGGTAGAACATGAATAATAAATACAGCCTATTAATAATTATCGCCTCAATGCTCTCGTTTCATGCTGAGGCTGGAGGATATGCTGGCATTAATTTAGGTATTAATGCCGTAAAAGTACAAAAAGATTTAACGTATCCTCTGGAAGAAGAAACCCCTACCACGGCTCATTTTAATAATGCGTATACCAATTTTCATGGGCAACTTCTTGCAGGCTATGAAGTGTTCTTAAAGCCTAGATTTTCAGTTGCTTTAGAGGCTAATGCAGACCTATTTACCGGAGCATCACACTATAAAATCAATAATTGGTTTTTTACGCAAAATGTCGCTACGAAAGAACAATTGCAGTACGGCTTTTCCTTCTTTCTACTGCCCGCTTATCAAATTAATGAATCTGTACGACTTTTTGTAGGCCCTGGTGTTTCTCCAAGCTATTTTGTAGTAAAAAGTGAAGAAACTGCAGGTAATGTGGGCGTCAGCGGGAGAATTCATCAGTGGTTGACTGGCGGCGGATTAAAAGCAGGAGCAATTACGCGCTTAAATAACAAGCTAGATTTAGTCTTAACCTATCAATTTATGCAATACAATAGTGTTAAACACACCCATATTGAGCCTGTATCGGATGATACCTTGCGAGGGCGTTATAAACCGAACGTAAATTCAGTATTAGTGGGGCTGCGATATAACTTCACTGAGATCAACTCTGCGCAGTATAAATAATTTTAAAATGATGTAGGCTGGGCTTGTAAAGCCCAGCATCGGGAGTGAGACTGTAGATAAATTTGTGTAACTGTCTATCATAGCAGCCTTAAAGGCTAAGGATAGACAGTAATGAATAGAGAAGAGTTAGAAGCGTTTGCGCGAGAGGCAGCTAAGAGCCTAAAGACTGAAAAAGATCTAAATGATTTCAGCCGGATGCTATCCAAAATAACCGTTGAAGCAGCATTGAATGCTGAACTCGAAGAGCATTTGGGATATGGCAGGTATGAAAAGCAAGGTTCAACTAATAGTCGCAATGGATATACCCCTAAAACGCTTAAAACAGAAGATGGGGAGTTTGAGCTGTTAACCCCACGAGATCGAAATGGGTCTTTTGAACCACAGCTAGTCAAAAAACATCAGACCCGTCTTACCTCAATGGATGACAAGATTCTGAGTCTTTATGCCAAGGGAATGACAACTCGCGACATTGTATCACTATTCAAAGAGATGTATGACGCAGATGTTTCCCCCACGCTCATATCCAAAGTGACTAATGCTGTTATTGAGCGGGTTATAGAGTGGCAATCCAGGCCTTTAGAGCCGATTTATCCCATCGTATATCTCGATTGTATTGTAGTTAAAATCAGACAGGACAAACAGGTCATCAATAAAGCCATTTATCTTGCTCTAGGTGTCAATCTTGAGGGGTACAAGGAACTCTTGGGTATGTGGATATCTGAGAATGAGGGTGCAAAATTCTGGCTTAATGTCATGACCGAGCTTCAAAATCGAGGTATTAAAGACATTTTAATAGCCTGTATCGATGGACTCAAAGGTTTTGCCGAGGCGATAAAT
>JARLJR010000145.1 GCA_031291095.1 Legionella sp. | reverse complement strand
CGCTCACTCCAATCTGTGGTGCACACGCGCATTTAAAGGAGAGGCTGAGTAAAATCATTATAATTAATCATAGGATGATGAATATACTAATGAAGAGCCAAATGATCTGGTGGAGACATATGGTGAGTCTGCGTTTGGTACATACGGAGAATATACAACAGCAAAATTGTGAGCAAGAGTGCGCTAAGCTGATTGCTAAGCTAAGAGCTATAGCACTCACGCCTAGAGATATGGATCTTAAAGAAGGCACGAAAATCATGGACAAACTTGCTTCGCTTCCATGCTTATTCACTGATATAGAAACGATGAGATACGTGCTATTTATCATCAACGAATCAGGTGTAAATTGTGCCACCTTGCGTAACAAAATTTATGACTCGTTTATGGCAATTGATATGAAGGCATTTAAGACATCGTCATGTGTTTTACTTACGATTGCCTTCCACCTATATAGCGACTTTGCAATCAGCGAACCAGTGCGCAGGCGCATAGAAGACTCCTGGAAATATATTCCAATAGATATAATACCGGCTCTTACAGATCTGCGTTTATCCCACCTTGCGAGCATAAGCCAGAACCCCGGGGAACACACGAAAGAATACGATGCGTTCAGCAGCATATTAATAAATGAACTAAATAAAAGACAATTGAGCGCCATGTTTTTTGTTAACGCCGTTAGCGTTAAGGCAAGTAAGACAAATCAAATAAGGCAGCTTCTTATTAACAAATTTTGCCAACGTTTTTCTGCTGAGAACTTAGATGAACTTTCTGCAAGGCTTAGCGTGATGGCTATTAGAAGACTACTTATAAATGCATCAAAAATAGACAGCGAGATGTGCAAATTGCTGACAGCCTTGGCAAAGCATAAAATAGAAATGACCGACATCAAAGACTCGAATGATATGCGCACGCTTGCTGCCTTCGTTATCCACGGCTCCGTGCACTGTGTACCAAAAGAGCCTATACTAAGACTAATTCTTGATAAGCTGAAGAAGAATTATATACGAGACAATGGCATGAGGTTGAGCCAATTCCTCGCGTTGCTGTGCGAATTGGCCCCTGTGATGACTTTTCCAAGGGACGAACTTTTTATGAAAATTGTTAAGCCACACCTTATTTCTATTATTACAAGAATCCCGTTTTCCTCCATCGCTACGCTCAATGCGCTGCACAATGCTGGATACGCTGATATCGAGTTCTGGCGAAAGGTCAGAGAGAAACTTGAAAATTTGCTTTCTTTTGGCCAGCGCAAATGTGGATATACTAATTTAATCGATCTGTTGAAGATCTGCAACACTATTGGAGTCGACAAGAAACTGCTATCTACTTGCCTTTTCCATAACTTTCTCCCGCTGATGGACAAGCATATAACTCGTGAGAAGTTCCTTACAATCTACGAGCAGGCCCAAAAGTTTGCCGACGAGCCCACTCTCAAGAGGATGGTATCCGAGTTCAGAAAGGTCCGACCTGAGGTCGACCTCACGCCAAATGATTTCTCCTGGCTCGGCACTCCTCGCTCTCCGATCCGCGGGAAGCCCTCTGTCCCAGTTCTCACAGCTCCGGTCTTGCCGCCAGTCGCGGTTCCGGCTCCGACTCCAGCTCCAGCTGTAGTCCAAGCTAAAACTGCAGCTCAGGCTCCAGTCCCAGCCGCAGCCGCGAAGCAGCCCGAATCCACGAGCCTGTTCTTCCGGATCCGGAAACTGCTTTTCCGCAACAACGGTCCCGGTCCCAGTTCCAGTTCCACTGCCGACAAGATATAGTCGCTATTACACACACACTCACATAAATTGATTATCATAATATATGCATGCAATGTGCGATTAAGAGCCTCGCGCATTATATCACATATTATGTGAGTCACGCAAGAGCGCCTTGGGGGTATCGATCCTTCTCTGCATATCGCTCACTCTGGGGTTTTGGGGTTTTGGGGTTTTGGGGTTTTGGGGTTTTGG
>JARLJR010000144.1 GCA_031291095.1 Legionella sp. | reverse complement strand
GCGGTAATGTTTATCTGATTGGTTTTTTATTACCTCTAAGAAATAATTAAACTGCTTATAGAGTAAATCCATAATCGGTTTAACTTCGGAGTAGTTTTGCGGTCTTAAATAAACGTCATAGCGGTGGTTAGAACAGACAAATAAAATCTTAGTTTTGGGAGATAATCCGTTCATATTAAATAACCCCTCTTTTATAAATTTATTATACCTTAAAATCTTATCTCTGTAAACCCTGGTTAGTTCCTTCTTTCTTTCCACTTCCACAAAGAAGGTAAACTGCCTGTCGTTATTGATGTTCTTGGCTTTGACCAAAATGTCAGGCTTCAGACCTCCGAGATCCGCTTTATAATCAAATTCAAAATCATAATCCGGGAAGTTTCTAATAAAAGCTAAAGCTATATCAAACTTCATCGATTCGTGTTCAGCGTTGTTTAGGGATTTGGTAATTTTCTGCTTGTAGTCCTCTAAGCGGTCAATAACCTTTGTGCCTTCTCTTGTTACGAAATAGAAAAACTGCTTTCTTTTTTCGCGCGGTTTTATGTCAAAAGGTATCTGCTGGACCCAACCGGCTTTAAGGTATTTCTTAATGTCTTTATTAACCTGTAATAAAGCACCCTTATAAGATCTAGCCTCATAAGAGAATAGATTATTTACGCTTCCAGATTGGATTGAAAGAAGCTCGTGGAGGGTTTTATGTTTCATAAATTAATTTGCTTATTTTATTAAACTATTTCCTAAAATTTGATGGAGAAATTAAATGACTGAATTTTATACGGCACAAGTGTGTTTAAGTGGTCATTGTATTGATAGTTGTTATGAATATCCCGATAGAAATAGCCTTTATTATAAAAAAGGTGAAACTGAAACTAAATTTTGCGATAAGTGCGGAGAAGCGCTTATCACACAATGCCCTGAATGTAAAACTCCAATAAGAGGAGATATACCATTAACTCATATTATAGACTATTTTCCGCCTAACTATTGTCATAGTTGCGGTAAACCTTTTCCCTGGCTTGATAAAAAAATTAAAGCAGCAATTGAAATGGCTGAATTAGAAGAGGTGCTAACTAGTGAGGAAATAGTTCAATTAACAGAATACGCTCAAGACATAACTACTGATACACCAAGCGCTCAAGTAAGTGCTAAGAGAATTACTATTTTATTTAGAAAGTTCGCCTCTAGTTCACTCCCGGCAATTCGCGCCCTATTTGTTGATATAGCAAGCGATACAGCTAAAAAAATGTTAACTGATGGGAGATTATGATTTTTAAGAACGTTTAATAAATGGAGTGTAGCTTAATGGATAAATTATCAGTAATTATTAATATCCTTATCCCTGCTCTTGGTTTCATAGGTACTGCTATAATAGCCTTTAGTGTTAATCCGGTTTTTAAAGCAATACGAAACGCTTTTAAACTATTAGAAATGCAACATGATATTAATTTACGTAGTGAATTTGATAAGTTATCCTTGAAAGATTTGGATAAGCAGATCGCAAACTTTGGCGGTAAAAAAGGAACAATTTGGGCGATGATAGGTTTGGGATGTGTGGGTTTAAGCTATGCGTTACAACTCTATTTGTTATTTAAGTAAAAATTTAATTAACTGGATATAAAACTAAAGCAGGTTCTCCATCGCTAATAATATCTTCTTCTGTATATCCATCTTCTTTTAGTTCTTTTGTTAATTCATTATATCCGACATCACCAGAATAAGTGCTGTTAGCCAAATAAGAATTTTGACTACTAAATCCATAAAATGGACTAAAGGAATTTCCTTCTTCATCAGAGGACATAATAACAATTGCTTCTTGGTTTTCTTTTTTTAATAATTCAATTAATTCTTTAACTTTCATACCCTTTATTTATTAATTATTTTATAAGCCGACACTCGTTCGCAAGAACGGCAACATAGCTTATCTTGTACGAATATTTGATTTTATTGTGAGTCAAGGAAGGTAGGTTGCTGTTCTTTTTAATAGTGGCATATAGCCCGATTAAAAGAACGTGGTGTCGGCACAATAACATCTGTTTTTCCCTGTCATCAGGGATAAAATGAAATGCGGTTAAAGCGGTGGGGTAAATTGGTTTTATACTTACGTGAATAATCGCCGGAGTATTATTAATTATATTTTAGCGTATATAAAAAGGTTTGTCAAGTACCCTCTATTGATTGGTTATTCTA
Organism: Legionella sp.; assembly: GCA_031291095.1. Taxonomy (GTDB): domain Bacteria; phylum Pseudomonadota; class Gammaproteobacteria; order Legionellales; family Legionellaceae; genus Legionella. The sequence goes on along the minus strand of JARLJR010000144.1, from coordinate 10,945 downwards.
GTGACTGTTTAGTAAAAGGAATTAAGGCAGGTCTTAGAAAATATAGGAAAGATTTAAAATCTACTAAGAAGTTAATAATAATCATTTAACTTTATCGGATTTAAGTCTTTTCTCTAATAATATACTCAATAAAATAAGAACAGCTAATATCATATCAACTATTTGCCACATGTTTCTATGAAATGCTATCTTTATAATTGGGTTAATAATTATAACAGAAGCTGCAAATAATTGAGGTGTTATTTTAATATTTTGTTTATAGTCTAGATAAGCTAAATAAGTAAAACCAATGGTTCCGAATATATGTAGGAGTTGAAAATACCAATAAGGCATATGTAAAAAAGGAAGTAGTAATGCAATAATTAATAATATCTTTATTAAATTCTTTTGAGATAAGAATTCCTTTTGGGGACTTGAGCTATTCATTTTATTTAATATGAAAAGAATACTACTTAAAATACTGCTTTAGATAATCATTTGCTTTATTCTCATCTTTGCATTTTGAGCAATGAAAAATGCTACTACATCTTCCACATTCCCCTAGCATTAGTTGTTTAATTGAAATTTCTGTTGTTACGGAATGTTTCATATTTTTTTAATTGACTTTCCGATATTGAAGGCGGATTAGATTTAATCGCAGCTTCCAAATGTTCTTGTTTAATCCTGGTTCTTGCCTTCAAAGCATTTCTTGAAGCTTCATTCACTAAAAATTTTATATCACTCGCAACATAAAGAGCTGTAAGTACAGCCAGTTTATCAAAGTCAATATCCTTTTCAGTTGGTCTGTCTTGAAGGTGAAGTTTGAACATTTCTTTTCTTGCTACTAAGTCAGGTGGTGCTAAGTAAATTACTTTATCCATTCTACCTGTTCTTAAAATTGCAGGGTCAATTTTTTCAGGTCGGTTTGTCGCTGCAATTATGAATATGCCGTATTGATGACACTCTGTCATTTGGGCTAGAAACTCATTGACTTCAGATGCGTAACTCTGACTCAGGTTCCCTTCCCTGTTCGGAAGTATTGCATCAAGTTCATCAATAAAAATAATTGTAGGCGCTTTCTCTTTTGCTTCGTTAAAAAGTTTTGCGATTTTTTCCTGTGTTCCGTGAACATAAATACTTGCTAGGTCAGAAGGTTTTAATTCTACATAATTATAACTAATTTCTTCGGCAAATTTTTGTGCAATGAAAGTTTTACCGCATCCAGGAGGCCCATATAAAAGCATTCCGTTGGGAATTGAAACTTTGTATTGCTCATAAAGTTCTTTATCATTCAAGGGGAGAATGATGTCTTGGTAAAGTGTCTCCTTTAACTCATCCATTCCAGCTATTAAGTCAAACCCTTTCCCTTTTTCTTTCACTTTAAAAGTTGTTGAACGAACTTCTGCACTCTTTTCAATCACTTTCTTAGTTGTAACATCGGATTCTGCTTTTGGTTTTATTTCGTCCTTTTCTTTGTAATTTAAAGCGGTTAGAAATTCATCAGCAGTCTTGTATCTTTCTTCAAGATCTTTAGAAAGTGCTTTTAGAATAACTTGATCAAGGTATTTAGTGCAACTCTCATTGTATATGGACGGCTTTTGTATTTCCTTTCTTCTCGAGGTAATCATCATCGTTGTAATTTTCTCTGTATCCTCATTAGTACCATCAAAGTCATATTCCCAAGGGTACATTCCAGTTATCATTTTGTATAAAACAACTCCTGATGAAAATACATCGCTAGTGGGCAAGTATGTCCCCCAAAAACATTCAGGAGCCAAATAGATGTAACGACCTGCCGCATTTGGTATTTTAGAAAGTTGGTCAATGGATTGAGCCAATCCGAAATCAGAAAGCATAGCAATAGGTTTGTCTTTTTCGTAAGAAAGAAGAATATTGTCTGTACTTATATCTCTATGAACTATTGGCTGCATTTGTTCCTGAACATACTTCAAACCTGTTAGTAAATCATTTTGAATTGATAGTGCAACAGGAATTGGCAATCGAATTTTTCTTGTTAAGAGCTGCGTTAATGTTTCACCTGAAACGAAACCCATTGTAATGAAATAATATTTCTTGCCCTCAACTACAAAAGAATTGGTTTCAAATACTCTTACAATATTTGGATGGGTAAGCTTTGATAAAATTTTTGCTTCAAGAGTCACTGTATCAAGGTTGGTTTTGCTTACATATTCCTCTTTGAATACTTTCATAACCTGCACGCCTAAATACTTATGCTTAATCCGGTATACTTCACCAAAGGCACCTTCACCAATGAAAAACTGAATTTCATAGGTGTCATTTATAATCACTCCTTTTGATAAAATATTTTCTTTGACTGAAGACACTGTTTTGTATAATATTATCGTGTTAAAAATTCATCATCTTTCTCAGAATATTTTCGTCTTTCTGAATCAGGTAAAAGTTTTATAAAATCTATAACGATAGGACGAAGCTTTATTTTCGTGGGATTCGTTGCAATAATTTGCTTGGCTTGATTGATTAATTGTCTTGCCTGACTTTTATTTTTCCAATTGTAAGATTCAAAGTCATCATCATATCTTTTGACAAAACTTATTTCCATTGCAACACCTACGTTCGCATCAACCATAGCAAAGTCAAATGAACCAATCTGTGAAGTCAACTCCTTAGCTGCTCTTAAATTGGTTTCTTTGATTGCTGCTTTTGCGAGTTCTTCAAACTGTTCAACGGCTTTTGTTGTTTGATTATTTCCGTATCGCTCATTAGTAACTTTCAAATCATGTAAGGCATTATTTAATTCTTCTTCCGCCTTGGGAAATTCTTCTGCTAATTCCAAAATGTCCAATTCTTTTAGTGCAAGCCTTAACCTTTCCATCACCTTTAGTTTCGTTTGGTAATCGGTTCTTCCGTTTTCTAATATCTCCTTAAGTTCATCTAATTCAGAATGTAATTTATTTGCTTCGGATAAATCTATCATTAATGATTCATCTTCTAATTTTGAGAGAATCTTTTTTGATTTTTCAATTTCATCATCCAAATAATCAGCATCATATTCTGGTTGATCGAATCTTCCAATTCTCCTTTCAATTGTTTCATCAATGTCAGGAAAGTATGCTTTAAAGGTAATAAGTCTCGATTTATTAACCTCAATAGTTAATACCACCTCACTTCCTTTTGGTAAATACTTGGGTAGATCTTCTCCTGTAATAATAACATTTCCTGCGGGAAAGTTATTTATTGCTCTTGTCTTTGACTCACCTTCCCATATTGGAATTTTTATTCTGTCATTTGAATTGCCAGGACGGATGTCTTTTTGAGTTTTATAAGTGCCTTTACCCTTAGCTGGTATACTTTTATTTTTCTCAAGACCTTGGAACCCATCTAAAGGGTTTTTTGTTGTTTCAATATCTATAATTTCAATTCCCAAATCATAAGGTAGGGTGCCTGAAGGTTCTTTAAATCCTTGAATGATAGTGAAAGAAGCGGGTTCACACGGATATACATTGCCTGCTTCGTCAAATATTGTTATTTCAAAACCATTTGATATACCTTCCTTGAGAAGTATAGGAATTATTTCTGCATCACCAATAATTTCTACCTTACCACTGGACCAACCTTTGTCTTTGCGGCATATCTCTGTATATATTTTTGCAGAGATATCCCCCTTGGTTTGTGCCCTGTCAATTTTAATTCCTAAATCTTCTTCAAGTTCGACAGTATTGTTGGGATATTTCAAAATCAATTGAATTTTTTCTTTGTCTCGTTTCTGCAAAGTTGAAGGAACATCTTTTGAAGAAGCAAACAATGCGGCACCTATAGCCACAGATGTCATAGGATCTATACTTGTATCGATTTTGGTTTTTAATTGTTCCTTTAGCATTTTCCTCAATGTTTGGGAAAGTGTTGGTCCGCCGACTAATAAAACCATTTCCAAATTTGAACTATCAAGGTTGTTTTTCCCAAGCATTTTTAATGAAATGTCAATTGCTCTTTGAAATATTGGTGCAACAGCATTTTCATAATCTTCCAACGTCATAGTCAAATTAATATGTATTTCTTGACCCTGATCATCTTTGCCAAGCGACTTGATTGTATCTATTTCTGCTGATTTTTTTGAAGGTGATGATATAAATAGTTTTGCTTCTTCTGCTTTTACTTTTAATGATTCTCTTAATTCTCTTTTTCCAAATTGGTTATTGAGAATGTGTTCAATTTGATAATTCTCTTTTAAGTATGGAATAATGATTTTATCTACAACAGCATAGTCTAAATCTTTACCACCAAGTTGATTGTCACCGTCTGTGTCTACAACTTTCATAATACCTTCTTCAACTCTCATTAAAGCAGCATCAAAGGTTCCACCTCCGAAATCAAATACAAGCCAATGACCATTTACACTTTTCCCACTTACACCAAAGGCAATAGATGCCGCTATTGGTTCCATCAATAATTCACAATATTGAAATCCTGAAAGTTCTGTAGCTTTTTGTGTTGCATCAATTTGATTGTTCCTGAATCTTGCGGGTACAGTTATTACAACAGATGATATTTCTTCATCCCTAACATAGTTCTTTAATGCTTTTAATACTTCAGCAGAAAGTTCTTCAGAATTAAATGAACGACTGGCACTTTCACTTTCATAAGGTTTATCACTTCCCATTGTTGTCTTAAATTCACTGAAAGTGTTAAACTTATGTTTTTCAATTCCAGTTAAAGTAAAATCTTTGAACGCTTCTATGTGTTCGTCACCGTAACGACTATAAGCTGTATCTCCAATCAGAATTGTTTTCTTACTATAATGAACGCAAGAAGGTGTTGTATCCTTTTGAGTATCACTTTTGATAATTTTTACTTCACCATTTTCCATCTTCGCAATAGAGGAATTGGTTGTACCTAAGTCAATACCATAATCTATTTTTACTCTTGCCATTTTATATATATTATTTTGTTAATATGATTTACCTACTTCTACCTTTGCAACTTGAATTACCGAACCCTTATAGATAATTTGTGGTCGCAAAACATCTATAATAATTTCTTCACCTTTCGGAATATTTTGATTGTCGACGAACCTTGCCTCAACTTTCATACCGTCAACATATTTCTTACCCATCAAATTTTCTATCTCATATCCGCTATCATTAAATTCTTCTTCTAATCTTTGAAGTGAATTTATCAACGCATTTAGCCCTTTTACATCCTGGGGCATACTTTCAATTCGTTTCCTCATGCGATGGATTTCTTCACCAACTTTTAAAGGCAACTTATGATTTACTTCAGATATTGGTGTTCTTTTTATATTTCCTTCAGCATTTAATATACTTAATTGGGTTTGCAATATCTCAACCAGTTTGGAATCCAGTTTTATTGCTTCGTTTTGAAATGATTCATTAGTCTTGGCAATTACTGAATCAAAGTTTTTTGCGTTTGAAGAAAGTTTGTTGCCGAGAATATAAAACACAATTACACTTAATAATGCAAGTGCTAATATTCCAATAATCCAGTAAAGCGTTCTGTTTGTAATGGTTTGGTTTATTTCCTGGATTTGACCTTGAGTTTGTTTGTTTGCAGATGAAACATTATTAACTGTTATATGTAATGAATCGGCAATCTGCTGAATATTTGACTGGACAACTGAAAGTTGCAAAGTGACACTATCAATTTGTTTTTTAAGAATTGAGTTCGTTTGTTGTAAATAAGTGTTGCTTAGTTCAAGAGTTATTACCTTTCTCTTGAGTATGGATATTTCTGAATAAAATTTTGATTTTGTTAAAAGAGAATCGGGTGTTTGTGCGAATATGTTCGTACAAATTAAAAGTAGCGATAATGATAATATATGATTTTTCATTGATTATTTTTTTATGCCGTTGGTTTTGAAAATTGCCAGCCTTCTTTTAGCATTTTTACTAATACAGGATAATTACGAATTGTGGAGTGATGGGTACCTTTGATTACCGCTTTAGAAAATTGTTGGCTTTCAAGAGTAGCACCGATAATCCATCCGGCTACGCCACCTATAAGTAAACCAGCAAACCAATATCCATCCGCAATTGCACCTATTATAATTCCTGCAATTGCGCACCCGATTACAATATAACGATATTTCGCTGAACTTTGAGTATGAACATTATAGCAATCTCTACATCTTGGGATGTTTACAGGAAGATACGAATACTGAACTCTTCTTGGAAAGTACGTGCGACTGTTTTCCTTATAGATTGTAATTGAGAACAGGCTTGATTCCTCTGGCAGTTTAGTTCCGCAAAACCAACAACTGTAGAGATGCTTATTCGCAATCCAATCTTTACATGAATCTAAATTTTCCTGTACTCTTTCTTTTGCTCGCTGAGTGACTGCCACAATCAAAGCATATTCATATTCATGTAAATATATTTCATCACTTTTAGTAGTGTTAAATAATTCAATGCCACATCTCACAATAGCATCGGAAAGTTTGTCTGCGATAATCTGATATTGGAAATCATTTTCACCTAAGACATCTCTCAAATATGAAATGTCGGCTTTTGTATTGCTAATAAGTTTTTTCCCTATTTCAGCAGCAATAGCTGCTGATTTATTTCTTTCAATTTGCGCTATTTCGATTTCTTTATCAATGTTCTGAATTTGTTTTGAGACAAACCTATTATTTAGGACCTGTTTTGCTTCTATAGGAAAAGATGAAAAAGCATTTATAAGTTGACTCGTCGAAATTCCTCCTGTCTTATCAAGGTAATTTTTCAATGAATCAACTATATCATTGATGTAAAAGTAAATCGTTCTCTCTATGCTATAAATGTGTCGTTCACCTGCAATAACTTTTGAGTAGTCCTCAATATAATTGCTTGTAAAAATACTTCTTGCTAATGCAATCCCCTTGATGAAATTGTCGAGTTGAAGAGACCCATTATTGGTCGACAGACTTAAATAAAGATTTGAAAGATTTTTTATGCAACTAAAATTCTTAGAGGAGACATTTATTCCTTCTCCATAAGAACCATCTTCTACAAGTTTGCAGAACTTGAAATTTCTGAAAGAAATTTTTTGATTGTTGCTTACTTTGAAGCCAAAATATTTTCCAAAGAAAGGTTCATACTCATGACTATGAACTAAACGTTCATTAATTCTGAAATTAAGTATATCTTTAATTTTCTCAATTGAAATGCGATTAGAACCACATTTATTTATTGCATCTTCTTCTTTCCAAGCCATTAAAAGTGTGTAATCCCAATTAATAAATTTTCCATAGGTGCATTGACCGTTACCTGATATTTGAAAGGTATAGAAGCTGCTATTATCTCTACCGAAAACAATTCCATAGCCAATATTGTCAACTCCAGCTAACCAATGGGTATCACATTCAATTATCCAGTTATCTTCATAATTAAAATCAACTAATATTGTAGGTATAGAATAATTTGAATCTTTTTTTCTTTCAATTATATATTCGTCTTCATCCTTTTTTAATATATGATCTTCTATATCCTTCTCAGGCCAACTGGCGGATTGGCGAATTAAATCATCAAACAAAATTACTGGTTTATAAACTTTATCCTTTTTTGCAAAAACTGATTTCTCCCAAATTCCAATTGCTTTGTTTGTGTTCCCCTCTTTAAGAACTTCAAATGCAAGTTCATCAACACTGTTGTTTTCCCAAAACCAAAATAATGAATAAAATAATTTGCTTTCATTTTGCTCAATAAGTTTTTTTGCTTCTTCAATAGTATGTAACGACCTATTTGCAAAGGGGAGAAAAGGAAAATCAGTGTCAACAGTTTTCATTTTCCCCATTGTAGCATAAGTTGAAAGTGTGTTTATTTGCTTTACAATTTCTCTCTCGCCAGCAGTTATTGAAAGACCGAGAATTCTAAATGGATTATTGGAAATAGGATTCATTTCGTAAAAAGTATCACCTTAAATTATTTATAATCTGTTGCAATATAAAAGCGCCAAGTGTAATCCTCATTGCTATTAAGATATTGATTGCCAATATTAGGAATCACCCCTGGCGCCGATGCTCTATAACTAATAGTACCGGGTGCCAAAGTAAGAGTTCTTTTTTCTTGTGGTTCAAACGAATGGGTCGATGAATTCAATTTTAATGTAAGCGTCAAATTTGTATTATTATAAACTTCTACCTCTGGATTGTAGGATGTTGTTGTTCCACTTGGAGTAAAGATATCTTGATCATTGGTTTTTATGATTTTGCCAATTTTTACATATTTTCTAGGAACATATCCCTCTTTATCCTTACTGATATCAATTACATTATAAAAGTCATTTGTAGTTTCTAGGGAAACTATGAAAATTTGTGCCCCCTTTTTTAACAAACCAATGGTTTCATAATCAATGCCTGGTCCATCTCTTAGGTTTATTTTTTTGGTTATTCGGCCCAAATATGCCTGACTAAAACTAAAATTACTTAAAAATGCTAAAAGCATTATGAATATTATCTTTTTCATTTTAGAAATTCATTAGTTTTTAATCTCAATCTAAAAAAACGAATATATTACAGCTATTGACCATGAAATTGAAAATAATAATAAAAACACAAACCCAATATTCATCAGAATCAATTTAACTTTTTCATTAATAATAGGTGAAAATATATCAAATAATATATGACCGCCATTTAGACTTGGTATCGGCAACATATTAAAAGAAGTTATTTTTGTCGCAAGTATACCATATGCAACAATGTAATTTTGTCTATCCAATAGTGTGATATAATTAGACACTAAATTAGATCCGTTATGAAAAGGGGATAGTGCGCCCGCGATAATTTGATTAAAGCCATTGAAGAAATTAGTTGAAGCCAATGAAAATTTTATGAATACGACAGCACTTATCATAACAAACAAGGGTCCAGAAATATCTATAAATAATCTTGTAAACAAATTTTTCCTTTGAAATTGCTCAACATCATATGAAACGTTACCTCCGGTTGGCAACCAACCGATAGAAACAGTAGCAATCTTCCAATTTATCTTTAATATTGTTTTACCCATAAAAAGTTTAATTTCATTAACTTTTATTCCCATCAACAAGAAAGCAATAGTACAGCCAAATAAATGGAGCGAAGTAGCTATAAAGAGAAAAATAATAATAATAATTGCATCTATCATTTATATAAGCCTCTTACGATATAACAATATTGGAAGTAAATAAATTCTAGAACAAGAAGGTAAATCTGAAAAAATCGTAAGTATTTTACATGTATAATCATCATTTAATTTACTTATATAAAATGTCTTCAAAATAATGAGGGAAAAAGTTTAGGATAGTGCATCAAATCGATTCGTTCTGAAATCATAATTCCCGATCTATGTTTAGTGCTGTTGTATAAACATAATTATAAAATCAGGAAGATTCAAACTGGATTATTTATTGCCGGTTTAGGTTCCATACCCCGCCTCCCGTCAAGAGGACTTTCCTATTCATTTTGCAAATCCCTTTAGCCTCAATTGCATTTTTAAGTTTTCTTTTTCTTTCTTGATTTCATTTTTTAATTCTTCTTCGGTCGGTAAGTATGAAAGATATTTGGCAACATAAATTTCTTTCTTTTTTTCAGGCAGTGTGTATTTCACTACAGTATCATTTTTCTCTGCACACAATAGTATCCCAATAGTATTATTTTCATTTTTCTCTTTCTGGGTTCTATTGTAGTAGTTTACATACATCTGCATTTGCCCTATATCCTGATGGGTAAGTTTACCTATTTTCAAATCAATTAATATAAAACTCCGTGTAAGGCGGTTGTAAAAAACAAGATCAATATAAAAATGGTCTCCGTTCAATGTTATTCTTTGCTGCCGGGAAACAAATGAAAAACCTTTACCAAGTTCTAAAAGAAATTTTTGTAAATGCGTAATCAATGCCTGCTCTAAATCGGATTCATAATACTTTTCCAATTTTTCTAAGCCAAGAAATTCCAATACATAAGGGTCTTTTACAAGGTCTTCCGGATTTTTTATTTCTTGTCCTTTTTTAGCCATACGACTGACCGATTTTTTATCTTTACTTAAAGTTAATCTTTCAAATAATAATGAATTTATCTGCCTGTCCAACTCCCTTGTGCTCCAATTATTATTTGCAGCTTCATTCATATAAAAAAGCCGTGCTTCTTCTTTTGCTAATTTTAGAAGCAATCGGTAATGAGTCCAGCTTAATTCTATTCTTAGATAACTTTTCAATTCAGACAATTCGCTACTTACTTGATGATTAAATTTCAAATCATTCTTTTTCGATTTGTGACGCAGTGCGTCACTAATTGGAAATGTTACATAAAAAAGTCTCATGTTCCGTAAATTTGAGGCATCAAACCCTTTACCGAAATCTTTTGATAATCGTGAAGATAATTCCGTTATAAGAAAACTGCCATAATCAGCCCGTCTCTTTCCTTTTTGTTCTTCTTCTACTATAAGCCGTCCTATATTCCAATAAGCCTCAACCATAAAAAAGTTTACTGCCCTAAATGAAGATCCCCTGGCTTCATCAAGAACCGACTTTATGCCTAAATATAAACTATCTAAATTTTTCTTTTGTAGTGTCATTTTTTAACTATTTCTAAAATATCTAATAAACAATGTAACCAAGAATTATTAATAAAAACCCCATAAAATCTTTTAATGAGATAATTTAAATTAATAAATTCTTTTGAATTAATTTTTAAATTGGCGAATAATTAAATTGTTGAGTAAAATGGAGATCAAAATTTCGCTACGATTTGGCTACGAATTATCTGGAAAACTTTAGAAAATAGGGTAAAGCAAGGATAAGATTAGAACGACAGATCAGCTTATTCTATATGAAGTTATGGATATATAAGCGGTTACGAAATATTATCAAAATTGACTTACAAGCAGAGGGTCGCCGGGTGAGAGACACCTGCTGTCTTGCGGAGAAGGGCGGGAATAATTATTCATATTTATCTACGGGGTTAATTGATTGATGGTTTCCGTTTATTGTTTTCGAAATCGATAATTTCATT
>JARLJR010000143.1 GCA_031291095.1 Legionella sp. | reverse complement strand
GTGACTCTCTCCATAGACAACTGCTTAATACAATGAGCTGCGGATTCAGCTGTACCACTAGCGATTATTCTGTGATCGATCCCATATTGGTCAGTAATCTCCACGGACAAGTTCTGAACCAAATAGTCATACGAAGAATCCTTTGGCTTTGTGAATCGTCTGAAGGGACCACGTCGGGTCTTGGGGCGATGTCATTGTTTGACCCATTCACTGTGCTTCTCTGCTCGTACCATGTCCATTATTCTTTAATGAAATACTTCACAAAAATTATTATAAAATCTAATGATAGGAAACATAGATTCCGGCAACAAGCTTCTAGGCGCAGTGACACAAGGATTTCCTGAATTTGGGCCGGGCCCTATCTATCAAACTAGAGTATATGTCGATTATTGCAGCACTGTATCCGCGTTCGTAATCACTTGCTCCGTATCGGTACTTACAGTCATCCCCATCGTTCTATCTGGAAGCATCGGGGCCGCTGTTATGTTCGTATTCTTCGCCTTGCTCTCCGTGGTCGCTGGGCTACGGCCATATGGTGAAGACATTATAGTCGACACTGAGAGGAAACAGATTCGGACGTCCATAATTTGCATATTATGCAATTACTGTGGCCACTGTAAAAAAGCATTCCCATTCAGCGACATACGCGAAATAAAATTGAACAAGCTACAAGCCTCATATGACTATTTGGTTCAGAACTTGTCCGTGGAGATTACTGACCAATATGGGATCGATCACAGAATAATCGCTAGTGGTACAGCTGAATCCGCAGCTCATTGTATTAAGCAGTTGTCTATGGAGAGAGTCACGCGCGTTTACCAATTCATGAACAATGTCTTCAACGCTTATAAGATTGGAGGCGTCTAACAATGATCTAGATCATGAATCTAATCACAATATACCACATTGATATTGAGCGCATGCATTATACAAATATGTACCCCACTCGTTATACTATAGCACACATGGCATATAGTGTCACTATTCTCAATCAATCCTCGATGCCGCAAGGAAACGCTGGGGTTTTGGGGTTTTGGGGTTTTGGGGTTTTGGGGTTTTGG
>JARLJR010000023.1 GCA_031291095.1 Legionella sp. | reverse complement strand
CAGCTGAATTCGCTTTTAATGCCAATGCAGTGTCTACATCGGTAGAATTTGCTTTTGCAGATACGTCAGAGGCAAGTGCATATCGTTCAAGGCCATCTATGGAACTTTGTAAGGAGGCAGTGTCTAATTTACCACTTATATTTGGAATATCAGAAGTGTTTGCTTTTGAGCTCAAATAATTATCTACTGCAGTTTTGGTGTAAACTGCAGAAGCATCAGCTTTATTTCCCACGGTTACTTCTAATGAGCTTCCAGCGGATGCTGAATAATAGTTGCTAGAGTTGGCGTCATTGTAGAATGAGGCAGGTTGATGAGACAGAACCATTGATTATATATTATATTGAGATATTTTTTATAGATTAGTTTCCAAAAGTCAGACTAGAATAATTATAGTCTGCATTTCCATTATTTATATCTTTTAGATTGACTTGATTTCTGAAACTTTGGAAGAAATTAGATAATCCCTGCAAATATGTTTCTATTGCAGTAATTCTAGTGTTCAAATCAACCCCTCCCAATTGTATTTGATTTGCCTGTATGTTTGCCACCACGTCATTACTAATGATAAGATGTGAATTACCATCGGTCGTCAAATTAACCGCTCCTATTGATACTGAACTTGCACCTAACGCACCAACAGAGGATATATTTTGACCTCCTGCATAGTGACCAATTGCCAGAACAGAGTTTAAATCTTGTGGCGCATTTCCGCTGTTTTGCATGTTAGTCACAGTTGTATGTATTCCTTGCACCTCACTTTGTAAATTTGAAAGAGTAGTATCCAGCGTGCTAAGATTATTGGCCACAATGGTAATTTCATCCGTGTTTGTGACTATGGCCTGTGATAATACACCATCAATCAAATTAGCATTGCTATCAAATTGAAATAATTTCTGATTGTTTTGATTGATGACATTGTAATTACCTGATGCATCAACTGTGTGGGAAACTACATGTGTGCCATTTTTTACTTGCAAGTTGCTACTCACTACATTTGTTGAATCGATATTTCCTAAATCCAGTACTTTATTACGGTCAAGAATACTTGCGTATGACATCTTTCTTATATTATAATAAATTAAATTAATTTTACTGTGTGTTCCGATACGAGATACTCTTGGTGTTTTTTGGTATTGCCATGCCTTGTTGCATATTGCTTTGAAAATGTGGATCCACAACCACAAGCAATTTTCTCATTAATCACTTCTTTCTTGTCTGCATAGTACATTTGTCCTTTTGCAAGAAGTCTTTGCTTGTTTTTCAGATACCACTCTTTTTTGTATTGGTTAATTTTGTCCTTATTCTCAGCGTAATGTTTTTTCTTGTATTCGTTTATCCTTTCTTTATTATCTTCTGTGTATTCTTTGTCTGTTCTTCCAGCAATATTTCTGTTTACCAAATCTTCCTTGTGTTTTTTAATGTGATATCCTTCGCGTTTTTCCAACTCCTTGCGAGATTCACATGGATACTCTTCAATTAACTCAATGCGAAACTTACCTTTATCCAATACATCAAAGCTTGTCTCATAATTATGAGTTCCATCTTGATATTTTTCAAGATTCTCCAAATGAAATTTAAGCCGAGTATTCAATGGTTTACACGTTGATCCAATGTAATACTTCTCGAAGTTTTTGCTTTTAATTGCATATATTTTTCCTTGTGTATAATCTGTCATTACTTATCATCAAACATCACATTTCCTTAAGTGATGTTTGATGATTATTAAATTAATTTTACTGAGTGCTCTGAAACCAAGAATTTGGGGAAATTTTTGCGTACAGTGCACCATCTCCCGTAATCACCCAGTCTTCCAATTTCTGCTGTGGATATCCCAACATGGTGATTCAGCAAATACTTTAATGCATGAGCACTCGTTCCATGAGGATAAACTGTATAAGCAGTCGATTCAGTAAGAATTAGCCTACCTTTTTGGCCAATAGTATTGTAGTGAGAAATGCAAATTACAGTGATGCCATTGTGACGCCCCATTGTCAATGTGTCATTTAATAATTTCCATAATACGTCAGCATACTTGCGACCATCTTTCCCCTTCTCGTTCTCCACAACGTCCCAATCATCGAAGATAAGCAGGGAATTGTCAAGGTCACCACTGTTCAAATCAATGGGGTCGTCCACAATGGCATCTAAACTCACACGGCTTATTTTGCATTTTGCGGAATCAAGTGTGGAATCCTCCGTCAAACTACTTATTAAATAAATGGGACTCTTGCCCTTGTGCAACATATTATAATTCTCACAATAATTTTTTGTCCAATACGATTTTCCTGACCCCGAACAACCAGTCACAAAAATACACTCCCGCGTT
>JARLJR010000142.1 GCA_031291095.1 Legionella sp. | reverse complement strand
TCCGGAACCTAGAGACTAGGTAGACGGACCACTCCAGATATCCAACTACGAGCTTTTTAACTGCAACAACTTTAATATATGCTATTGGAGCTGGAATTACCGCGGCTGCTGGCACCAGACTTGCCCTCCAATTGTTACTCGATAAGTGGTTTAAATTGTTCTCATTGCAATCTCGCAACCTCGTATGAGGTCCGAGTTGTTATTTCTTGTCACTACCTCCCTGAATTAGGATTGGGTAATTTACGCGCCTGCTGCCTTCCTTAGATGTGGTAGCCATTTCTCAGGCTCCCTCTCCGGAATCGAACCCTAATTCCCCGTTACCCGTGATCGCCATGGTAGTCCAATACACTACCATCGAAAGCTGATAGGGCAGAAACTTGAACGATTCGTCGCGGCAAAGCCGCGATCCGCTCAGTTATTATGAATCATCACAATCCCGTTGCCGGTATTGGTTTTATATCTAATAAATACAACCCTTCCACAAAAGTCAGGTTTGACAGCATGTATTAGCTCTAGAATTACTACGGTTATCCATGTAGATGAAAATAATCGAATAAACTATAACTGTTTTAATGAGCCATTCGCAGTTTCGCTGTATAATACTTATACTTAGACATGCATGGCTTAGTCTTTAAGACAAGCATATGACTACTGGCAGGATCAACCAGATTACTATCCTTTCTCTTACAAGACCCGGAGGTCTCTAAAGATACTCGATCAGCAATTGTTAGTTTTAATAGTAAGAAGAATAGCTAAGATTGCTCTCATCTAACTTCTCAGAAGCTACAGATTGTAAACTCTTTCTTATCGTTTGATAATACTCAAGCATACATTGTTCGTTTCCTTTACTATTTAGGCACCAACTAGATGCAATCTATCCAAAAAACGAAGCATAGAGATTTTAGAAAAATGCTCATGCTCGTTTTGAATATATTGATCTTCATAGCATGCTAAATTAGAGTTGAGCTTGTTTAGAACAACTCAATCCAATTAGTACATGCTAAATAAGCTATATTTATATACAATATCAGTAAGATGATATTGATACAATATACTCGCTTTAGACGACATTTAAGAAGAGTAGTTATTCTCTTCTTAAAAGTCATCACACTTTCACAGTGTGGACATTTTGTCCTAAAAAGGAGTGAAGAGAACACTACAAGGCGACTTG
>JARLJR010000141.1 GCA_031291095.1 Legionella sp. | reverse complement strand
CCAAAACCCCAAAACCCCAAAACCCCAAAACCCCATTGGGTTTGCTGGGGTTGCGCAAAAGAATTGAGTGGGATAAGGAGGAGGAGACAATAACTATCCGGTTGAAAATAATAATAATTCGGGGGTATACTAGTCAATATAGCAGTCGCGCCGCAGACTGCTTATAATACAGCGGGCGACGCACACTCGATTCGCATTTGTGAGAAATAGCATCTTTGATTAGACTTCATTAAAGAATTTCTTCAACCTTCATTTTTGCGGAACTCATCATCTACAGCGACTCTGACATGCTTTCCGCAGATTGACCATTGGCGGCTACTCACCTGCATCGTTTCGAAAAGCTTACTCATAGAGGCGGGGGACTGGATCGAATAAACGGAGAACGAGAAAGTGGGACGAAAGTCGTCTGAGGTGGGCTTGGGGAACAGTACGAAGTTGGATGGCACTGGAAGCTTCAGCGATTCCATGACTAGCTTGCTGACGGACTCATGAGTGGACTTGTTGGGCGCCGGCTCGCTAACTACGCAGATTTTCACGGAGCAAATCGTACTACCGGCGGAACTGTAAGTAGCGCCCTTGGAATCTTCGGCGCGCGGGCCTGGACTGCAAGCGCTGGGCGAGCTGGGCTCTGCGGGAGCAAGGGTCTGCAGGTATGCGTAAGCCTCGAAGTTAGATATTTTTAAATTTGGCGGTGACGTAGCCATGAGGGAACGGGCGAAGGTGCATATTTTTCCGGTCGAGATGCCCTCGCTCTCCACCATGCGGTTTATATACTTGTCGCCGTTGTTCTTCCGCTTCTTGGTCTGGGTGTTGATGGCCTTGAGGATATTTTCGTTCCTCTCGGGCGAGATGTAGTATCTGTAGAGGTAGTCGAGCAAGTATAGGGTCTGTTCGAGGTCGCTGGGCGTCTTGGGGAACAGCGCCTTGCCCTTCCCGCGCTTGATGCTGCGCACCAGTTTTCTCAGTCTGCAGAAGAAGTAATTCTTGACCACGTTGTCCGTCCTTCCCGGCAGTCTTCCGGCGATTTTGGACCACCGGTTGCCGAACTGCTGGTGAAGGGCAAAGACCTTCCTCTCCTCCTGCGGACCGAGCGGGCCCAGCTGAACAAGCGGATTGAGCTGGTTGTGCCAGCGTTCGCGACACTGCTTGGCCGTCTTTCGAGAGGCATCTGCTGGAGTGAACACGCTCACCGCCTTCGCCACCGTGTTCCAATACTCGCCCTTGTACTTCTCCGCCATCTCGCGCAGCACCTGATCCTCCGCCTCCAACCAGACGCATCGTGCTGCGGTTTTAGCCGCGGAATACTCGTCTTCCCTTCCTTGCTCCAGGCTTCGCTTCATTTATTTGCGTATAGCACACAAATTATTACTTAAAGCTGGTATATCTTCAGATTTCGATGAAACAATTCTTAGATAAAACCTATTCAAGTGGCCATCGCTGCTTTATTTGGGTAATATATTATATGTACACGCGGTGAATTATCGGCTGCCCCGAAATAATGAACACTATTGTTTTTTTTTGTCCGAAGGTTTATGGCAATAACAGCATAAATATCAAAGATATTGTATTGAATCGAGATTATCCTCTGACCCACTCGATGAGCAGTTAACTCAATCCTCGTTCCATCCCATAAAAAACCTAAAATTGTGTTTCTTGCCTGATTCTGATGAGTAAAAGATGCATTAATTTTCCTCTGTTGTTGTTCTCTCCCGTGCTGGAGGGTCGTTATTTCAGATTCTGCTCGCAAAATCACATCCTCATCATTAAAAGGATGTCTAATCGCGTGGTCAGAATAATAATACCCCTGGTGACCATTGGGTACTCGGAATTCTCGTTTCACAACGTAATCTCCAATTTGGGGGTTGTAAGTCGCAGATAAGGTGAGCAAGGTATGCATAAAATCACTCTTAGCAGAAGAAGTTGCGAAATCATCATTGCAAACTTGGGCTTTAAACACTGGGAGAATATGATTAAAGAAATAATTAACTCAACCGATATCGTTCCAGGAAATCATAGCAATCTGTTGGATAAAAGTATCAAATTGGTTCATTCACAATCTATAGGTATAAATGGTTCTGAAGAGAAAAGCTTTTATTATTATAACTACCAGAGTGAAGGACCCTTCAAATAGTACTAAGTGAGGTTACTGAATGGTTATACACAGGATTAGAATCATCCAAAGAACAAACTTTAGATTAATATGAAAAATTAAATCTTTGTTTTTTATTGTGTTTCAGCTCATATTATTTCTAAATATATTATTGGTCTTTGAATATATTCATTAAGTTAGTTTAGAACCTTCTAAATCTTTAATTGAAATTTATCTTGCCCTGATCCAAATGAAAAATAAAATATTTCAAGACTAAAATAATACAACACTAATCAAAGCACTAATGCCCACCTACCCTCATCATCAAAGAAAATAGAACATTGAGTTTATTTCTTGTATCTCTTATTTATT
>JARLJR010000140.1 GCA_031291095.1 Legionella sp. | reverse complement strand
TTAATGCTTCATGATGACGACACACATTGGAGATTAACGAATAAGAATCTTCATTATGAAAAAGAATTTTACTGTGATTTTCCCGCTCTAAAACGTGAAAATCATTTATATTGGGCACCATTAATTGATGGCCAACGTAAATAGGTTCTTTTTCAAATAAACGATTAATTTCTCGTTGAACTACATAATCATCAAAATACCATGAAATTGGGAGCGATATATTTTTGCTCATAAATCAACCATGTGTTTTAAACTAAGTATAGCTAATTATCTTCAAAAAAATTCTCTATACTTAAGCCGCTAATAGAGAATTAAAAAAATCGGTTATTTTTTGAGCTACAATATGTTTTTCATTATCTAACGTAATCATATGATAACTGTCTTTCAAGATAACCACCTGCGTCTTTGGCGCCTGAATATTATTTTGAATATATTTAACATTACTTAAGCTTGCGGTTTCATCCTCTTCGGCGTGAATAATTAACATAGAACTATTGATTTGGTTGATGTTCTTTTTAACCTCCTGAGTTAATAAATAAGCCTCATGAATTCCAAATAGACTAATCTTTTGTGAACCTGCCGCCGAAGTTTTATTTTTTTCCATTGAGGATTTGATTAATGTCCTCATGGTTTCATTTTTAACGCCATAAGGTGCCTTTTCCTTATAAGAAATAAATTTTTTCAGTGGTGTTTTACCAATTAGAGGAATCATTGATCGATACCAAGGGATTGCCCAGCCATCATAGAAAAATGGCGTTGATAATAAAGCAACTCCTTGGATTTGGGCACCGACATTATCCGCTAACTCTAATGCTAAAATGGCACCTAAACACATGCCGACAACAAAAATTTGCTCATACTCTTGCTGCATCAGTTTAAATTCTCTTAAAACCTCCTCCTTCCACGCTTGTCGAGAAACACAAACCCCTTTCTTTGCCAAACTATTATCAAAACCAAAGGTCTTATAATGGGGAATACGCACGCTGAACCCTGATTGATACAGAGCATCAGCACAAGACATCATTTCCAGGGGGCTACTTGATAGGCCATGGATCAGTAAAACTGCGGCTTTACTGCTATTATTTTTTATTTCAATGGTTGATGCGGATTTAGATAGAATCTTAGGCTCCTCATGATGTTGTTCATGGCTCCAATTTTTGGCTAAAAACTTAACCATGGTCCCAACATTCGAATAACCAAAAGTAACCGCCTTGGTCACAATGGAGGAATGAGCTAATTTATCCTCAAGCCGGGTTTTAAAATCTACCGTCATTAATGAATCCATGCCCAAGTCAAAAAAGCCTTTATTCAAATCAATCGCCTGTGCATCAGCAATGTTAAGCACTTCTGCTACTAACGTTCTAATATGAGTTGTAAAGAACTGTTGGTATTTCTTTTTAGGCGTATTTTTTAAAGCTAAAACCCAATCTTCATTATTGGCACTTACATACAATTTTTTGCTGTTATGTACATAATGAAATAGTGGTTTTATTGAACCATTCTCCAAAAGCTCACTACATTTTATCCGTTGTAATTTTCCGCTTGTTGTTTTAGGAATTGCACGTGCAGGTACTAAAAATATCTCTCGTACCGCGAGTTGAAATTGTCTTGCTATTATTTTTTGAATGGTATTAACAATAAGCGAATAATCTTCTTTTAAGGTATTTTTTTGTACTTCAACCACGACAGCCAATCCTTCGATGCCTTCTTTGGCAGTTGCATAAGCAACAACACAGCCAGTACGAATACGTTTATCACTGGAGGCGACCACAAGCTCAATATCATGAGGATAATAATTTTGCCCATGAATAATGATCATATTTTTTAAGCGCCCACAGACGAATAGCTCGCCTTGGTGCATAAACCCTAAATCGCCAGTACGCAGATATTTTGTCTCATGAGCGGATTGTTTAATATAGTTATTAAACGTTTTTTCTGAGGCATCAGCATTATTAAAGTAACCGGCAGAAACCGACTCTCCATGAATCCATATCTCGCCCACCTCGAACGGTTTCGCCTCAACCAAAGTATGAGGATTGACGATTTTAACATCCATCTGCGGTATGCCAGAACTTACTAGGCGTTTTGCCTTATGCGGGTCAACCGCGGTATTAATAACATTATTTTTTAATTGCTCAGGATCTACATGCAAAGTCAGTTCATTCGTCAAAAAAGATTTTCCCGAAACCATAACGGTCGATTCAGCTAAACCATAACAAGGTAAAATGGCACCTTTTTGTAAGCCTGAAACCCCAAATTTATCGTAGAATAAATTGATACTTTCAACAGAAAGGGGTTCCGCACCATTGGCGATCACTTCGATGTGCCCTAAATCAAGCTGTTGTAATAAAGCTTCTGATGTTTTACGCACCGCCAATTCAAAAGCAAAATTAGGCCCTCCGGTGGTCGTACATTGGTACTTGGACATGCTCTCCATCCACCGCGAAGGACGCTCGATAAAATCAATCGTTGACATTAAGGTGGCGGGTATTCCCGCATACAATGGCTCAATTATGCCCGCAATTAAGCCCATATCATGATATGGAGGAAGCCAAGAAAAGCTATGAGAGGATTCACTATGGTTTACTACTCTTTTTATAATTTCTACATTATGTAATAGATTTCCATGGCTCAGCATCACACCTTTAGGATGGCCTATAGAGCCGGAAGTATATTGAAGAAAAGCGATTTCTTTTTTTGAACCAGGCGAAAACTGTTGCTCGTCAAATACATCTCCTGAGCGATCTTTTATACTAAGAATCGGTATAACTAATTGCTTTAATAGTGAAAATATTTCACTTAAGGTATCGCTAACGCCAAGGTAATTTTTAACGCGGCCTGGCATAAAGGTATTTACCTTACGGGCAAGCAGTAGCGAATTCATTGTCTGTTTATCGCCTAAGATTAATTTGGGCTTAGCATCAAAAATCACATGCAAAAAGCGCGAGGCCATCATCGCATTTGCTGGTGGAAAAATCGGAACCGCAATGGTGCGAGAAACTAAACAAGCATAAAAACCAATAACAAAATCAAGCCCAGGCTTTGCAGTTAAAATAACTCGTTCACCGGGGGCTGCTTTTTCTTGAATTTCTTTTGCAAGATTAAAAGTACGCCGATATAACTCAGCATTGTTGATGGTTTCAGATTCGAGATCATTTAAGATAAAGCGGTATGCGATTGCGCGAGGATTATTTTGTTTATTATAGCTTAAGATATCATTGAGGGTCTGATACGGATTTGAGCACATAAAGAAACTCCACTGCACAAAAAAGATGTAACGATGAAATTATAGTTCAATTTTTGAGCATTTTCTGTGGGTTTGTGTTCTTTCTTTGTTCCATTAAGGGCCTTTGCATCTGACTTTTGTCTAAAAGTTTGAATGCAATTAAACAAGTACAAGCATTTGGTTGGGTAACGAAGACAAGGTTGTTAAATAGTGCTTCCTGCGTTACCGACGAGTCACAAAGCACTGAATATTTTCTACTAGTTTTTTATAAATATGGCGCGTTGGGTTTATTTCTATAATCTCCCAAGTAGCAGTACAATTTATTGGTAAAGCAAGCCCAAGCCTTCGGTTTCCTTGCGGGAGCTTCATCATAAACACTTATACTAATATTGTTTTTTTATCGTCTTCCGTTGTTCGCGCTAAATGATTAAGCAATAAAGAGGAGTTGCTGTTTACTATTGGTATTGCCGTTTGTTTGGAATTCATAAACCCATTCGTTTCGCAGTCATTGATAAAATCAAATAGCTTTTGAAAATAATTATCAATATTCAAAAATCCTATTTTTTTATCAAGCTCACCTATTTTGATGGAATTCCATGTTTCAATCGCTTCTTCCAAAGTCCCTAAGCCTCCAGGCATAGCTATAAATGCATCAGCTAATTCTTGAAGCATTTTTTTCCGCTCCTGCATTGAATCAACTACATGCAGCTGATCAAGCGTTGCCAAGGGTTTTTCTTTATCTATAAGATGGGTAGTTATAACTCCTATTACTTTGCCACCTAACTCTTTCACGCTAGTTGCCAAAAGCCCCATCATTCCTAAACTTGAACCGCCATAAATCAAGGTAAGACCTCGACTAACCAGTTCGTGTGCAAGTTTTATAGCTTCCTGTTCAAATGATTTACTATTGCCCATATTTGCACCAAGATAAACACAAACTGCTTTCATGACAACCTCACCCAGCTAATTTTTGCATCATAATTTATTATTTTACTGTAAACACATCCCGGATTAGGCCGCCATGGGCACCTAATCCGGGATGGCTTATTGCTATTTCTTTTTATATAAGTTTTTAATTAATAACTTTATATTTTCCCTGGCAGCACCTTCGTTTGCCATTTTTAACCGCGTCACACCAATAAGTGAATCGCTCATTTTGGCCACATAAGCGCTTTTAATGGTTTTATCAAAAACAGGCTTAAGATCTTTTGCAGAGTACAACTTATAATTAACGATTAATGTTGATTTAAAATCCAAACCGATAACCGGTCTTTCAAACCTTACAATCGTTGCTTTTAAAGAATATTTTCCAGGACTCATGCCCTGATGTAATTGCGCATTCTGAAGCGATTTCTCTAATGCCGCTTTAAAATTTTCATTGCTGATTTCTGAGGCGAGCAATGGATTAATTGTATGCCCACCTTTTACTTCACTAACAGTTATTCCATGGATGAAATTTTTGTTCACCGGTTTATGTGTATAAGAATGACTATACGTCATCGAATCCGTAGTGGCATTTATTCCGCAGCTAGATAAGGCAAAGCAGCAGGCTAATATGGCTAGAGAAGAAAGAATGTTTTTTTTCATGGTAATGCTCCTTATAAAATAATCTATTGATTAACGAGGGACGAAAGTTTGGACTATTCTTCATCGATAATGACAAAACACATCAGGAATGGTTTATAAATTAATGCTTGTTTGATTTGTGTTTTCACGGTGAAGAACATCCTATTTTCCATTAAAATTCCAGATACATCATTAGTGTTGGATAGGCTTATTTTTAGTTAAAACTTTGAAAGGTAAAAATAAACGCTCCGTATTCTCTTATACCTTTTTGTTAAAAGCAAGAGCTTGGTTTTTTACTTTCACGAACAAGTAAAAAACCAACGTTCATACATGTCGGTATTATCGTTCGTTTTAAGCAATTGGATTATGCAAGAAAGTAGAGGGACTCTGTCAGGAATTAGCTGTGCGCTGGCTTGAGGCTTGCTTGTCGCATTTGGGTAAAAGAATAAGATAAGGCTTTTTCCGCCTTATCTTAAAAAATGTTAAAAACAAAATCCTTATAAAGCTCAATTTTGAGCCTATGGTGAATGAGACACGAAATTACTTTTCTATGGTATAAAAACCAGTGATTAAGGTAGTAAATTCAGGGGCAGAAAAATCTGGCCAATGATCTTTGTCAAAACCAGGGGCGTTTTTTAATTGTTGTTTATCCACATTCAGAATAAAGCGATCATCCTGGTTATTATATAAAAATAACTGCCAGGGAACCGCAAAATATTTATTGCCGAATCCTAAGACGCCGCCAAAGTCTAAGACTAAATAGCTTACTTCACCAGATTGTTTATCAATAACTACTTCTGCAATTTCACCTAAATTTTCATTTGCTGGATTCATTACCTTTGCTCCTGTAATTTCACCAGATTTGACGATTCCTCTATTTTCCATGATAACTCTCCTTGCTCTAGAAACTAAAGGGATTACTCACTTAAATAATAGTAATCAATAGATGAGAAATCAAAAAAATCACTTCCTTATAAAGTATAAAAATAACGCAAACCACCCGCTTTTTTACATAAAAACAATACAATATGCCCTTATTTAAGGCTAAACTTAAATAGATGGAGTTTTTAAAAAGGAGTTTATGATGAATTTAATTTTATTAATTGTTTTAATCTTATTGATATTAGCATTACTTCCTGCATGGCCCTACAGTGTAGGTTGGGGATATTATCCTAGTGGCGGTATTGGATTGCTCCTTCTTATTTTACTTCTTGTTGTACTTTTACGTGGTAGGCCTTAGTTAAGCAAGAGCGTGTCCAATGAGATAAAACATATAGTAATACTCCAAAGGAGAGGCTCAAAAGTAGTTAACGATTTTTGCGAGCAGTAGGCGACCAATATGGAGAAATATTATGAAAAAGCTAATTATAGGATGTTTGGTATTAAGCTCATCTGCATTATTTGCTACGAGTGCTACGGATATGAATACTCATTGGAGTTGTACTACTAATGCGAGCGGTAGTCATGCTGTTCATGATAAAACCGCAGACGACAAGATGGCTAAAGATACATCCGCAGCGCTCGATTCTTTTAAATATGCAGCAAAGAACTGCAGAGATTGCACTAAAATAATCTGTGAAGTTAAAGAGTGAGTTTATCACTAATGAAACTGAAAATTGTTTCAGTTTCATTAGTGTACCCTATATTCAGAATCCCAGATATCGTTCCATCTTTCCTTTTTATCTGGGAACATTAACCCCATGTTTAAGTAATTGATCCAACCCACTCAACTCATCGAAACATTGTTGTACTTTTTCTGTAACTGCATAAGGTACAGGGCTTGTAGCAGGGGTTAAGTACAATAAATCACCAATAGTTAAATATTGAGGGCTATGAACTTCAGTAATAGTACAATACATTACCGTTTCTGTGGTTTCAGGATGGCTAACAACAAGCTGATAGATATGGACAGCAGCCGTGTTTTCATCAGTATTCATCTTTAATTTGGCAAATTCAGGTAATTCAGTAACACCTAAAAAAGAATCTTTTTTGGTTAAAGGGAACCCATCATCTTTAATGGTTTGGCCAATGGAGCCTCCATTATAAATTTTATTATGAGTCTCTTGGAGCCAATCAGGAATTGATGAAGCAAAGTGGACCATGGCACAGGTTCGCATTGCACCATGTGAATTTAAATTGGTGACACGCAAACAACCGTCTTGCAACAAAACCTCTACATCATAATGATTAAATAATAATTGAATCCGCTGACTATTAAGTAACCCCTGCATTTGGCTAAGTTGACCCGGATCTCTAGAGGGTATTTTTTGATTAATTTCACTATTCTTGGATTTAAAAAAAATGTCCGAAGGTACTGCTTGGAGTTTTGAATACATTTATAAATATCATTTAAAACGAAATTAGATGCATTTTAAATTTACATGATTTGTATGTAAACATTTTGGCAGATATGTCCCGCGCGACCTGCTAATCATTTAATTCAAGCCCGTTGTGAGGTCTTTCTGGATGTTCTATCCCACACATCGTCAAGATTTTCTGTTTGAGCTCCTCATCTTCATCATCAGTAAATTGGTACGCTTCGGTTAAGCTGAGCCTTGGTACGGTATCTGTCATTTCTCGAAGTTGACGTAGATTAGTACTCACCTTATCAAAAGGGGCCCGATATGTTTCTTGATAAGGTACGAATCTGCCATCGTTTCCTACTCGCATACAAAGTGCATTGCCATGTGCTCGAATGAGGTTAATGGCATATTCAATCATTTGTAGATAATCTATTTGTTGTTTTTCGCTACAGAGAGAAAGATCACGACATTGACTCATTGCTTTTTCAAAGTCATTAGGATCATAGCACCTCGGTAAATCCAATTTATGTGAAACTGTTAAAATACGATGAATAAAATTGCGATGACACCACTCATCTAAATCCTCATGTTGATTAATCGCTAGTTTATTATCAGCATCCGTTTCATACATTGGATTTCCCATCCAGCGTACTATATGTAGCATACGATCACGCATCGCTTCATTTTCTACTTTCGGAGGAAAATTCTGCAAAAATGAAATCATATGCTCATGACTTGCATTCCTAAATTGATTATATTTTTTTAGATTTTCTCCTGCTGCCATCTCACTTTCTCGCCCAGTAATACTATATGCTGCAGCAACACGTAACCATTCTCGTTCTTCAAAGGTTATCCATTGGCAAAACAGCCTAAATTCAGGATCTTTAGCATGGAGGGAAAAATAATTTATCACGATATCAATGTAAGCCATAACGCGATACTCATGCGCTAGTCCATGATTAGGTCTTTGCACCGTTTTTCCATCAATTGTTATGCTATTTGAAGCCTCTTTATAGGCAAAACTTAAATGATGCCTATAGGCTTCTGCAATAGCAATAGATGACCAATAGCCCCCCAGTGGAATAATGCCAGGACTATTTAATTCACGAGCGAAAAAGCCCCCTGCGGGATTTCTTATAAAACGATGGACTGTACCATGAGGTATTAAAGCTTCCCCTTCTTCCTCATTAATAACAGATCTATTTTTATCTCTTTCAAATGTTATGCGTTGCGTATCATGATGATGAAAAAAAGGGGAGCCAGCTGGTAAAATACTCACGCTCATAACCGAAGACGTATGGATGGGATTGGCTTGCCGCGCCTCACTAACGCCCAAATACCCATCCTGCTCAGCATCCTTCAAATTCTCCCCTCTATCCATAACAAGATACTCCGGAAATAGAATTTCCTCAGAGTGAATTTGCAGGCGGGGCAGTTGAACGGCCGCCCAATTAACAAGGCATCCACAAAGAAAATTAGCTAATAAGTTATTTTTACCTGTTCCCGGACTGATCCAGGTGTACTGATCTTCAGTAGTTTGTGGTATACCACGAAACAAACGATTTATGTTTTTATATTTCGCATCACCAATGTAACAACCTAGTGCACTTTTTACTGCCTCGGGTAATTGATTAACAACCGAATTGGCAGAGGAAATCTTTTGTCGACTAAAACCATTGGCTACTTGGTTAATTATATTACCTAATTTAGCAATATCTTCATCTGTTAATCTAATATGCTCAAAATTAACTAGTTTTAACAATTCATTGATATAAATGTCTGGCTGTCCCTGAACTTGCAATAAATAACCAAATGATTCGTCATAACGCATGTCTAGCTTATCTACGTCTGTATTGGCAATTTGCTTTAAAAGCATTTCAAGCGTTAACGTTGCCGAAGAGGCGCTTAAAGGCCCTTGAGTTATCTCCGCTTCTACATCAGTGGCCTTCTGTATTACTGCTATTATTTCATCGCTTTGCGCTTGATAACCGTCTTCATCGCAATTTAAAACTTTTCGCCCGTTTAAAAACTCATCCAGCGCGCTCTGCACTCTTGCTAAATTAAAAGGAGTACAAATTAGAGTCCCCCCATCTATAAATAAAGCCTTGTAAAGGTAGAGGTGAGAGCGTGCTTTAAAACCAGACGTTTGCAGCCATAAAAGAAGCGTCGAGTCAGGGTTCATTGTTTTAAGGATTTGTTCCATTATTTTAGTATGAGTAGGATCAGAAGCATGCAAACCAAGCTCGGAGAATATATTTAGGCAAGGGATAATGCCATTTTCTAAATGATAAATAGCTAATTTATATAAAGTACTATGAGTGACAAGCGTTGCCCCAATATGAGTAAGTGCATTAAATACCGCAGCAACATCATCCACCCGATCTATATTTTTAGTAATTTCTTGATAGAGAAGCGCATGTTGCTCTAACGTAGCCCCAGCCTGCGCCAGTAATGAAAAACCAATGACCAGCTTACCATCAGCAAAATATATATTTTCAATAGCTACTTGGTAAAGAGCTGAATGTCGCTCCAATGTTGCGCCGACACTTGCGAGCACTAAAAAAATTTCTTTCATTCTATGGGCATGAGCTGCATAGTGGAGAGCTGCTTGATAAAGCTCCTCATCCTTTTTGAGTGTAGCGCCTATGCTTTTCACGGCCTCGAATGCAAGGGATGCGGTATGGCCACCATGAGGGTATGTAATTGCCTCTTGATAGAGCATACTATTTTTTTCAAGAGTGGCACCGATATCTGAAAGTGATTTAAATGCAGTGACCATTTCATCAGCATGAGCGGCCTTTTCAATAATACCTAGATAAAGTGACTCATGCTGTTTAAGCATGGCACCCTCAGCGGCCAATACCTGAAAAGCAATAGCTAGCTTATCCCCATAGCGACATTCATCAAGAATTGCTCGATAAATTACCTCATTCTCTTCGAATGTCGCCCCCAACACCGAAAGCACTTTAAATACAGCAGCTAGTTCATCAGCGCGGCCTGACCTATAAATAATCGTTTGATAAAAAGCCTCATCCTTTTCAAGCGACACTCCCGCATCTAAAAGTAATTTAAATACAGTAGCCATGGCATTGGAATAATAAGATGGATGCGGCATATCAATGACATATTGATACAATGACCCATTTTTTTCTGGCGTTGCCCCAATACTGGAAAGTGCTAAAAATGCAGCAGTAAACTTACTTACATAAGGTAACTTTTTGATAAGTCCCTGGTAAAGCCTCTCATCTTTTTCGGGTGTTGCACCCACCTCTCGTAGGAACTTAAAAACAGCCGCAAGCTCATTCGCCTCGCTTGCAGTTTTAGTAACTGCTTCATAAAGCATAGGATAAGATTGGGGGGTTATACCCGACTGTTCAAGAACTACATGAGCAGTCTTCTGAGGTGTTTCTTCATCTTCTATATTATGGATCGCTTCTTTAAGTACCTGATAAAGTGCTAAATTATTTTTTTCTGTAATACCATACACCTCTGCAAGACTTAAAAGCCATTCTGCATTTTTCATTTGCTGTGTATCCTCTATAGAACAGATCAGATATAAATTCTTTTATATCCAACACCTAGAACATTAATTATACAAATAATTGTAGAATATGAACTCTTCTTCGACAAACATTGAGCACAAAGGTCCTAACCTAGTCATGATCTATAGATGATACGTGATAAACAAATTAAATTAGCATCTAAAAAGTCAATGTCCGAGAACACCGAACGCCTAAAAGCTCGCTCTTAATATCAATGCATTGCTCACTATTACCTCCAGAAGCAAAGCATTCGGACCAAGCATTGTCACTCGGGTTGCCTGCTTGTTCCGTAGAACTCCAATGATCTCCAGCTAAGCACTTCGAGCCGCTGCAGTTATCGATGAGCATAGGCAGATTATCAACCATGTTTTGTAACGATGGAAATGGGCAAATCATAGCTCCGGAATCCGGGCCCATGTCGCAAATGGAAGGTAAATACCAATCTGAATACCCATTAATCACTTGTTTACAACGGCCTGCCGCATAACTTGATAAGGGAGGGATGGACGTGGCGAAAGTACTGTAATAAATATAAATGTTATTGGTATTGCAAGAGCCATCTGTTTTGCCATTGCAATTGGATTGCCCGGGATATAATGTCGCGGGTGGGCTAGAGCTTGCATTTGGGCTTGGTGTATTAGTGGTTGACTCCTCATCAATCCCCCAAATACTTACGCCATCATCATAATTACCGGAACTATCTGCACTCCAGAGGATGCCTACCCCTGGCGAAACCTGGTCATTAAGGGCGGTAACTTTACCCCCAATACTGCCTGAGCTTATGGTTGTATCATCAATCGCATACACATACCCTCCTTGATAAATACAGCCATAACTAAGTACTGCTATTTTAACGTTACTTTCGTTCGTATTACTGCCCCTTATCGTGATGATGGCATCAGTCGGAACGGTACCCGTAGTACACGCAGAACTGGCCGCATTACCGGGCGTAACGGTTATGCTACACGAGCTCGCAGGTTGTAGTGTTCCGCAGGTTGAGGTGATGGCGGTTCCGGATGGTAGTCCAGATGAGGTAACTGACAGATTGGTAGCGGTCATTGGCCCATTGTTAGTAACGGTTATTTGTCTTGATTGACCTGTTAATGCCTCATTTACATAGACACAACCAGTTGTCCCTAGGGGGCACTTAACGGAGAGAGCTAAGGAGGTATGATTTGTTATCAACGTTGTTTGATTCACGGTGTTAGTTAACGCTATTTTTATAGGCGAGGTATTGCTGACTGAGAATAAACAATATCCATTATTATAGGGTATGCATCCGCTCAATGAGTAGCCAGGTGTATTAACCTTTATACCTGCTGCAGGATATACATGATTGGGTATTGTCGTGCTGATGTTTAAGTTTAAAGCGGACACCATATAGTTTTGGCACGATAATGGCCCTTTGCCATTAAGACATAGGGTTATACTCACCTGAGATGCTGGTCCGGTCGCAGCAACATTAAAAAAAAGCCCACTGCCCGCTGCTGTTGTTTTATTTACCACGAATACCAACAAGGCACCTAATGAAATTAAAGTACGTCTTAAGGCGGTTTGTTTGCCTAATCCTAGGAATAGCATGTGATATCCTTATCATTTTTAAATATTATGGAAGCAAGCGACCGTTTGTTTCTCCAACCCATGATTATCGTTTTAAATTCAAAATTCAAGGCTTATTTGCAAGACGGCTACCTACCAAAAATACGTTTATCGCAGTATCATGCACTTTTTTTGTGAACTACATCATGAATCAGTTACCAATAATGGAGATAATGAATTGGCAATGCTAATGAGATTTTCACTGAAGGCTCCCATGGAAGCTTGGGCTCAGTTTTTTTTAATTGGAACTCTTCTATTCTTTCCTATGAGCTCTTCAGCAAAAAGTATTTGCCTAACCTTATCTCTGGGAACCATAATTTTTTCTCCCGGTTTTCGCTCAGATTTTGTGCGGCTTTTTTCTACTCACTGGTGTAAGGCGGCTTTTTTACTGTTTGGAATGGCCTTGATTTTTTGTTTATGGAGCCCCGCAAATAGTTCTCAACAGCAATTGGTGGTTGAGAAATACAGTAAATTACTTTATTTACCTATTCTGGTAGTTGGATTCCAAAACAGCACAACAAGACAACTTTGTTTCCATGCATTTTTATTGGCTATGCTCATTACCTGTGGCTTATCCATACTTAAATTCCAAGGCTATTTATCATCTTTTGCCTCTACTCCAGATAATATTTTTCGTAACCATATCATGACTAGTTATATGGTTGCTTTTGCTGCATATTTATCCTTTTTATTTTGCTTTCGCCAACAAACATATGCGCGCATTGCGTATGGACTGCTCGCTCTGCTATTTACTTACCAGATTCTGTTTATCAATGGGAGTCGTACCGGTTATATTATCTATTTATTACTTATGTTCGTTTTGGTGCTACAGATATGTACTTGGCGCCAGGCAATATTAGGAATAATAGCGATTAGTTCCTTGTTTGCTACCTGTTATTTTATCAGCCCGGTCATGAAAATGCGCGTTGATGATGTGGTCCGGCAAATTAAAGGGTATCAACATAATGAACGTGATACGGATATAGGCATTCGCTTACAATTTCATGATTATGCCCATCAACTATTTAACCAACACCCCATATTGGGGAATGGTACAGCAAGTTTCGCTTATTACTATGATAAAGAAAGACCTGTCGAGTTCTCGATCTGGAAAACGAAAACATTATTAGAGCCACATAGCCAATATTGGTTGGTAGCTGCCGAGTTTGGTCTATTAGGTATTGCGGCACTGTCGTACTTTTTTTTCTCATTGCTTCAGGCAAGCTGGCGATTACATAAGATGAAATTCATGGCTTGTGCAATGCTCGTGCCTTTTATGATAGGAAATTTATCCGATTCGTTGCTCTTCTATTCTGGGTCTGGTTATTTTTTTATTTTATTCATGGCAATGTTCCTTGGGGAAGAGTTTGAATACAATAAAAGAGACTTCGTAGATGGCCGAATTCCCACGGCGTGTGCATAGCGAAGGGAAAGAGCCAAGCCGCGGTAATTCGAGAGTAGTGTTTGTCATGTAAAACTTAGGGTTAATTGAAAAGCTGGTCTTGGGGATATGTAAATTTCGTCATTGCTGACGGCATTTTTTTATTTTAGATGGACGTTTATCTATTATATTAGAACTATCGACAACTCTATTCATTCATTCCCACCAAATTTCTCTGCGGTCATGCTTCCTTCACTCGTAATGCCCTCTCGTATCAAAACTTTTTTAACCGTTAAAAGTAAAATTTTCACATCCAGCCACAAAGAATGGTTATCTACATACCAAACATCCAAATCAAACTTCTCGTTCCATGCTAAAGCATTACGACCATTGATTTGCGTCAAACCGGTAATACCCGGTTTGACTTCATGCCGTCGCTTCTGTGTTTCGTTATAGAGAGGAAGATATTCAACTAATAAAGGTCTGGGACCCACTATACTCATCTCGCCCTTAATTACATTCCATAGCTCAGGAAGCTCATCTAAACTGAATGAGCGTAAAAATTTACCCAATTGGGTAATACGAGAGGCATCACCCATTACTTCACCCTTGCTATCCGTTATCTCCAGCATGGTTCTAAACTTAATCATCTGGAAAATTGTCCCATGCAATCCAGGGCGATTTTGACGAAAAAAAATAGGGCTTCCCAAGTTCCAGCGAACTAACAAGGCGACTAAAAAAATGATGGGCGACAATACGATGAGTACTATGCAAGCAATGACAATATCAAAAATACGCTTAATCAATGGATCCCCTCCATTCATATGTCCGAGAATTATATATTCGTGCCAATAAGGTAGCTATATAATTTTTTATAAATAATAGACGGCCACATAAATAGCAACGCAAAAAAACTCATCAAAGACATCGCCGGAAAAACTCTTTACAAGAATAAAGGTTTTATGAGCTAATACCCCCCCATCGGGCTCACTGCCATTAAGTTAAGGATTTGTCATCTCCGCGCAGGCGGGAATCTATCCCCAAAATAGCAGTGCCTCGCGGGTTCTCCCCTTGTTTGCACGTACACTATGGATAATTACAGCATGCCGAAACTAAAAATCTGTTACATACTTTCAACAACTGAAGGCGGTACTTGGGCTTTTGAACAATTGCGCGAGTTACGTACTATTTATGATTGTGACGTTTCAGTAGTATTGAGTGGAGACTCCGGAACATTGGTCGACCGTTTCAAAGCAGAGGCGATTCCAGTTCATTCTGCTGATTTTGATTTTATGCGACCCGCTGATATTTTTCATTTACCAGGTAAAATTCTAAAATTAGTCCAATTTTTACGTAAAAACAGATTTGATGTAGTCCAAACGCATCTATTCCCCTCAATGGTTATTGGGCGTATCGCCGGCTGGCTTGCTGATGTGCCAATCCGTTTTTCCATGATTGCCGGCCCATTTCATTTAGAAGCCCATACACCACGCTGGGTAGATAAGGCCACAGCCTGGATGGATACTGCAATCATTCCTTCTTGTGAATATTCTCGGC
Organism: Legionella sp.; assembly: GCA_031291095.1. Taxonomy (GTDB): domain Bacteria; phylum Pseudomonadota; class Gammaproteobacteria; order Legionellales; family Legionellaceae; genus Legionella. The sequence continues at coordinate 37,675 of JARLJR010000140.1, read as the reverse complement.
AGCTTTATCTGAAAATGGGGGTACCCAAGGATCGCTTAGCCGTAGTTTATTATGGCCCTGATGAGCAATTTTTTAATCCTGATAAAACATTACCTGCGGGTTTACGGGAAGAATTTGGTTGGCCGGGAGACACGCCATTAATTGGTATGGTCGCTTACTTTTATCCCAAGTTGGGAGCAAACCGGTGGACTCCAGAATACCTCCATGGAAAGGCAATTAAAGGCCATGAAGATTTAATTCGAGCAGCGCCCATCGTACTTCGGGAGTTTCCTAATGCAAAATTTCTTTTAATTGGAAGCGGCTGGGGAGAAATGGGAGAAGAAGTAAGGAAGTCGATGCAATCATTAGTCGCTGAGCTCGGATTAGAAGAAAATATCATTTTTACGGGGCATAGAACTGATGTTCCTCGAATCTATCGCGATCTCAATGTTTCTGTTCAAGCGTCATTAAATGAAAATTTAGGCGGTACAATCGAGGCGCTTTTAATGGAATGCCCCACCGTGGTAACTAAAGTAGGCGGATTAGTTGATACAGTTCTTGATGGCAAGACTGGTGTACAAGTGAATGTTGCCGATCCCGCGGATCTCGCAGCTGGAATTTTACGATTAGTTCGTGATCCTGAGACTGCCCGTTTATTAGGAAAAGCAGGGCGCAAATGGATGCTGGAACGATTTACTCTCGCATCAACCGTTAAGGATCTTCATCAGTTGTATCAAGGCTTTTTAAAAACTGCTAGCAAGGGTTATCGGTTGTCCACCACGTTAGTTCGTTTCATTCTACTGGGTATATTGGGCTTTTTTGTAGTAGCACGATTTTTCTTTTTTGATATATGGTTTCTTCCGCGTTGGGCACAAGGTTTTTGGCATCCACGAATGTTACGCTCTCGTTTCTATTCCTTTATTGGACGCATACTGGGCCGGCTAAACTGGCGCTCTCGTTTCCAGTCCTTTGTTGGACAAATACTGGCCCAAATAGATTGGCGTCCCTGGAAAAAATAAATCAGTTGGTGCATGGCGACAGACTTAATTAATCGTGGATAACATGGAATTACAATATCGCAAGGACATTGATGGAATAAGGGCTGTAGCAGTACTGGCCGTAATGTTTTTCCATGCCTTTCCCAAGCTTATTCCAGGTGGCTTTATTGGCGTCGATGTTTTTTTTGTTATTTCTGGATTTGTGATTTCCAATCTTATTATCCATCAAATGGCGAATAACCAATTTCACTGGACCAGTTTTTATATCAAGAGAATCAATAGAATATTCCCGGCACTCATTATAATTTTATTAAGTGCGTTAGTGAGCGGATACTTCTTGTTGTTCTCAGATGAGTACCAGAATTTAAGTAAGCATATACTCGGCAGCACCTTCTTTCTTAATAATTTTATACTCTGGAATGAGGCGGGTTATTTTGATACTAGCAGTGACTTTAAGCCCCTTTTACATTTATGGTCTTTAGGTATCGAAGAACAGTTTTATTTAATTTGCCCGCTCATTTTATTTTTGCTTTGGAAAAAACGGATTAAACCCATCGTTGCAAGTTTAATAATTTGTATTTCCCTGTTAATTAATCTACTCGGAGCACCGCAGTATAATATCGCGACATTTTATCTGCCTCCATCTCGATTTTGGGAGCTAGGGCTAGGTGGGGCAATCGCCTATGTACGCTTTTTTCACTCCAACCATCTGCAAAAGACAACGACTGCACCTTACATTAATCTATTGAATTTATTAGGAATTTTAAGTTTTTCCGCTCTATTGCTCAGTATTTTTTATTTTAACAGCAGCCTTATATATCCCGGATGGGCCGTATTACTACCCACTCTTTGTACTGGAGTTTTGCTATGTACAACCACAAGCTGGGTTAACCGCACTTTATTGGCAACACCTTTTTTAACCCTGATTGGAATCATAAGCTATCCCTTATATTTGTGGCATTGGGAATTACTTTCATTCGCGCGTATTATTTTGTCTGAAACGCTCTCTTACCGTTTAGCCAGTGTGCTACTCCTTATCAGCTTAGGTTTGGCCTGGATGACCTACCAATTTATTGAAAAACCAATTCGTTTTTCCATAAAAGGAAAGAGGTATGCTTCATCCATTGCCCAAATACTGGGATTATTTTTAGTAAGTGTCGGAGTAATTGCCTTTATGGTTTATAACCAGCATGGATTGGAATCAAGATCTGTGGCGCAAACTCAAAAATCATTTACTAACGATATAACAAATTTCGAACGCTATAAAACAAATATGCAGCAATGTAACACCACCAACCAACAGGTAAAAAATCTAGAATGGTGTTTGCAAACACGTGAAGGTACCCCGAATAAAGTGGTTTGGGGTGATAGTCATGCGGATCATCTTTTTCCTGGACTGTTAAAATATGCTCCGCAAGAAAACTGGCTATTACTCGGGCAATCATCCTGCCCTCCCGTGCTAGGCGTTCAAGGTTTTTGGGTTGGCTTGAAAGATACCTGTGCTTTAACCAATAAAATAGCATTACAAATTATTTTAGAAAATCCCTCAATTGATACGGTGATCCTGGCTTCACTAGGTCCTTTTTATGTTAGTGACCAAGGTTATGCAGCCCAGCATTTAGGGAAATATGCCCCTTCCGGCTTTACATTACGCTCAGAAAAAGAAAATCATCCTCTCGAGGCTAAAGCTAAGGTATTCTATGATGGACTTGCGCTGACAATAACTAAACTCCACCAAGCCGGGAAAAAAGTCATTTTATTTCAAGATGTACCAGAAATTCCCTTTATGCCTGCTCGTTGTCTAAATCGCCCCTTAGCCCCCTATAAGTCGTGTCATATTCTTAAAAGTGATGTTTTAAAAAGACAAAATATATATAAAGCCGTATTAACTCAATTAAAAAAAGAACATCCAGACATTCGTATTTTTAACCCTGTTGATTTTATGTGTAAACAGAATTGCCCGCTAACCTACAAGAACCATTTAATTTACCGCGACAGCCACCATTTAAGTACTGCAGGCAGCCATTTTATTGGCAAAAAACTAATAAACTGGATGAAACAGCAACCTACAATAGGATAAAACAATGAGATGAACACCATGATCAAGCACTATTGCAATATCTTGCGAGCAAGACCAAGCCCCTATAAAGTACGTTTCTGCTGGAATCTACCCTGGTTTATCCAAGTTGTGAGGTAATTTATTTTGAATAAGAGCACCACCATCCATGACGAGCTTAAAGCGATTTTCATCGATTGGCCTATATGGTTTATGTTAGGAACACAAGATATAAAATTAAGGTATCGATGTTCATCAATTGGTCCTTTATGGATCAGCATCAATATGGCCATTACTGTCTGTTGCATGGGTTTTTTATATGGCCACTTATTTAAGATAAATATAGGAGAATATTTTCCTTATTTAACCTCCGGCATTATTGGATGGTCATTTATATCGACACTGATCTTAGAGGGTAATAATGCGTTTATTGAGTCCGAAAGCTATATAAAAAATCAGGATTCGTTTATTTCATTATTTATGATGCGATTATTTTTAAGAAATATAATTATATTTGCGCATAATTTATTGGTTTTTATCCCCATTATTTTCATCTGCGCGATTGGCGTGAGTTTTAAAATTTTATTACTCATTCCAGGGCTGTTTATTATTGGTTTTAATGTAATAACCTGGGGAACTTTGCTATCCATTATAACCACTCGCTATAGAGACTTTAATCAAATAATTGGCAGCTTTATGCAAATTATCTTCTTTTTAACGCCGATCATGTGGATGCCCAATTTGTTACCGGAAAGACTTCAATGGGTCGTCGCCTATAACCCATTTCACCAGTTTCTTAATTTAATTAGAGACCCCTTACTCAATAATATGATTAGCGCTCAGACCTTGATCATTGTGAGCCTGATTTCGATTTTAGGTTTTATGCTCTACACCTATTTCCTGAGTAAATTTAAATATCGCATTGTGTTTTGGTTATAATGGAGTAAAAACATGTCTTCAATAAAGTTAAATAATGTATCTTTAGACTACATTATTAAAAATGGCTCTAACTCCATTAAAAAATCAGCCATTCATTTGCTTAATAATTGTTTTAGAAAATCCGCTAATACTCAATTTGCCGTTAAAAACTCAACCTATAGAGCTCTTGATAATATTAACTTAGAGATTAATAAGGGCGATCGTATTGGTTTATTAGGTAGAAATGGCGCAGGAAAAAGCACGCTGCTTAGAGTGCTTGCCAAGGTTTATCACACCAATATAGGTAAAATTGAAATCAATGGAAAAATATGCAGTTTATTTGATGTAAGTTCCGGTATGAACACGGAATCAACCGGATATGAAAACATTGTTAATTTAGCAACGATGCGAAGAATTTCAAAAAAGAATATCCCTGAGTTAATAAAGGATGTTGAAACATTTACGGAGTTAGGGGATTTTTTAAATAGCCCAGTTAAAGTTTACTCCGCCGGAATGCTTTTGAAACTTGCCTTTGCAGTTGCTACAGCCATCCCCCCAGAAATTATGTTAATCGATGAAATTATTGGTGTCGGCGATATACATTTTATGGAGAAAGCAACAAAACGTCTTGAAGGCATAATTGAACAAAGTCATATCCTGGTTCTTGCAAGCCATTCCAATGATATTATTAAACGATTTTGTAACAAGGTTATTGTCTTGGAGCGGGGCCAAATCCAGTTTTTTGGAGATGTTGAAAACGGCATTGATTTTTATACCTCTCAATCATGAAACTTGAGCATCGATCTAATGCTAAAAAATTAAACTGATGGTATTATCAGCGAATTTTATTTCATCTGAATCATTAAAAACTATTATTTTTGATTTTAAATGAATGCCGCATAAACGGAATATGCGTGCTTTGAGTCAAGGAAGTTAACTTATTTTGGTCAAGATGGTCGAAATGCCAATGAATAATCATTTGAAAATAATAGGCTGCGGTGGCCACGGCAAAGTGGTGATCGACGCGCTTTCCTTATGCGAGCATTCCTTTCAAGTATCTCTATGTGATGATAATAAAACGTTATTAGGAAAAGAGCTTTATGGGCTTTTAATTGATTCGACCATGGAATCATTAGCACATTTTAAAGGTTTTGCCCATGTAGCTATAGGCAATAATCAAGTAAGACAAGCCGTTATTAAATTATTAAATAAAGAAACTACCTTAGTAACTATTACCCATCCAGCAGCTTTAATTTCTAAATATGCACACATAGAACCAGGTACATTTATAGCTGCCAAAGCCCTCCTTGCACCTGAAAGTTTTATCGGTAAAGGCTGCATTATTAATCATGGAGCAATAATAGATCATGAAGTAACCATAGGTGCAGGGACCCACATCGCGCCAAATTGCACTTTAGGCGGAAATGTAACGATTGGAAAAGAAGTGTTGGTAGGTTCCGGAGCAACAATATTACCAGGCGTGGTTATTGGTGATAGGGCTATTATTGCTGCCGGAGCTGTCGTGATTAATGATGTAAAAGCAAATACCCTTGTTAAGGGAGTACCTGCAGTATAAATGGAATAATATGATGTTTATCAATAATTTATTTATAAATAAAAGCTTTAGTTTAAAAGAAGTATTAAGTAAGTTAAGGGAAACCGAGCAAGGGGTTTTATTGTTGGTAGACGCTGAAGAGCGTTTACTCAGAACAATAACCGAGAGTGATGTTCAACAATTCTTATCAATAAATTACACACTTGATTCAGATCTAAATAATTTGCCAGAACACAGTGCAAAAACATTGCCAGCATCAGCGACGGTCCAGGATGCTTATTATTTAATGAAGCAGCATGAATTAGATCATGTTCTGCTAATAGATAATGAAGGCCGGCCTGTACGATTGATTCATCAAAAAGAATTATCCTCTAGTATTCTTCTTTCATCGTCTCATATTGGTGAATACGAGCAACACTATGTTCAAGAAGCCTTTACTACCAATTGGGTTACTCCGCTAGGCCCAAATGTTGATTCTTTTGAAAAAGAAGTTGCAAGCTACCTTAACATTAAATCAGCAGTAGCTTTAAGCTCAGGAACAGCAGCATTGCATCTGGCTTTAGTTTTATTAGATGTGAAAGCTGGTGATGTAGTTTTTGCCCCCAGTTTTACATTTATTGCTACGGTCAATCCTATATTGTATCAAAGCGCCACCCCAGTATTTATAGATTCCGATTTAGACTCCTGGAATATGTCTCCTATTGCCTTGGAGCGTGCCCTGGCAGAGGCGAAAGCCAATAATAAATTACCTAAGGCAGTCATGATTGCGAACCTATATGGACAAAGTGCTAATTATGATGCCTTATGCCAAATATGTGAACATTATGGTGTGCCGATTGTAGAGGATGCTGCAGAATCGTTTGGTGCGACATATAACAACAAGCGCAGTGGCACTTTTGGAAAGTTCGGTATAATTTCATTTAATGGGAATAAAATCATTACGACATCTGGCGGCGGGATGTTGGTTTCCGAAGATGAGGATTTAATAAAGAGAGCACAATTTTTAGCAACTCAAGCCCGTGATCCCGCACCACATTATGAACACTCAGTAGTTGGATATAACTATCGAATGAGTAATATTCTTGCAGGTATCGGTAGAGGGCAATTAAAGGTTTTGGACAGCCGTGTCGACTCAAGGCGTGCTATTTTTTATAAGTATAAAGAAGCATTTAAAAAATATAAATTTTTGGAAATGATGCCCGAAATTAAAAACGGCTTTTCTACCTGTTGGCTATCAACCCTGTTGATAAAGCCTGAGTATTCTACCTTGAAACCAGAATTTGTGATTGAGCACTTGCAGCGACACAATATAGAAGCAAGAAGAACCTGGAAGCCCATGCACAGACAACCCTTATTTGCAGGAACAACATACTATCCTCATTCCGAGAATTTTAGTGTGTCAGATTATTTATTTAATCAGGCCTTGTGTTTGCCATCCAGTTCTAATTTGAGTTCCTATGATATTGAGCGAGTAATTGATTGTTTGAATGATATATTTAGCCGTAGTTCGCAAAAGATGGCGGCTCTAGCTTAATAGTACTAGCGCCTCAGGAAAAAAACATTGTGCCCTTTAATGGAGCCATATTCAATTTATGCAATAACCCCTGCCAGGCCGTGAATTTCACATTAGCGGCTTAATTATCTACTTTTAGCTTCGGTAAAAAATGGAGGGATTATCGCGTAGCGCGAAATACAACCACATTGACAAATAATTAAACTGCAATTACAATTGACCTATCCGGCGTTTTTTTGCCCTCATCTCACAAACACATCTTTATTTGGGATATTTTTACAAGGAATTTTTATGCCTACGTTTATCCAAAAAATTAGTAATTTCTTCAATAAAGCAAATTTTTGGTCTAAGAACACTCCTCAAGTCCAAGGCGATATAGAAGAGAACATCAACAACCTAGATGAAAACCCTATTCAGTTAGATGCGATGAATGATGAAATAGAATTGGATTTAACAGCAGACCAATCTGAAACTAGTGAACCAGCCCCTTCAGCATCAACATGGAGCTCTGTAGCGAATTTTGTTTCTTTTATTTGCTCCAGGGAAAACCTACCTACGATAACCGGAGCACAACTCCTTAATTTAACTCATGTTGGCGCCAATATTTTAGGTTCGATCTTATTTGCCAAGACCACTGAAGCGGCCTTTAATGAAAAAAAATCAACTGAGATTGGTGGCGCAGAAGTTTCTTTACAGGTCCTCGTCTCTATGTTGACTACAGCCTATGCGTTATCCTTCGTTGCCAGAGCCCAGGCTCAAAAAATACTGGCACGCACCAAAGCAGACACTTATGCGCGAGCGGTAGATAAAAGTACTCAAATAACCGATAAGCATCCGGATGTACCATTAACACTTGATGATACAGAACATCCCGCTGTTGAATTTGATAATCTGAGCTTTACTTATCCTGCAATCCCTGGCCAATCCGAGGCCCTGCATGTTTTCAGTGGATTATCATTTCAGTAGGTGGTTGCTTTAGTCAGCGCGAGTGGTGGTGGTAAAAGTACTATCTTTAATATGTTATTTGGTCATTATTCGCCAACAAGCGGAATCATTACAATTAATGGACAGAATGCTGATGAAGTGAGTCTTAAATCACGCCAAAATAATATTAGCTTATTCACACAACAACCTAAATTATTTAAAGGGACAGTAAGAGAAAATATTATTTTTGGAGCCAAAGATCCCGTTGATGATGCAAGAATTTGGGAATTAGCAGCACAATTAGGTATTGATGAGCTTTTAAATAAATTACCTAATAAATTGGATACTGACGTAGGAGAACGGGGAGGAGCTTTATCGGGCGGAGAGCAGCAAAAAATAGCACTGCTAAGAGGCTTAATGAAAAATAACAATGGGATTTTCTTATTGGATGAAATTACCGCATCATTAGATCGCCAATCAGCCCATAAAGTCTTAACTGGCTTAAACCAAATACCAACCGTTTATGCAACACTGATGATTACTCATACGTTAAGTGACGCAAGAGACTTCGCTACCCGAATTGTAGTCCTTGGCGATCATAAAGTACTCGCCCAAGGAACCCACGAGGAATTACTTAATAACTGTGAGTTTTATCAACAGTTATGGATAGCCTCTACAAAAGAAGAACATACCGCCGATGCAATTGATGCCAGTAGTTCTCATAGTGCGATGCATTCTCTAATGGGAGGCAATAAAGTAAATGAGTCAGGTGAAGCTCTCGTAGAGGATATGCCTATGGGAGTAGGAGGCCCTCTAATCAATCCTGGAAATCAAATAAAAATTAACCCACATCTAGATACAGACAGCAGCGCGAGCCCTTCAATTTGATATAAAAAAGGTTCGGATCTATAGAATCTAATACATCCTCGAGCAGCTATTCTCACCAGCACCTCCCACTGATAGCTAACGCAAGTGGTGGGAGGGCTAGCTCTCATAAGATAAAAGCTAAGGAAAAAATACTTTATAAAAATGTGGATTTTTAGCAAGCATGCTCATCATATAACCATATCACTTAGCTCTCAGCCGACAGCACATCAGGACAGCACATCAGGGTCAAGCCTTGCTTTTTGCTTTCAGCGGTTTCCGCTTTCCTTTTCAATACAAGAAAACAAAAAGCAAGGCTTGACTCCATATGCACTTGTGCACTATTAACAACTTAACCTAACGGTAATTTTACTTTTGACACCACTGTAACGGATTTTTATACCCATGCGCGGGATCACCCATTAGAAACGCTCTATCAACATGTAAAGCTAAACCGTTGGTCCAATTTGGATTAGCGCCTTGCCTTATATCTTGCCATACATTATATTGCTCAAAATCACAAACTTCGTTACGGTGAGAACGAGGAACAAGAAATGGTTGGTTGTCCTCTGGAGTGAATTACTTCTATCACAAAAATGGGCTACACAGAGGATGATGAGAAAAAGAAAGCTCTTTTAACAATCATTCGTAATGGATCAGATATCAATTCGGGTTCCTAATCAATACCCGAATAAATCATTATCAAACAAAAAAATGATCAAAGGAGATTATATGCGGTTTTATAGAGTACCGCGGCCTGTTTTAAAAAAAATAAATGAATATTCAAATCTAATTAAGCAATTTTCAAAGGATCACCCCAAACTTGGGAATGAAATTAACATCTTACATGATTATTCTATCTATCCAGGTTCGCGCATTTTAACTTTTAATCAAAAAATGACTTTGGTAAACCTGTTAACTAATACAGTAACAACTTTCAATGATGACGATAATGAAAAAATGGATCAAAATTTTCTATTATATGAGCAGCTAATTAAACAATTAGCTTCTGCAAATGATCGTGATCACATTATCAATCAATTAAACATTTTTATGTATTCAATTATAAGATTACGCTTAAAAAAACTGGCGACAATGCCTGACAAGCAAGAATATAGAGAAGTAATTACAAAACTAACTCAAAATACAATGGCAGTTATTAATGGTCAAGAAACTACGCCTTTAGATATGCATTTAACTTCTAAAATTATGTTGAATTGCCACTCGTTGATCATGGATCCATTCAACAATAAGTATACTCAAAATCTAAACGAATTATTAGCAACGCAAAAATGGAAAAGCCATCCTTATCTAAGAGTTATTGCTGCCATTATAGTAATTCCGATGCTTAACTTTACATGGAGGTTATATGGACTTATAGATTACTCGAGGGTCTCGCCTATTGATAATCGTTTTGGTCCAGAGATGGTGATGATTACAACAATGATTGCTATATTGGCAATGGGAACTGGATCGTACGCAATAAAAGCCGCCAGCTATTCTCTCAACTTCTTTAAACCTGAAGAGGTAGTTCTTGCTGAAAAAATGCTAAATATCGCTAAAAAACAATGTAGCGAAGTGATTGCTGACGGGGCTGCTAATGAAGAGTTTCTCATAGAGATCATAAGCGATGAAGAAGTCACCGAGAAAATGTGCTTAGAATAAGTACTTCTTGCAAATACCGTTGAGGTTCTCTTAAGTTGACAAAAACATGTAGCCCGTATTAGAAGTCGTAATACGGGATGTTGTGGTACAAATCCCCTATCTAATATATACATATCAGGGTCAAGCCTTGCTTTTTGTTTTCAGCGGTTTCCGCTTTCATTTTCAATACAAGTAGCATCTGTATTAGCTATTCACATTGTGTGTGATAACGAACGCTTATAATTTACCCACAGGATCCTGATGATAAAACTGGACTAACAAATCGTAGATCTCAGGATAATATTTCCTGATTGTTGTAGGTTTTTCGAAAAACAACTCGGTGAATACCGCAAAAAATTCCGCAGCTGAAGTGGCAGCATAAGGATCTATCGGGATAGGAATATGCTGTTGTATCTGGTTGTTAAAATCAGTATATGCACTGTTAAACTCTTCAGCCCACTGCTGTGCCGACATCCCCTTATGAAGAGGGGGAAAACCATTTGCTCTGCCATTACGCATATCCAACTTATGCGCAAACTCGTGAATTACCACATTACGCCCGTCAATTCCGCCATGATGTAAAGAGTCATCCCAAGATAAAACAACGGGTCCACGTTGCCATGACTCACCACTTAAATTGGCTGTACCTATATGTTCAATACCATACTCGTCTATCGCTCTACTCTGTCTTGAAAATGCCCCTGGATAGATCACTACGGAGATCCACCCGTCATACCAATCTAATCCAAGATTCAAAATAGGAAGGCAGGCTTGCAAAGAAATAATTAATTTAATAGAAGTGGTTATTTGAAGCTCACCAATACCTTCCAATGACTTATAGTAAAGAAACAAAATTGCTAAGCGCTTAAGTTTTGTTTTCTCTTGATCACTCAAGCGCTGAAGTAAAGGCAGATGTTGAAACGCCTCGTTCCACTCAAAGTCTGTTATGGCTGAACTTTGTATAATATGTTCTTGCCACATTGCTTTTAGCCATTGAAACATTATTCCAGCCTTTATTTTGTATTCTCAAGTAGTCACCAAGCCCTGATAGCAGAATCACATTATCTGCTCCCTTAGCCATAAAATGGTACCAATTAAAAAAATCTTATCTATAACAAATTATGCTAATTTTTCAAGTTAAGTACACAGTAAATTAAAGACCGATGACATATAAATATTACTGTTTGAGATGGATCAGAGACGTTATCGTTCACAAACAACCAAGCTTCCTCGACGGTACCCAAGGTTCTAAGGGGACCATTTTTATTTAAGTTATGATGAAACGAAAATTTTATACAAACGGATTACTGGACGATCTCGTTAAGTTTATCTGTAAAATGATAAATGTCACCCTTCGGCGCTGAAATACCGGCTCTACAAATTTTTTCAATGCATCTTCTGCCGACATAATGAACTTTAGATTCGAAATTTAATGTTATAATAGCTTACAAAATTTGTTTGATTCGAATGACAACTTAAAATGTATATTCTTAGTACTCTTAGACGTTTAGTTAATTTAGGATGAACTTCGATTGCTCGTATTTATATATAACAGCTCCAAGAGTATATTTTGATGAGTTTTCAATATGTTGATTTCAAGATAAGTTTTTGAAATCTCGCACTCAAGATCCCAAGCAATCTATTAAACTTGCTAAACTGATTCTTAAAAAACGGTTATTCTAAACCCTGACCGCCCGCTGATCTATTTATATCATTTGAAATGTAAGATAATGTCTTATACACTTATATGTAAGATATATTCTTACATGTAGAGGTAGCCATGGCTCGTACTATGACCGTTGATTTAGGCAGTGAACTTCGTCATTACGTAGAATCGCTAGTAGATTCAGGAGATTATAGAAGTAATAGCGAAGTGTTGAGAGAGTCTTTGCGTTTACTTCGTGAAAAGCAAGCTGAATCAAAGCTAGAGCAATTGCGTCATCTTATAGATGAGGGAGAGGCTAGCGGCGATCCTCTGATATGGGGTGCGCATGATTTTCTTACGCGAATGAAGAAAAAATCACATGCTAAATAAAACATATCGTCTTTATCCAAAAGCAATAGCAGATCTTGAGTCCATCTATTCATATAGCACACGTGAGTTTGGTATCAAAAGAACAGAGGATTATATTTTGGCGATTGACTCAAGTTTTCAGCACCTTGCAGATGATTCATTAATTTCTCGAAAATGTGATTATATTCGCCCAGATTTGCGCACATTTAATGAGAATCAGCAGTAGTTATTCCTCCATAAAAAGCCTCTTTTTTATCCATTAAGTAAGCCCATAACCGATCGCCATAAGAAAAATGCCACCACTCATATGGGTAATTAACAAACTCTTGCTCATATAGAATATCAAGTAGGATTTCTCTATTTTTTCTTGCTTCCGCAGAGATATTTTGAGAAAAGGTTTCACAGATATCTGAATCTACTTTATTCCAATCTTTAATTTCCATACCCAAGTTAACCAAATTTCCATTTTTATCAATTACCTCTAAATCTATTGCCCCACCTGTACTGTGGGGCGGTATATTGATGGTAGCGTCAAAAAATCTCACAGGAGCTATTAATAAACTTGTTTGTTTGAAAAGCTCTTCTTCTGATTTGGTAAGGTTATTTAATTTTAAAGAATTGTAATGCGAATCGAATAGTATTTTTTGCACACCTAAACTACGTAACCCTTCATAAATTCTGAATTTCCAATCGTTAGGTAATTTATTTTGAGCTTGGCAGAGTTTTTCATACACCGTTTTTCTCATCTTTGTGTAATCATTCATAGTTAGAGGAGTATCAGGAGGAGGACCATAAGCAAGTTCATTTTGTTGTTTTAGATCGATAAGGGGCTCATTATTTTCATCTATAGGTATGCTATTAACCTCATTTTCATTAATAACAAATTTATTTATCACCTAATTTTTCCTGCTTTCTTATTTTAGATGGAAGTATAAAAAGCTTTAACTAAGCGCTCAATAAGTTTTTTATTATTTCGGGCTCTTTGTAAATATCGAACATTATTGAAATTAGCTGTCATTAATTATATATTGCGCCGTGTTGTTTAAACTAACGCATTAAAAGTGTTCACATGGATTCTCTCAATTTTTTAAAAGCCATTACGGAACTCATTGAAAGTTATAATAAAACAAATATTGAAGCAGCAGGCCGTGTTATCTTTTTAACCGAGTTAGGACGTTTAATCAGAAATGAAAAAACTGATGAGGCTCTTATTATGACTCAAGCTTCTGTACTATTTGAAGGATTTTATCGCTACTCCAATAACGATACTTTAAAAAAAGAATTAGGTTTATTACGAGCCAAAAGATGGGCTCATCATTTCGGCACTCCAACTATCACCTTTCTTTTAACCTACAATAATCAGATAGAACAAACCCTTCGATTCTTCAATGAATCAACCACAGAAACTATAACGATACAGACTCCATGGTTAATTACAAAAGAACACACAAATGTCATTGATAATGATAACAATGTCCTTTCGGATCCTGAAAGTATTTTAAAAATCCACACCCCATCTTCACGCGAAGTAACAGGTTTATTTACTAAAACACACAATCCTTTTGGTGGCTTTACAACCGCACCTTGTGACCCAATTTCTCAAAAATTTCTCATGGATGCGGCTCTTTTAGCAAAGAACGAAGGGAAAGTACTTGAAATAGGAGCTGCTTTTGGTGCTGCAACCTTAGAAACATTGGCCCAAGGAGCTACCGTATTTTGTAATGATATTGATCCTGCCAATTTGGCCGTTGTTCGCCAACGCTACTTAGAAATGGTTCCTGATACGGAAAAATCAATAACTGGGGATAGTAATAAGCTAATTTTAGTGCCTGGGGAGCTTCCCCAGGAATTAATAGGATTACCTAATAAGTACTTTGATGCAATTTTAATTTGCCGTGTTCTACATTTTTTCTCTGGCGCCAAAATAGAGGAGTCTCTTGCTTTAATGTCTCAGCTATTAGCTCCTGGTGGGAAAATTTACATTGTTTGTGAGACTCCATTTCTAAAAAACTGGCAGCGATTTATCCCTGAATTTAATAGCCGTCTTGAAAGTGATATGGAATGGCCTGGTGAAATTACTGATCCCGCGGCCTTCGAAAGCAGTGGCAGAGCAACATCTTTACCCAAATTTGTACATTGGATAACAAAAGAGATTTTAGAGCGTAGTTTAGTGAGGGCAGGATTCTCTATTGAACATTCCGAATATATTAATAGAAAAGGGCAATTCCCAGAGGATTTATTATTGCCGGAATATGGCAAAGAGAGTGTTGGCGCTATTGGTATCATATAAAGATGGGTTATGAAACAAAGAATCGGTTGATGTGCTACCGACCCTTAAACTGATAGTGAATAACACATAACCATATAGGCGGTACGATGAATTCATATGCAGTAATACAACTTGGTAATCCTTCGCTTAGAATGATTTCAGAACCCATTACAAAGGATCTTTTTGGTTCGGAAGAATTAAAAGAGATGGAATCCATTCTTTTTAAAACCTTAGAAGAAGAACACGGTTTAGGACTAGCAGCACCTCAAATTGCTATCCAAAAACGTGCCATTGTATTTGGTATGAAACAGCATCCTGTACACACTGATTTACCATCCATCCCATTTACGGTTCTATTTAATCCCTCATTTGAGCCTCTTTCTGATGTTATAGAAGAGGCGTATGAAGGTTGTTTAAGCGTTGGTCAGCTAAGAGGAAAGGTTCCTCGTTACAAATCAATTGTTTATCGCGGCTATGATGCTAATGGAAACTTAATTGAACGGGAAGCATCAGACCTTCACGCACGTGTAGTACAACATGAGTACGACCATTTAGATGGAATAATCTTTCTGGATAGAGTTACTAATTATAACTCGCTGGGTTTCCATGAAGAATTAGTACGCTCAGGGGCCCTGCAAGGCAAGAAGATTGATTAATGCTTACAGTATCAAAAAAAACAATTATCGGTGGTGCTATTGGTAATGCCCTTGAAATGTATGATTATGTCATTTGGGGTTTGTTCTCCGTTTATCTTTCTAAAGCATTTCTATCACCAAACTCCAAATTATCCGATATCTTTTTTTTGTTTTTACTTACCTATATTTTGCGTCCTATTGGCAGTTTAATTGGAGGAATACTTGCCGATCAGCTGGGTCGGAAAAAGATTCTAACACTCAGCATTTTTTTGATGGGGGCATGCACTAGTATTGTCGGTATTTTACCTACTTATGCACATATCGGGGTTACTTCAGTTTTTCTTTTATTATTTTATTCGTGTAATTCAAGTACTTGCCGTTAGCAGTGAATATATTAGCTCCATTGCCCTATTAATTGAAAATTGCCCTCCTCAAAAAAGAGGATACTTTGGTTCATGGGCGGCCTTTGGGGTCAATGCGGGTGTTTTAATTGCCTCGTTGCTTGGCGCATTAATTCTTTATTTAATCGATTTAACTATTGATGCTCTATCACCAATTTAATTTATTCATTAGCCGCTTGCATTGGAGGTGGGATAACGCCATTAATTGCCTTCAAATTAGTACCTTATGGAAGTAATTTTCCAGGCTTGATTCTTGTTCTGGTTGGAGGTATTAATATCTTATTCATGGGGATTTATTTAAAAAAGAATTTAAAAGTAGTCCCTAAGTTATTAGTTTATACTAAAGGCTAGTAACTATTTATCAATCATAATACCAATTCATAGCCCTCTGTATCTCACACTTAGCTTTTATTACAATGCCTAGGCCTCAACATGCCAAGTACCTACACTCCAATTGCCCTATCAAACAATTTGATCATCCAATGACTTCCGAATAATTAGGACAACGCGCCGCAGCAAAACGATTACGACCTTTTGGGATAACTAATACAACACTCCTATTGAGCATCGCTCTCAATTACCCCGTTTAAAATCATATCTATCCTGACAAAATTTAGGTCATCCATATTCATCTTACATAAGAGAGCACCTACTCTTCTTTTCGTCCCCAGGTAAATTTTTCCGCGCAGATGAGAATAAACTTAGTTGCCCTAAGAGGCCACTGTATACGTCCGTCATTGCAGGGTTATTTTTTTCTCTTTGAAGTTGCACCCGGAGTTCTCTTGCAGTTTCAGGTAAAGAAAGACATTCACTCTCCAATTCAATAAAACGAACAGTCTCTTCGTTTTTTGTTTTAAACTGACCGATGAATTGTTGTTTATCCAATTCGCTACTAAAAAATCTCAACTCTTGGGCCATGATTATAGTATCTCCATTCACACACGCGATTGCACCATAACCTTCGGGAATGTTTATGCGGTCTACATTCTGATCCTTAAGTTGTATTGCTAATTGCGCTGCAAGCATCGGTGCTTTTAAGAGGTTTTTTTTAACTTTAGGGTTTTGCATCACGGCGGCAAAGGTGAATCCCTCGCCTTTAACTATCCCCTCCAAAAAAAGGTCTACTCCGCGCCTGGTTCTATCCATGCTTGCGCTTGCCGAGTGATGCAAAACAAATTGATTATCCATTTTTCTTCTGGCAACGACCGCATTACAGGGAGAAAAGTCTCTTGAAAATACATTAAGGCCAACTCGTGTACCGGATATCTCGGCTTCATTTCCACGATTACCGGTATCCCGCAATAATTTAATAATCTTATTCAGATAATATAACTCACTGCTCGTGACTTTACCCTCTGGGCTAACCTCTAATTCATTAATTAAATCAATATACGCCTCGCAGACAAAAGGAACCGGTGTGTGAGAAACTAATGTTTTGTCTTCGATGAAATAAATCTCTCGTTCTTCGCCAGTGCCTATTAGCAGAATTGCATGTTCTTCTTGTTGCCTAATCGTATCTATTTTAATTGACAGTTCCTCTCCATTTTCAAAAATATAAAGAGCATAATCTTTATAAGCCAACTGCTGCTCCACCATCAGCACTGGAACAAAAATACAAGCAAGAGATTTACCATGCTCAAGCAATGGTAATAGCTTCCCGTTGTCGTCCGTGCACTGCACTTTCCCATCAGATCCTAGTGAAAGAATGATTAATGAAGGAATCGTATTTTCTTGTATCATAGGCAATCTCTCTTACTTCATGGATAAATAAAAAATAGAATCCGCGTTTCATCTGTATTATCACAGTTGAAAATTAAAGCAGATCTTGAAGTGAGTATAGAACAATATTTACACAACAAGTTCCGTTTACGACCCATGAAAGTTTATCTACCACGCATTTTTTCTACTCAGCTTAAAGTTAGCTCTTTTGACATCTGAATTTTGCCCCTATTGATTCCGGGTATTGATTACTTCTGAGCATGTAGCAAAAATTAAATGCCCAATTGCTCCGATCATACAATGAACCTTGTATGTTAACTCCAAAAGCACTTCGTATAAATATTGCATATAATTTAGAGAGTAAGGATGCTCTAAGGAAAATACTCAATGTTTGCTCGAGTCATCGATGCCGCATTTGGCCCAGCTCCACCTCCTGCCCCAGCTAAACGGGCGATGCCAGCAATTGCTCCGTTTAATGCAGGGAAGCTTCCCACGGCAGATATGAATCGCTTTATGACGGAAGTAAATAATCTTATTGAACAATATAATAAAGAAGAAGAGACCGCTAAAAAGAAAGAACGCTTAGGAGAGATACAAAAGAAAATAAAAGAGGTAGATAATAAATACCCTCCAGATACTATCGCCGGTTCCCCCCAATATTTGGCACGACATTCAACTCTTTTTGAGGAAATAAAATACCAATATGCCAGCCTGGGAACTAATTCACTCATCGCAGTCCCACAACAATCATCTCCTCTTTCCGAAATCATTGCCAATATGAGTCCTAACAAAACCAATGAGCTTTTTCTGATTTTAGAATCACGACGGCAGGTAACTCAGCAACTTAAGGGATTATATAAAGCAACCGATGAAAGTTTTGAGGCAAAAGCGTTTCGCTCCTTTATGACCAATCATCAGATTGAATATTTAGGGGGAAATAACTCTAAAAATTATAAAGTCGTCAATCAAGAAAACAATCACTCCTATGTATTGAAAGTAGACTCTAGACTGAATATGCCACGAAATGTGGAAACTCATTTACGCAACAAAGTTCCCGAAAATTTCACGCCAATCATGGCCGAACGGCAAGTAAGCGGGACCGGTAAACAGGAGCAAACAAAATGCCGTACACTACTGGTTACAGAATTCTGTAATCAGGGAAATATTAATGAGCATCGCCGAACACTGAATGACATGCCAACAAAAATAAAAACAGCTGGGGTTGTTTTTGAGCAAATGGCGAATATTTTAATAAATATCCAAAACTCAAATTGTATGTTTCCCGATGCAAAAGCCTCAAACTGGCTAGTTCGTGGCAATGCGCAATTAAGTCTTGCAGATACGAAAAGTTTTGTTTTTACGGATAAAAATGGCCAATATAACAGTGATATGGAAAGCAACAAATACACAACAATCCTTGCTACCGAAGATTTCACACCACCGGAATTAGGTGACTCACCAATTAGTGCCGATGCAGTACATGCCTATATAATGGGAAAAAATTTATATAATTATTTGAGCAATTCACAAGCAAAATCTCATGAGGGGCAAAGTTTTGATTTTACAAAACCTGCTTTTCAAACACCTACAGGCCAAGAATACAAACAAATCATTGAAGGTTTGGTTAAAGCGAATCCTAACGAGCGCATGAAGGTAAGAGAGGCCCTAGATCGTCTCTTTATGATAAATAACCCGGATTTTAAAGCCGCTTTTGTCGAGCTTAACGCCTTAAAGTTTGGGGATAATGATGAAAAAATGGTCGAACTTATTAGTAATAAACAAAAACAAATTAACGCGACTCCTGCGGCCCAACGCCCAGCAATTCTTGCGGAACTTACCAACCAAATTAACGCCTTAAAAGCTGATAAGGCAACTCAAGAAATTAGAACGATCATTAAAGACTTAAGAAGCAGCTCAGGCGCTTTTACTGTAGGCATGAAAGAAAAAGCAGATAGAATTGAAACTGAAATGGGTAAAATGCCTCTTAATGAGCGTAGTTCGTTTTTAGCAACGTTAAAAGCAAAACAACCCAATGATGATCCCAATAGCGTAATGGTTGCTTTAGCATCTAAGCGACAAATGATTCTAGGAACTACAACCTATTACACCCAAGAAGGTCAGATTGATACCAACAAAGCATCACAGCGATTTAAGGACTTCAAAGCGAAATTGCTCGATCAACGCCCCGCTCTTGTTCGCAACGATGAACCAGAGCCCGGCCCCGCCATTAAACCCAATTAAATTGAGACGCTCATCTTCTTATCGGTTAGTTATGGTGGGTAACGATTTCCAATGGAGGCAAACTCGATTGATTTCCATTTTTTCCATTCAATTTGGAGTTCGCTCTTTTGACAGCACCCTATTGACTTAAATCGAATTCGACCGCATCGCACCCAATTAACTCATTTAAAATCATATCTATCCTGACAAAACTTAGGGCATCCGTGTTAATCTTATATAAGAATTGTTTTTGTGCAAATACAACCATGATTTGAATTTTAAAGGAAATTAAATGGATGCTGAAGCGTTATATCAACAAGCAGAAAGTTTTTTGCCATGGAATCTGCATAGAAACGTATTCAATAGCACTATTGTTCCTTATTGGACAAAGGATGCATTATATTATTTCCAGCAAACCCAATCTGCTAAATCATTATTACGAGTTGATATTCAAACGGGGAAAAAAGAATTTATTCTTGGCTATGATAAATTATTGAACGAACTTTTTCTGCAAACCAATTCTAGTTCGGAACAATCCCTCTCCGCTTTTTCAATAAAGGAAAAGCCTGAACAACAACTGTTCTTCATTCATAATAATTACTCTTGGAGCTATCGTATTAAAAGTGGTGTTTGTGAATGTTTGGGAGAAATCATCCCGGCACGATTAAATTCCCCTGATAAAGCCTGGGCTTTCCAAGTAAAAGAGCATAATATTTTTTTTGTTGATTTGCTAAAAAACCAGGAATTTAGAATCACAAAAGATGGCGAATTATATTATGATTATGCAACTTCACCTGAAACAAATACGCATACTATTTCGCATCGAATTCAAAAAATTACCCCACAACCCATTGCCCTTTGGTCTCCAAATTCTAAAAAAATTATTACGCATAAATTAGATCAACGAAAAGTAAAAGAGTTATTCCTTTTAGAAAACGCCCCTAAAGACTCACAAAGACCTAGGTTGCATAGTTATCGCATGTCTTTTTCAGGAGATGAGAATTTACCTCTAACAGAATTAATGATTGTTGATGTGGATAAAAAAGCAACTACTCCCATTAATATAAGTCCTTTATTAGCACCCTATTTAACCCCTATAGAGTTTAAGTGGGTTTGGTGGGATACAAACAATCAAAACGCTTTTTTTATTAAGGAAACACGCGGCGCAAAAGAACTAATGTTGTATGAAATCGATACCACAACAGGGGATACTAAATTATTACTGATTGAAAAAGCAGAACAGACTTATGTCGAACCAAATCCGCATTCACCTTGGGCACCACAGGTTATTCTATTAGAAGACAGCCAACAGTTTATTTGGTTGTCTGAAAGAGATGGTTACGCGCATTTGTATTTATTTGAAAAGGGACGCACGACCCCAATGTATGCCATTACAAAAGGGGAATGGTGTGTAAGAGAAGTACTCTTTTATAATAAGGAACTAGATTTACTTTATTTTACCGCTTGTGGCTACGATGTGGAGGCAGATCCTTATCACAATTATCTATATAGATGCCGGTTAGATGGAAGTGAAATGCACTGCATAACGACTGAAAATGCTAATCATAATATTTCCATCTCCCCACAAAAAAATTGTTTTTTAGATACTTATTCAACAATTGATACAGCACCAGTTATGCTTCTAAAAAACATGAGTGGCGATTTAATTACTCAAGTTGAAGTGGCTGATATTGCAGGATTAACTGAATTAAATTGGGTTCCTCCTCAGCGTTTTTGTGCGACGGCTAGAGATGGTGCAACTGAAATTTATGGTAATTTATATTTCCCTTCTTATTTCGATTCTTCTAAAAAATATCCTGTAATTGACCATATATACCCCGGCCCACAGATGTTTAGAACGCCGATTGATTTTAATTTATACTCACCTTTATCTCGTTCGGCGTGGACGGCTCAGGCACTTGCAGAACTGGGATTCATTGTTATACAGATTGATGGATTCGGAACGCCAGGGCGCTCGAAAGCCTTTCATGATGCAACGTATCAAAATATGGGGGATTGTGGCATCCCTGATCACATTACTGCTATTAAACAACTTGCATCACGCTATAGTTATATGGACATAGAACGAGTAGGAATTACGGGTTATTCAGGAGGAGGTTATGCTGCAATGAGGGCAATGCTTCTTTATCCTGATTTTTATCAAGTCTGCGTTTCAGCAGCAGGTAATCATGATTTACGATGTTATCCTGCAAGCTATGGCGAAAAATACAACAGCTTAGATACTACAACCTATCCCGAGCAATCCAATGTTGCACTTGCCGAAAGATTGCAAGGTAAAGTATTACTGATTCACGGGGAAATGGATGACAATGTGCATCCTTGTGCAACAATACAATTGGTAGACGCCTTAATTAAACATAATAAAGATTTTGATTTGGTGATAATGCCTAATCAAAATCATAGTTCTACTTCGAGTCATCCTTATTATATTCGAAAAACTTGGGATTTTTTTGTACAACACCATTTGGAAATCACACCCCCCCAAAATTATAGGCTTAAAGAAATGTCTCTTAATTTTACTCAAATAATTTAATTCCTATGATTCGTTTTTTAGCCTTATGCAATAGAAGTTTTTATGACTACATTAAAAAATATCATTATTTTGATAGCAAATAATCTAAATGCACATTCGATAATAATGAATTAAGAGTTATATAAAAAAAGCAACAAATGTTTTTAATAATTTCTTTAATTGGATTGATAAAACAATTGAATTTAATCTGAAAAAAGAAACCCACAGGTACTACAGGTATTGTCGATATTAAGCACTTTCTTACCGCTCTTGCATATTTTTAAAATCAAGATAAAATGCCCGGCGCAATGGAAAAAAAATAAATAGCCCAACACTATCAAGGAATTATTATGGAAAAAATTACAAGGCTAGTGCCTCAAGCATGTATTTCATTAATTGTATCTCTTTCTTTAACTGCGTGTACTTCTATTGGTCGCTTGCCAGTTGATGTTAATCAACAACAGACCATCTATAAAACAAATGGAATATTATCGACAAATCAAAAAAACCTAGAAGTAGAGCCAATGGATCCTCCCTCCGCAGGTTATGGCGGTGCTTTTGGAGCTCCCGGGATTCTTGCTGCGGCAGTGATAAATGGTGCAGTTACCCATCATGAAAATAAGAAAGCAGAGAATCTTTTTGCGCCAATTCATAAGCATCTTACTAGCGACGATTTTAATCAACAAATGAATCGACAGCTTTCTAATGAATTAAAGACAATAAAATGGTTGCATTTCAATAAAGGCATCGTTAACGGAGAAGTTTCTTTAGCAAAGAAAAATATACTTATAAACCAGGCTAAAAGCGATGCTCTGGTCTATGTTGATTTTTCTTACAAGCTCTCTCAAATGACATTAGATACACTAATGGTAACCGCAGATGTTGAAATATATAAAAAAGGTGCGCCAAGACCTACTCCAATCTATAAAAATAAATTTCGATACCTTGAAAGACTCGAACCTCTGCCAATTAACGACACAATCAAACAATGGTCTGACAATAATGCCGCCAGAACTCGTTCGGCAATGCATACAGCCATTCAATTTTTATCAAAAACTATAGCCGAAGATATCCAAAATCCAACAACCAATTCAAACGTGCATTCCCCCGTAAATATTTGGTATGCGGATGTAAAACCAGGTAGCATGGACCTAGCAGGACATCTCGAAGAGAAAATTTCTGATAAAAATATTATCCGTAACCATCTTGGGGAACTAACGATTATTAATGACCGATTAGTTAAGAAGAGAGTATAATTTTTCAGCATTAGGGATAGTCACCCTAGTTCATTAAAAGCATCCTGCTTCTTAATTAAGAGGCAGGAGCTGAATCAATAAACTACAACAGCAAGTCACAAGAAAAACAACCATAGGACTCTATTAAGTGAATAATGCTCAAAAAGTTATTGGAATAATTGAATTAGGTGGAACTATTAGCTGTATTAGTGAAGATTCTACATCAGAATTTTATAAAGGCCCGAGCACCTCAGTTTCTTCTTTTATTCAAGAGTTTAAATTAGAACCTCATGTTAAAATCATAATAGAACAGTTCGCACAAAGAATCAGTCATGAAATGACAATTGAGGGACTCCTAGGATTAGCCCAAAGAATTCAATCTCTCCTTGATTCCAGTGATTTTGATGGAGTTATAATAACAACTGGAACAAATGCTTTAGAGGACATAGCTTATTTTATTGGGCTGGCAGTAAAATCAATAAAACCTATTATTTTTACTGGTGCCCATTATCCGCAAAATAGCCTTGCCTTTGATGGAAAGAGAAATTTATATAATGCCATCAACATAGCTAGTTCCGACAATGCAATGAAATTAGGTGTTTTAGTAACATTTAATGACCATGTAATTACTGCTCGAGATGCTGTAAAAAATACACCCGGATTAAATAGTAATTTTGCCCTAGAAGGAATAGGAGTGGTAGGACATGTCATTGGTGGCAAATTTATTTTGAAATCGACCCCCATGTACAAACATACCTATCAAAGTGAATTTTCCATATTAGGACTAAATAATTTACCAAAAGTCTCGATTATTTATGCTCATTTAGGTATGGATGATTCGTTGATTAAAGCTTCTATAACATCTGGGGTATCCGGCATAGTCAGTGCTGGATTTGGTAAAGGCTATCAACCAACACATATATCACAAGCTTTGGCAAAAGCGGCACAATTAAATATTCCTATTGTAAGATGCTCACGCTTTGGGTTTAGCTATACGAGCATTGATCAAGCTTATGATGAAAAATATGGCTTCATTGTAGCAAAAGGCTTATCACCTCATAAATCAAGCCTTCTACTATCGCTCGCCTTAAATAAGACTAGTGAGATTAGTCGGTTACAACAAATATTTGAGGAATATTAATCTTATGGTAGAAAGGATTTCAAAAAATAGCAGCCTGTAATCAATGGTTATCTCTATTAGCAAATGATAGTGATTATCCAAGGCAGTATACATAGCACATCCAAGTGCATCTTAAACACACCTGAGAAAGAATAGTTAAAAATAAATATCCATCCCCTCTTGGGCTCTTGGAAGCTCTATCCCTAATGATCTTGCCCTATTGGGCTATTAATTATTTTTCCTTGAGCTTCTATTTAATTCATTAAAACCTCTTCGTCAATAAATACGCTAATTTCATTGGATACTTCCCAATCCAAAGCCTGAACCCATAGGTGTTTATTGAGGGAATGTATCGATTATTTTTTAAAACTAGACATATCAACCCTATCAATGTTATTTATGTAGTTTTTAGCCTGCATCTTGACCAAAATATGCTCATTTTGCAAGTTATTATACGTTCTCTAAAAGTGATGCATTCATATGAAAAAAAATATTTTTATAATGGGTTTATGGATTGGTTTATGTAATTTACTTTCTTTAAATAGCGAAGCGGCAATACCAGTATTTGAAATAAAGGCCGTAACGAAAGCTCCTCAACAATTATTAGCGAATCGTATTCTAACGGTGCAATATACAGTAAAAAACAACAGTAAAAAAATACGTACTTTAACCTTAAAACCGATGCCGGGAGTAGAAGAAGTATCTGGGACTGGTCTTTGCCACAGTCCATTTAACCTAGCACCAGGCCAGTCATGTTTTTTAAATTTGAAACTTACCGCCTCCCAAATGGGAGCGGGGAGTCACGCAGGTCCGGTGGTCTGTCAGGCTAAAGGCAATACTAATATTCCCAATCCCTTGCTGTGTTATGGCCCATCGTTGGCAGACCAGTTGAATATTAAGATTATTCCTTGTGCGAACAACAACTGCCTCAATAGTACGACTGAGCGTTTATTGCGTAATATTACCCATAGTTATCAACAACAGTATAATATTCCGGGCGTCCTGGCGGGAATCTGGGTGCCTGGGCAAGGACAATTAATTATTGAAGATGGGGTCGCCGATATCAGTACCAACAGGCCAATTAGTGCATTGGATCATGTGCGGATAGCCAGTCTCACGAAATCGTTTACGACAACGGTGATTTTGCAATTAATAGAACAAGGATTAATTAGTTTAAGTACGCCTATTAGTGGTTTAGGTTTCACGATCCAAAATAATGGTGCCACCATTGCACAATTAGCCAATATGCGTAGCGGAATTTTTAATTACAGTGCGGATCCTAACTTTCTTCAAAACTTAGTTGATAACTTTTTAAGAAAATGGTCGCCACAAGAGCTGGTTACGATTGCTAATGGCAATAATATTTATTTTGCCCCGGGGGCGGATTGGCATTATTCAAATACGAATACCATTATCTTGGGAATGATTATTGAACAATTGACCGGAAATTTCATTGGTAAGGAGATTTACCAGCGAATAATTCGTCCCTTAGGCTTGAATGAAACCAGCTATCCTACAACGCCTGAGATGCCAATTCCTTTTGCAAAAGGGTATGCCGGTACTGATTTGGAAGACGTAACCTTTGTCGACCCATCGTTTTCAGGAGCTGCCGGAGGAATGATTTCCACACTAGGGGATTTAAAGGTCTGGGTAGAGTCACTGGCTACGGGTAGCCTTTTATCAACCACAATGCAACAACAGCGCATTAATAGTCTTTTACCGATTAGTTTTGATCCCTGTGCTGATAATGATCCTTCACGCCCACATCCAACATGCCCGGAATACGATAATTATGGCTATGGTATGGGCTCAATTAATGAGTGGCGAGGACATACCGGAGATTATTTTGGCTATTTATTACTAATGATGCATGAACCTAATAGCAAAGCAACAATTGTGATTGTGGTTAATTTATCTGGGGTTGGGGTTCATCTTCCCACTAATTTATTTAGGGAATATCTGAATATTATTAATCTTTAACCTGTTTCTTTTTTTGTTTCCTCATTATTTGGAGTACTTCTCAGCCTGCTCTCACGAAGTGCTCCAATTCATAATACCTGGCGCCCAAAAAGCCCAACATAAACCCAGAGGATTAAGCTTTGAATTTAATCATCAATACTCACTTAATTTTAATCGATAACTCCCTATTCCAAGCCTAACCCCATGGTTGTAATGGAGAAATTATACGCGTTCTATTCAACTACTGCTTACACAAATTTCTCTAATTTTTTTTCCCAAATAATTTGTATTAATTTTTATGAGTACTAAAGTTAAAAGTTTCACTAAAAATAAACATGGAGAAAACTTATGGAAGAACATCGGTATTTCTTACCTCAAGTTAAAAAATACTACTCATTTATAACCTTGAGCCTATTGATGCATATCAATGTGGCGCAGGCAGAAACTGCTTTAGGTCAAGGAATATATTATGACAATCAGCAAATTTCTAAATTAGCCCAAACCTACCCCTCTCGGGTTTCAAAAGATGCTGGTTATCCATTAATCAATGATTACTCCACTTTAAAAAAGGTCTTTAGAGGTAGTCAATTTGGATTGGCCAATAAACCCATAACCACGGGTATGTGGTGGACGCCGTTACTTTCTGTAGATAAACCTGCAGGACAAATTCAAGATAATAATTTTTTATCACCGTTATTTATGATTTCTAATCCACTTACCGTAAGTTTAAGCGATCAAGGTATTGCTATGGGTATTCCATTACAAAAAGCGAATGTGGATGCCGCACATATAGATCGAGGTTATACCAATACTCTAGACATTACCGTGACAACAGGAGATTTAAGAGGAACAGCTCCTTTAGTTGCTGATTATTCAGACTGGATGGTCAAAGCACAATGGGCCAATAATAATGCTCCCTTATTAACAGCTAATATTATTGAAGGCTCACCTTTTATCTTTGTTGAAAAGAAAAACAAGCAAACTCTTTCTTATTTGCAATTCAACAACTCCCAAGATGCGAAACTCCTCACTCAGCTAAATGGAGCGAGTCTATTTAAAACGAAGAATGCTTCAGAGGGAAATTATCATTACTATGCCTATTTTTCCAATCCGAATAAGGCTGCCAGCACCTGGAAAACCGCATCAGGAGTAGCAATTGTGCCCGTAAACCAGGGCGGAAGTGGAACTATTGTTCCTGCAACATTAATCAATACGAATGATGCGGAGAGCTATTTTACTCTGGCAGCTATTCCTGCTGCATCCGATGCAGAGGCCGCTCAATTGATGAGCCAATTACAGGCATATGCATATACCGTAATTAATAATACGGCTATTAGCTATGAATATGATAAAGCCAGTTCGCAGGTAATAACGCATTTTAATTTCACTACACAAACTCTTTATAGCAATGCTTCAGTACAAAAGCAGCCTGCAATAATGCTTTATCCTTGGCAAATTAAGAACATGAGCAACGCGGATAAAGCTCATTGTTTATTGAACGATGAATGTGGCAGTGACAAGGGAGTAATTCAAACCCTTAAAGGAAATATGCACTTGTATGCAGTTCCCACTACTTCCGCACAAACAGCATCCTTTGCTACTCAAGTGCCTTTTAGAGGAATATTGCCGGTATTACCTAATCAGTTAAGTCAGAGCGATTTAACTAAAATTGGTAGTTACTCGTTTACAATGCCTGCTGACCCGCATCTGGATTCAAAAAATCCCTGGACTGATACTTATGCTACAGGCAAGTTATTAAGTCGCGAAGCACAATTAATTAAAATAGTTGATGCGTGCAGATAGTCCCTCAGCAACAAAATATCAAAATATTAGAAATACATTGCTCCAGCAACTAAAAGGGCAAGTTACCAGTTTTCTAACCGGTTTAAATTATACTGACCCTTGTCCCGGAGGTGCTAGTGATTGCGCGCGAGCTCAAGGAAGCTGGTTTTATAGCTACAATAACGACTGGCATACAATGATGGGTTTTCCTAGTGGCTTTTTTACCGCGACGACCTTAACTGATCATGGATTCCACTGGGGGTATTTATTAGACTCAGCGGCCACTATCGCACAGTTTGATAAAACTTGGGCGCAACAATATGGGGGAATGGTTAACTTATTGATTCGTGATATTTGTAACTATAAATATGGCGAAGACAGCAATGAAGCCACGCAATTTCCTCATTTTCGTAGTTTTGATCCCTACTCGGGCTTATCCTCAGCACTAGGCATGCCTTACAGCTTAGACAATACTAATGAGGAAGATAGCGCTGAATTTATGAACTTAGCTCAGGCAATTGTACTTTGGGGTATAAATACCCAAGGGGTTAGTTTTGCCGGAGACAATAGTTCTCCTCAAGATATTTTAGAGACTGGCTTGTATTTATATACCACTGAAGAGCAAGCACTAAATCATTATCATTTTAATCAAAATCCTGACTCAGGAGTATTTCCTACAGGTTGGTCTAATAACGCTACTGGCCAAACTTACCTTTCTGTGGGGAATGTATGGGGTGGTAAGCAAGACCGCTCTACTTATTTTTGTGCAGGACAGCCTTGTTATTATCAAAATTTAGCGTCAAACACCTTGCCTATTAGTGCAGGCTCGTTGTATTTAGGATTCGACGCCAATTTTGTTAATCAAGTTTACACGCAAGATGCTAAAAACCCTTGTAGTGGGGATCCTAAAAACTCTGCTTATTGCGGCACTTTGCTGAAATATTTGGCCTTAGGTAATCCAACACTGGCATCCCAGTATTATGCGCAATATTTTGATCAGCAAGGCAACATTCCTGATCCCGGGGAAACATTACCTAGCATTTATTACTGGATTCAAAATTTAAAAAGCTTAGGTAACTTAAATTCCAACATTACTGCAGATACCCCTAGTTATGCAGCCTTTGGTACAGGCAACTCTCTATACGTAGCCGCTTATAATGGAGATAGCATGACGAAAACTGTTCATTTCTACAATAAGGGTGCCCTAGCTTGTACCTTAGAAAATATCCAACCTGGGGTGACTCAAGGAAAACTTTGCAATGGAGATACTCCTCCTCCTGCAACTCAGTTTTCTTTTATGCTCTACGTTGGCTATCCGTTTAAATCAGTATTAGTTAATAATACTATCCAATGCCCCGATCCGGTGACTAAAAGCCCTGCGTGTTTACTCAAAAGTATTGCAGCTCCTTCAACGATGACCGTTGCAGGAAGTAATGGCAATTTATGCACCCTAACGATTGGCGGTGATGGTTCGGTAACCCCAGTAAATGCAAAATCTAAGGGTTGCTACATTAATTCCAATCCCGCTACGCCGACTTCCGCAGGAGCAATTAATTTACCCGGAGGATTTTAAACTCCTTTAGCCGGAGTGTGGTACCGAAAGAATACTTATAAGCTAAGCCCTGAGTACTATTCGGGGCTTGTTTATTTTACTGTTCAGTGCTATCAATAATGGCCTGTAATACGGAAAAATGATGCTGCTATGGACAGTAAAATAGAAAAAAAACCATTAACATTAACCCTGCTCGGTACCAATACAGAGTATTACCCAGAGCTAAAGAAAATAGCGAAACGAACTCCCTACAGCAAAGGTGCTAAGGTATACGATTATCCTAAAGGTGAAACCCTCAGCATTATCTCTTCATTAATAAAAGCCCCGGCAGCGAAACTATGCACTAAGACGGATACTAAAAATCCCTATGCGTTGCAAGCAGACGAAATTACAGTAATTAATGGCCCCAAAACCGATGGCTCCAATGTGGGTGAAAAAATTGCCTATGGATTAGCAGCCATATTAAACGCCTTGAGTCGCGGGCAAATAAAAATCAATTTATTGGCCCACAGCAGAGGGGCAGTCGAAGCTATTTTAATCACCCATGAATTAGAGAGTATCCGCGCTATAATAGATAGCTGCACCTGCTTTAACGAGGTATTAAAAAATCTAAGCGAACAGCAAAGTAAACGACGTAAGGGCCCACCAGCCAACAATACCCCTGATATCATCGAACCCTTAAAAACACAAATCAATCTAATCGCTCCAACAGAACAGGAATCCTGGTTTAACAACTTAAAAAACAACTTGGATAAGATATCTTTAAGCTTATTTGCCATCGATCCAGTTCCTGGCGATTGTTTTCCGATTACCTGGTATGACGAACGATTTTTTGTCCTTCCAGCGCTCATAGAGCACAGCGAATTCATCTATTATAGCAATGAACACTCGGACAGAGGATTTACTCCCGTATTCCCAAGTTTAGCCGCTGCAGAAAAACAGCGTTTTGCTTTTTATTCCATGCCCGGACACCACGGTACCGGCTCCAGTGGAAATAATGGCTCGCAACAAGATATCATAGTAGCTCCGCAGGGCTACAAAACCACCCACGTACAAAAATTAATGCTTTACAAAATCATTCACTTTTTAACCCAACACGGCGTGAGTTTTAATGATGGCAAGCAAATATTCTATGAGTACAGCGCCTTGGGCAGAGGGTACCTAGAAGCTAAAGACGACGCACAAAGTATCAATTTAGCCAATCTCGATTTCCCTGCTATTTTGCGCAGCCTATATAATAAAATACAAGAGAATCAACCAGGCTATGAAGCCTATAATGCCACCCACTATTCCTTCATGGGCCATAACAAACAACGCATGATGCTTCACCAAGGTCATCGCTACGCGCTCTTTGATGATTATTTTGCAACCTACACCGGCTACGTCAACGAAGAACACGCATTACTAATACAAGCCTATTTTTTTAACTTATTTGGTCTTGATAATAACAAAACGAATCTAATTGAAATGCTTAATACCGCAGGAACGGTTTTAGAAAAAAATATTCTAAATATCGTCAATGATAAACCGTCCATTTTGCAATCAGAACTGACTCGAGACAAGATATTAGAAACCTTTGGCATAGTAATCCAATTGGTGAGCCAACAATATTTAACCCACTACTGGGATACCGGCCGTCAACAAGAAAAAACCGAACTCTATCAGGCTCTACTGGCTATTCTCACTAAATTCGCCGCCCTACCCAGCGCGAATCATCAAATTATGCAACAATTTTGCACCGCATTAATGAATTTGTGCTTTATCAGCATCAACAGTACTTTAGTTTTACATGCTCAAGAATTAGAAAAAGAATTTAATTGCCTACAAGAGTCAGTAGACTATAGACTCCAGCATTTCTTCACTGCAATTTTAACCCAATTAAATCATCTCGAAACCAGCCCCCAAGCAATGCTCGATGAAATAACCAATACCACCGCCTACAAAGAATTACCCAACTCCCCGGCAACAACTAAGTTAAGCTATATTTATCATCAACTTCTCGGTAAAGGTTTAGAACAATACACTATAGAGCAACTGAGCAAAAACTATGCGGAACAATTTAACCCTAGCATAGAGGAGTTCAGTAAGCTTTATTTGCGCTTACAAACTCTGATTGAAGACTTAGCCAGTTTAAGGAGTATAATTCCTACCGCTTATATTGAAGTAGAGGAGCTTTCTCTACTCAATAAAATACAAGCCTTACTGGCCACTGCTGCCGAACGATATTATAAAAACCCCTCTCAAGGACTACCACCGAAAGCAGCTAAAGATTCATTTCCCTATCTAGCCGAACAGTATGCAATAAATCATTTTAATTTAGTAAATCGCTACCTCGAACCAACGTTGCCCCCAGTGGAAAATAAGGGGACCAGTAGCAGTCTATGGAACAAAATGTTTTCCTTTTTCAGCAGCACAAAAAACGCAGCAAGCTCATCCTCATCGCTTAGTGAAGAAGAGCGCAATACCATGGAGTTAGAAACATTTCACTCCGAACCCAGTTTAAATTCATCGAGAGGGGGAGTCGTTAGACAAGAGTAAAGAAACGGTCTAAATTAATAATAGGTTAAATATACTTCACCAGGGATAAAAAAATGAAAGAACCTATAGAGCCTCCTCGTCCTCTTGAGCCTGAAGAACCACAACCTGTGCATAATCCAGAGG
Organism: Legionella sp.; assembly: GCA_031291095.1. Lineage (GTDB taxonomy): Bacteria > Pseudomonadota > Gammaproteobacteria > Legionellales > Legionellaceae > Legionella. Next base: position 5,124 of record JARLJR010000140.1, on the reverse strand, counting down.
AACCATTAAAGTAATAATAATTTCCGAGTTTTCATGTTCCCAAATAGCCCCTCCAGATAAGTTGGCTCATTTCAGATACGTTTTTTCTTTAAAAGTACTGCGAATATTATAGTATTGCTCCTGTTTTATCCGTACTCAAATCAACGATTTATGGAAACTTGAGTATTAGCAAGTATCATTAACATGGAAAAATTATGTGGAAAAAAATAATTTTTGGAAGCACTATCATTAGTGCGGCTTTATTAACAGGCTGTGCATCTGTTTATGTTCCTCCTACAGAAGGGCCACAGGCGAAAATATCTGAATTTGATCCCTCATCAGTAGACGTAGCTATCTATGATAATGCGCTCAGTTGTGAAGGAGTTCCCCATCCCTTACACGTAGATAAAAACCAATTTGTATCTATTCCTGCGAATAAACCAATTACGATGGATGTGACGAGGAAGAACGGCTCCTCATATCCTGATAGATCTGATGTCATTACATTTATTCCTGAGGCAGGAAAAAAGTACTCTATACAGAATAAAATAACCGAAATAAGACCAGGAATAATTCGAACAACTTTACGTGTTTTAAAGGTAATCGATTTAGACAATGGAGAAGCCATTTATCTTTCTACTCGTTATTATAAAAGAGAACGAGCAGGCTACGCTGGCAGATGCATTGATCATCAGGTAAAAAATTTTTTACAAAATATAAAGTAGGTGCTTTTTATATGCACGGGGTCAAACCCTGAGCTTTAAAATAATAGTAATTTCCGAGTTTTCCAGCCCGAGTTATGGGGCTGGTCGTGGGAACCCCGAAGGTCACCCATAGTATACTAATAAGCACCACCATAGGTACGCTTTGTTTGGGTACATTATTTCTCTGCGGCTAAATCCTTTAGCTGAAGCAGTCCAGGAACCTTTGATATGGATAATTCAAATTGCTCTTTTTCTTCCTTAGCAGATTGAAAAATAGCTATTTCTTTACCATCATTGGTCTGTTGGTGAATTTCTCCAAAAATCTGATAGGCACCTCGCCCCTTTCCTTTAAAAGCATATTGGCTTAACGAAGCTCCATCATCCCAAAAGCCATAAGCTTCGTATACTCTTGTGCTGCAGCCAGTTGATTGGCCAATAATTAATACATCCGATTGCGCTGGGTTCTTACTGCGGAATGTAACAGGATATGCTCTTTTACTACTCATATCTATAGGTGAATATGTTCTTAAAACTCTAGTTCGCGAGGAAAAAAATGAATCGGCCGTTACATCATACATATAAAAATAATAATCACCTGTTTTTATAGTCCCTTTGAGCTTTTCTCCTGTTTTGCAAGAGACCGAGTTATGAGGTGCGATTCGCTCATTTTCAGCATAAAGATACGCAATAAACTGCCTCCCATCTTCCCTACGTAAAGACGCCTTAAGTGGCGACCTCATAATCTGTTTTTTTAACGCAGGGCTAATTTCAAATGCCTCATCATCAGGATTACCCTTTCCATCTTTACACAGTGAGGGATGGCCTATTTCCTCCAGTTGAACAAACATTTGCTGCTTTTCCTTATCTCGCCAACCAACATTAATCATTAAATCATCCTCCTTGCTCACTAAGGCATAAGGAAATAATGAGTTTGCCTTTAAAATTGCTTCATAAATTTCTGTATAATAGATTTCTGAAGCTGGTGCCTGGGGATCTGGAGAGTATCTAAGTTTGGCATAAAAAGTAGGGCATGTTCCGTCTCGCGAATAACTGACCTTATACAAAGAAATATTATATTTTTTAAAAACTGATAAAACGGGATGCTGCCAATTCTCGTAACGCTCTATTAAAACTTTTTCCACTGAACCATATACTGAAAAGTGAATAGAAAAAAGCAATAAATATAAAAATCTCTTTGTCTTATCATTAACCATTTTTTCTTTTTCTCGCATATTCAATAGAGGCTCTCATCGTAGGGCCTTTGCCGACAATAACTAAATCATGTGGATAATTCGGATTGGTTGCATAACCAGCCTTATATAACGCCTCAGCTTCTTTTTTAAAATTTCCCTTAGTTCCTTCTTGGAGCACAACAGAGTATCTCTCATGCTTTTTAAAAATTTAATTCTATCCTTTGTGCTCTCATCAATACTATTAGAGCACTTGAAGGGTCAAGCCTTGCTTTTTGCTTATTTGTTAATTTCATCTATTTTTTTACAATACAATTGGCGTGTAATAGGCAAAAAGCAAGGCTTGACCCCATGAGCTCCCGCAAAAAGCAAGGTTGATCCGCTGGGTGCTCCTAACACCATTAATTACCTTCACTATCAGGAAGTCTTCCTGTATTAACATATACATTTTTTTCTGCTGTGCATTTTTCACTAATAAAAGGAATGTATTTTGAATTAATTTCTATGGGAATTGGAGTTTCTCCATCAATATTACATAATGTTCTATTGACTAAATCAAGTTCAAGATTTCCACGTACTGCCATTCTATTTTCTTCGATTTCCTGAACTAAGGTAAGCATCATAATCTTATGATTAGTACGCTCAAAAGAAAAAGCAAGATCTAATTTTTCCATAGTCGGACCATAGGAACTGCCAAAAACAAGAGAAACCATTAAGTCATAACAACTCATTTTGGAAAGCTCTTCTGTTTTATTGCTTACCGCAGAATATAAATAATTATTTGTAAATAGCAAAGTAACAAAACAAAATAATTTAACGTAGTAAAACACTATTTATGCCCCTTTTGAAATTCATCTGTCATGGACCAACGTACACCTTTTAATTCATTACGATAAACCTGCTTATGGCTAGCAAGACTAGAGTGCCAACGAGCATAATCTCCATTATATTGGTTTTTAATTTTATACGCCAAATGCATCATTCCAGCCTCAACAGAAGGAAATATTATATAAGGTGTTAAGCCTTTCTTCTGTGCATTTGCCCCTTTTTTAGAGGCACCTATACCATCATGGAGCTCTGTTGTCCCAACTGGAGTATATTCTGGATATTTCATAAAAAACTCATTTGACCATCCATAATAAGGTGCTTTAGCGCCTTTGACTGCCTCCATTCCTGCAGCACCAGTCAGAATATATTGTCCTGAAGAAAAATGCTTTGTCTCATATCGATACATTTTTTCCACAATTTTAGACATTTCAAAACCATATTCATCAAAAACTTTTCGCAATCCATTTTTTGCATCTTCGACCCCAAAGTCTTTGGGAGCAAGCTTGCTCTTTTCCAAATGAGAAGAACTTTGAACAAGTGGTCCTTTTTTTAAATCCAACGGCATAGCTTCATGCACAAATAAACCACTTCCATCAAACAGTTCTGAATCATTATAAATGACATGACCAACATATCCCGAAAGCACAGAACCAGAAAGATATGTGGTAGCATCTTGACGAGAAGAAACCTCTTTAGCTCTGAAAGGTACACTTTCATGTGCAAATGCTCCATTTCCATCAAAATGTTCTGAATTATTATAAATAACGTCTCCTGTGTATCCTGAAAGTATAGAACCCGAAAGATATATATCTCCATCTTGAGATCGGGGAGAGGAAGGAGTGCCTATAGGACTATTAATTCCTTCATCAATCGGGTTCGCGAGGTAGTTATTAAAATCTTGTGTAGATTGTTCAAAATCATCTAAAAGGCCATCAATAGTAAGCCCTTTGATATTCTCTTTAGCAATATCTTTACCCCTATCCTCTAATCCAGACCATGCAAAGCGTCCCACTACGGCATTTCCAATTGTACTGCCGAAATTGTCTCCTAAAACTTGTAGTGCGTCAAAATGGCTGCCTGTGGTGAGTGATTGAGCACCAGCTCCTGCTAAAGTTTGTAGCTCTGCGCGGAGCATGCCGGTGTGGTTATCCAGGTTTTCGAGTTTTTTGCTGAGGTTTTCCCCTGCTTTTGAACCCATTAGGCCTCCGGTTAGGGTGGCTACTCCTAATTCAGTCCAGTCGAAGTGTTGATGGCGTCTTATCGTGGTATTAAATGCCTGGCTTGCTGCGTTTTGTTCCATCATTTCAAAGGCGCTGGAGGTGCTAAAGTATTTATAGTCATACTTGCCTATCTTGTTTGATAGGTTTTGAAGAGTTCCTATATTTTTTAAGCCATAGCCTATGCCGGCGGTAGCGGCTGTGGCTATGCCGGATATCAATGCCCCGCCAAAATCAATACCGCTTTGCATGCCTATAAGATTGGCTGCTGTTTGGCCGGCTATGCTGCCAATAAAGCCTGCCGCAAGCCCGACGCTGAGCACCGACCCAATACCTGCGGCACCCGCTGTGCCGGTAATAGCGCCGCCCAAGGCGGACAGTCCTACTGAAAATAAAGAACCTGTAGCACCCATGCCAAGGGCGAACGCACCCGCGGTTACAACAGTTGCTACCGTCGCAACAATGGCAACACTTGAAGGGTCAAGCCTTGCTTTTTGCTCACTTGTTAATTTCATCTATTTTTTTACAATACGACTTACCCATGAATAATGTAATCCAAAGTACTCACCAATTTCTGCTAAACTAAATTGACCAGTGGCATAAGCTAGTCTGATGCACTCATCTCTATTCGATGATTTATTCTCATACTCATTTAGTGAACTCTTGACTGGCATATAATGCGGCTGAGGGATGTAGAGCAATTTTTTTCCTTGCTCAACTTTTTTCTGCATCTCATCAACAAAACTATCTGAACCAAGATAAATTTGATTTTTTAAATTATCCCACGGAGCATTAACTATCATGCCCTCTTTGACAAACTGTTGGTATTTTTTAATTGCTTTTAATAAATTTTGACTAAATAAAGAAAGTAAATAATCAGTTAATAGCCATGAAGGCTTTGGGGACTGATTTATAGTTGATTGATAGCTACTCCAAATCCAATCCTCAGCAGACACTACCATTCTTGCTCTTACAGGATTTAAAACAATATATCGAGAGAGCTCGAGCAAATAATTGTCCTTTTCTACTAAAATTCCCTTAAAGCGACCTTGAAATACATGGCCCACACGACTATGTCTTCGGTTAAATTTTTGTGTATAAATCCCATTTAATAATTGCATCCCTTTACTAAGATTCCCTTGAGCAGTTTCAACAAGCAAATGATAATGATTACTCATAAGACAATAGGCATAGCATATCCAGTTG
>JARLJR010000139.1 GCA_031291095.1 Legionella sp. | reverse complement strand
GAGGTAAAAGGATGGCATATAAGAGTATCCTAGTGGTTGGAGGAGGAATAAGCGGACTTACTGCCGCAGTGGAAGCTTCCGAGGCAGGACACGAGGTCTATCTGGTTGAAGAGAAACCGTATCTTGGCGGCAGAGTGGCGCAAATGAATCAATATTTTCCAAAGTTGTGCCCGCCGAACTGTGGGTTGGAGATTAACTTTAAAAGGATCAAACAAAATCCGCGCATAAAATTTTTCACTTTAGCGGAGATTGAAGCGATCGAAGGTGAAGAAGGGGATTTCACGGTAACAGTGAAATCGAATTCTCGTTATGTAAACCAGAACTGTACTGCATGCGGAAAGTGCACAGAAGTATGTCCGGTAGAGAGGTCAAACGAATTCAACTACGGATTGGATAAAACCAAGGCCATATATAAGGCTCATGCGTTTGCATTTCCGATGAAGTACGTGATTGATGATAAGGTTTGTCTGGGTGCGGAATGTGGGAAATGTGTAACAGCGTGCGAATATGACGCTATAGAATTAGGCATGACAGCGAAAAGCTTCAAGTTAAATGTGGGTGGCATAGTTTGGGCTACAGGGTGGGAACCTTATGATGCCAAGCGAGTGGACTATTATGGGTTTGGCCAACATCAAAATGTGATTACGAACGTGATGATGGAAAGAATGGCAGCGTCAAATGGCCCTACCGGAGGCAAAATAGTGCGTCCGTCGGACGGCAAAGAAGTAGAAAGCATTGCTTTCGTTCAGTGTGCTGGATCGCGTGATGAAAATAATCTACCCTATTGTTCAGGGGTTTGCTGTATGGCATCCTTAAAGCAAGCCACTTATGTTTTAGCACAGAACCCAGACGCCAAAGTGTCTATGTTTTATATAGATGTCAGGGCGATGGGGAAATATGAAGAATTTTATACGAAAGTACAAGAAAAAATAACCATGATCAAAGGGAAGGTTGGCGAGATTACCGAAGATCCGTTGACCAAAGATTTATTTGTTCAAGTAGAAAACCAAGTTACCGGGGAAATGATGAAGGAAAAGGTTGACATGGTTGTATTGGCAACAGGAATGGTGCCGGCAACTGTCGGGTCAAAAGTACCTGCTGCAATAACGTATGATCAGGATGGATTTATTGCTACCGATTCACAGCAACCCGGAATTTATGGCACTGGATGCGTTAAGAAACCATTGGATGTTGCCTCATCAGTTAGAGATGCGACGGCTGCAGCTCTGAAGGCCATTCAATCGACGGTGAGGAGGTAGCTCAATGGATAAAAAAACAGGTGTTTATGTCTGCACCGGCTGTAGTATAGGGGAATCATTAGATATAGGAGCCCTGTCCAAGGTTGCCACCAAAGAAGGCAAAGTTCCGGTATGTAAGTCACACTCTTTTTTCTGCGGGCCGGAAGGCGTAGCGTTAATAAAGAGCGATATAGAAAACGAGGGTGTCAATACAATACTGATCGCAGGTTGTTCATCCCGTGTCAATTATGATGTCTTTGACTTTGGACCTTCAGTAATACTGGAAAGAGTCAACCTAAGGGAACAAATCACCTGGTGTCATCCGGCGAATGATGAAGATACGCAGATGATGGCAGAGGACGCCCTGCGGATGAGCCTTGCCAAAACAAACCATATCCAACCACCGGAGGCCTATCAGGGTGAAAACATGGTCAAAACCATCTTGGTGGTCGGTGGAGGTCTGGCGGGCATAACTGCTGCTCTCGAAGGGGCAAAGGCTGGGTACCAAACGGTTCTCGTCGAAAAAAGTCCGGTCCTGGGGGGCTGGATGAACAGCTTATATAAACAAGCTCCCCTGAAGTCGCCTTATACTGATCTCGAAGAGGTTGACATTGCGGATCGAATCAAAGAAGTTGAAGCTCACCCGGATGTAAAAATTTACGTGGGAGCTGAAATAAAAGAGATAGCTGGCGCTCCGGGTATGTTTGATGTTAGCATTAACCAAGCTGGTACCATTGTGACAGAACGAATCGGTTCGGTAATCCTGGCAACAGGAGCGGTACCCTATGATGCCAACAAGCTAGAGCACCTTGGCTATGGTAAGTACGAAAATGTCATCACCGGGCTAAAAATGGAAGAACTGGCCTCAAAGGGTAAAATTGTGCGCCCTGATGGCAAAGAAGTACAAAGTATAGCCTTCATACAATGTGCTGGTTCGCGGGATCCAGAACACTTGCCCTATTGCTCATCCGTATGTTGTGTGGAGTCCTTGAAACAGGCAACCTACCTAAAAGAGCAAAATCCCGAAGCAGCGGTTTATATTTTTAACAAAGATATACGGACGCCCGGTCAATATGAACGTCTCTATCAAAGAGTGCAGAAAGATGGAGGAATTTTCGTCAGAGGAGAAATAACAGGCATTAAAGAAGATGGCGAAAAGAACTTGATCATAGAAGCAACCGATGTTTTAACCGGATCAGGGATTAGTACCGAAGGTATCGACATGGTGGTACTGGCGACAGGAATGGTGCCGACGACTGCCATTGGAGAGAATCTAATAGTGAAGAATGAAACTGAGGATTGCGAAGAAGAGCCCGATGGAGAACTTATTCTCAAGTCGAACCTTTTGAACCTGGCATATAGGCAGGGACCAGAAATGCCGACATTGAAATATGGCTTTGCGGATTCCCATTTCATCTGTTTCCCGTATGAAACTCGTCGCACAGGTATTTATGCGGCAGGTAGCGTAAGAGCACCGATGGATGAAGCTTCCAGCATTGAAGATGCGACCGGAGCAGCCATGAAGGCTGTCCAATGTATCGAATTGAGCGCGCTGGGATCGGCAGTGCACCCGCGGGTAGGGGATCTATCCTTCCCAGATTTCGCAATGCAGAGATGTACGCAGTGCAAGCGTTGTACAGTAGAGTGTCCCTTCGGAGCGATTAACGAAGATGAAAAATTCAATCCTCTGCCGAATCCTACACGTTGTCGCAGATGTGGGATTTGTATGGGCGCTTGTCCAGAACGGATTATTTCGTTTAAGAACTATTCCGTACCCATGATTGGCAACATGATTAAAGCGATCGAAGTGCCTGATGAAGATGAAGAAAAGCCAAGGATTGTGATTTTCGCTTGCGAAAATGATGCCTATCCAGCCTTGGATATGGCTGGGATCAACCATCTTAATTACAATGCTTGGGTGCGCGTTATTCCAGTAAGATGTTTGGGTTCAATGAGTCTCGTATGGATTGCCGATACATTATCTCAAGGTATAGATGGCATACTACTGCTAGGATGTAAACATGGCGATGATTATCAATGCCACTTTATAAAAGGCAGTGAGTTGGCAGAAACCAGGTTAGCGAAGGTAGCGGAAACATTAAACAGGCTGGACCTCGAATCAGACCGGGTGCGGATGGATCAGATTTCCATCATGGATTACGATAAGATACCGGCGATATTGGACGGCTTTGCCGAGAGACTAGAAGAACTGGGTCCCAACCCCTACAAAGGGTTCTAAGTCCTTGAAAAGCAAAGGAGCATGAATATGGATGAAATAAAAGAAGTATCTCTGGACATGAGAGATTATATTGTTTCTTCAGGGGCTGAGACTCTGAGTTGGTGTATGCAGTGTGGACTTTGTACCAATCTATGTCCTTGGAGGCAGGTAACTGGAGAAATAAGCGAGGCCTTTAACATTCGTAAGATGCAACGCCTGGGGCAACTCGGGTTGGAAGGCTTCGAAGGAGAGAATATACTTTTTGCCTGTGTCACCTGTGGAATGTGTCTGGTGAACTGTCCAAGAAAAGTAGAAATTATTGATAATGTCAAATCGATGCGCAATACGACGGTTGCAGCAGGATTTTTGCCAGCGACCTTGCGCCCTATAGCAGGTAGTCTTCACGCCAACGGCAATCCGTGGGCTGGACCACAGGAAAAACGTGCTGAATGGCAGGAAGGTCTAAATATCCCGGCCTTTACAGAAGATACCGAGTATTTGCTGTATGTCTGCTGTACTTCCAATTATGATACACGGAGCAAAAAGATAGCCAAAAGCGTGGTAAAACTCTTGCAGAAGGCAGGAGTGAGTTTTGGAGTATTGACGGCAGAAGAAAATTGCTGCGGAGAAACCATACGCAAAATTGGAGATGAAGCGCTTTTTACAAAGTTAGCTGAATCAAATATAAAACTGTTTAATGGAAAAGGCGTAAAAAAGATAATTACAACGTCGCCTCATTGCCTGTATGCCTTTAAAAAGGATTATCCGGAACTGGGCGGAGAATACGAAGTAATGCATTATGCTGATCTCCTGGGCCAACTCTTAAAAGAAGGAAAACTTTCCTTCTCCGAAGAACTAGCCAAAAAAGTGACCTTTCATGATCCCTGTTACTTGGGACGTCATAATCAGGTCTACGATCCCCAAAGAGAACTACTTCAGGCTGTACCGGGCGTAGAACTGGTAGAACTGGAGCGTACTAAAAACAAGAGCCTATGTTGCGGCGGTGGCGGTGGCAGGGTTTGGGCAGAAGTACCCTTTGGAGAACGATTTGGTGAACTGCGGATCAACGACGCAGTAGATAAAAAAGCGGATATCTTAGTTACAGCTTGCCCTTACTGTATTGCGATGCTTGACGATGCTTGCGCAGGTTTGGAAAAAGGCGATGTCCTACAAGTTATGGAATTGTCTGAACTACTATGCGCAGCTTGCCAACCGGATGGTCTGTAGAGGAGCGGG
>JARLJR010000138.1 GCA_031291095.1 Legionella sp. | reverse complement strand
TAAGTTAGCAGCGAGCATAGAGTCCCTTTTTCTTTTTATTTCCCGCCAGGAAAAAATTTAAAAGGGAACTCTAGCTTTTTTTCTTGATAATTCAATACCTTATTGTAAAAATATCTGGGCTTAGCTTGACGGCTATGGGCTCATGGCCCAAAAAATGCATCGAGCCACACCAGCACTCAATGTTGGGCATATAGAAGAGCGAATTATCGTAGTTAAGCTGCGATAATTCGAAAGCATAGCTAATTGGAAGTGCTAGTGCACTAATGACTTCTTCAAAGTAACAATACGCTGATATGCCTCATCAATGCGTTTCTGCTTAATTTCACCAGAACGCACCTTAGCTTCAATAATCTGAATCAATTGGTTCGGATCTTGTTTCGCCGCCAAAGTGTTACCAAAAATAAGCATATCTGCACCCGCATTGATTGCTAATACTAAGGCCTGCTCTAACCCATAGTGATCGCTAATCGCTTTCATTTGCATGTCATCGGTAATAATGACTCCATTAAAATGAAGACGGTGGCGTAAAAGGTCCGTTAACATTTTATGGGATAAGGTGGCCGGAAGTCCTGAACTATCAAGCTGACGGTTTACGATATGGGCACTCATGATCATGCCACAGGAAAATTTTTGTCCTAATAAGTTTCGATAGGGTTCTAGTTCGGACATTCTCCAGGTATCGGTGACATCTACAAAGCCTAAATGTGAATCCGCTGTGGAGCTGCCATGTCCAGGGAAATGCTTATAAACGCATTGGAGTTTTTTAGTTAAAAAGTTTTGTGAATAAATTTCAGCATCTTGAATAACCGTATTGGGATCGTTGGAAAAGCTGCGGTCTTTTCTGGCGATAACGGGATTATCTGGATTGATATTTACGTCAAGTAATGGTGAAAAATCTAAATTAAAACCAGAACTGGCTAGGGTTTTAGCCATGAGTTCGGCGTTTGCTTCAGCAACGTTTGATCCTTGTTTACCTACCTCTCCTGGAGTTAGTGTTGCAGGAAATCCATATTGTTCACTGAGACGCGTAACCTTTCCACCTTCATAATCCACAGAAATTAGCAGAGGTAATGCGGGGCGGTGGTATTTTAAATTAGCTTGCTGGGTAAAATATTGTAAGTCATGATTTAATTGTTTTACTTGTGCAGGAGATTCAATGTTTTTATCAAAGGCTTGAGTTTGTGCATTATAGTCAAATAAAATTACTCCACCAATATTATCTTTGGCAATTATTTTTACTATTTCTGACCGAGCATCAATGTGCTTACCATCAAATCCAATAAGCAGCATTTGACCAATTTTATCGTGCAAACTGATGGGAGAGGCCACAGTCACTACGCTGGTAGTAATGCTCGCCAAGAATAAAAAAGTTGACTTTAGGAGGATCATTTTTGCCTTTAATTTTACCATTATTGTAATAATGTACCACTTTGTTCTTATTTTATCAATATTTGGTATTGTATGTTTCTTTTTGTTTAAAGAAATAAAAATAAAGGTTTTTAATGATCAATATGGTCTTGTTTTGACAAAAAATAAGATCGGGCTATAATCGACACCCATAATTTTATTGAGGATAATTAAATTGACTACCGATCTTATGATTGATGATTTATCCGATGAAGAAGTAAGTGATGATAATTCATCAAAGGTTAGAGGCAAAAAGCGTAAACCCCCCTCAAAGGAGTCTCGTCCTAAGAAGAAAAGCAAAACGACTCAGGTCGCAATAGAGACTTCTACAGATTTAGACACGATGAAAAAAAAAATCGAGCCCTATCAGGAGGCTTACAGGAATGGCATTCTGCCAGTAGAGCGATTAATAGAGGAACTTAATAAGCTTAGAGAACCATTTCAAGGACTTAAATTTTTGTTACTTGCACAACCCCCTTACGGGTTTGGTTCAGTATTGAAAGCAAAACCACAAGAGGATATTTTCTTTCAATGGTTTCTTGATGAGTTAGAAGCATGTATAGAACAGCTCCCAGAACATAAGAATGAGGCAACGAAATTAATCAAAATTCTATGTATTGAAGAAGCATGTTTGGCAGCGGTATTGGCTAGACCAACAATTCGAGCAATGATTCAATCGCACTTTATGATTCCTATTCTGGAGCTTTTTTTTAAATTTCCAAAGATAAAAGTAGATCCCTTTATCTTTCTTAACACACATTTTTCTGCTGATGTGATTCAACGCGTAAAAGTTGAGGCTGTGTTTACGATGGGCTCTAGAACTGATGTGACTTTTTTAGACATATTGCCTACGGAATATATGGAATACATACCCAATCTTTGGATAAATGGATTTAGGCCGAGCAATGCCCATGCATTTAATCGCGCCTATTTCGAAAAGGAGGATAAGCAAGTATCTGATGAAACAAGGGTGGCAACATATAATACAATCGTAAGCCAAGATGAGTGTAGTGGGTTATTAGCTTTTGCTGCGGAAGATCATCCGGTAATTTATTTTTTAGAAAATAAAGCTATTGATCTTGGTTTATTTAAACGCCTTCTAGAGAAGAGTAATGCTACTCCTGATATCAATGCAGTAATGAATTGCTTTAAGGAAAAGGTTTGTCCAAGGCACCATACATCAAAGGTACTTTTTTTTAGTAATTTCATAGAGAAAATTATTTATAGTTTATCTCTGTTACCAGATAATACACTACAGTCTCCTGCTCAATCCTCATTTTTAAGGAGCTTTAACACCCGATTAACTGCTGGACTATTTAAGCTTGATTCTAGAGGGGCCGGTGACCTTAATGTTAGAGAATTACAACCAGCTCCTACTCTGGCTGATGAGATTTTGTTTTATTGTGCTGATGCGATAACTTTAAAAAGTAAGAGCAAATATCGTGTGCAACTAAAAAAGCTATTGGAATTTTTGAGTAGTAACTCTGCAAATCAATCCAGTTTGTTCAATACTTTGTATTACACCTACCTCATGCAAGTGCTGGATGAAAGTGCTAAGACCCCATCAGCCATTGGCTTGAAATCATTTTTAACCGACCTATTTGGCAAGCAACTTCAGGATATGCCAACGGATGAAATAGACCTTTTTATAAACAAATATATCGGTTTTTTGTCAAATTTTACAGTTGTTCGGTATAACAAAATAGTTGAGGCGAAAAAACTGCCGGAGAGAGGTCCTTCTCTGCGGATTAAAATTGGTTTATTTGCAAATATTCTTGCTGAACTTATCGAGTTTGTGTCTGAAAAATCGCAACTGACGCCATTATTACATGCTCACCTGGCTAATTTATTGCTGATACAAATACTATTAAGCGATCTCTCTGATTATGCATCGTTGGAAACTACGATAAAGAAATTTGTACTGTATTTTGATGATGTTTCTGATACACGAGATTTTATTGCAAGTATATTGGCGAATGTATTGGCAGGATTAGCGCGAGTCAATAAGTTAGATTGTCAATTGATGGATATAGCCACAACGATAGAGCCAATATGGATTAATTATATATCGAGTGATTTTCAGCCGAATGGGGTGGAACATAATGTGCTCTCCTTTCTTTTTAATTTGATTATTAATAAGAATGAACAAATAGCGGAAAAAAATGCACAGGCAATTGTGCATCTGTTAGAAAAGATAGGGGATAGGATGAGTTTTGCTTTCTCACTAGCTTTTTTAAATGAAGTTGCAGAACGGTATCTTAACTTACAAAAAAGAGCTCAACTTAGCGAGCCTGTGCAAAAATTATTAGAACAGATTTATAATTTGTGTATTCATCGAGTACAAGGAACGAAGCAAGAAAAGACTTTTGAAGAGATTCGTACTCAATTGTTATTAAAATATGATGTGGACCCAACAAAAGATGCTCAGGCAATTCATACTACCGAAAACCATGCATTTGCAGATAAGATATATGAAGCCTGGATGCAGGCCTTAGGTGCAACAGAACAAGAACGTACCACGAAGCTAACGCAAGGCTACAAAGTATTCGTTGATTATTTAACAAGCCAAAGAAATACGTTAGTAAAGCGTTTGGTTACACCAAATCACACTTCGTCTCAATTAGCGGATTATATCTATTTTCTTATCGGAGATAGCTCTACAGTCTTAAGCTCGGAGTTTCAAGAAATTCAACGCCAAGTGTCAGCCTATCAGTCTGTATTTAAATACTTAGAGAAGATTGACGTGAGAGCCAATACTTCAGTAACTTCAGCAATGAGTCCACAGGTGAAAAAGGTAATTGAGGATGCGAATAAGTTAAAGAATCTAATTTCTATGATTGCTTATTATTCCAATATAGCTCAAGCACCATCTCCGTTTACAATCCAGGATGGAGCGGAAGCACTTCATATATTATTTGCGGAACTCGTTGATCAGGTGGAAAATCCTTCTTGTGATCAAGGACCGTTTATGAGGTTACTCATTGCCTTAGAACCAGCAGTTGAATTTAAATTTCCTTATTTAACACGAAGAAACGTTCAGTTTTATGTTAAGGAATATATTAATAATTATTATGATCAATTGTCTCAAGCAGCAAAAAATAAATTGATTTTAGATATTTATAATCAAGTTGAAGATAAAGAAACTCTAGAAGAAATTGATTCAATTCCTGAAAATGTATTTAGTTTTTTAGGGCGAATGTTTTTGGAGAGCAACACTGGAAGAATGGGGGTTATTAGTGTTAAAGAAATTGACGATTTATTCTTCTTGGAACGTCCCGCCCCATATCATCCTAAAATTGTTGAAGCGCTTAACCAATATCATCAAGAGCAAAAGAATAAAATTAAATTAAGCGGGGACGCTTATAATTTATTTGGGCTTTTTGGGAATAATAACGCTGATGTTGGCGATGATATGAATGTAGATTTTTCTAATAAGCTGTAACTGCATTAGAGGTTGTATCTAGGCTGGGCCTTCAGCTGCCCAGCCTATGGGCTACTCTTTATTTATTATTAGCTAAAGCCATGCCTTCTAACACGGTGAATGCAGCATAAAGTTGATAGTCATTATGCAATAGATCATCAAGTTGAGCTTGAGGATTTTTTGCAGCTTTTTCTGCATTCGTTTTATTGAGCAAGTGACCACTAAGATCTGCTTCGCTAAATCCAGTCACATCCTTATTTTTAGCGCCTGCATTTTTAGGAATTTCCAACTCATTAACCACGATATCAGGCACAATTCCTTTCGCTTGAATTGAAGTTCCTGATGGGGTGTAGTACAGGGCAGTAGTTAGTTTAATTCCTGTTTTACCGTCAAGTGGTAATACAGTTTGCACTGAACCTTTACCAAAGCTGGTTGTACCAAGCACCACAGCGCGTTTGTTGTCTTTTAGAGCCCCGGCAACAATTTCTGCAGCAGAAGCAGAGCCATTGTTAATTAACACAACCATGGGTGCATGATTTAAGACATCAACTCCCTTAGACAGAGCAGTAAAGTCTGTACCAGGTAAGCGGCCTTTAGTAGACACAATCGTTTCTGGTTTTCCGGATTTATCTTTACCAAGGAAGGCATCAGAAACTTGAATTGCAGCATCAAGTAAGCCCCCTGGGTTGTTTCTTAAATCCAAGATAAGACCTTTTAAATTACCGCCTGATTGTTGTTTTAAACGCTCAATGGCTTGTAACATATCTCTTCCGGTTAACGCTTGGAATTGGGTCAAGCGGATGTAGCCATAGCCTGGAGTTAATAGTTTGCTTTGCACGCTTTTGATTTGAATGACTTCACGTACCAAATCAAAGGTTAAGGCTTTATTTACTCCTTTACGTAACACAGTCAGCTGAATGGTACTGCCTGCTTTACCACGCATCAGGTTAACCGCATCTTTTAGAGACAGGCCTTGAACAGATTCTTTACCTAATTTAATGATGTAGTCGCCAGACTTGATTCCTGCTTTAAAAGCAGGGGTATCAACTAAAGGAGTTACGACTTTAACCACACCATCTTCCATAGTAACTTCAAGCCCTAATCCACCAAATTCACCACTAGTTGATGTTTGTAGTTCTTTAAACTCTTCCTCATCCAGATAACTTGAATGGGGGTCTAAACCACTGAGCATCCCGCGGATGGCATTATCAAATAATTCCTTGTCGTCTGTAGGTTTCACATAATATTTTTTAATTTCACCTATCGCATTGGAAAAGCGTTGTACATCTTCCAATGGCACGCCCTTAGATTCAGAACTGGCACTCGTACTATCTTGGGGTTCATCAGCTGTAAAGGCCGTCAGAGGTAACATCAATGTGAACGCATATACTACAGCAAGCGTGCAAGGATATAGTTTTCTTATCAACATAGCGATCTCCTCGGATGCAGGCCAACAAAATAAGCCGTCTTCTTTTTTTTATTCTTAATATTTTAAATGCAATTTAAGTGCCAGAGATGTAGGCAATTACTTTAAACCCTCTTTATTCTAATTTTGTCAAAGTAATCAATAGCATGCCTTTTAACCTACGACAACCAAGCAAGAGGAGGGATTGCCTTTCCCCTTAGTCTTATTTCGAAGTATAGACCGTTTTCTTTAATTCCGCCGCTATGACCTATTGTAGCAATTTGTTCATTCTGTTTGACCTGTTCTCCTTTTCTCTTAAATAACGATTCATTATGGGCATATAAGGTCATAAACCCTTGGCCATGATCAATAATAATGAGTAAACCATAGCCTTTTAGCCAATTACTAAAAACGACTTTGCCTGGATAAACGGCAGTCACCACCGCGCCTTCATCGGCAAAAAATGTCACCCCTTGGTTCATCTTGCGTAAGGCTCGCTTCTTAGACTGGACGGGAAACGGCAATTTTTTGCGCATTTGATTGAATGGCGTGCTAGGTTGCGGAACACTTTGTTCAGCAAGTGTTTTTAACAGATGCGCTAAATTATTTTTATTCTTTTGGGCTTCTTGTAATTTATTTTGTTTACTTTGAATTTCATTATTCAATGATTTGATTAAGGAGGTATGATAATTTTTATTTTTTTCCAGTTGCTGCTGGTTTGTTGTCAGTTCCTGTTTAAGCTTTTGCGTGGCTGCCAACTCGTTATTAAGTACCGCCTTGCTTTGAGTTAACTCATTTCGGGTTGTATCTACTTGTCCAATAAGTTGTTGTCGTGACTTAATGATGTATTGGTAATAGGTTAAAATGCGGCTCACCTTGTAGGGATCATCCTGGTTAAGTAGCCATTTTAAAGGCTGATACTCTCCCATTTGATAGCGAGCACGGATATGATTTGCTAGCAATTGCTGCTGTGCGGCTAGCTGCTGACTCAGTTGATTAACTTGCTTTTGCAAGGCAGTAATTTTTGCTGCTTTATTATCTAAAGTTTTTTGTATGGTTCTTAATTCGTGTACGCTTTTGCTGATTTGTTTTGCTGTGACTGATAATTCACGGTTCAACACACCGCGTTTGTCTTGGGCGGTAGTTAATGTTTGCTGCAAATTATTAATTTGCACATCGATTTGTTTGAGTTGGCTCTGGGTTTGTTGAAGGTTTGACGGTGTTGCATGCAAGCCCAAACAAAGAAGCATGCCTAAAGACATGCTTAGTCCGTTATTCCTTAATTTCTTTGTGCATTTAATCATGAGTCTTTTTCTAACAATTGATGGCCGGACATTTCTGCAGGGGGCGTAATACCCAATAGCGCCAGAATTGTTGGTGCTATATCGGTTAAACTTCCTTCAGGACGCGTAAAGTGCCAATGACCACCAACATAAACTAAGGGAACTGGTTCACTCGTATGAGCAGTATGGGCTTGGTGTGTTGACTCGTCAAACATTTCTTCCGCATTACCGTGATCGGCGGTAATGAGCAATTGTCCGCCTTGTTGTTCCAGTGCCTTCCAGACTCGGTGCATACACTGATCCAAACATTCAATCGCACGAATAGTGGCATCGAAATCACCTGAATGTCCCACCATATCTGCATTCGCATAGTTACAAATAATGACGTCATAGGCTTGGTTGCTAATTGCCTCAACCAAACGGTCAGTTAATTGTGGCGCGCTCATTTCCGGCTGCAGGTTGTAGGTCGCCACCTTAGGTGAAGGAATTAAGATGCGTTCTTCATTATTAAAAGCTTGTTCTTTGCCCCCATTAAAGAAAAAGGTGACATGAGCATATTTTTCTGTTTCCGCAATACGTAATTGTCGGAGACCATGGGCAGCAATCACTTCCCCCAAGGTATTATTTAAAGGCATTGGTGGGAATGCGGAGGTAGTCGCTAAATTTTTATCATATTGAGTCATACTGACAAAATGCGATAAGTGAGGACATACTTGGCGGTTAAATTGCGTCAATGTGCTATCGATAAATGCGGCAGTTAATTGCCTTGCTCGGTCAGCACGGAAATTAAAAAATAAAATCGCATCCCCATCATTAATGATTTTTCTTGTACCAATTTGGGTTGGCGGAATAAATTCATCTGAGAGGTTTTGCTGATAATACCCTTTAATGGCGGTTTCCGCATCTGCGAATTGGTGTTGGCTTTGACCCAGAGTTAATAAGTCATAGACAGGGGCAATGCGTTCCCAACGATTATCGCGATCCATAGCGTAATAGCGGCCACTAATGGAACAAATACGTGCAACGGGATATTTTTGTAGTTCAGCATTTAAGCGCTCAATACTTTGTAGTGCGCTTTGGGGTGGAGTGTCCCGTCCATCGAGAAACAGATGCAAACAAACGGAATGAAAATGGTGCTCGGCGCAGAGGGCGAGTAAAGCAAATAAATGCTGTTCATGGCTATGAACACCGCCCGGTGAGAATAAGCCCATAATATGGAGCGACTTGCCTGCGTGCTTTAATTCGTGGAGCATATTAAGAAACACTGTATTTTTAGCAAACTCACCCTCAGCGATGCTTTGATTTATACGGGTAAAATCTTGCTGAATCACACGGCCGGCGCCAATGTGCATGTGTCCTACTTCGGAGTTGCCCATTTGCTCATCAGGCAGGCCTACAGGTAAGCCCGAAGCATTTAATAGAATATGAGGACGTGTTTGCCACCATTCATCCCATTGTGGGGTATTGGCTTGAGCAATAGCATTGTGTTTATTATTCTTATTATAACCCCAACCATCTAAAATCATCAGCAGTAGGGGAGCTTTCTTGTGCATGCAACGCTCCATACGTTAAATAGAACATAATTATACTAGGGCTTGTTCACATTTCTACTATCCCGGCCCAAATGAGTTGATTTTCTGTGCTCCGAGGCTCGCATAGCAGGTCTATGCTGCGCTTCAGTGCTCGAAAATCAACTCATTTGGGGCTCTCGGGCTAGAGGCCTGATGATCTTTGGTACGGTCACAATCTGAAGTTGGAGGGCTTACTCCGCCTATATTTGCTTGATTTATCGCAACACATCGTTGAATAGCTCTTAAAATTTGATGTTAAAAAGGTTAGACTATGCACATTTTTTAAGTTTGGAAGAGTCGTTTTGGAACAAAAAATTCCCCAACACATTGCCATCGTGATGGATGGGAATGGGCGTTGGGCTGAAAGCCAAGGGTTGCCACGCATTGACGGTCATCAGGCGGGAGTTGAATCCGTGCGAAAAATGATCCGCGCATGCATGGAAAAAAAAGTTGCTTATTTAAGCTTATTTGCATTTAGCTCTGAAAATTGGGCGCGGCCAATGGATGAAGTTTCTTTTTTAATGGAATTATTTATAGAATCTTTGCGCCGAGAACTTAGCGAATTGAATCAGAATGGCGTTCGGATGTGTTTTACCGGAGATCGCAGTTTATTGTCTCCTACACTGCAACAACAAATGCGCGAGGCGGAATCCGTTACTGCGAATAATGCGCAATTGACTCTGAATATTGTCGTTAATTACGGCGGTAAGTGGGATTTGGTTACGGCTGCAAAAAAAGCAGCACAAGCAATTGCTCAAGGGCAATTGACTCTTGATGAGCTTGATGAGGCGCGTTTTGCGACTTATTTGGATACGGTGAATTTGCCGGATCCGGATTTATTTATTCGTACTAGTGGTGAATTACGTATCAGTAATTTCTTTCTTTGGCAGCTTGCATATACGGAGCTTTATTTTACAGAAGTACATTGGCCAGATTTTGGTGAGGAAGAGCTAGAAAAAGCCTTAGCTTCATTTAGTAAAAGAAAAAGGCGTTTTGGGCAAATTTCTAATTAAACTAATGCATGGCTTGTAGTTCACGACCGTTAAGTGAATGGGACGTGAACTGAGAGTGTGCATTAAATTACTTATAGAGGGCAGTCTTATGTTTTTACAACGATTAATTACCTCCTTAATTTTAGTGCCCTTGGTTTTATTTGTTATTTTTTATGGTCCGCCTTGGCTATTGGCAAGTATTGTCGTTTTGATTTTTTTAGCTGCGAGCAGAGAAGCTTTTCAGTTAATTCCCTTGCAGAATTTAGGCATGCAAATCGGCTTTCTTGTGTTAATGTTATTGGCATTATGGGGCTGTGGCTATTTATACTCTTATTGGCTTGGACTGGGGTTAGTTTTCTGGGCTTTTAATATTGTTGCTATTGTGACTTTTCCCAAGTCACAGGAATATTGGGGATATCCTGCGGTGGTTGCCGGCGCCTGTTTAGTGCTGTTACCCTTATTTATTCAAAGTTTGGTTCATTTATATTATTTGCCAAACGGAAAGGCGCTCCTCGTTTATTTGCTGTTTTTGATTTGGGCCTCTGATATTGGTGCTTATTTGAGTGGTAAATTGATGGGTAAAAATAAGCTGATTCCTCAAGTCAGTCCAGGAAAATCCTGGGAGGGCGTGCTAGGTGGTTTAATTTTGTCTATGATTATAGCAGGGGTTGGCAGTATGTATTTTCATCCCGTTGCTATGGGGTACTGGTTATTTTTAGCTTTTTGCACGGTAATTATTTCAATTTTCGGCGATTTGTTTATCAGTATTCTGAAGCGGCGCTGTCATTTAAAGGATACAGGAACGCTGATTCCTGGTCATGGTGGTATTTTAGATCGCCTGGATAGTTTGATTGCTGCTCTACCTGTCTTTTACTTTGGATTAACTGTGGGGTAGCACTATGCTTTTAACATTGCTGTATTTTTTATTGGCCCTATTGTTATTGGTCACTATCCATGAATATGGTCATTTTCAAGTCGCGCGGTGGTGTGGAGTAAAGGTACTGCGCTTTTCTTTTGGTTTTGGCAAGATTATAGCAAGTTGGAAAGACAAAAAGGGGACTGAGTATGCCTGGTCTCTTTTCCCATTTGGTGGCTATGTCAAAATGCTTGATGAATCTGAAGGCGAGGTGCCAGAAAACGAGCGGCATTTAGCGTTTAATAACCAATCTGTTTGGAAGCGTATTGCTATTGTGCTGGCCGGACCGATGTTTAATTTCATTTTTGCTTTTTTTGCTTTGTGGCTGGTTTTGATTATTGGCATGCCATCTCTTGCGCCAATGATTGATGGGGTACGTCCAGGCAGCATTGCCGCAGGGGCGGGGCTTAAGGCAAAAGAGGAAATCATTTCATTAAATGATATTAAGATAAACAGCTGGCGGGATTTTCAATACGCTATGATGCCTATGGTGGGCTCTAACGAAACCGTTCATCTCGTCGTCAAATCTTTAGATAACGGACAACAGAGTCAGATCTCCTTGCCTTTAGCCAATTGGGTACTGGATGATAAAAAGCCTGATCCGCTAAAAAGCTTAGGCATAGAACCTTTTATTCCGTCGATTCCTCCGATTGTTGGTGAAGTGATTCCAGACTCTCCTGCAGATAAAGCTGGATTGAAAACAGCAGATAAGATTTTGACTGTGGATGGTAAATCGTTTAATGATTGGTTATTTTTGGTTGAATACGTACAGGCACGCCCTGATGAGCAAATAACCTTAAAAATTAATCGAAAAGGTGCGATGCAAAACCTTATCGTACATGTTGGTAGTCATGATAATCAAGGAAAACTTGAGGGCTTCTTGGGTGTACGCTCTCAAAAGGTTAAATGGCCTGAGCATTGGCTACGTATGGAGCGAGAACAACCGCTTGCAGCATTAAATACGGCATTAAAACAAACAGTTCAGTTAACTGGCACAACGTTTATTTTAATGGGACGTTTAGTTACGGGTAAATTAGGCTTAAATAGCATCAGCGGCCCTGTTGGTATTGCTCAAGGGGCTGGAGATTCTGGACGTGGTGGTTTAGCCGCGTATCTATTTTTTCTGGCTTTGGTAAGTATTAGTTTAGGCGCTTTAAATTTATTACCAATTCCTATGCTTGATGGCGGACATTTGCTGTATTATGTCCTCGAAGTTATCCGAGGCAAACCCGTATCCGATAATTTAAAGTCAGCCGGGGCATATGTAGGCTTATTATTGTTGGCGGCATTGATGTTTATCGCTTTAACGAATGATTTATCAAGATTGACGAGTTAGCGGCAATAGAAGCTTGACAGTAGTTTCTACTTCCTATAAAAAGTGCATCAAAATTTAATGTATCTGGATATTTTTATATCCAGAATGACATGCGTACTTCGCATCGGCATGAATTGTTATTTTGGTATTTGCTAAAAAAGCATTGAGAGTCGAGCGAGGTAAAACTGGACGTAAAATAATAATGAAAAAGATCAGTAGTAAGTTTTTAGTTGGGGTTTGTTGTTCAACGCTTTTGGCTTGGTCTACACAAACAATGGCAGATGAAGGTTTTGTTGTTCGTAGTATTAAGGTTACCGGTTTGCAACGGGTTTCTACTGGAACAGTATTAAACTATATTCCCGTGCAAGTGGGTGAAGAAGTAAACTCTAGTTCAACCGGTGAAATTATTCGCGCTCTTTACGACACTGGTTTTTTTCAATCTGTCTCCTTAGAGCGTCAGGGTAATACCCTCGTTGTTAATGTGGTTGAACGCGCAACGATCGGGGCCATTAATATTACTGGAAATAAAGAAATCCCTACCGACAAAATGAAAGAGTTCCTTAAGGAAATGGGATTAGTGAAAGGGCGCGTGTTTCAATCCTCGACTTTGGAACGCTTAGAAAAAGAATTAAAGAAAGCCTATACCTCCAGAGGGAAATATAATTCCCGCATTGAAACCCGCGTAACTCAACTGACAGATAATCGTGTAGCGATTAACATTACAGTTTCAGAAGGACGCGTATCGCGAATCAAGAAAATCAAAATCATAGGAAATCATGATTTTAAAGACAGTGAATTATTACCGGAGCTGTCATTATCTACCTCGAATTTATTTACTTATTTTACGAAAAAAGACCAATACTCGAAGGCAAATATGGATGCTTCATTAGAGGCATTACGTTCCTATTATTTGGATCGCGGGTATTTGAAATTTAATATTGTTTCTTCTCAAGTTTTATTATCTCCAGATAGAAAAGATGTATTCATCAACATTCATGTTGATGAAGGTCCTCAATACCGTTTCTCTGGCTATAAGGTAGTCGGAAAGACGGTAGTGCCCAAAGAAAAAATCGATTCCTTGGTTCAAGTTCGCAAGGGCGTGGTGTTCTCACGTAAGAAGGTAACTGAATCAATTTCTGCGATTGGCTTGGCTTTGGGAGATGTGGGCTATGGTTTCCCTGCAATTAATGCGGAACCTCAGTTAGATGAAAAAGATAAAACCGTATTTATTACCTTTGTAGTCGAGCCAGGACGCCATGTTTATGTTCGCCGAATTAAATTCCATGGCAATACGAAAACTAGTGATTACGTATTACGTAGCGTGATTCGCCAAGATGAGGGTGGATTACTGTCCTTACATAATATTAAAGAATCTGAACGGCAATTGCGCTTATTAGGTTATTTGAAAAATGTGGATGTGAAAACAACGCCAGTTCCTGGGGCGAATAACCAAGTCGACATGGACGTGCAGGTGGAAGAAGCGCCATCGGCAGAAGCAAGTGCTTCGATTGGTTATGGTACGAACGGTTACCAAGTTAATGCGTCAATTAATCAGCATAACTTTATGGGTACTGGTCGTTCAATGGGGGCGTCATTCACTTCCAGTAAATGGGGACAAGATTACAATGTTAGCTACTATAACCCGTTTTTCACCGATACAGGGATTGGGCGAGGTGTAAGTCTTTATTTTGCGCGAGTCGATCCTAGAAACTTAAACGTTAGTACTTACAGCTCTAACCGCTTTGGTGGTGATGTGAACTATAACTTCCCACTAGGTGAAGCAAGCAGTTTCCAATTAGGTTATGGCTATCAGGATGTAGAAATTAAAAGCGTGGGTTATGTTGTTCCTATCCAGAACTTCGTAACAGCATATGGTCGTCATTTCCAGGAGATTCGTTTATCTTCTGGTTGGGCTAGAAACAGCTATGATCAATTCCCATACCCAACACGAGGCATGAACCAACAGCTTACCGCCGTAGTGGCGCTACCGGCTAGTTCGAATTCGCTGTCTTATTATAAAGGCTCTTATCAAGCACGCCTTTACCAGCCAATCATGCGCGGATGGATTTTCTCCTTACAAGGATTTGCCGGTTATGGAAATATGTTTAATAACAGGGGCTTACCATTCTTCGAAAACTATTATGCAGGGGGTACTGCGCAACCAGGACAGGTTCGCGGTTATGACAGTTTCTCTTTAGGCCCATTGGATAATATACATAACTCCATGGGGGGTAACTTCCTGGCGAGTGCAAGTGCCGGTCTTATTTTGCCTTATCCTTTAAGCCGTGATAACGTCAGAACCACTATTTTTGCCGATGCGGGTAACGTATTTGCATACAATACAGCAGCTATATTTACTGGTTATGACGCAGGCCCAATACGTTATTCAGCGGGTGTGTCTGTAGAATGGCGTTCTCCATTTGGCCCATTAGCATTTAGCGTGGCGAAGGCATTGAATCCACAACGTTTCGACCAACAACAGTTGTTCCAGTTTGCGTTGTCCTCTGGGTTCTAATATTTATCATTGTAGGTTGGGCCCATGGGCCCAACCTACAATGAAATCTCATTATCCAAAAATATTTTCAATCTCATCTTTGTATATATCGCAACCCATTTCGAATTGTGCTAGCATCTTGGTCTTTAATTTAGGAGAGAGCTTATGAAGCGGTTTGGTGGCGTTTTAGTCTTTGTTTTGAGCGTATTCTGTGCTAGTGCATTCGCTGATGCAGCAAAGATTGGTGTTGTTGATTTACAAAAAATCATGCAGACTTCCAGTCAAATGAAAGATGTCCAACAAAAGTTGGAAAAAGAATTCAAACCACGTCGTGACAAGTTAGTTGCTATGGAAGCTAGCTTGAAAACAGACATGGAAAAGTTTAAGCGTGATAACGCAGTAATGAGTGCTACTCAGAAGAAAGATCTGGAAAAGAAAATTGTTGCAGCGCAACAACAATTCGAGCGTGATGGTCAACAATATCAACAAGAATTAAGCACTGCAAACAACGAAGCAATGGAAGGTTTATATTCTAAAGTTCGTGCAGCAATTTCTAAAGTTGCTAAAGACGGCAAATATGATCTAATCGTGCAAAAAGATGCTGCACCTTTCAGTGCGGATACTCTTGATGTAACTGATAAAGTTGTTAAAGCAATTAACTAATTCGGTGCGATAAAGTTGCTAACTTTAGCACAATTAGCTAAGCATTTAGATGGCGTGTGGCATGGCAATGCCAATCACGCCATTTTTTCTTTGGCTTCACTGACCCGAGCAAGCGCTCAGGATCTGGCTTATTACGATAATCCCATGTTTTCTCAAGCCTTAAGTAATACTGCAGCAGGTGCCGTATTACTTAAGGCAGAGTATCATCACGCCTATTCCGGGAATGTCATTATTGTTCCCAACCCATTACAAGCGATGATCCAAGCCACACAGTATTTATCTCAACAGCAGCCGCGAACAGCAGAAATTGCGGCAAGCGCACAAATACATCCTAGCGCCCAATTGGGACATAATGTTGCCGTAGGTGCCTACAGCGTTATTGGTGCAGGTGCACAACTTGCTGAGGGCGTTGTTATCGGAGCACATAGCGTGATTGAAGCGGATGTGCGTATTGGCAAAAACAGCCAGATTGCCAATAATACGGTGGTGCATGCGGGGGCTCAAATTGGCGCACATGTTGTTATTAACTCCGGAACAGTGGTGGGGGCATCGCCCTTTAATTATGTAAAACAACAGGGTTATTGGTTACAAGATCCTGTTGTAGGGGGCGTTATTCTTGCGGATAAAGTTCATCTGGGGGCGAATACGGTAATTGATCGTGGCACCTTAGGCGATACTTATTTAGCCGAGGGAGTCTGTGTTGATAATTTAGTACAGATTGCTCACGATGTGCTGATTGGTAAAAATACCGTGATTGCTGGATGTGCTGCAATAGGGGCTTATGCACAAATAGAGGCTGATTGCATTATTGGTGGGGCTAGCAGTATAGCGGCTTATGTGCATTTGGCTGCGGATGTGGTGATTACCGGGATGTCCACTGTAAGTAAATCCATTGCTAAGCCGGGTATTTACTCTTCAGGGACTTTAGTTCATGAACATAAGCGCTGGCGCCGTAACGCGGCACGATTTCGACGCTTGGATGATTATATAAATAGATTGGGTGCTCTTGAAAAGAAATTGAGCACATAATTATCCGCCATTTGGGGCACAGTAGTAGAAATATAAACCAACTTTAATATTAATAATTGCTTTGGACAGATTAAAACAGGATAATGGCTCCTCTTTTTAAGAAGTCCAAAAGGTGTAATTGAACATACCCGTTCAGTCATACCCAAACCTGATACTAAAACAGGAAAATAAGAATGAGCGAATCTATATTGGATATCAAACAAATTTTTAATTTGTTGCCTCACCGTTACCCAATGATGTTGGTTGATAGGGTATTAGATTACAAAGTTTTTGATTATTTGACTGCGATAAAAAATGTTACGATTAATGAAAACTTTTTTACGGGTCATTTCCCAGAAAATCCGGTAATGCCAGGTGTATTAATGCTCGAAGCATTAGCGCAAGCAAGTGGAATTTTAGCCGCAGTATCCCATACTCATGCGGATAATGTATTACATTTTTTTGCAGGTATTGATAATGCAAAATTTAAACATATAGTGACTCCGGGAGATCAATTACGCTTGGAAGTAAAATTCTTAGGAAGGAAAAAAGCGTTTTGGCGTATGCATGGCGAAGCTTATGTAGGCGATAAACTGGCCTGTTCTGCGGATTTATTAAGTGCAGCAAAGGAAATTCAAAAGTGATAGATGAAAGAGCAATAATTCACCCATCTGCTAAATTAGCGAAAGGTGTGACAGTAGGCCCTGGCGCAGTAATTGGTGCAGACGTTGAAATCGGTGAGAATACCTGGATAGGTCCTTATGCAGTGCTTAAAGGTCCAACGACCATTGGTAAAAATAATAAAATTTTCCAATTCGCCTCTTTAGGTGATGAGCCTCAAGACGTCACTTATAAAGGTGAATCTACACGCCTGGAAATAGGTGATAATAATATCATTCGCGAATACTGTATGATCAACCGCGGTACCGTCAAAGGCGGTGGGGTGACTCGTATTGGTAATGATAACTTCTTAATGGCTTATACCCATGTTGGCCATGATTGCATGCTAGGTAATAACATCATTCTTATTAGTTATGGCGCATTATCAGGACATGTAACAGTTGATAACTATGCCATTATTGGTGGTTATGCAGCGGTACATCAGTTCTGTCATGTAGGCGCTTATGCTTTTATCGCCCGAGCTACTTATGTGTCTAAAGATGTACTTCCTTATATTATGGTTGCTGGATACACACCTTCGGTATATGGCATTAATACCGTAGGCTTACGTCGACGTGGATTTTCTTCTGAGGCAATTAACTCCCTTCGCCGCGCTTATAAAGTGATCTTTCGCAAAGGGCTAACAGTGCAGCAATCGCTCGCTGAATTGGAGTTGATGCAGAACGAATGCCCAGAAGTGATTCCTATGATTGATTTATTAAATCGATCAACACGTGGTATTGTACGATAAACTAAAGACTACCTGCTTCGTTGATGAGTGGGCGGATATATCAAACCGGATTTGATACAAACAAATGTAAAAGGTCAGCCCTCATAATCGCCTACGTGCTGTGGCTTGTCCGCGGCATCCAGGAATGTGGCATCAAAGCTGGATCCTGCGGGCAAGCCGCGAGGCGTAGGGTAAGGGGTTGGCCCTTAACAAAATCATAAGTTAGAGTGACAGCCTATGTTAGATATTCAATTATTACGAGATGACCCTCAATTCGTTGCTTCCCAATTGTTAAAGCGTGGTTTTCAATTTGATATCGCTTCATTTACGACTTTGGATGAAAAGCGCAAAGAACTTCAAGTTGCAACTCAAGCCCTGCAAAATGAACGAAACACTCGTTCCAAAGCTATTGGTATCGCCAAATCTCGTGGGGAAGATATTGATCCAATGCGCGAAGAGGTTAACCGGATTGGCGCGGAGCTAGAGCAGAAAAAGCAAGAGCTTGATGAATTATTACAACAAATCGAAGCAATAGCCTTACGTTTACCTAATATTCCTCACGAATCAGTACCTGTTGGTGCAGATGAGAAGGATAATGTGGAGGTTCGACGCTGGGGAACAATTCCTAGCTTTGATTTCTCTGTGAAGTCGCATGATGAGCTTGGTGAGGCATTAGGCCAAATGGATTTTGCAATGGCTGCTAAATTAACTGGCAGTCGTTTTGTGGTGATGCGCAATCAATTAGCCAGATTACACCGAGCTTTAATCCAATTTATGTTGGATATTCATACCCAGCATCATGGCTATCAGGAAATTTATGTTCCTTATATTGTCAATGCAGACAGTTTATTAGGTACAGGGCAATTGCCAAAGTTTGAAGAGGATTTGTTTAAGTTAAGCGGTGATCAAGGTTATTACTTAATCCCAACAGCAGAAATCCCTGTGACCAATACGGTTCGCGATACCTTACTTACCGAAGATATGTTGCCGATGCAATACGCATGTCATACCCCTTGTTTTCGTAGTGAAGCGGGTTCTTATGGTAAAGATACTAAAGGGATGATTCGCCAGCATCAATTCGAAAAAGTAGAGTTGGTTTGGGTGACAAAACCGGAAGATTCTTATCATGCTTTGGAACAGCTAGTCCAGCATGCAGAAACAATTTTACAACGACTGGAATTATCTTATCGGGTAGTTACTTTATGTTCCGGTGATATGGGGCCTAGTGCTGCAAAAACCTATGACATAGAAGTATGGTTACCGAGTCAGAATATGTACCGTGAAATCTCTTCTTGTTCGAATATGGAAGCATTCCAGGCTCGCCGGATGAAAGCTCGATATAGACGTAACGAAGAGCGTGACATAGAGCCGGTCCATACCTTAAATGGGTCTGGCCTTGCAGTTGGCCGAACCTTAGTAGCTTTGATGGAAAACTATCAGGACAAAGAGGGTAACATTCATATCCCGATGGCTTTACGGTCTTATTTGGGTGGTATGGAATGTATTCGCGTTAATAATTAAGAGAGCTGAGCTCAGTACGTCATCCTGAGGAGTTTACGACGAAGGATCTCCTGAATGTAGCACAATGCCACATTCAGGAGATCTTCACGGTGTTCGGGATGATGTCATAAGCGTATGGGGCACTAAACAATAAAAAATCCGAATTATTTGCTCTATTATTAACAAAGTTTTCTTCTTTTCCTCCAATTCAATTCTATAATTAAAAAAGATTCTCTTAACTCAGAACGGTTAATTCATCAACCAACCCAGGAACCAGTCATGTCCACACAAGCGATTGTAAAAATGGGTAGCAAACAATTAGGACTTCCCTCTACACCTCTTATTGATTTCGATCCAATCCATACTCATCCGGAAATTGCAACGTTGCTACAAAATATGCGAGATACCATGGAAGAGAAGGGTGGGGTGGGGATTACTGCCCCACAAGTTGGTTGTAACAAAAGAATCATTATGCTGGGATTTGAGAAGAGTAAACGTTACCCGAATGCAAAACCCGTTCCTTTTACTGTCTTGATTAATCCTTCTTATAAAGTCATTTCTGATGAAATGGTTGATGGTTGGGAAGGATGTTTGAGTCTTCCTTGTTTGCGAGGTTTGGTGTCACGCTATAAGAAAATTGAATACAGTGGATATGATGCTGAAGGCCATTTTATTACTGGGCTTGCTGAAGGATTTCATGCACGCATTATTCAGCATGAGTGTGATCATCTTGATGGGATCTTATTTACTTATCGCTTAAAAGATTTACACGAATTTGGCTATGAGGATGAGCTAGGTCCACGTATTTTTAATTATTAAATGATATTCCTTCTTTTCCACATCCTTGTTAAAGTAATTTAATTCAAAATTAATGCACAATAACATCAATGTGTGAACCTAAGATACAACATGAATTATTTTTTTGATTCAACTAGTTCATTACAAGTTTTATTCAATTATTTAAAACAGCAAATCAGGTTATCAGGTATTAACACAGAGGATTTACCTGAGTTAATTAATCACGAACAAGAATTATTAGTTCAAGACTCCGATGATTTGCAACAAGAGCATGCGGCTAAATACATTCAGGGTGTGTGGCGAAAAAGACAACTCAATCTCAAATTTATCCAAGATCCTTACACCGCTTATTTATCTATGGTAGCTGCAGATGATGAGCAGCGCTTGCTCTCTAGAATTATGTTTGGACGCCATGCTGCCGAATTGCCCTCAAATTCTAAATATAAAACTACAAATCCTTATATTCATATTCGTGCTTATTATCATCGCGATGATGATTTGCCGACTGTTTTCTTAAAGCAATTACTACTGCAATTTGAAATTGCCCCTGAGCTTGAGAGCGTCAATGAGTACATGCCAGTAAGCTTATTGAATAATACACCAATTGAAGAAATCATAAAGAACCATTTTCCTCCACTTAAAGTGCCCATTGAGTTAATTAAGGACGCGAATCATACAATCGGCTTGCTAGTTATTCCACGGTGTAATTTTGGTCAAATTCTTAAAATAAAGGAGATTATTCGCGCCTGTGGCGTGGTTGCTTCTCCTTGGGAAATTGCCCAGAATATTAAAACTGAGCTTTATCCAGAGCTCGTAAGCCCAGAAATTTCAGGCGTTGATAATTTACCGGTAACCAGGGAAGAGTTAAGACAACGTCCTGTATGGAAAAAAATAACCGCGATTGCTGCAAGTAACCGACATCCTACGCGATTATTGGCCGTGAATCTTGCTAAGCTAGTTCAGGCTTTACCCGACATGCCTCCTGATGCCATAAAGCGGATTAGCTTGCTGCTTGAACTAACGCATACTTTTTATGAGTACCACTACCCACGTTATGCATTCTGTATTTATGTGATTATCCATGAAATAAGTTTGGCTTTATTAAAGCAAACTGACGCACAGTTTCTGGCAAATAGTTTTAATGCATTTGTTAGTGAATCGAAAAAAGCATTTCTTAGTTCCTTGACGCTTGGCGAGGAACAAATGGTTAATTCGCATTTTGTTGCTTTTCCTGCACTGTCAGGAACAAATGCTTATACTTTAGCCATGAAATTAGCTAGGCAAATGAAGACGCATACCGGTGCTGAACCTAAGATTAAAGTATGTACTCCCAGTTATTATGAATTTGCTCATATTACCAAAAATAACCTTACCGAGTCGGATGCGGATATTTATATTCTTTCTGCGGGACCAATTGTTAATAAAGATGGTTTGACTCCTGGGGTAGATATTAATCATTTTGCCAGGCGCAAATTGATTGAAAAAAAGCGGGACAAGCCATTAACAATTATTGTTGATGCGACTACGGCTTTGTACTCTAATTTACAATTAACACTTGAAGTGCAGGCATTAATAGAATCGGGCCAACTTTCAATAATTCTGCATGAAAGCCATCAAAAATTTGGTTTGATTCACAGCGATCAAGCGCAATATGGTCGTGTTTTAGGTCTTTGTGCTAAAGACAGTTATGCGGAAGAGCTTATTCATACGATGCGGCTAAATGCTCAAGATGACTTTAATCGGCATGGGGATATGCGCATAGGGGCCTTTATTAGCAGTATCTGTGGAAGTTCACTAGAGGAGATTAAACAACAGCATTTTAGCAATGGAGCGCTTTTAAGAAACCTATTAATTGAATCCTTATTAAGTAATAAGGAAATTGTCACTCATAAAGATATGCTGACTAATTTGGATCAATTGTATTTCACTACATCGCAGCACGCTTCATTTAATAATATTACGCGAAATATTATCGAGCCAAGAGATAGTTTTGGCCACTTTAGTTTTACTAAAATAGGGGTAGGAAAATATCATCGTATTAGTGCTGATGCCTCTGATCGTATTGATTGCCTTATCTTGGCATCTCAAATTTATATTGCACAGCAATATACCGCCGAGCAGTTAGCAGAAATTTTATTAATGCATGCTCGAGGAAGTGAGCGCTTAACCTTTGAATATCAAATCATGGCACTTGCGGTGCTTAACAAAATTAGTGCGAGGTTAAGTGAGCCTGATAGCATCAACTTATTAGAATTATTTGCGGCAATGCATTACCTATTAGATCGCTGTTCTAGCCTTTCTGGTCGTCAATATTATGTACGGATTGTTGCTTACCTGGCAAGTTTAGAGGAAGCACTTGTTGCTCAATACCAACCGATAACTCCTACGTATTTTTTTGCAGCGATAAACATTCTGTACCAAGCCGGAATAAAGATCAGTCCTTTACTTGAGTACTTACATACTCATGAGCACATCGATTTGCTTGCAAAAGTAAGTACGGAGACCTGTTTACATCAATTCATTAAACAGAATATCTTAACGCAAAAGCAGTTAATGGCCGTGTTTGCTCTTTTGGAAGCTCAACTGAACATTGCTGATTATTTGGAACTTATATCTAATGAGAAATTTTGTTCTGGGGTGTTAAAAATCCATGATGCAAATCAACGGATCTTAATAAGTTTAAAAACTGCTCCAGAAAAATACCGGAAAGCGAGCACCTCATCTCTTATATACCAAGCGGAATGTTATCACGCGTTAAAGAATTATTATCAGATTGAGCATTCCACAAGAGGAGAGGCGCAGTCATTGATTGTCTCATTAGAGAAAGCAAAAGACCGCTATACGCAGGAGGTACTCCATCATGATCGATGCCCTCAATCTCAAGCGATGCGACTTATTTTAATGATGGTTACTAATTTCTTTGCCAGTTTAACTTTGGGTGCTGCTCATGCTATTCATTATAAAAGCACTGGCCGTATTTTCTTTTTTGCGGGTACTAATTCAGAGAATGCCTTACATGCAACGCATAAAAATTTTAATGCGGAGTTGCACATGTCATCGGAGGTTAGGGCTGAGGCGTAGCCTGGTTGCTTGCAACCGGGCTACGGTTTTTAATAACTTCTTTGTAGGGCGAAATTAGCTAGCTTAGTCAGTGCATCTCTATATTTGGATTCTGGTAAAATCATTAAATGAGATAGAGCTTTGTCAATTTCTTGTGCTGCAATTTTTTTGGTATATTCGATGGCTTTTGTCTCTTCCAACGCAACAAGAATTTCTGGTAAAAACTCTAGGCTTCCCTTTTTTAAACTGTCGATAATTTGTTGTTTTTGTAATTCTGAACCATGCTGCAGGGCATGAATTAATGGAAGGGTCGCTTTACCATCTGCCAAATCATCACCAATGTTTTTACCAATGGTTTTGGCATCAGAACAATAGTCTAGCGCATCATCAATAAGTTGGAAGGCATTGCCTAAGTGTAAACCATAAGCATAAAGACTATCTTGGGCTTCTTTTGATGCATTACTGAGCATCGGACCGATACAGGATGAAGCGGCAAATAACAAGGCTGTTTTTGCACGAATAACATCGAAATATTCATCAAAAGTCAGAGCTGGATTATGGCGGTTTGATAATTGTTTTACTTCGCCACAGCTAATTTCTAATGCTGTATTAGCAAAAAGTTTTAGAATGGCAGGGCTGCCGGAGTCCACCATCAATTGGATTGATTGTGTAAACAAATAATCACCAACTAAGATGCTTGCTTTACTCCCCCAAATATTATTTGCGGTTTCACGCCCTCTTCTTAGGGTTGATTCATCGACAACATCATCATGCAATAAGGTGGCTGTATGAAAGAATTCAACCATAGCCGCTAAAGCAATATGATTTTGGCCTTGATAACCACAAGCATTGCTGGCTAACAGCACTAATAGGGGGCGTAGCCGCTTGCCACCACTTTCAATAACATGGTGGGACATATCATCAATTAAGCCTATCTGAGATTCAATTTTATTAACAATTAAAGCATTGACCGCGTTAAAATCATCAATTACTGTTTCGCGTATACTCTCAATCGTCATTGTTTTTCCTCAACCATTCAATCAGCAAATGCTAAAGTTGTACCGGGTAATTGTCAAGGTATCCGTTCAGGTAATGGTGACTTAGTACGTCATCCTGAGGAGTTTACGACGAAGGATCTCCTGAAGCGGGCACGAAGCCACATTTAGGAGATCCTTCACTCAGTTCGGGACGCCATTATCTGTTCAGAGAATGCTACACATTAAACAGGAAATGCATGACATCGCCATCACAGACAATATACCCTTTACCTTCCAGGCGTAATTTGCCTGCTTCTTTAGCGCCTTGTTCACCGCGATAGCTAATAAAATCATTATAAGCAATTACTTCCGCGCGAATAAATCCTTTTTCAAAATCGGTATGAATTACACCTGCTGCTTGCGGAGCTGTTGCGCCTTTATGAATAGTCCAGGCTCTTACTTCTTTAACGCCAGCAGTAAAATAAGTTTGTAATCCTAAAAGATCATAACCGGCACGAATTACTTTATGCAGACCAGGTTCACTTAAGCCTAGACTTTCCATAAATTCTTGACGATCGTCATCATCGAGCTCAACCAATTCAGCTTCTGTAGCAGCACATAAAGCAACAATACTGGCTTTTTCGCGTGCTGCAAGTTCTTGGACCTTATCCAAGAGAGGATTATTTTCATAACCATCATCATTCACATTGGCGATATAAAGAACGGGTTTTGCTGTAAGTAAGAATAAACGGCGAGCAATTAACTCTTCATCAGCAGTTAATTCCAGAGTGCGTACGGGATGACCTTCGTCTAAATGGGCTTTAATTTTCTCTAAAGCCTTCACTTCCGCAATAGCTTCTTTATTACCGCTACGGCTGTTCTTTCCTGCTTTAAGCATGGCTTTTTCAACAGCTTCCATATCAGCTAAAGCTAATTCGGTGTTAATTACGTCAATATCGCTTAAGGGATCAACGCGACCTTCCACGTGAATCACATCGGTATTTTCAAAGCAACGTACCACATGAGCAATTGCATCTGTTTCACGAATATTTGCTAAAAACTGATTGCCTAAGCCTTCGCCTTTGGAGGCGCCTTTTACAATGCCTGCAATGTCAACGAATTGCATGGTTGTCGGCAGTATTTGCTGGGGCTTAACAATCTCACTTAAGGCATCAAGTCGGGGATCGGGAACAGTCACAATACCCACATTCGGTTCAATGGTACAAAAGGGGTAATTCGCTGCTTCAATACCTGCCTTGGTCAGGGCGTTAAAAAGAGTTGATTTACCAACGTTAGGCAAGCCTACGATTCCACATTTAAATCCCATGAGTAGTACCTCTGTTAAGCGTTTAATTGATTCATTGCTCTGGAAATATCACCAGATAAAAGTAAGGGTATCGTAGCGATCCCTCTATCGATTGCATCATAAATATGTTGCCTGTCCTGCGCGGACGGTTTATTGAGCACATATTGGTGCACTAAGTCTTTATGCCCTGGGTGGCCTATGCCAACACGTAAACGATGGAAGTTTGGGCTGCCTATTTGGGCAATAATATCTCTTAAGCCATTATGTCCACCATGCCCACCACCGGTTTTTAATTTAATTCGTCCTGCGGGTAAGTCCAATTCGTCATGAACCACCAGTATTTCTTCAGGTTGAATGCGGTAAAATTGACTGATTAATCGTGTCGGTTGACCGCTATGATTCATGAATGTTAGGGGTAAAACCAGTTTGCTTGAATGATTATCCAATGCGAGCTCAGCCAGCTCAGCCTGCATTTTTTTCTCTAATTTGAATGTAGCGCTATGTCGTTGCGCTAGGGCTGTTGTAAGCCATCCACCGGCATTATGACGCGTATGCTCATAAGCTGAACCTGGATTACGTAAACCAATGATAAGTTTTATCGCCATGATGAGTGCGTAGGATTAGGATTTTAGGGGTTTAGGTAATCAGAGTCAGGCATGCCTGACTCTGATCGCGGAGAAAAATTACTCTTCACCTTTCTCTTCTGAATCAACAGTAGGTACAGCAGATGCTGGAACTTCTGTCTCTTCTTCAACTGAGCTTACACGTGGCATATGAATGCTCACAACTGGAGAGTCATGGCTACCATCAGCAACATCAACAGTTAAGTGTACACCTTTTGGTAATTTCAGATGTGATAAATGAACAACATCATCAAGTGCTACTTTAGCCATATCAACTTCAATGAACTCTGGAAGATCTTTAGCTTGGCAACGAACTTCTACTTGAGTCATTGTGTGGTTAATCATACCGCCAGCCTTGATACCAGGAGCTTTTTGCTCGTTGATAAAATGGAGAGGTACTAATTTAACCAGAACATCTTTCTTAGAAACACGTTGTAAGTCCATATGCATGATTACAGGCTTGTATGGATGGCGTTGTAATGCTTTTAAAATCACGTGTTCTACTTTTCCATCAATAGTAATATCAAAAACACTTGAATAAGTACTTTCAGATTCTAATACTTTGATTACTTTATTGTGTGGGAAAAGAATAGACATTGGTTTTTTGTCTCCGCCGTAAATTACTGCGGGTACTTTATTTTCAAGACGACGTAGGCGGCGGCTCGCACCTTTCCCCATATCCGTTCTTGTTTCTGCTTCTAATAAAATATTTGACATTATTGTATGCTCCAAAAATTAAATGGCCCTTACTTAATCCGCGACCAGATTAAATACCAGATCCAAGAATATATTGACATTTTTCTACTCTTGGCCAAAATATTGAAGGTTGCAAAAAATTGCGTACCTCAAAGACTTTGCTAAAAAATCTGGAAAGGGTGGCAAAGTATACAATATTTTAAAATGAACATAAATAGAAATTGCACTTGAAGTCGTTGGCATAATTTCATAGAATATGCGACTTTATTGAATTTGTGATAGCCAATCAGGCGAATTGGAGAAAAATTATGTATGCGGTAATCAAAACTGGCGGTAAGCAATACACCGTGAAGGAAGGTGATGTACTTAAGATCGAATTGCTGCCTGAAGATGTTGGCAACGAAATTAAATTCGAAGAAGTTTTAATGTTAGCTGATGGTGACAAAATTGTTTGCGGTACGCCATTTGTTGCTAAGGCAACTGTAAAAGCAGAAGTGCTTGACCATGGCCGTCACAAGAAAATCAAAATCATCAAGTTCCGTCGTCGTAAGCACCATATGAAACAAATGGGGCACAGACAATATTATTCGCAAGTTAAAATTACTGCGATAAGCAAGTAAGAGGGGATAGCAATGGCTCATAAAAAAGCAGGTGGTAGTACTCGTAACGGCCGCGACTCGAATCCTAAGTATCTTGGTGTGAAGCGTTATGGTGGCCAGTTTGTTAATGCAGGTGAAATCCTTGTAAGACAACGTGGTACTCGTTTCCATGCAGGACCAGGTGTAGGCGTTGGTCGTGATCATACTTTATTTGCCTTAGTTGAAGGCTTGGTTAAATTCGTAATTAAAGGCGAAAAAAATCGTAAGTATGTAACTATTGTTGCTGAACAAGAAGCTGCAAACTAGGAACTTTTAAGTTCCACCGATTGTCTTTACTCGTAGCCTGGTTGCTTGCAACTGGGCTACTGTGTATTAAGATTCAGAAAACTACGAGTTTAGGAATGGGTTTATACCCGTACTCCTTAACTTGCTCACACTATGTTCCCTGTCCCTGTCCCTGACAACAGAGTTTTTCTTTTATTTTGAGGTAAGTCATGAAATTCGTTGATGAAGCACTTATTAAGGTTGATGCCGGTAATGGTGGAAATGGTTGCTTAAGCTTCAGACGCGAAAAATTCATTCCTCGCGGTGGCCCTGATGGTGGCGATGGCGGCGATGGTGGCAGCGTTTATTTTGAAGCCAGCAGCGATCTCAATACCCTTGTTGATTTTCGTTATATGCGCCACTATAAGGCAGGAAACGGTCAGCCTGGTATGGGCGGAAACTGTTCGGGGAAAAAGGGCGACGATTTAATTCTTAAAGTTCCCGTGGGTACGCTGATTTATGATGTCGATAGTGGTGAATTACTTGGTGATATTAACAAAGTAGGGGTACCCGTACTCATTGCTCAAGGCGGATTCCATGGTTTAGGAAATACTCGCTATAAAAGCAGTGTGAATCGTGCTCCACGTCAAACTAGTCCTGGAAGTCCTGGGGAGTCAAGACATTTACGTCTCGAATTACGTGTTTTAGCGGATGTTGGCTTGCTTGGCTTACCTAATGCTGGAAAATCAACTTTGATTCGTGCTGTTTCCAGCTCCAAGGCGAAAGTTGCAGATTATCCTTTTACTACCTTACATCCAGGCTTAGGGGTTGTCAGCGTTTCTTCGCATAAAAGCTTTGTTATGGCTGATATTCCTGGACTTATTGAAGGTGCTTCCACTGGCGCAGGCTTAGGGCATCGGTTTTTAAAGCATTTGTCTCGTACTTGTGTGTTGTTGCATGTAATCGATGTTGCTCCTTTAGATGAGAGTGATCCAGTCGCCTCCGCGAAAGCAATTATCAATGAATTGGCTGAATACAATCCTGAATTAGTGCAAAAACCACGTTGGCTCGTGCTCAATAAAATTGACATGTTGCCTGATGAGGCCAGTCGTAATGAGCGCATTCAGGCCATTATAGATGGCCTGAATTGGAAGGATAAGGTATTCATTATTTCTGCAATCAGTGGTCAAGGAACCCAGCAATTGTGCTACTCATTGATGCAATTGATTGACGAGCTGAACAATCCTGAAGCTTGACCATTCTGCCGCATGCTCACGTACTGAGGGTGTGCGGTAGGGAATCGTATAAGTTTCTGTCCCTTCATTTTTCCCGTCATGATAGTGAATAGTCAACTGCGTTGTACCGGTTATCGGTTTCTTATGCCAATAATCTTCTAAGCCTGTGATATGGAAATACGGCTTCGTCTTTTGTAAGCCATTAAAATTTACTAAATGATGCAAACCGGGCCTGCTTAGAATATTTTGCAATAAACCGCCCGTAGCCTCATCAATAATTGTGATTGGCTCATTGCGGGCACTAATGAGTTCACGTAAGGCATCAGATGCTTTTTTATCCACGGCACTGATTACATGTGGGGCTACGATTGGGTCGATAATTTTTTTAATCTGCTCAACAACGTTTTGCCGGCAACGCACTTTGAATTCAATATAAGGTGACTCCCAACGATAGCCGGTTTGGCAATCAATTTCGGCTAATGCCTCTTCCAATGTTTGGGAAATTTCGCTTTCAGCTAAGCCAAAAACTTTCCATTTCAGAATTTGCTTTTGGCTGTGCGATGTTTCTTGCAGCAGAGGAAACGCATAGTCATTAAACATCGGCAAACACTCGCGAGGAGGACCCGGGAGTAGAATAAATGTTTTATCGTTCCAGCGATAATAACAACCCATGGCAGTACCATTCGAGTTGGGAAGTAGTTTGGCATTAGCAGGAAAGAGACATTGTTGCCGATTTCCTTGATTTAAAGGTATTTTGATGTGCTGTAGCCGCGCTTTAATATGCTCTAGGGCTTGGGTTTGTTCTACTAACTCTACCCCTGTAAACTTCGCAAGGGCAAAACGCGTGAGATCATCAGTAGTTGGCCCAAGTCCGCCAATAATAATGATAATGTCATGATTTGCGGCTAAAAACTGTAAACAGTTAATAATATCTGTTTCTTTATCACTGCAAGAAAGTTGAAAACCTAAGGATAAACCCTCGGTACTCAGGGCATGGGCTAGATCATGGCCATTCGTATTTAATGTATCTCCATGAACGATTTCATCGCCTGTTGCCAAGATGGCTATGGTCATGTGAGTGCTCCTTGAATGCTAATTCACTCCTTGAGTGTACCGTATAATTTAAAAAAACTGTAATAGTTGTTGACTTTTGTGTGCAGATTGCCTAATAAATGAGATGGTTATGAATCTGCTAAGCTTAACGTAGAACTAGACTGCCCAATTGACAGCACAAATCAGTTTCGTAGTTCATAATAATAGTTAGATGAATTATGTCATCGTAGGATGACTTTTCTTATATGAGTAAGGAGAAAGTATGGAGTTTTCAAGCCGTTATGTTGCACATGTTCCCGATGCTCAGGGATATGTTAATTATTCGGCTGAGGAAAATAAAGTTTGGAATATTTTGTTTGAACGTCAAATAAAATTAATTCCAAACAGGGCGTGTGAGGCGTTTATTACAGGGTTGCAAACTTTAGGTATTACCTCGCAAAGTATCCCTCAATTGCCTGATTTGAGCCAGAAACTTAAAGCAAAAACAGGATGGCAAGTTGCGCCTGTTGCTGCGTTGATTTCAGCACGAGAGTTTTTTGAGCTCTTGGCAAATAAACATTTTCCTGTGGCAACATTTATTCGTACTGAAGAAGAATTAAATTATGTAAAAGAGCCGGATATTTTCCATGAGATTTTTGGACATTGTCCCATGTTAACGGACAGCATCTATGCTGATTTTGTGCATGATTATGCGTGCAAAGTATTAAGTTTTCCAGAAGAGGATTGGCCTTTATTACAACGCATGTTTTGGTATACCGTAGAGTTTGGTTTAATCAACAGTTCTAAAGGTTTAAGGGCCTATGGGGGCGGAATTCTTTCTTCCATTAGCGAAACCGTGTACAGTGTTGAAAGTGACATTCCACTGCGTGTTTATTTTGACCCCATAGCTGCGTTTCGTACGCCTTATCGAATCGACAGACTGCAGCCTATCTATTTTGTGATTGATAACTATCAGGTTCTGTATGATTTTGTTTTATCTGATATTGGCAAGCTGCTAGAGCGTACACGTGAATTAGGTGAGTTTCCCCCATTATTTGAGGTGGATCCAGGTAATCCAAATATTCATATTAGGGCGTGTTAGGTTGAGCAATCCTTAAATGGATGTGTTTTTTATCTTTTCCTCGCCAAATGATTTTACTGAACTATGGATAAGCGTATTGTAATGCCGGGATAGTCTTGATAACATCGGCAGACATGCGTTGTCCATTGGCTGTACGTCAAGGAGCATTATTTGATTAAAGTACTAATTGTTGATGACCATGCATTGGTTAGAATGGGAATTCGACGATTACTTGAAGATTTGTCGGATGTAAATGTAGTTGCTGACGCTGAAAGCGGTGAGCAGGCTTTAGCATTGGTTAAACAACATGATCCTGATGTTGTGCTTCTCGATATGAAAATGCCTGGCATTGATGGCTGGGAAGTAACTCGCCGTTTGAAAAAATCTAATCCTCATGTGAAAGTAATTGCCGTTACTGCGATGTGTTCTGATGTATTACCTACTCGTGTTTTACAGTTAGGTGCCATGGGGTATCTCACTAAAGAGTCTGGAGCCGAAGAAATGGCTGCAGCAATACGTAAAGTAGCTAAAGGTGAAAAGTATTTGAGTGCTGAGATTGCCCAGAAAGTGGCGATTAACAGCTTGGAGGAAGTACAAGGTTCACCTTTTAATATGTTGTCAGAGAGAGAGATGCAGGTGATGTTGATGATCACCAGCGGGATGACTGTGCAGGAAATTAGTGACCGACTCTTCCTGAGCACCAAAACAATTAATGGATATCGTTATCGTACTTTTGAAAAGCTGGGCATTAAAAATGATGTTGAGCTGACCTACTTAGCGTTAAAACACGGAATTATCGAAAACCCAACTGATATAACATCAGAAGATTAACATGCAAAATCGCGCTCAAGAGCTGGCGCAGTTTCTTACGAAATTGCCCAGCGATCCTGGTATTTATCGAATGCTGGATGAGGCAGGTACGGTATTGTATGTTGGAAAAGCGTCTAATCTTAAAAAAAGAGTCAGCAGTTATTTTAATAAACAAAATACCGGGGTTAAAACTCGCTCTTTAGTCAGCCAAATTGCATTCATTGAGGTATCGGTTACGCGCAGTGAGACTGAAGCTTTATTGTTGGAAAGTAACCTGATTAAAGCGCTGCGGCCGAAGTACAATGTACTGTTGCGTGATGATAAAACCTATCCTTATATTCATATTTCAGATC
The DNA here is from genome assembly GCA_031291095.1 of Legionella sp. Classification (GTDB taxonomy): domain Bacteria; phylum Pseudomonadota; class Gammaproteobacteria; order Legionellales; family Legionellaceae; genus Legionella. Next base: position 37,650 of record JARLJR010000138.1, on the reverse strand, counting down.
ATCCTGAGTTTCCGCGCATCGAAATTTATCGCTCGAAAAAAAAACCGTTAACGGGGAATTTTTTCGGTCCTTATCCTAGCGTTACTGCAGTTAAAGAAACCATTGTAACCATTCAAAAGGTATTTAAGATTCGTAATTGCCGGGATAATTTTTTTAATGCACGCTCACGTCCTTGTTTGCAATATCAAATCAAACGTTGTACCGCCCCTTGTGTGGATTATATTAGTCCGGAAGATTATCAGCGCTCGATTCAAGATGCGATACGCTTTTTACAAGGAAAAAGCCAATTAATTCTTGATGAATTAGCTACACGTATGGAAAAGTCGGTAGAGGAGTTGCGCTTTGAGGAAGCCGCGGTGCTTCGCGATCAAATTAAAAACTTGCGCTTAGTACAAGAGCAGCAAGGCATGATGCAACTCAGTGGGGATGCCGATGCTATTGCTATTGAGGTAAATCCTGGTTTTTCTTGCATTCAATGCGTCACTATCCGTGAAGGGCAGGTATTAGCCAGTCAAAGTTTCTTCCCCTCCATGCCGACTAAAGGTTTTGAAGAAGAGCTGGATATGGACGAGTTATGGCAGCAGACATTTGATGCCTTTATTGGCTTTTATTATCTCGATACGCCGGAGCGTATCCCGCCATTAATTATTACCAATCATGCTTTATCGGATCATCAACCCCTCCAAGAGGCATTAACTCAAAAACGCGGTAAAGCCTGTAAGATACAAATCAGTCCTCGCGGTTCTAAATCGCGTTGGATGGATTTTGCTGTGAATAATTTGCGTGTTTCTATTGCTGAATACGTGACCAAGCATTCAACGATGAGGTCGCGTTTTAATGAATTAGAAGAGTTCTTACAACTTAAAAAGCCAATTGAGCGGATGGAGTGTTTTGATATTAGCCATACTCAAGGGGAGTCGACGGTTGCCTCATGTGTCGTTTTTGATCATGAAGGTCCTAATCTACGTGAATATCGGCGATTTAATATTGAAGGGATTACGCCTGGCGATGATTATGCTGCGATGGAGCAAGCAATTACCCGTCGTTTTAAACGTTTACTTGAGGCGCAATCTTTGCCAGATTTGCTGATCATTGATGGGGGCAAAGGGCAAGTTGGGGTGGCACAGCGCGTGTTCGAGTCATTAAATATTTCAGATGTGCTGTTATTAGGTGTAGCCAAAGGCCCCTCACGCAAGGCAGGGTGGGAAAAATTGATTTTAGTTCATGAAGAACGAGAGCTAATTTTACCTGATGAATCGAAGGCCTTACATTTATTACAACATATTCGTGATGAGGCCCATCGTTTTGCGATTACGGCGCATCGTAAGAAAAGGCAAAAACGAGGTTTGGAATCCTCCTTAGAAGAGATTGAAGGAGTAGGCGCTAAACGCCGACAAGCCTTATTACATCGCTTTGGCGGGATCCGTGAATTGGCTAAAGCCCCCTTAGAGGAAATTGCCAAAGTTCCAGGAATAAGCGAGCATTTGGCCCTGCGTATTTTTCAGTATTTTCATCCTGAGTGATTCGAATCCATAAGTCATCCCGAATGAAATGAGTGAGCCCCTGAATTTAGCACAGTGCCACCTTCGGGAGATCCTTCGTCGTAAACGCCTCAGGATGACGTGCCCCGAATGAAATTACGTCTCCTTCCTGAGAGGGATCTCTTTGAGTATTAATCTTCACTTAATATTACTTTGTTATGATTAATACATGGAAGTTTGCTTAGTGGTGTGTTGATATGGTAGGTAAAAAGAATCCATCTGTTGTTTTGCCAATAAAATCCTCTACTTTAGGAAGAAGGATGGAGGTTGATCTGGAGCCTTTACAGGACTTTAAGCATTTCTGGCAAGATGGGGAAGGAGATCAAAGCAATATATGGCAAGTTTTAGCCGATAATTACATCAATAAACCCTATCTTGATGTGCCTGCCTTATTCCGTGGTTATATTGATATTACCCATGATAATTTCACCGTACACCATCGTAACCATGATACTACTCACGCCGTAAGACAACGTCTTTATGCGCAAAACTATCTGGATTTGATCCAAAACTATGGCAATGAAGAATATGCTCCTATTGCTACAGAAATTAATAATAATAATGAACTAAAAGCTTGTTTGGAACTGGCCATTTACTTATGCCGTAGTGGCCGAACCAATGAAAAATCAGGTAAAGATGATCCGTCTAATGCCAAACGCTCAGCCGAATTATTTGCAGTTGTGGCTACGGAAATGGGTTTTGATCCTGATTTAGTTAATTTCTTGAAGTTTGCTATAGGAACACATGCTCCCAAATTAGAAAATCATCAAGATTTAGTTGAGAAGTTACCCGGAGAACATAAATTAGCCTTAGCTCATTTATTAAAAGGGGTCATTGATTTAAGTCATCATACCGATTTGGTGCGTTGCAAAGTTGGTCCTCCTAAAGAACCTGTTCGTGAGCAAATCGACGAAGAGTTAGGCGAATTTTTAGATCCTAAAAAAATTGACGTGGAGCGCGCGACCACTAACTTTTTAGTTCATGCGACTCAGTTGTGCAAAATGACGGGAACACGCGTTAAATTTGAAACATTTTCCCAACAAGATAAAGAGAACAACGCTAAATTAAAAGTGCAACACGCACGCGATGTTAGTGCATCAATGGAGCAATTGCGTGGGGTAAAACTCGACCCACATCGAATTATTCATGAAGGCCCACAGGGCGATTTTGCTGAATTTTTAAGACAGGTCTCATTGACTGGTGTTTTGGATTTAACCAATAAGCAAATCAATACAGTGCAATTAGAGCAAATAAAAAAATGCATTGCAGAAAATCCAATTAAAAAGGCATGCTTATTAGGTGTAAAACCTATGGATGCGCAAAGAGACTTGGTTGCTGTTTTAAAAGAAAAAAGCGTCACGCAAGGCCTTCCTATTGAAATGAACCATACAGAGTTTCTTGAACAAGAGCTCGTGGGGGATTTTGATAGTCAATTTCGCCAGCAGGCAATCGACAGACAAAAAGTATCAATGCGTTTTGAACCCTCTCGTCTTGGAGCTGCTTATGCAAAAGGGTGGGGCGCCTTCTTTTCTCAATTATGGAAAGAAATTAAGGGGGATGTGCCCACCTTTGGCGGCGATACTCACTATACCCAAATCACCGAGGTTAAGAAATTATCTAACCCAGCGCTAGAAGCTCGTTATGATGCGCTAAAAAAACCAGTTGATCCGATTTCGGGGATTCTTTCCAAAGAGTTACAGACCATACAGACTGATGATATTCAATTAGAGCCAGGAGAAATGTTACTTTATCATGGCACTAATTCGGATGTTTCTCCGTTGATTATGCAAAATGGTTTTGACGAAGGGCGCTGCAAGTACGTTAAGGGTAATGGTTATGGACCATTAGGCCAAGGCGTTTACTTCACTTCGGAATTGTCTAAAGCGGCGACCTTTTCTACCTGTACCGAATGTAAGCAAAGTGGTATGTGTAGCTGTGTAAAAAAAGGGACTGACCAGCCGGCAGATCGAGTCGTTTTAGTATGCAAAGTTTTTGTTGGTAACCCTGAAATTGTGTTGAAAAAAGGAGGTTTGCAAGATCGCACGCGACCTCAGGAACCTTTTGATTCGTACATGGCTTTATCTAAAGATATTGATCCAATTTCTCAGTTTCGCTCAACCGAAGTCTGTGTGCCTTCAGGAAAGCAAATTATTCCTCTTTATGAAATACGTTTTAGTTCCCAACCGAATCTGCTTAAAGCATCTACCTGGGAAAAAACTATTGAAGAGAATGGCTTAAAGGAACGAACGGGTTTATATGAAATTAAAGCCTCAGTAATACTATTAAACCAGTTACAGGCATTAAGAGACATTCCTGCTCCTTTTGAAGTCGTTAAAAAGCAGGCGCATAAGGTCGAGACAGTTATTCAGGGGGCTATAAATAAATTAGAAAGGCACGAGAGGGTATTGCAAGCGAAAACACCCAGAGAGCAAGGACGTTTGGACAAGATTGCTGTTCAATTACGCGACTTACATAACCTAAAAGGCCAATTAAGCACCTTGCAAAAACAAGAAGTTGATTTAAAACCAACCTTAGAACAAGAAACAATGCAGGGTCATAAAGGACCTGGATTTTTACAAAGAGTACTGCGTTTTATTTTGCCTAAGAATTATGCTCTCAAAAGAGAGGGTGCTGCATTGGCAACTGAGATTAATAACAATGCAGGGAATCCTAAGGACTTTCAATCCGGCATGATTCAGTGGCTTAATTTAGCCATTGAGCGCAATCAGCATAAAGCCAGCAATGGAGATGTCTCTCACCGTGCGGTTATTACTCAAAAGTTGATTCATCTAAGAGATGCCTTGCGTGATTTAGAGGAAAAAAATCTAAATGATGAAGATTTAAGTAAAGAAATTCATCGATTAATTACGGACACCTTAGATGGTTTTAAATCCTATGCTAATCTTGTTCCCATGGTTATGAATTCAACCGCTTATAAGAGTTTATCTTCGTTCCAAGAAACGGCATCAACGATTGTGGGTGAGACTTTTACTACAGTGCATAGCGCGTTACGAGGACTGGCTGTTTCTAAAAACACTGAGTCTGAGCCTGAGCTCGAGTTGGGAGCCCAAAACTCTGCGGAACCTATTCCTCTAGAGCCAGAGCAGGATGTTGATTTGTCCAAAGCATTAGAAAGTGGAACGGGGTCTAAATTCGAAACACCAAATGAGGATGAGGATTTTGTTTTGATCGATGGAGAAGAACAGCATAATTCACCCACTCTGTCCCACTAATGACTTACTTGCTAGTCACGTGTATCCCCTATTAGCGTAGCGTAATATGGGATATTGTGGCATGAAAAATTAAAGTAATTTTCTAAAAAGATTCGAATTATTAGTAGTTTACGGTATAGTGGTTGAAGTTTTTATTGGATTTGGAATAACGGAGTGATATGGGATCCTGAGCAGTACGCCCTCGGAAATTATTTTCAGACACAAATTAATGAAAAATTTCGCAGTACCTTTAACGTGCATCCTTTTGGAGATATTTTAGATGTTGGTTGTGGAGATGGCCAATACACTAATTTTTTAGCCAAAACCTATAAGAATAGTCAAATTCTGGCTATTGATAATTCTGCAGAAATGATTGCTCATGCAAAAGACTATTGGGCGAGCAAAAATCTTTCCTTTGAAGTGCAACGTATTGAGAAATACCAACAGTCGTACAGGTTTGATTTTGTGCTCTCTTTTTGGTGTTTGCACTGGACTAAAATCGAAGTTGCTTTTGCCAATATTTATCAAGCCTTAAAAATAGAAGGGCGATTTTATGCGACCTTTTCCTCATTTTCTGAGAGTAGTATCCTACAAATTTGGTATGAGTTGGCCAAAAGGGGCCAACATAGTAAGGTGGCAAATGACAATATTCAAAGGTTGCTGCCCTATGCTAATTATTTTTATCGTGTATTGAGTGCATTGAGCCATACCCCTTTCCGGCATGTTAAAATGGATTTAAAAACCTATCGAATTGCCCTTCCTAATATTAATTACATGAAGAATTTAATATTGATTTTGCCAGCCATTAAAAAAATTCCTGAAGCACAGCAAGAGGAGCTGATCGCTGATATGCTGGATGCATTTGAGCATATTTGCCAGCGTAAATATGGGGGTAAGCTCTATTACGAGACAAGACCTATTTTTATCGAAGCGGTTAAGTAGTCATAGATTTCATTGCCTCGGACATCAATTTGCCTAGTATAGACATTCTAAGACGATGGAGTATTTAGCAAATAGCTATTGACACAATAATAGCCAAAAATCATAATTTATTTTCATCATGGTGATGAGGCACTCGGATTGTCGAAGATGTTGGAGTAATAGCATACGTGAGGGACGTCATCCTGAACGAAGTGAAGGAGCTCCTGAATAAAATATCGATCTTCTGGACTAATATTCTGTCCGATTCAGGAGAACCTTCGCTGTAAACGCCTCAGGATGGCGTGTTTTTTGAGAACTATTACGTTATAGAAACTGACATAAATGGATGTATAAAATGTTCGAAAAACACAATAATAAACAGAGCAAGCAAAAACAGGCAACGCAACCCAGTAGAGTATTATCTGTGGGGCTGATACAAAATGAAGAGCCTGACCGCACCTATTATATTACCAGCACGATTGAAAATATTGGTCATTTTCTTTTTTCTCAAACACAAGAACTCTATAAAGCAATTAGCCTTGCATTTTCGGCGGATTCTTTAGATTGGCGCAATTTCAAGCGCTACGCATGGCCAGTGGTAAGTTCAGGGATTGCTTTGCTCTTAGGGGAATTACTGACTCGCGGCATGAGCCAATATCAGACGGACAGTGAAGACTATGATTTTGTGTATAAATTTATTCTTGGTACTGCCATTTTAAGCGGCAGTGCTTTAAATCGTATTACCGACAAACACTTTAAATCAACTGCTGCATTTTCTGCCGCAGTTGCTAGTGAAGTTGTTGCCATCACCTACATGTATTATTCTGTTTTCACAGGGACGCAGCGGTTGACTAGCGACCAATTTTCCGAAGATTATTCCTTAATTGCCAGCATTGGTGCTAGTGCTTTATTTGTACCTTCAGGCATTTCATTTCTTACTCAAAAGGCGCAGAAACAATTATTAAAATGGCAACATAATCGAGGCGCACAACGTTCAGATACGGCAACTATTCCTAGTGGATTAACTCCTGTTGGTAATTTCTATTTTCAACTTGGTCATATCATGGCTCGGGAATTGATGCCGATACCACGTTTATTTCAGCTGGGTCTTATTTCAGAAAATATCCGTCAGGGAGAGGGCGCTTTACGGCAATTTCGCAATGTTCCGGCATTAATTGCTGATCTAACGCCGGCAACAATTCGAGAGTCTTTAGCCCAACAGGCGATGATTCAAGATGACTATGAATACAATCATAAGGAATATCAGGTTTTAAAATTTACTCCTCAGGGTGCTCATTTGGTTACGGTGCTAGGATACCAATTACGCACAGGGGATTTGGTTTTTTGCAATGAGGCGATTGATTTAGCTTCGGTTAAAATTTCAGGGGAGCTGGTTGCCTTAAAGCAAGGTGAACAAGGAGAGTTCATTGAGGCGCTTGAGCAACAAAAATTTAGTGTGAACCTGAAAGCGCAAAATGGTGAGGATGTCTGGATAGAGCATCGTTCCAAAACGGCATGGGATAGCCCTCATAAAACGGTTAGTTTGCGTTTGGTACGTGATGGCAAACAAGCAGGGGTTATGGTTGGGGATAAATTAAATTTGTTTGGAGCAAAGAATTTTTTTATTCAAATTAAGCCTGCAGATGAATTTCTATCAAATAATGACATCCGCAAGGTAGCAATCATTAATCAGATTATCGGTGATCGTAAACGCAAGAGTGTATTCCACTCCCTTATCGCATCGGCTGGATTGGCGGTTTGTACACAACAGGATCTACGCTTGCTACCTGCAGAAATGTCAAAATACGCCTTCAATGTTTTTCAGGCCATGATTCCTTTTTCAGAACAATTTTTACGGGAAATGGTTAATGGGCAATTACTGAAACAATTAAATAAAAATCTAGGGGATAAACCTTTAGAAACCATTGATGCGCTGCGCATTGTCGATTTATGTCATGCACTCAGTGGGTATTATCGCGATCGCTTTACTCAAGGCGTTGCGATTATTTCTGATAAAACCGGGACTTTAACCACCAACGGTATGAATGTGTTGGGGCTGTGGACCGCGTCAATGTCTGCTCACATACAGCATTTATTGAAAGAAAAAGAGCCCAGTCTTTTACCTGGCGGTACACAATTATCGGAAGTATTCGAGATTTTTTGTCAGGCTTATACGAATAACCCGAAAGAGATGGAGCCTGAGGAAGATGCAATATTGCAACTACTTAATTCGTTGCTTAAGCAAAAGTCTAATTTACAGGTTGCTGTGCTCGGAAATAATCATTTTAGAAAAAATATTTCCCTAAATGAGAACGAAAAAGAAATAGAAACATTTCACCTGGGCTTATATCGAAATTTTGGTGGGCGCTTAACTTTGGTGCGCGAGGGTTCAAGCCATTACTTGGTTTTTTGTGGTATCCCAAAGGCGACTGCTTTTAATAATACCCCTTTGCTTCGTGATTATTACAGCATGGACACTCGAACAGGTGTTTTATCACGGGACTGGTGTATTGCACGAGCTGAACTTACCGAAAAGCAATTTAAGCAGCTGCAGGAGTATTTTGATCAGGATAATAAAAAAGAAATTGAATCCTTCATTATGGAGAATCCATCGTTGCTGGAATGCATGCAACATCATGGAACGTTTATTATCGATAATCCGATTAAAAAAGGTGCTGAACAATTTATTAGTTCCTGCCGCAGTATTCAAGTGCCAGTATTTGTTGCTACGGGTGACACGACGAAAGCGGCAGAAAATATTGCGAATGTTTTATGCCCTGAGTACGCAAAAAAAATTAGCATTTTACGTGCCGAGCATTTGGATAGCGATAACATTCCGTTGGATGAGGAACATATTCCTGCAGCGAGTACGGTAATTTTTTCTGGCATTAATGCCGCGGTGTTGGCGGCATTGCAGAAATTATTATCCCGCGATAAATCAGCACGTCCAGTAATTATTTTTGCGGAAATGAGCACGGAAGGAAAAGGCATTTTGGCCCGCTTTTTAAAGGACAATCAATTCTTTATTGTGGCGAATGGTGATGGCAGTAATGATGTGTTGATGATGAAAGAAGCGCATACGGTAATTGCTCACTGTGCAGAAGATAATTCATTGGCTCCAGGAGTAGGTGCCTTAGCCGATCTCACGGATGTGCAATTACGCCGGCTTTTAAGTTCGGATAACTCGTTTTATGAGTTATTTGATATTGCTGACTCACGTAGCAATTTTATCCAACTTTTTTCAGGAGTAGCTAATTCTCAAGAAAAGGGAATGTTGGCGTTGACGCTTAAAAGTAGCAAGATGAGCTTTGAGTTGGCGCGCAATGTATTGGGGCCTGAGGCAGTAAAAGAAATGTATCAGCAACATTGGTGGAGTGTGGGCTTTGACTTAAGCTGGCTATGGATTGCTTACTACGAAATCATGCAAAGCGTTGGTTTACCTATGGATAACCAAAATATTAGTGCCTCTGGGCTGATTAGTAATTTTATGGAAATGGCAATGGTGATTGCCTTGGTTGAATCATTAACTAATTATTTGGCCTTTGGCGAATCAACGAATCTAATTACTATGGTTATGATGCTCATGTTACTGCCGATTGTTTTAAAGAGTGTATTTTCTAGTTTTAAAGCCGTACAAGATAGGATTTATCCGGAATCTCCCAGGATTGTTGAGCTTGATGAGGAGGAGCAAACAGTGCAACCACAAAGGCAGTCTCAATCTTGGTGGGGCTCGGTGCGCTCATTTTTTCATAATCCTAAAAATACACACACCTTAATTCATGGAGAGGAACCTGCGCTTAATCAAGGGCTGAGTCACTAGTTAAGCTTGAGCCTTGATGCAGCACTAGGCTGCATCAAGGCTACATTTAGGGACCAAAAATTGTCTTAATAGTTTGTCCTACTGTTCCAAGCCCCTTTAAAAAAGTATTTTGATTTTCCATTTGTTCCACGGCAAAATCCAATCTTCTTTTAAATTCGCCATATTCGTTATTTTCTATTAACTTTTGACGCAGGGCTTGCACGCATAAATAAATATCAATTTCGGATAGCGTATCTTTTTTCAGGAAATCGAGTATTTGTTCGGCTTCTTCTATATGGTTTTTTTTAGAAAATATATTTGCCTTATAAGGGATATAATCAGTCATTAGTTGATTGATATTTTCTCTGATTGAATGGGATTTGTTCCAAGAAAACTCTGAATAGATACGTAATTGCATGATAACTCCTTTTATCCAGAAAAAAACAAGTTGTCCTTTTTGAAAATAAAGGTTTTTATACATTGTGTAAATAGCTCTACTTACGCGCCAAAATCTAGAGCAATAAATAAAAGCAGGTTTTTCTCGAAGAGGAGTATCAATCACGGTAAAACCAATATCCTCTAACACAGTCCTGATTCGTTTGCAGTTTTGAAAACTTTGCTTATTTTAAAGCCTCATCTAAGCTAATAAACCGATACCCATGATGTTCATACATTTGTAATAAATCATCTAAAAAATAACTATTCAATAGATTCGCATGCAACAGTAAAATTTGTTTTGTTGTATTGCATCGCTGACCATATTCCGCAAGAACAGTTTGTCGCCAGACAAAGTCTAAATATTGTTGGCGTAGCTTATTAAATAATCCGGGATTTTCGCGAACCTCGCTAGTAAATTTTTTATTGAATAAAAAATCTCGGCTATCAATAGTTACCGGCGCCACCTGATAATGGTTTTTCTTTAAATAATGGAGGACCATGTGTTTCTTAACGAAACTGCTTTCGGCAAGATAAGGGTAACGATAATATTTGGTTCCTGTCATGAGTGGACTAAGGATTTTATCAGCCCGATCCACATCGGCAATATACGATGCAGCGGATATTTTACGTAAATTAACATGCGAATAACTATGGTTACCCAAAACAAAGCCAGTATCTAAAAATGCATGAAGGTCTTTTAAGTTATTCTCATTGAGATTTTTAGCAATAACAAAGCCGATGGCAGGAGCTTTATGTTTTGTTAATGCTCGAGTTATTTTTTCAAATTTAGCATGCTCAATGGGTAAATCATCCAAGGTAATAGCAATCGTACGCTCTCTAGGAGTACAGGGTGTATTTGGCGCTGTTGCGTAAGTAATTATTGAGAGGATGATTAAAAAAAGAGTTAAGATAAAAGAGTTTCTCCGCATTACAAATCCCAATTAATAAGAAATTCGTCCTTGGCTAGGGTTTCCATGCTCGCTATTTTACCATCACATTTGTCTAAATTGTAGCTGTCTTAGTGAACGTCAGAAGAGGGATTAGGTGCGTGTGTTGCATCTTCGTGAAAAGAATGTTATCAAATTAGACTGGTTTAAAATTAATCTATTTTTTTATGTGTATTTTTCAAGGACATGTCTCAAGGAGTGAGCATCATGGGTAGAGAGAAAAAATATTACACATCATACCAAGCAATGCCGAGTAGCTCGCGTTTTTGGCTATATTCTGAGGCTTGTTATACTGATGAAGAACTAAATTTAAGGACATGGGTATTAAATATTCGCACCAATTCGGGAATTCATTCAGATTACCTCATCAATTCGGGCTCTTGGTTTTCTAATGATGATGAACAAGCGCTGATCAATGTTTATGATAACTCTTGGTTTTTCTCAAGAGCATATAAAACACGCCAGGTTCTGAGAATGGGGGATTTTTTAGTAAAGCCTGTAGACACTCAGCGTTTGCAATGGCCCCAAGTATATGAGTTGATGCAACGGACCGGGGATTATTTAAGGTTACGTAATAAAAACTTGCGAATAGAACATTTAAATCAGCCAATGAATTTTATCATGTTGGATATAAATAATATTCTGAAGGGCATAAGCCAGAATCCAAATATTGGGCAAACTAAGAAGGAATTAGAGTATCTGCATCATTATATTCTCGCTATTGAAACAAATACTTCACCCTTAATTGGTTCCGATCGGCTATTTTTAGCAAATTTACGTACGGCAATTAATAATGAAGTCAAACCTCATTTAATGCATCTGGCGGAATCTCAATTATTAAAAGACCGCTTAGTTGAATTAGCTAAAGCAACGCAGCAACTTTATACTGAATGTAATCGAGGAACGCATTTTGCGTTGAATCCTAATGCAATTAACCCACACCCACGAGATTTGATTGGTGGGCAACTTGATGATTTAAAAGCTTATCCAACCTTGGCAGCTAAAGAATGTGCGAAAAAGGAAACACAAGCGCTTGCGGTGCCAACATCGGCTTTGAGCTTGTCACCTGAAGAATTGCGCAACTGCGCCAATTTTAGTCTTATCACCATGGAGGATGAGATATTACGGCTTTATGCTAAAGCGGTTATTGATTTAAATGAGTTGGCTCGATTCCAAAAAATTATTGAGCAAACCATTGGACTTTTGGGGCAGGCTGGGGAGGTTTACACTGTTTATCAATTTAAAGAGCAGTTAACACTATTGCTCAAACAGCTTGACCATTTTGTCGATTTTTCCGCACAAACAATGGACGACTTATTGTTTGAAAATACGCAAGCCTATCATAAGGCAATTCAGGATGAACAAAAGTTATCTTTTTTCCAACGATGGTTTACTTCAGATCAAGAGAAATTGGATACCTTTATTAAGAATCAGGATATATTAGCCCAATATCCTTCCACAGCCTCTGAGCTTGCAAATACAAGACAAGGTTTGAAAAAAAATGTGGCTCAGATTCTAGAGCATTTAAATAAGCCATCCATTCAAGAAACAAATTTTGTTGCGATTGCTGATCAGGCACAAGAATTAAATCGTCTGATGGGATCAATGCATGAGTGGGTCACGGTACAGTATGAAGCAAAGGGATTAATTCCACCTCAAAAGCCTGAGCAGTTGCGTATTTTACCGGAAGTACAAGTACCTCCCTTGGCTGATTGTGCCCCGCCTCTGGTAGAAGAAATTCTATCTACTCCCAATATAAGCGCTCATTTATATCAGGAGCGTATGGCTGCTCCGAATATGACTTCGGCTATTTGTCCTTCAGATCAACCAGAATGCTCTGTAGTTAACGTGTCACAGGCAAGTTCGCAGGATTCCATTTATCTGCTAGGCTTAGTCACTTTACTCCCCATTGGGTTAATTATTCTTTATTTACTCCTTAAATCACGCCAATCTCCAGAGCCAGAACCCATAGTTTATGGAAGTAAGGAAGAGTTCGGTGAGATCCGTGTGAAGTTAGAAGATTTAATTGCGCAAGTGAAAATGGCTCATGAGTTTGACCAAGATGGGTATGATAAATTGGACTTTGATGACTTTATTAGCAGATACGATCGTTTACGTAGAAAAGAACGTTCAGGGCGTTATGAAGTAAAAAATTTAAATGAGCTCTATGAAGAGATGAATGCTTATTATGAGACGTTCCTGCAACAAAAGATGTATTTGCGGTAAAATGATTAGGAGTATCCTGGTTGCAAGCAATCAGGATACACTTTTATAAGTACGTCTTTGATATTGGGGTTGTATTTGGTCATTAAGTCCATGAAAAACTCAATTGGATCTTTATTCTCGTTCAGGATACGGTACTCCATCGGAACCAACATTTTTTTTCTATCAAACTCACGCTAAATTACTGGTAAAAATAACAATATTGGTACTAAACTTATTTATATGCTCGTAGTCCTAAAAAATGCAGTTAAGCTTATAGCAGGGGATCGCTAAAAGCATTTTTTCTAGGATAAGAATAATTAAAGTAACTTAGAATTTAAGCATAAATCTTGCATAGAATAATAAAAAGTTAGTGAGACGGGGGCGGCATATGAAAAAAATAATGTTAATTGCATTGATGATGCTTATGGGTGCCGTAGCAAACGCAGGGTTTTACGGTACAGGATTATGTGGCTACCCACAATATAATTGCATCACCATAGTCACAGGGCAGAATTGGGAAAATCTATTTCCAGATCCACAACAGCGTGATGTAGTACAACGCATCAATCGAACTTATAACCCTCTATGGGCGGGTAAAGTGATTGCAGTGCCTAAAAATTTGGCATATCTAAATATGTTGGATGTTGCGCCATTTCCTCTCAAAATACCTGGCGAAAACCAAAAAGAGATTATCATTGATCAAGATAAGCTCGCATGGGGTGCTTATGATGCTCAGGGAAATCTGGTGAAATGGGGGCCTATCTCTTCTGGAAGAGATAAATGCTCTGACTCAAATCGCTCTTGCCGTACCTTGACCGGAATTTTCCGAGTCTTCAGTAAAGAAAATGAAAAATGTAGCTCAGATGTATTCCCCATAGGTAAAGGGGGAGCCAAAATGCCTTATTGCATGTACTTCCATAAAGGTTTTGCATTGCATGGTTCAGATGACATTCCCGGCGTGAGAGCGAGTCATGGTTGTGTGCGCATGTTTGTTGAAGATGCTAAATGGTTGAATCATGATTTCGTCGAGTTATCCAGTGAACGTAATAATTTCATGGGTACGGTTGTGATTGTACGTCCAATAAATGACAGTGAGAAAATATGATGAATACTCTAAAAAAATTCACCTCAATTTCTTTAATGCTTTTTGTTGGACTATTATCGACTGAACTTGAGGCAGCAAAAGCTAAAAAAACTGACCCATTAGCAGCTCAACAAAAGGCAGCAAAAGATGAGGCTCGATTTCCTATAGGATGTACTCCAGTAGGTTATGAACAACGTCTTAAAGTGTTGTCTCTTTTCCCTGGAAAAGAAGGGGCTTTGCAATCGTTATACTTCTTTTACAATAAATTGCCCCAGACAGTAAGTTTGTATCAAATGCGTGATGAAGACAGTGAATATTCTACTCGCTTCAATCATACCATTGCTCCTAATCAGTGGGCTGCATTGGCTACAGGTGAGCCTTTGGTTCGATTTGTCTGTACTTTAGGAGATGGCAAAAAATCTTACGGAAAAATAGTTGATTGTGCAGATACAGTTAAAATTTGTGAATATGTACACGTAAAATTTGGTTTAAATAATAAAGGCAACTTCTGGGTTTCCGATGGTAACTCAAGAAATGGGGCCGTTAATGATGTAGTACATTATGGCATTATACCAGGGGTATAAATATCAATTCAGCAACGGGATTTGCCAGTGAATTACGATTGAATTGCCATGTATAGAGGGAGAATCTTCATGAAATCGCTAGTGCCTTGGGTATGTTTGCTTGCCGCAACCGCCAGCCAACAGGTTGTTGCCGATGATTTCAGCGCTTATCGCTTAGGAAATTATAATAAGGCGATAGAGCCTTTACTGAGTCAAACCGGAAAAAATGCAGTCGCTGATTATTATTTAGGACGCATTTATCTTTATGGATACGGTCAATTAAAAAATACCCAGTTAGCAATGCGTTATTTTACGCAATCCGCACGTAAAGGTTATTTACCCGCAATCATGCTTGTTGCGAAATATACTTTATTGCACGATAAGGACCCTGAACAGTCGGTAACCTGGTTTAAGCAGGCTGCTGCGGCAGGGAACGTGGATGCGCAAATGTTTGTAGCTGCAGCCTATCTCTATGGCATCGGTGTGAAGAAAAATTACGATACGGCAACCCGTTTTTATATTGATGCGGCAAAAAATGGTAATTCTGTTGCTCAATATACCCTGGCGGAAAATTTTATTAACAGCCGCAATTCATCCAACAATAAGTTAGGTCTTATTTGGTTAAATAAAGCGGTAGCCAATGGCAATCCACAGGCACTTACTAAATTAGCTAGTTTGTATCTTTCTGGGAAGCTGGTTGATAAAGATGTTGAGAAGGGATCCGAATTATTAAACAAGGCTGCCGCCCAAGGTTTTGCTCCCGCAATGGTTAAATTAGGCGAGGCTGCACTGGCACAAAATCAAAAAGATCAAGCGCTAAAATGGTTTGAAAAAGTAGGAAATTATCAAAATAATCAGGCTTATCTTGATTTGGCCGAAGTTTATCTGGATGAAAAAAGCCCGGTACATGATCCTAAAACAGCATTTCTATGGACATTGAAGGCTGCGCAAAATGATTCGACAGAAGCAAAACGCCAACTTGCCGAGTTTTATAAAAAAGGCACAGGGGTTGAAGCTGATTTGGATATGGCAAAGCAATGGCAAGATCAGGCAAATCAAGATGAAAAAGCAAGTAATCAAGGGAAGGCTTTAGCTGCTGCGGCTCTGTGGTTAAGCAATGGCACCACGGATAAGTTGGCACAAACGGCTTATCAAATGAATGGTATTTTAAGTGCTTGGAGTAATCCTACCGTTTTAGGCGATTATGCATATAATCAAGCGCCTAAATTAAAAACCATATCTCGCCATCATATCTTCAAACCTCAGTTTGCGCTGGTGCAGCCTAATGATGTGCCTATTACGAGTTATTATGATGCGCTTTTAAGCCGGGAGGCCAGTGCCCAATCCAATCAATGGATGTATCCCATTTATCCGTTAAATAATCAAGTAGCTGACGTAGAGCATGCAAACAGCCTTATTGTTGCCCATCCTGATTTACCTGCGCCTTATCTTGATGCTCAGTATGCGGATCTTGTTTCACAAAATCCCAGCATTATGGATATATGGACTGATGGTTGGCAAAAGCAAGTGAATATGATGTCGGCTTTTTATCAATTATATAACCGGGCAATATTAGGTGATGCACAAACGCAATTTGAAATAGGGCAAATGTTTCAATATGGAATAGGGGTGGCGCAAAACGATTCCGCAGCGATCGTGTTCTATCAAAATGCGGTACAGCAGCAACATTTAGGTGCTGAGTATAATCTAGGTATGCTGTATTTACAGCATGCGAAGAGTAAAGAAGATTATCAGCAAGCTTTAGAGGATTTAACGGACGCGGCATTTAAAGGGAATAAAAACTCCCAATACGTACTGTCTAGAATTCTGGAAAAAGGGATAACTGGACCTGAAGGAACGGTATACATCAATGCCGATCCTGAGCAAGCTAATTCGATGCTGTATTTGGCTGCAGCAAATAATTATGGGCTGGCTGAATACGATTTAGCTGACCGCTTGGCACGTCAGTATGATAGTAATTTAAGTGTTGATGCGAAAAAGCAAAAAATTGCGTTAATTCGTCAATTATATCAAGGAGCCGCGGATCGAGGCATCTCCAATGCGTTATTGCCTCTAGCATTTTATAATGCCATGGACAGTAATGCTAAAAGACAGGCGAAAGCCTTTGCGGTTGCTAAAGAACAGGCGGAAGCCGGGAATGAAAAAGCAGCATTGCTCCTTGGACTGCTTTACGATCGCGGGATAGGAATTAGTGCAGATCCTGCGCAAGCAATACACTGGTATCAACAAGCAGGGCAAACTGCGGTCAGCCAATTTATTTTGGGCACTTATACTGCTGAAGGTAAAGGGGTTGAGAAGAATAATGAACACGGAATGGTGCAATTGCAGCAGGCAGTAAAAGATAAGTTCTCTTATGCTGACTTTAATATGGCAGTGCTGTTGCAACAAGCAAAACGGGATTTCTTACCCGATTTGATTCACTCTTATGAGTTAGGCAATAGTCATGCAGGTATTGTTCTGGCTGATTATTATCTGGCGGAAAATACCGATGCAGACAAAATGAAAGAAGCCAGAGCGATTTATGAAGGTTTGGCTCAGAAAGGAGATAGAGACGCGCAGTTAAAATTAGCCTACATGGATGAAAATGGTTTGAGTGCCTCTCCTGACATGGCTGATGCGCAACGTTGGTATACCGCTGCTGCAGAGCAGGGTGAGCCATTGGCTGAATACTTATTAGGCCAATTCTATCAATTGGGCAACAATGGTGAGCCAGATTACAGTGCTGCAAAAGATTGGTACAAAAAAGCGGCAGCGGCCTTACCTGAAGCTTATGTTGCCTTGGGTTTTATTAATGAGACTGTGGATGATAACTACCCACAAGCACTCAAGGCCTATAAACAGGCAGCTGCTAAAGGTAATGCCCTAGGTATTTATAACTTAGGATTGATGTATCTGTATGGTAAAGGTACTCCAGTGGATTACTCAAAAGCTAAAGAGTTATTTGTCAAAGCTGCAAATAACAAAGTTCATGACGCAATGAATCAATTAGGTGGCATATACTTCATGGGGCTTGGTCAGTCTCGCGATGAACAACAAGCTTTAGCTTGGTATAAGAAAGCCGCTGATTTAGGAAATGCGAATGCACTTTATGAATTGGGTCTGCTTTCAGAAACTGGAATCACCTCGAAAATAGATTTTGCTGAAGCGCTTAAATACTATCAGGCAGCAGCAGATAAGGGTAATGAAAAGGCCATGTTGGCTTTAGCCAGAATGTACCACTATGGATTAGGTGTCGAAAAAGATCCAAAAATCGCTGCCAGCTTCTACCAAAAATTAGCAGCACGGCAAAATGCATATGCTCAATATCAACTTGGAACTTATTACCTAGAGGGTACTGCAGGCGAATTATCCCCATCAAAAGGAAAACTCTTACTGCAGCAAGCCAGTGACAATGGCAGCATACAAGCACGTAAAGTGTTGCAGCGTATGGAAGCGAAAACCCAGTCCCGAGTCAGTTTCGTTGAGCCGGTAACCTTGGAGCGTGCTCCTATCGTTGCTGGAGAGGCTGCAAACCGATTGTATTTTGATGCATTAAATGAGTGGAATCGAGGTGATGAGCTCTTATCACGTATGATTTTACAGCACATAGTGACAAAATATCCCGATTTTGAACCTGCACGTCGTGCGTACGAGCAGGTAAATCAAGCTAAAACAGTCAATTCTTATAGTTAACCAAATAACCGGGATCGAGCTTGAATAAGGCTCCGATCCTGGGCCTTGCAGTCAATTAAGTAATACGTCATCCCGAAAGAAAAACGTCATCCCGAACGTAGTGAGGGATCTCCAGCGTAAGCACCGAGCGAGATGCCGAAGATCCCTCATTACGTTCGTGACGAGGTCTTAATTCTTAACCACAATCAGACACTTGAATCTTTGATAATTTTTAATCAGAATAGCTGGAGATATGCACAGTTATGCGCTCAGAATATCTTCGAATATTGGATAATTATTAACAGGACGTGGAGAACAACATGACATATTTGGTGACTTTTTGTACTTTTGATCATACTGTGGAAGGTAATCCGGCCTGGCATGGGGCTTTTATTTTATCCAAATATAATGAGACAAGAAAACAAGTAGAAGTTGTTGATACTTGGGGATATTATGGAGTTCCTAGCACTGGCAGCCCTGATGATTGGCTCACTCAGCTTAAAAGAAACATGGGATTAGATGTTGATCTATCGGGTAACCATGGCTGGTTAATGCATGAAGAAGTTCGGTTCATGGATATGGGACATGGTTTGCATGGCTATTCTTATGAACTTACCGAGGGGCAATTTAAAAAATTACAAGAAGAATGCAAGGCTGAAGTTCACGGGCAGGAGTCTGCCGTACGAGATTCATTAGGAGAGGAAGGTCTGACTGCTCGCCCAACTGGAAAAATGAGATGTTATCCAGGAGAGAAACATTCAAGAGAGGTTTATGAAATCGAACTGCGAAAAGCTAAAATTGAACAGCGCGCCCCTAGGCTTCATCCTTTTGATTTTAAACTGTCTATAGGATGGAAAGGGCCGACTTTAAAAGGTTCTCATACCTGTAAAACGAAAGCCTTGTCTATATTAGAAACTGTTCTTTCTCCTGAGTTGTTAGCACCTTATCATAAATCAACCATTCCACGTTGGGTGAGCGGCGGTATGGAACATATTATCCTGCATAGTGAAGGTGAGCTAGATATTCATACGAAATCTGCTGGAAAAAAAGTATATTATCGTGACGGAAAGAAAGAAGGGGTTAAATTAATTTGGACAATACCACCACAAAAAATTAAACCCTTGCCGGGTAGCACTATTGATACGCTTTGGGCGGTTGATGAAGAGTATTGTTATAAAGCTAAAAAAGTTGTGGGAACCTTACAAAAGTTAGAATGGATGATACGCCAAGCGGAAGTTCCTGAATATTGTGAGGTTTATCGTACTGAGTTGTTGAAGCGAATCGTCGCCTTTTATCAGGAGTTTTCTTTTATCAATCCTGAAATAAAAACGCCAAAAATCTCCGGCATATCAGGGTTCTTTTATTCATTGGCCAATTTGCCTAAAAATAAAGAACAGTACCATTTGCTAAAACAAATAGAACAAGCAGAAAATCTGTTTAATTCACTGTATATGGCTTTAGTGCATGGTATGAAAATCAACGATAAATTACCTCCTGAACCTGCATTTTTTACCGGAAATGAAACAGATGAGACATTTTCCAATGAAAACCTGCTTGAAGCTCTGGTTTCATACTTATCTTTAGATGATCAGAAAAAACTTTGCAAAATTATAGGCCGTAATTATTGCGATCCTGATTCTGACGATGAGAATGTGCTTGATGACGATGAAGAGGTTGCTGAGGAGCGAGCTTCTTCAGCATTACACTGATTCAGGGTTGCGGCTTAGGCTGCGCCTTGCCGCAGCCCAGCTTACACCAGGATCTTGGTAAAAAATTCTTGTGTATTAATTTAAAACAGGTAATAATAAAGGCAATATTGTATATTTTTTGGACGACTTAAATGGGTTCTTGGCCTGTAATAGAAAAAGAAGAGGATATCTTTACTTTTGCTCCCAATTTTGATTTATTGAAAAATCAAAATGAATTATCGCATGCCCAGCTTATTTCTTTACTTCATGAACTCAATAATGCCAGCAGCAAGTTTTCCGCACAAGAACTAGAAGATAGCTATTTTTTTCCTTGGTTAACGTTCGCTATGGGCTGTGCAGTGAAACTTTCTGGCATGAATCCCAATTTGCCGACAACCCCTTTTATTCTGATTACGAGTATTACTCAAAGTATTTTAAACAAAGCTCCAGACGTTTTGTACACTATGTTTGATCAACAGATTAGTCAAGGTAGTTTTAAAGGGCAAAGTTTTGCCTATTTTTGGATGGATAATTATCATTCCCTTGTTTACAGCCAGAATGATGATTTAAGTTCATTACATGCCCTTAATATCATGTTTCATGAATTATTAAATGTCTGGGGTGCTAAGTTTTGTTCTTTACTGGTAAAAAATATTGAAGAGGGCAGCGAAAAAGGAAAAAATGCCCTTTTAGTTTTGCTGCGTAGCTATCAGAAGTCGGCTGGCGAAATAAATAATTTGCTGCAAACACAGCTTATTGCTGAGCTGTTTCATCAGTGTATGCAAAAAGAGCCGAGTCTTATGGGAGCTGCATTAACCCAAGAAATTACCGAGGGCTTATTCCGCGGTAAGAGTAGCCTCTATCTATTAAGCTGCATTTTACTTAAAACGACATCATTTGGTAATTCCGATTCTGTCACAATCATTCAAGACGTAATGTTGCAAGCGCTAAAAAATCATCCCGAGCAATTTATGAATGCTTTATATAAGCGTCATGCATTAGGGGTATACCCAGGATTATCTTCATTTCATCTGATTTTATTAAGCTTGGTTGAGGCTTCTTATAAAGAGGAAAGCTCAGCGGTTATAGCTCAGTTGATGCGCATACTTACAGAGTTAACTACTTATGATAAAAGCGAGGAGACAGCGATTTCTGCATTACTCGAAACAATTGAGGATGGGGCATATCAGAACCTTAATGGCTTCGTCTTTTTGTGTAGAGCACTCATTGCAGCAATAGCACATCAGATTGATGTGACATCTATGATGGATTTTATTCTGGATGTAATTAAAGGGGCACCAGCTGAGCAATTAACGACAGCTGTATTCCAATCGGCACCTGCACATCCCACACCTGAATATAGGTGCTCACCAATAAATCATGTTATAAATCTAGCTCGAGATATGAATAGGCCAATACACCAAAAGAATGCACAAGTAATTATTAATGCGCTTGCTCATTCTCAAGCCGCATCCCAGATTCATTCTTTATTGCCCTCTGATGAACAGTTTTTTTTTGTAAATGAAACCAATTTGAAACCTAAAAGCTTATTTCGCGCATCATCTGCTCCAATATTGAGCGAAGTGGGTGAGTCTTCGTCGAATGTAGAGTCTTCATACGGGAGCACACAGCGGCTATTTCATTCAAATATCGAGTCTGCCTCCGATGTTGTTGTTCACTTCTCCCTACGCCCTATGTAGACTTTAAGGGGAGTGCACTGCTCGAGTGTTTAATAAATAAACTACTTGCCTATTAGTTGATTTGCTACCATAATTGACAGTAATAACAAACTATTCCCTAGATAGGCCCTTCGATGACCAGAGCACAAAAGGATTTTTTTTTCCAGCCTATAACTCGTTATGTAGGTGATCGCACTGCGGATCTGCGGGGAGCAGAGTTAGCATCATTTATCACCCAGCTCCATAATCATGTGACGGAAAACTCTTTAGATAAGACACAAAATAGTAATTTCTTTTATTGGCTAACCTATGCTCTTTATTGCGCTGTAAAGTCATCGGATACCGCAGCAATTGAAATTCTTTCTGCGGTAACGATAAAAATTTTAAACCAAGATGCTGCTTCTTTAGAGGCAATGTTCCAACAATCAACTAGTGGTGGTGCGTTTCAAGGACAAAGTTTTTTCTATGTGTGGATGAATAATTACTGTTCGCTGGTTTATAGTGAGGCCAAGGATTTTAGTTCTTTATTGGCGCTTGATCTGGTATTTAAGAAACTTTTGGATGCTTCTAGTTTTAAATTTTGTTCTATGCTGGTAAAAGAAAACGAAGGCAAGGGAATGGAGGAGGGCAAAAATCCACTCTTAGCTTTGCTTCGCGCCTTGCTTCAGTCTGTTACATTAGTCAATAATCGAGTCGAAACCGCACTAATTGCTGAATTGTTCCAAAATTGTATGCATGCAGAGCCTGAGATTATGGGGGAGGCACTCCCCAATGAATTTACTCGTAGTTTATTCAAGGGTAAGAGCAACCTGTATGTATTGTTTAGTGCTTTATTGAAAGCAGGCCGCCATGATTCAAATCTGGTAACGGTAATTCAAGAAGCGCTATTGCAGGTTTTGGATACAAATCCGCAACCCTTTCTCCATGAATTATATAAAATAAATGCGTTAGGACCTTATAAGGGGCTCTCCTCGCTTCACCTTATCTTGTTAACCCTTGTTGAAGCTGCTTATATCAAAGATAACTCTGCCGTGTTGGCGCAGTTAATGACGATTATTTCTCGATTAGACTCCTACCATATAAAAGAAGAATATGGAAAGAGCGATTTGATGTTATTGGCGCCAATTAATACTGGAGAATATAGCGGACTTAATGGGATGATGTTTTTAACCAGAGCATTAATTGCAGGGAGCGAACATGGTCTTGATGTAGTGCCTATTGCAAACCAGATTGAGCAGTTAATCAAGAGTGCTACACCCGCGAAATTAGCGTCTGCTTTGAGTCAGAATAATCCAGAAAACGTAGTGCCTGAATATACCATATCCCCTTTAGCGCAGTTAGTAAAGCAAGTAGAGCTCAATGAGTCCACAGCGATACCTCCTTACCTCATGAACATTTTCAAGAGTATTCCTATCAGTTTGTTACCTCAATTAAGTACGACACTCCCCCAAGCATTTGCAGATAAATTGAACAAGGTTTATGAGCGTATTGCTAAAGAGAATCCTGTTGCAAATGCCAAAGGGAAGGAGCACGATAATAGCCATGCTGGTGATGTGCTTTTTGCTCAATATACAGAATCTCAAACGTTCTTTAAAAAACATAATAAAGTTGATGAACCAACCACAAAACCACCATACTCAAGTCCACCGAAAAGACAAGTGTAGGGAATAGCATCAGGCCTTGTGGTCTAAATTAATACATAATGATCCAAAAAAGCTTGAACTGATTAAGTTAATCAATTAGAATATTATATAGACAAGATGATTTTAACTTAACCGAGTCGGTGACCGTTATGCCAGTGCCTTTTTTTATTTTGCTAAATAAAAAACATGAAGTGCCTCTCATGCACTCATTTAAATCAGAAGAATCAGAGGGGTTACAACTTCTTGTTGCGACAGGTGATAAACAAGAATATCGCAAGAAAATAGATGAATATCAAGAAGTTGGAAGAACCTTTCGATTAACGAAAGGTAAGGTATTTGAAACAACATACGAAGACTCCGAAAGAGGTTTGAAGAAACAAACGATCAATGTTCATGTTGGCTTACAAGTTAAAGGCCATAGTCTAACATGGTATTTCTGGACTAAAGGCGAATATATGGATCAATACCCCCAAGACTTTCGTGATGAACTTTATAATGCAGCTGCATTAGCCCACCTAAAGGTTGCTAATGGCTGTGATATGTATTACCGAGGCAGTAATGCGGTACATATAAAATTAATGCACCATCTCGAAGAAGAATCTAATCGAAACCACAATCATTATCGTTTGAGGGATAATAAATCCTACACGCCAGAAGATTTTAATCAGCATCTGCGAGCACTTCAACAAAGCTCAATACACTCGAAATTCTTTGCTGAAGGCGAGGTTGATGAGCTGTGTGACAAATTTGCTACACATTATGTGGATTGGACTGCGAAAGAAAAAAGAGAAATGTCTCAAGAAGAAGAGTATTTCAGTCATCCTTCGCAACAATTAGACGTGATTGATGTTTTGGAGCTAGGGTTATTTGGCGGTATGCAAGAGCCTTGTCGTCTGAATCCAGATGAGCTCAAATTAGATTTTGAAAAGGCTAGAGAAGGGATTAAATCAATTGTGAGTGAGGATGCTGAGGAGGAGTTACAGCGCTCTCAGAAAATCGCTGAATTGATGAAGCAAGTGGAGGCTGAATACGACGAAGTTCTCCAACACCGAAAAGCTTTTGGAAGTCGTGGACTTCATTCTGCAATTGCTTCTTACCGCCAAATCCAAGGCTCGCAAAATGAAGTTGTTAAAGCCAATATGGGCATGGATGACGCGAAGGGCAGTAAAGAGCATGTTAAGATTCCTGGCTGGGCAACGAAAGCGCTTGATGAGTACCATAAGGGAATGAATGGGTTGATTACGCAAGCTCTTAAACGATTACCTGATGAAAAGCAAATGCAGGTTGTTATCATGGCGCTTGAGTCTTTAAGACAGTTAGATAATCAGCCAGAATCCATCGATACGGCGCTCGAGCAAATTAAAAAGCATGGTGGTATTGATTTGTTGGATGTTTCTTCCTTTGAGAGCACAACAGTAAGTGGAGTAAAAACTACTTTTTTGAATCAAATGGAGCAAGTAAACAAGGAACATCAGCAGCAGTCTGCTGATGTAGTTGTGACACCAAAGACAGATACGACTTTTGATGTTTAAAATATTAGCTTAAATGATATTGAGGAATTAAAAATGGGTAACATAATAAGCACATTTTTCACTAATTCTCCGGTGAAACAAACGGCGGTAACACTAATTCAGTTTTTAAAAGCTGAACCCCAAATTAGCGAAATAAATGCGTTTAGTCACAGGCTAGAGGTGCTTCGAAAAGATTTAACTCATGCGAAAACAACAGATGCGATTGTTTCTATAACACATCAAATGATTGATCTGCAAAGGCAAGTTAGATCCTACCTTGAGACTAAAAAAGCGGAATTACAAATTACTGTAGATGCAGAGGTTGAGAATAAGTTATCCCAACTTTTAGGGCTTCAAGATAATGCGAGTATTAAGATCCTATTTGCCTATACAGATATGGCAGCCAAAAGTATTAATGAAGCTGCGGAACAGATAGTTATAGAGGAGATGTATTCTTCGTTATCTGAAGAGAAGAGAGTTGATGCTAAGAAATTTATTAATTCTTTAAACGCACTTCAAAATGTTGCTCAGCAGATGATTATAAAATATAAAGAGTTTGCTGTTCTTCTGGAAAGTGCTGGTGATATGGAAGAGATATACTTTATCGAACAGCGTATCGAGGCGCTTAATAGTTCTCTTGTAAAGGAGTTTCCTAAATTAGTTGATATCCCAAAAGATCAAGAAACGCTACGCGCTGTATTGAGTACAGTAAATCAGAATCAGAGTTTGCGCGATATTTTAATGGCGTTCAAACCTCAAGATGTTTTAAGTAATGACATATTGAATGCAAGAGCAGAAGCTACTTCAAACCCCACACTTAGGCACTCAATCTAACCTAGACCATTCTACAAATGAACAATTAAACCGGTTTTTACCGGTTCAATTGTTTTAGGATGTTCTTAAGCAAATAAAGTAAGCGTTTACACTGTTTAAAATTTAAAATAAAAAACGTGCTGATTGCTTCGTTGTGCTTGCAATTGACGAATTTATATATGCTGTGAATGGATATCAGAAAATAGAAAAACATAGCCCGTATTAAGTCTTTACTTAAACACAGACTACGTTTTGGGGCGTTGCTACAACCAGCAGCGGATTAAGCAGCCATTGCCTTAACACGAACAGCCAAGCGGCTTTTAATACGAGCAGCTTTATTCTTGTGAATTAAGCCTTTGCACGCAGCTTTATCGATAATTGGTTGGGCTTTAGCATAAGCTGCAGTAGCTTCTTCCTTGTTACCGGCTTCAACCGCTTTTAATACATTTTTGATGTAAGTACGAAACATAGAACGTGCGCTGGCATTGTGTTTACGCAGTTTCACGTTTTGGCGAGCACGTTTGATCGCTGATTTAATATTTGCCACTTAAAAATCTCCACTCATTCAGATGGTACAAAAGATGGTGATCTTGCCCAATGGACTAGAATTTGTCAATAGGATTCTCTATATATCTGTCAATACATAGCATTAAAATTATGGATGTTTCGTTATTTAGGTATATTATAGGGGATTCATTTTATAATCGATAGAAATATGTCTGCTACGAAAACCGATATTATGATTCCTAAACGACAAAGTTTGTTGCGTTCAACCACATTAGTTTCATTAATGACCTTCATTTCACGTATGATGGGATTTGCTCGTGATATGGTGCTGGCTAATTTTTTTGGCGCTCAAGCAGGAATGGATGCATTTTTTGTAGCCTTTCGTATTCCTAATTTTATGCGTCGTCTTTTTGCGGAAGGGGCTTTTGCGCAAGCCTTTGTTCCGGTGCTGGCCGAATATCAAAAAACACGCTCGCCTGATGATGTGCGTGTTTTTATCGCACGGATTGCAGGCTACCTGAGTTCAATTCTTACGGCAGTTACTATTATCGGTATGTTCGCCGCGCCAATTATTGTTTTCTTATTTGCCCCAGGTTTTAGCCATGATGGCAGCCGTGCGCAATTAACTACGGAAATGCTGCGCATTACCTTTCCTTTCTTAATGTTAGTTTCCCTTACCGCAATGTCTGGTGCGGTACTCAATACCTATGGTTATTTCGCAGTACCTGCAATTACGCCGGTGCTACTCAACATAAGCATGATTTTAGCAGCGTTTTATTTATGCCCCTACTTGCCCCAGCCCGTAGTTGGCTTAGCTTGGGGAGTATTGATTGCGGGTATTATCCAATTATTATTTCAATTGCCTTTTTTATATCGACGAAACCTCTTGGTTCGACCGCGTTTAGTTCGTAATGATCCCGGCGTTAATCGCGTACTTAAATTAATGGTCCCTGCATTATTTGGTGTTTCCATCGCTCAGTTGAATTTAATGGTGGACAGTGTTTTTGCCTCATTCTTAAAGGTGGGCAGCGTATCCTGGCTTTATTATACCGATCGCTTAACTGACTTTCCCTTGGGCGTATTTGGGGTGGCTATCGCGACTGTAATTTTGCCCCATCTTTCCAGACGCCATACAGAGCAAAGTATTACTCATTATTCACACGCATTAGATTGGGGATTACGTTCTATCTTGCTTATTGGTATACCTGCCGGATTAGGCTTGTGCTTATTTTCTATGCCCTTGATTGTGAGTTGTTTTGCCTATGGAAAATTTACCGCTAATGATGTGATCCAAACGCAAAAAAGTCTAATTACCTTAGCATCCGGGGTGCCTGCATTTATGATGATTAAAGTATTGGCCTCGGGTTTTTACGCGCGTCAGGATATTAGCACTCCGGTGAAAGTAGGGGCCTTGGCAATGGTGGTTAACACCATATTATGTGCTTTATTCGTTTGGCATTTTGCTCATGCAGGATTAACTTTAGCTTCAGCCTTGGCCGGTTATGTGAACTGTGGAGCTCTTCTGTTTTTATTAATTAAGCGCAAAGTATACCTACCTTCACCAGGTTGGTTGAAATATAGTATACAATTAGTATGTGCTAATGCAGCGATTAGCATTTACTTAGTTCTAATGGGTGGAACCCTTAGTTATTGGTTAAATCTCGAGCCAGTAGCTCGTCTAGGCTTACTAGGAGCCCATGTCTTGGCTGTGGTGGTGATTTATTTGTTCGTTTTAGGTTTAACTGGACTTAGACCTAATCATTTTCGTGGCCAGATGAAGGAATAAAAAATGCATGCAGAGTTATTTTATGAGACTCGTTCTGATCGAGCAATTCCCCTTTATTTTATATCCCAAGCTCAATGGGAGGTAGGCATTAATTCCTTAGCATCAGTGGAGCGTAATGCTTTTGCGTTAAGAGAATTTAAAGGAAAGATAGGTGATTATTGTTTAATCAATAATGCTGATGGTTTAGTTGATCGAGTTTACATAGGCACAGGGCTTGGTAGCCAAGAGTTGGCATTGGCAAATGCGGCACTGCAATTGCCTGCGAATACCTATCAGGTTCAAGGTGAAATAACTCAGGAAGCCATTCTTTATTGGGCGCTTGCACAGTATCGATATGAAGGATATAAAAAAAGTTCTGTATCACCGCGACGTTTAATGGTTCCTGCTGAAGAGCTAACTAATATAAATGCCTTAGCGCGAGCTCATTTTTTAGTACGTGATTTGATTAATAAGCCAACTAGCGATTTAGGCCCTCAAGAATTAGCGGCTGTAGTACAAGGGTTGGCTGATACATATGGTGCACGATTTACGCAATGGGTTGGTGATGACTTAGTGCAAGATAATTTTCCCGCTATTCACGCAGTAGGCCGTGCTGCGGCATCTGCCTCTGCGCCAAGGCTATTATCTTTAGTATGGGGTAATGAACAGCATCCTAAGATCACTTTGGTTGGAAAAGGCGTTTGCTTTGATAGTGGTGGTTTAGACATAAAATCAGCTTCTGGGATGCGGCTGATGAAAAAAGATATGGGGGGCGCTGCTCATGCTATTGGTTTAGCTCAATGGATTATGGAGCGCGACTTACCTATTCGTCTGCATTTATTAGTTCCTGCGGTAGAAAATGCTATCGGTCCTGATGCATTTAGACCGGGCGACGTATTGACGATGCGCAATGGTTTAACCGTAGAGATCCATAATACGGATGCTGAAGGGCGCTTGATTCTCGCAGATGCTTTAGTTAAGGCCAGTGAAGAGCAACCTGACTTAATCATTGATTTTGCAACCTTGACGGGGGCCGCTCGTGTTTCGGTGGGGACTGAGATTTCTGCCATGTTTACTAATAATGATCAATTGGCTGCAGCACTTCAGGAGACGGCACAAAAAACAGCTGATCCAGTTTGGCGTTTGCCTCTTTTTGCCGCGTACGAAGAAATTTTGCGTTCGAGCATTGCAGACCTTGCTAATGCGAGTGATAGTCCTTATGCGGGGGCGATTACGGCGGGGCTATTTTTACAGCGCTTTATCTCTAATAACACCCCCTGGGTGCATTTTGACATTATGGCGTGGAATTTAGGCTCTAAACCAGGTAAGCCTGAAGGTGGCGAGGCGATGGGATTGCGCGCTGTGGCTGAATATTTGTTACGGGCTTATGGCAATTAACAACTGCCACTAAAAAGGAGTTTTGCTATGTTAGTGACCTTTCATTCAGATGCATACGAAGATATTACTTATTTTGGTGATGTAGCGAAGCAATTACTGTCATTAATGGGACACAGTGGCACCGTGCCCGGAGCAATTAAATTTGAAGATCTGCCTCAGGCATTGGAACATTTACAACATGGTTTGGCTGGAAGTGGTTCTCAATCTTCAGATAAAGAAGATGAGGATGGAGAAGTGTTAATTGGTTTGGCGAAACGCGCAATTCCTTTGATCAATTTACTTCAGGCTTCCATCCGAGATGAGTGTAATGTTTTATGGGATGCGTAGTAACTATCAGGAGTAGTCTGCTGGCCCGCTTAATGTAGGCTGGGCTGAAAAGCCCAGCCTACCCCTGATTATTTGATCGGATGAGTATGTAACTCACAGCCCTTAGCCCGATACTCACGATAGTGAACTCGACTCCGTTCTTTTTCCACTTCTCGGTTACTAACCAACTCCATAACACGTTTGAATTTAGGATAAAAAGCGGGAATCTGATCACTCAAATTTAACAATATATCATTAAACCCACGTGGTTCCTGGCCGTAACCAATTTGTATTGGGGGCGGTGGCTCTGGTCCTTCACCTTGCAGGTTATGAGGAATAAAACTGTCCTCCTTAAAGGTCCACAACAGCTCATCAATCAATTCGGCATCATGTTGATTATTACAAAAAACATAAACCCTATGACCTCGATGATAGGCCTTTTCTAAAAGACGACAAGCGATCAGCCCTCGAGCATGGTCTTGATCGCTTTCTAATAAATAAAAATCAACGCGAATTGGCGGCATGGCGAATTAATTGAGTTAATAAAGGAACGGGTCTTCCAGTTGCATTACGTTTTTTTCCGGAAGTCCATGCAGTCCCTGCAATGTCTAAATGAGCCCATCGATATTTTTCCGTAAATCGCGATAAGAAACAGGCGGCGGTAATACTGCTGGCTGTACGGTCAAAGCCAGCATTAATCATGTCTGCTAAAGGACTATCCAGTGCATCTTGATAATCTTCATCCAAAGGCATACGCCAGACACGGTCATTACTTTCTATAGCAGCATCTTCAATAAGTTGAGCTAAGTCCTCATCCTGAGTCATTAGGCCAGTAGCAACAGTACCTAAAGCAACAATAATGCCTCCGGTTAAGGTCGCAATATCAAGCACAAACTCAGGGTTAAAGCGTTCAGCATAAGTTAAGGCATCCGCCAATACTAAACGTCCTTCAGCATCCGTATTTAGAATTTCAACGGTTTGGCCAGACATACTGGTCACGATATCACCTGGTTTTACGGCAGAACCACTCAGCATATTTTCAGAACTTGCAATTAAGCCTACGATATTGATTGGCAACTGAAGTAGGGCGCAGGCTTTGATCGTACCTAATACGCTCGCCGCACCACACATATCATACTTCATTTCATCCATAGCATTGCCCGGTTTAATCGATAGACCACCTGAATCAAAGGTAATCCCTTTGCCAACCAGCACAATTGGTGCGGTATCACCTGCGCCTTTATAATGAATATCAATTAATCGTGGCGGTTGAGACGAGCCCTGAGATACTGCCAATAAAGTCTCCATTCCTAGCTGACGCATTTCATCAGGTCCTAGTACGGTGCAACTTAGATGTGCGGGGAATTCTTTAGCTAACTGAACGGCCTGCTCTCCCAAATAAGTCGGGGTACAAATATTCGCGGGCAGATTAGCGAGATGACGAGTAAACTCAACTCCCTTAGCAATTGCTAGCCCTGTTTCCAATGCTTTGGGGTTTGCTTCTGGCAAATAAAAATTAACCTGTTCTAAACGATGAGGTTTGGCATGTTTCTTTTTAAATTCCAGCTGTTGAAAACGATGATTATCTATTTGCACAATCATTTGTTCCAGCTGCCAATCTGCGGTGTGTTTTTGTAATTGCGGCAGACAAAGGATAACCGATTTGAAACGTTGCTTGATTATTGCATCAGTAAGTTCTGTTAGTCTTTTTTTCAGCAGTTTAGGCGTGAACTTTTCTTTCTTTCCACACTGAATCAGCAGCAAGGAATGGCCTTGCGCATTGGTGTGCCAAATAAGATCGCCTGCCTCTGAAGCTCTTTGAGACAGCTTACTAATTAAGCCATCATGTTCTTTATCCACGTCTTGAGCAAAGCCTGATGGATTTTCATCAGAAAAGATGCCAAGTACAAGACAGTCACTGGCAGATAGCGCTGGTTTTTCTATTAATCCATAATTCATTGCACGTTCCTAAATAGCATGTTCAGTAGTTTGGATATAGTCTACCTAAACTGGAAGCGCTTTGAAACCTGCATTTTATAAGTAATCGCTCAAGTAGAGCACGTCATCCCAAGCGTAGCGAGGGATCTCCAGTGTGGTATCGATGTTATATATTGGTATGGAACTTCATTCAGGAGCTCCTTCGTCGTAAACTCCTCAGGATGACATGCCGCTTTGAACCCTGCATTTTATAAGTAATCGCTCAAGTAGGGCACGTCATCCCGAGCACAGAGAGGGATCTCCTGAATGTGGCATAAACGTTATGTATTGGTATGGTGCGTTATTCAGGAGCTCCTTCGTCGTAAACTTCATCCGGATGACGTACCGCTTTGAACCCTGCATTTTATAAGTAATTACTCAAGTAGGGCACGTCATCCCGAGCACAGCGAGGGATCTCCTGAGTGTGGTATCGATGTTATATATTGGTATGGAGCTTCATTCAGGAGCTCCTTCGTCGTAAACCCCTCAGGATGACATGCCGCTTTGAACCCTGCATTTTATAAGTAATCGCTCAAGTAGGGCACGTCATCCCGAGCGCAGCGAGGGATCTCCTGAGTGTGGTATCGATGTTATGTATTGGTATAGTGCTTCATTCAGGAGATCTTCGTCGTAAACTTCTCAGGATGACGTATTTTTGCAATTCGCCATAGGCTGATTAGGCACGATCACTTGAATATTAATTCCTTTAATCGTTGGGCTCTTAAGCGCATCCTTCAGATAATCAATTAAAGGAACATCGACTACCTTACCATATTCTGATGAGGCCTCTCTAAAATACAATACCTTGTCCTTCCAAATAGCAAAGCCCAAGTGTGAGATATTCAAGGATGTGCCAATTTTATCCCGCACATTCCAATTAGGTCGCACAATTTCAATAATTGCCCCGTTAGGAATTTGGGTGAATAACTGTAAATCAGGCTTATTCTGTCCGGGGAATAATGCAGCCAAAGGCAGGTAAGGCACATTTTCCGAGCTAACTTTCAGTTTCGCTCCTTTCGCTTTTAATTCTTCTAAGCGTTTTTCTTGCTCTGCCTTATTGGCATTTTGTAAGCGAATGGTTTCAATCGTTTTATAGGCATACCAATTGGGTTTTTCAATGGTTGCGATAGCCATCTCAGCTACGGGCTTCTTGTTCTTATTTTTGATGGTCTGAGTAATGTCTTTGAATATCCCTTCCTGCTGATGGTATTGATTCCAATCCAAACCCGTAAAATGAGTTCGTTGAATATAAGATACTTTGCCATTGCTATAGCGCATTTGTTGCATGCATTGTTGGAATGAAGGCAGTGAGTTTGCTAATGCCAACGCAACCACTGTATTTACATAAGTATCACAATCAAAGGCATCCACACGATATTGAGGAAATTGATCATAACGAGCCTTTGGACCTTCTCCTAATGAGCCTAGCACATAAGGCACCCCAATAAAGTGCTTACTTATCCAATCAATGCGTGTGGCCATAGAAATGTTCGGCATGAGGTTTAGCTTATGATATAGTTCTTCTATCGACGAATTTGCTTGTTTTTCAGTAGTGCCGGAATTAAAAGCATGACTGCTTGTACAAGCAAGAAAACCAATGAGCAAAGTGAATTTGCATAAGGGAATAGAAGTGTATTTCATCAGAAGTGTCTTATATTTTGAGCTGGATGTGGAGTACATGTTAACTTGTTCCAGAGCATGGAGGCAAGAATGCTGAATATAATTTGGTTAGGAATGATCCTGATTTCAATTGTGGTTGGTGTCATTGAAGGGCGTATTGATGAGGTTGTTCGTGCAGTTACTGATTCTGCCAAACTTGGTTTTGAAATTGCTCTAGGGTTGGCCGGAATTATGTGTTTGTGGCTGGGCATTATGTCTATAGCCACTGAGTCTGGCCTGATCAAAATATTGGGTAATGTCTTGCGACCTGTTTTGCGACGATTATTTCCCGATGTACCTACCGATCATCCGGCAATGGGCGCCATTGCCCTGAATATTTCGGCAAATATGCTTGGCCTTGCCAATGCTGCAACGCCATTTGGATTGCAAGCGATGAAAGAATTGCAAACATTGAATCAACATGCCCGTGTTGCTAGCAATTCCATGTGTACCTTTCTAGCGATTAATACATCAAGCGTGCAGTTAATTCCTGCAACTGCGATTGCGTATCTCGCCGCTAATGGCAGTACGAATCCAACCAGTGTCGTGTTCAGTTCTTTAATAGCAACGATTATTTCCACTATAGTAGCAATTATTTCGGTGAAACAATTCGCTAGATTGCCTGCATTTCGAGTTGAAAAGGCGGATAGCTTATGAATGGAATAGCCAATCAACTATCCAACTGGATGCTTTTGTTGTTTGTTGTGGGCATACCTCTTTATGCGGCGATAAAGAAAGTTAATGTGTTTGATGCTTTTATTGTCGGTGCTAAGCAAGGATTCGATACAGTTTTAAATATCTTGCCCTATTTGATTGCCATGATCGTTGCGATTGGTATGTTGCGGGCGTCTGGTTTTTTTACCTTATTAGGAAGATTGCTAGCACCGTTTATGGAATGGATTGGCATGCCTTCAGAAGTCCTGCCTTTAGCGCTTATTCGTCCTTTTTCCGGTAGTGCATCTACCGGAATTATGGCGGAGTTAATCCATCAATACGGTGGAAATTCATTGATCGCCAAAACAGCCGCCACCATGATGGGAAGCACAGAAACAACCTTTTATGTGGTTGCGGTGTATTTTGGTTCAGTAGGCATTCGCAGAACACGCCATGCAATCCCGGCTGGGTTATTGGCAGATTTGGCTGGTATTATTGCTTCGGTAATGATTTGTAGGTACTTATTTGGATAAACTTTTTTGTAGGTTGGGCCCAACAACAAGACCTCAACCCACACCAGAACTAAATGTTGGGCAATGGGCCCAACCTACGGTCACTATCCAACTTTCTTTTTCTTCTTATCGTTCTTATTACTAGCAAATCCAGTTTTCTCCATGGCCTGCAGGCGGCTAAACAAAGAACGAGTTCTTGCTTTAAATGCAGCCATTTCACGCGAAGGAACTGGAGATGATGTAGGCAAATAAGTCGAGCTAGGGTTTCTTGCTTGCCCGTGTACATGCAGCTCAAAATGGCAATGAGGACCTGTAGCAAGACCTGTTTGCCCTACATAACCAATTACCTGGCCTCGCTTAATCTTACTTCCTTTATACAAGCCTTTTTGAAATTTAAGCATATGGCCATAGATGGTGCTGAATTTTTTATCATGGGTAATTTCAATCATATTTCCATAACCATTATGACGACCAATGGTTTTAATAACCCCATCACCAGTTGCCATAATCGGGGTACCAATCGGTGCAGCCAAATCAATACCTTTATGAGCGCGACGATAACGCAAGATAGGATGATATCTTGAGTTGCTAAATGTTGAGCTAATATGGCTGAATCGCAGCGGGTAACGTGAGAATGCCTTTTTAAAGCTTTCACCTTGAGGTGTATAATAATCACGTGAGCCATTCGCACTGATATGACGCACTGCTTGGGCTGTTTTACCGTTATTGGTATAGCTCGCCGCAACAATATCGCCTATTCCCACCATTTTATCTTTTACATACTGCGCTTCATAAACAATGGAAAAGCGATCTCCTGAACGTACGGAATGCGCAAAATCGACTTGTTTACTTAAAATTGAAGTCATTTGTTGAATTAATTTGCTGGGAACACCTAAACGTTGTGCTGTTGTATATAATGATCCTTTCACTACACCCGTAATATAACGATCCTGGTTCGTTACTTTTTTAGAGTCGATCTTGGTTTTATAAACGGCTCCATCCCTATAGATCGTTAGTGTCTGGATATCATTCATGGGAATGACCAGCTTTTCCAGTTTCTTTTTATTAATCAAAAATTGCAATTCTTGACTTGGTTTAATTGCAGTCAATACTTTCGCATGGGGGTTTTTATGAACTACCAAATGTAAATTTTGTGCAGTTAATCCAAGACGATGAAATATGGTGGCCATTGAGTCACCCGAGCGGGGTCTTACGGTTTGCCACTCATTGTCTTTAATTACTTTGACTGTTTTTACAGCGTTGACTACGACAGTTTTTTTTACCGACTTTTCTGTTTTATCCGTTTTTTCAGGTTTATGTGCAACACTAGCTTGACTAGTTTTAACCTTTGATTCTACATTATTAATTTGTTCAATTTCTTTTTTAATTGTCTGCTCTGTTACTTTAGCTAGTTCTACAAGTGGTACAGATTTTTTTTGTTCCGTTACTTGTTTTTTTTCTTGCTTCGGTAATGAAATAGATTGACGTGCTTGGCTATTGTGTTCATGCTGTGAACAGCTTTTCACAAGCAAATAAGGAAGAGAAAGGGCAACAATTAATGCAGAACCCATTAATAATTTGGATTGAATACCAGAATGTCGTGTTCGAATATAAGGTTTTTTATCCATTGTTAGCCTACATGTTGTCATCCGCAAGAATGCATTGTGTGCATTTTGTTCAAATTCGGGTGACAAATTATTTTAAATCACCTCTTGGGTATGGCAGGAAATTGCCAACCGGGCTAAGATACTCGGTGTGAGAAGATAGGTCAATCATTTATAAAGGTTTTGATGTCATGATAGTTGAAGATTCAGTTTGTTCCGAATTAATGCGAGGCTGTGAAGAGGTACTTCCACAGCAAGAACTCGAAAAAAAGCTTCAAAAGGGAACCCCTTTAAAAATAAAGGCAGGGTTTGATCCTACGGCACCCGATTTGCATTTGGGACATACTGTATTACTTAATAAATTAAGACAGTTCCAACAGCATGGACACGAGGTCATTTTTTTGATTGGTGATTTTACCGCCATGATTGGTGACCCTACAGGAAAGAATGTAACGCGTATGCCTTTGAGTCAGGAAACCGTTATTGAAAATGCGAAGACCTATCAAGAACAAGTGTTCAAAATTCTCGACCCACAAAAAACAACGGTTGCATTTAACTCTCATTGGTTAGGGCAATTTACTGCTGTGGATTTAATTCGTTTAGCGGCGACACACACTGTTGCACGCATGCTAGAGCGTGATGACTTTAATAAGCGATACAATTCAGGTCAGCCTATAGCCATTCATGAATTCTTATATCCTTTATTACAAGGTTATGATTCCGTTGCCCTTAAAGCCGATGTTGAATTTGGTGGAACTGATCAAAAGTTCAACCTATTAATGGGACGCGAATTACAGAAGCATTATGGTTTGGAACCACAGGTGGTTATGATGATGCCATTAATAGAAGGGTTGGACGGCGTGAAGAAAATGTCCAAGTCTTTAGATAACTATATAGGTATTAATGAACCTGCTTCAGATATGTTTGGCAAAATTATGTCTATATCAGATGAATTAATGTGGCGTTATATTGATCTATTAAGTTTTAAAACTGGAAGAGAAATTCAGGAATTAAAAGATTCGGTTACTCAGGGCGCAAATCCTCGAGATGTTAAAATAGAGTTTGCTAAAGAAATCATTATTCGTTTTCATGATCACGCACAAGCCGAACAAGCGCATAAAGAATTTATTGAACGCTTCCAAAAAGGAATCATTCCTGAAGATTTAGAAGAGTTCACAATAATAAATGATGATTCACTTTCCTTAGCGCAATTATTAAAACAAATGAATTTAACACAAAGCACTTCTGAATCCATGCGTATGGTGAAGCAGGGCGCGGTTAAAATAGATGGCGAAAAAGCAGAAGACCCCGCACTGGTTCTAGCTTCTGGTCAGAGTTATGTAATACAAGTTGGTAAGCGCAGAATCGCCAAGCTGCATTTACAATAAACACTGTGAGATCTTTTTTAAAGAAATTTGCAAAAAGTGTTTGACATAGAAGTCGAAATCAGTAGAATACGCAGCACGCCTCGGGGGCAAGTTCATTAATAAGATAGAAGACAAACTGTGTGGGCGCTTTGAAATAACTTGAGTGCTTGTGACTAGATAAAAAG
>JARLJR010000137.1 GCA_031291095.1 Legionella sp. | reverse complement strand
CCATCATAAGATGATTTAGCATGCTCTATCTCACCAGGCTCTATTCGGTAGCCTCTTAATTTTATTTGATTGTCCTTGCGACCTATGTATTCAAGGCTGCCATCCGATAACCATCTTACTAAATCCCCTGTTCGATATAATCTGGTATAACTTTTGGCACTATCTGACACAGTAGCAAAGGGATTCGATATAAATTTACTTTCGTTTAACCCAGGATTATTTAAATATCCCCTGGCCAAACCAGCTCCACCAATGTATAGCTCACCTACAACTCCAATAGGTACAGGTTTACAACATATATCCAAAACATAGATTTTTGTATTTTGAACAGGTTTTCCTATAACATTCAGGTTATCTGAGGAAACAAGCTGGCCCGTTGCAAAAATAGCAGCTTCCGTTGGGCCGTAATAATTATAGAGTTTATAGCTATTAGACCAATATAATCCTGTCTCTTTTTCGCAAGGCTCACCAGCGAAAATAATATATCCCAAATGAGAAAATTTTTTTCTTGGTAATACCGCAAGAATTGCTGGAGGCAAGTACATATGGGTTATATTATTTTTCTTTAAATAGGAGGAAAGAATTTGTATATCTTTACGAGCATATTCTGACAAAACATGTAGCTCAGCGCCTTGTAGTAATGTTACGAATATTTCGAAAACTGAAACATCAAAAACATAAGCAGTATAGGCAGTTACTTTAGAATAAGGAGTGATCTGATAAGTATTACATAACTCGAAAAGCATATTTGTAACTGAACGATGCTCAACCATCACCCCTTTCTGTACCCCAGTTGTGCCAGAGGTATACATGACGTAACATAAATCAGTCGACCGACTATAACACGCAGTATTCGCCCTATCATAAAACCTATACAGCTTATCATCTATCGCGACAAACTGTACATTAATTTCCCTGCGCGGATCTTCATGAAACAAGCTGCTTAATGCTGACGTCAAGTGTGTTTGCGTTACTACTACCTGAGTATTAATATCTTTCAATATCGAGCGAATCTTTTCAGTAGGACACTTCAAATCTATAGGTACATATGCGGCACCAGCTTTTAGAATTCCAAGAATAGCAATAATCATATCCAAAGATCTGTCCAGGAATATAGCTATCAAGGTATCTGTAGGGAGTTCATGAGCTTCAGATTCCATTTTATACTGTTGTCGAATGTACCTT
>JARLJR010000136.1 GCA_031291095.1 Legionella sp. | reverse complement strand
ATATTTATACGTACTCTCGCTGGCCTGTTTCTCTCTCGCCAATACCACGCTTTGCTGAATACCATCATAAGATGATATAGCATGCTCTATCTCACCAGGCTCTATTCGGTAGCCTCTTAATTTTATTTGATTGTCCTTGCGGCCTATGTATTCAAGGCTGCCATCCGATAACCATCTTACTAAATCCCCTGTTCGATATAATCTGGTATAACTTTTGGCACTATCTGACACAGTAGCAAAGGGATTCGATATAAATTTACTTTCGTTTAACTCAGGATTATTTAAATATCCCCTGGCCAAACCAGCTCCACCAATGTATAGCTCACCTACAACTCCAATAGGTACAGGTTTTTTATGTTTGTCTAGAATATAAACTTTAGTATTAGCTATAGGATAACCAATTGAAATGGGTAGATTCACCATGGAAGAAAACTTCATTATGGTAGTATCAATAGTATTTTCTGTAGGCCCATAAGCATTAAAGAGTAGCGCATCAATGTGTTTAAAATAGCGATGCAAAATATCAGAATTTAATGCCTCTCCCCCAGAAATAATATATTTCAGACTACTACAGTCTAATTTTTTATTATTGGAAATATAATCAATAAAAACACTAAGTAATGATGGCACAAAATTAATAATATTAATTTTGTGCATAACTACTAACTCCACAAGAATTTCAATATTAGTTTTCACGCCAGAGGGAGCAATACACAATGTGGATCCAGCTAACAATGGCAGGAAAATATCCTCTATTGAAACGTCAAAACCACACGAGCCATAATACAAACAACGAAATTGTGCTGTTAATGAATAATATCTTATCAAACTCTGCATCTTACTGCTGATAGCACAATGTTCTACCATTACCCCTTTTGGAAAACCGCTTGTACCTGATGTGTACATCACATAAGCCAAATCGGATATTCGACTATAAACTGGCAATTTACTTTTGGCTTCTAATTGATAGAGGTTATCATCTAAAAAAATCAGTCTTGTTTTATAGTATTTATTTGGCTGTAGTTGATTAATCAAATAAGAATGGGTCAGGAGGAAAATGCTGTTTGTATCCTCTAACATATATACAATTCGTTCAGGAGGGCACTTCAAATCTATAGGCACATATGCGGCACCAGCTTTTAGAATTCCAAGAATAGCAATAATCATATCCAAAGATCTGTCCAGGAATATAGCTATCAAGGTATCTGTAGGGAGTTCATGAGCTTCAGATTCCATTTTATACTGTTGTCGAATGTACCTT
>JARLJR010000135.1 GCA_031291095.1 Legionella sp. | reverse complement strand
TTTGCTGGTCCTGCTTTTGCTGGTCCTGCTTTTGCTGGTCCTGCTTTTGCTGGTCCTGCTTTTGCTGGTCCTGCTTTTGCTGGTCCTGCTTTTGCTGGTCCTGCTTTTGCTGGTCCTGCTTTTGCTGGTCCTGTTTTTGCTGGTCCTGTTTTTGCTGGTCCTGTTTTTGCTGATCCTGTTTTTGCTGATCCTGTTTTTGCTGATCCTGTTTTTGCTGGTCCTGCTTTTGCTGGTCCTGCTTTTGCTGATCTGGGTTTTCTTGTAAAAGTTTTTCAAGCAACTTACGATTATCAATGGCATCCTGATTTTTAGGATTTTGGGCTAAGGCTTTATCGTAAGCAGTAATCGCCTCTTTGTATTTACCCAAGCGGGCTAAAGCATTGCCTTCGTTATAATAGCCTTGTTCATCGTGTTGCTTTTGATAGAGTTCGCTGGCCTTTTGGTACTCTCCAGCACGATAAGCCGCTGCGGCGGCCCAGTCGTCGCGGTTAAAGGTAGCGCCAGCTTCTTTATATTGCTGCTTGCTCATTAATTCTTGCCCTTGCTGATCAGGAGTAGACCACAGGTCTTGCCATTGCCAGGCTTGGGCAGATAATGACAGGAATGAAGTAAATAAGAGGATTAAATAACGCATCATACAACGATCCTTTGCAGCCAGCCACGTTGAAATACCGGAAGCAGTAATAATAAAGCAGGGATTAAAAACCAACGCCCTTCATCACGCCATAATGGAATATCATCATCTTTACTCAAGGCAAATTGCTTTTGTGCGCTAGCATCGATCCACTGATCCAAATTACTAGCATCCGAAGTGTACTTTAATAATTGGCCATCTCCTGCCTCGGCAAAACGTTGAAACAATGGGTTTAAATTGGTATCGGCCCTAATGGGCATAATGGATGTGAAGATTTCTGATGCGGCTAATTTTTTTACTTCCGCAATGGCATCCGTCGAGGGTGAGTGCGCTGTTAATACGAGAATTTGCCCATGATTATAACCTGCTTGCTTAATTAATAACGCGGCCTCGGCTACTGCGTTTTCCAAATTATAGCCCGTCACGGGCATGATGTTGGGGGTTAGTGAGGATAATAACGCGCTAATGGTCTGGCCATCATCCGTCAGTGGAGATACGACAAAAGGCTCACTAGTAAATGCAACTAAGCCAAATTGACCAATGTCTTTACGAGCAAATAAATCGCGTAACTTAAATTTGGCACGGCTTAGGCGATTGGGGCTTAGATCGGATGCCATCATATTTTCTGACATATCCAGTACTAACACGCGTGGTTGGATGGGCTTATAGGTTGCCACGGGTAACTTATGCCAGGCGGGTCCAGCAATACTCACAATCATAAAGAGGATGCTGAACAATAAGCAAAAAATTGCCCCCATTCGCTGCCCTTGTCCTTTTTTTTGCAGCAAATGATTAAGCAAATGAGGGTCACAAATTTCTGCCCATGCATGCAGCTTAGGACGGCGTCGCCAGCTGGCGAAGGCGAGTCCTAACAAGGGCAGAATCATGAGTAACCACCATGGTCTTAAGAAATGAAAATCAGCTATCATGATTTAAGGGCCTCCGGATTTGCTGCAGGTGTAGGTGCTTTGACTCGCAAATCGGTTTTACTGGCCAGCCAATAGAGACAGAGCAAGAGGGCTAAGCCAACAAACCATGGATAATAGTCTTTTTGTGGACGGATGGTTGCTTGCTCTTGATTTACTTTTTCTAATTGACTAATGGTTTCATAAATAGTGTGTAACGTTTCCACATCGGTGGCACGGAAATAGCGTCCTCCCGTCAGCGCAGCTATGGCTTTTAAGGTATCTTCATCAAGATCCGCGGAGGCATTTTGCATGAGAAAGGCGCTGGTTAGTGCTCTGGGATCTGCCGCGGCACCTAAGCCAATCGTATATATTTTTATTCCTTCATCTTTTGCTAATTCGGCTGCTTTAAGTGGCTCAATGACTCCCGAGTTATTCGCGCCATCGGTTAAGAGAATAAGAATTCTCCCTTGCTGCGGTACCCGTTCCAAGCGTTTGACGGCCAAACCGATGGCATCGCCAATAGACGTCGTTTTTCCTGCTAAACCAACGGTTGCATCGATGAGGCGTAGTAAAACGGTTTGTCGGTCGTAGGTCAAGGGGGTTTGTAGATAGGCGTTACTACCAAATAAGATGAGGCCTATTTTGTCGCCAGCTCGTGCTTGTACAAATTGTTCCGCTGCGTTTTTAACCACACTAAGGCGACTGGCTGGGCGTCCATTCAACATCATATCCGGTATTTCCATGCTGCCTGATAAATCTAAGGCCATCATAATATTATACCCCTCACGCTCTATTGGTTTCGGTTCGCCAATCCAACGTGGTCCTGCTAAAGCAAAAACGAGCAATAACCAGATTAAAGCTGGAAGTAATAAAGAGGATTGAGCACTAAGCGAACGTTGTTCTTGGCTTGCAATTCCTGCCATTGCCTTAAAAAATGGAACGTTTAAGGCCGTAGGCAGATGGAGCTTGGCTTTGGGCAGGATAAGCCAGAATAACAAGGGCAAGGGGAAGAGTAATAAAACCCAAGGATTCGCTAATGTGAACATGGCACTCCCCTTTGTTTAATCCAATGCTTGGCGTGGGCGAACAATGGACTTAGATCGATACCGCTATCGGCTGCTTTAAAGGGGGCATCTAACAGGAGTGCGCGTACGGCATTAAAGTCTATGCCTTTGCTGGTTTGATTTAAAAATTGCAACCAGGCATCACCATGCAGGCTGGCAACTTCGGCGCGCGGATAATAAACTAAGGCCACCCGGCGTAATAACTCAGAAATTTGTGCGCTGCTTGTTGGCGTATTCTGTTCTTTTTCATAGGCCTCTTGATAACTTGCTAATAAAAGCAACGCTTGTTTTTTGGCTAAGGCATAACGGTGCCGTCGATAGACATATGCAGCCAATACGAAAATGAGCAGAATGATCAGCGTAATGACGGCATACCAGCCTGGCGCAAGAGGCCACCAGCCGATGGCATCGGGCAAATGAATGTCTTTAAGCTGGGCTAAGGGATCGGTCTGATTAGCCACGAGACCTCCTGGGAAAAGTACGGCGTACCAGTTGAGTTAAATCAAGATCGGCAGTCGTTTGAACGTATTGAATGTGCAAGCGCTTAAATTGTTCCTGCAGCTGGCTTATCCTTTGTTGGCAATACTGTTGATACGCCTGGTTTACCGAGCGTATCCGCGTATCAAGGAGTAATTCCTGCTGCCCATTGGTAATGGCATATTGTTGCGGTTTAGGAGGTGCTAATTCCACGCGGTCACAAATGTGGTAGGCAATAATATCATTATGACTGCGTAAACGATTCAAATGTTTTTCACATTCCGCATCCATCGTATAAAAGTCGCTGATCAACACCAGGATACTGCCTGGTCGGACGACACGACGTAAACGTAGTAGCGCATCACTTAAAAGGGTAGGGGCGGCTTCACGTTGTGCGTCTGTTTGTTCGGTGTACTGGCTTAGGGCTGCGAGCATGGGTAGAACCCCGGAATCGCGCCCGCGAGGAATGAATTCGCTGTGTTCCGTGGCCGAGTAAAATACGCCACCTACGCGATCGCCTTGTTTAATCACTGTCCAGGCCAACATGGCCGCTAATCGTGCGGCAACTACTGATTTGAAGGCAACCCGCGTACCGAAAATCATGGAGGGATTAAAATCAGCAAGAATCACTACTGGACGTTCGCGTTCTTCTTGATAAATTTTAACATGGGGCCTGCCGGTACGTGCGGTAACCCGCCATTCCATGTGCCGAATTTCATCTCCCGCTTGATAATTGCGCACCTCGGCAAAGTCCATGCCGCGACCACGTAATTTGGACAGATGATTTCCCACACGAATCGCTCGCCCTTCGGGTTGATAGCGAATTGATTGCGCATAACGGCGCAAATCAATCAATTCATTTAATTTTGCAATAACTCCATCAGCCATAAAAACCTCATGTTACGGAACAGCGACTAACCGTAATAGAGAATCAATAAAGTCGTCACTACTGATTCCTTCAGCTTCTGCTTCAAAACTTAATAAAATGCGATGCCGCAACACATCATGGGCAATTACATGAATATCATCGGGTGTGACGTAATCACGATCAGCAAGCCAGGCATGTGCTTTAGAA
This sequence comes from Legionella sp., assembly GCA_031291095.1. GTDB lineage: Bacteria > Pseudomonadota > Gammaproteobacteria > Legionellales > Legionellaceae > Legionella. Next base: position 148,162 of record JARLJR010000135.1, on the reverse strand, counting down.
CAGCGGTCCAGAGCAATGGTAGCACGTGGGCTTGCGCCAAAACGTAACCAACGATCTAATTCTTCATTATATATTCCGGGGTTACGGGTTGCGACCACTAGCTGTACTAGATAATTCTCTAATGCTTCACTGGTATGTACCTTTAGTACTTGTTTACGGGCCTCAAATAAGGTGGCCTGTGGTAATTTTGCGAATACGGTCTTTGGCGTTGCCATCGCAGCGCCTAGCGCTTCTCGGCGTGAGAGGGCCAAAATATCTTGCTCTACTTTAGCGTCTGGATAGCCAATTTTGACATACATCAGGAAGCGGTCTAATTGGGCTTCAGGTAAGGGATAGGTTCCTTCTTGCTCAATAGGGTTTTGTGTTGCCATCACCAAAAATAATTCCGGCAAAGGATAGGTTTTACCACCAATGGTTACTTGGCGCTCCGCCATCGCTTCAAGTAAGGCCGATTGCACTTTAGCGGGGGCACGGTTGATTTCATCGGCCAGCAGAAGATGATGAAATATGGGGCCTGGTTGAAATACGAAGGAGCCATTTTGTGGATGATAGACATCGGTCCCGGTTAAATCGCCAGGCAATAGATCCGGAGTAAACTGAATGCGATGAAAATCACCTTCAACCCCATCAGACAGTTCTTTAACTGCGCGGGTTTTCGCTAAACCAGGTGCACCTTCTACTAATAAATGACCATCTGCAAGCAAGGCAATCAACAAACGGGAAATTAAGCCTTCTTGCCCCAAAATTTGCGCATTAAGATGCTGACGTAGCTGCGCTATTTGTTGTTGTACCGAATTGACAATTGTATGGTCTTCTATTTGCTCCATGGCGATACCTATCGAGGTTTAAAAAAACTTATCCTAGCGTGAAATTTAAGTGATGCCAAGTGGTTACAAAAAAGTAGCCTTGATATTGCACTGGATCAAGGCTACTTTTTATCTATTGATAATCCGGATGCAATTCTAATGGCATCATCATTTGCAGCCTTTGATACAAAGAAATAATTTCTTCGCAAAAGACATGCTGTTGTTGCTGATTTTCCCACAGGTCATATTCTGAGCCTTTGTGAAAGGCTTGTTGTCGGGATAGCGTTTTTAGCAGATCGATGTCGTGACGAGAAAAGCCTAAATGGTTGTTTAATTCTACCAACTCCATTAGGTTTTTATATTCTTTAATGGGGCGCTGTTCGTGCAAGCAATATGCTTTTAAGGTTAATTGAAACGCATGATACATCAAAGAGGTAATGGGCGTGAGGATGAATACGGCCCTACGCGAGCCTATGGCCTCATAGTCTAGCTGTTGTAACAGGTTATCCGCTGCATAAGCATGTTGAGTTGCAATATTAAGTAATTCCAATGGGGATAAATAATGTTTGTCCATAGTTAATGCATGTTCCTGGTTAGTTCGATTTTTTGCAGAATAATGTTAAAATTAATGTCATTATAGCTTTGAATTAATTTGATGCACGCTTTTATTAATAGTCCTCTACAAATAGGCTCTCTTACTCTACCTCACCGTTTAATTCAGGGGCCATTGGCAGGATACAGTTGCGCCCCGTTTAGAACCTTATTTAATCGATATACCGCCCCAGCCTATTGCGTTACGGAAATGAGTTCAGCGATGGATGTGGTGCATCGCCATGCACTAACTTCACGTTATATTTATCGGTCACCTCAAGAACAGCGCTTGGCCTATCAAATCTCTGGGACAGAACCCATGGTTTTAGCTCAGGCTGCAGAGCAATTACAGGCTTATGGTGCGGACCTGATTGATATTAACTGTGGCTGTCCCAAGCCTAAGATTCGCAAGAAGGGGGCTGGCAGTGCTTTATTGGAAACGCCGGAGCTTTTAGAGGGCATAGTAAAGGCTGTGCGTGCAGCCATTACGATTCCGCTCACGGTTAAAATTCGTATTCAAGATACCCAAGACGATATAGTTTTGGCACAAAAAATTGAAGCAGCAGGGGTTGATGCATTAATCGTGCATGGTCGGCGTTGGGTTGATGATTATGATGTGGCAGTTAATTTTCGGCAAATTGCGCAAATTAAGCAGGCTCTGAAAATTCCGGTAATTGCTAATGGTGATATAGACTCCATGGCTAGTTTGCAGCAGGCAGTGGAATTTAGTGCTTGTGATGCATTCATGATTGCTCGGGCTGGCAGTGGGCGTCCGTGGCTGTATCAGGAATTATTGGAACAGCGCACAATTAGTATAAGTGGGGCGGAAAAAGCGAGTTTATTTATGACGCATTTACAGGACTTGGCGATTTTGGAAGATGAATATAAAGCCATTTTACAAAGTAAGTCTTTAGTGCGGTATTATTTTGGAAAAAATCTGGATGCAGCTTGGTTGACGCGGTTTTATCAATTGGATTCTTTGAATGATATTGAGGCGTTTATCGGGCATGTGGCTTTATAAATCGTAGGGCCCATGGCCCAACGTGGGGTTCTGCTGTGGCTCGATACCCTGTTGGGCCATGGACCCAACTTACAACGTTTGCGATGGTGGAAAAAGGCAAAAATACCGTAATGGACGTGCAAACCACCTTTAATTAGTTCAAACTCCGACCCCCATCAACCTGTACAATTTGTCCCGTAATAAACGGATTTTCCGCCAAAGCTAATACTGCCTGCGCAATAAACTCAGGATTCCCATGCCGTTTTAACGGAGTTTCCGCAATAATTTTTTGCTGTATTTCCTGGTTTAAACTATTTTCATTTTCCGGCCAGGCAACCGAACCAGGTGCAACCGCATTGACGCGAATTTCCGGCGCAAGTTCGCGCGCCAAACTTTTAGTCTGCATTTCCAGTGCGGCCTTCGTTTGGCAATAAACTGAGTACCCTGAAAGCGGTTTTTTCGCATGAATGTCGGTGATATTGATAATAACTCCGGAGTGCTTGGCTAGCAGCGGACGGGCTGCAAGGCTTAATAAAAAAGGCGCTTTCACATTGGCATTAAAAAGAAGATCCCAATTTTGTTCTTCGGCCTGATGGCAATCACTGCGTATAAAAACAGAGGCATTATTTACCAGCAAATGCAATTGTCCTGCCCAAGTGCTAATGGCTGTCATAAGGTCGTGCGCGGCATGAGCCTCGGTTAATTCTTTTTGTAAAACAAGGGCACTATCTGGGCGTTGCTCATTTAATTGGTCCGCAAGCTCTTGCGCTTCGGCGAAGGCATAACGGCAATGAATTGCTACTTTGTATCCTGCACTATGTAGTTTTTTCACAATGGCGGCGCCAATACGCCGGGCTCCTCCAGTGACTAAAGCTACTTTTGCCGCTTGTTTGTTTATTGGATTCAATGTATGTTCCCCACTCTAGAAAAATGCCAAGGATAAATGGCAGTATTTAACGACATTATTTATAAGTTATGAGTATACAACAAACATTACAAGCACGGCTTAGTGACGGACAAGCGCTTCCTTTTGTGGAATTTATGCAATTGGCTTTATATGCACCGGGAGAGGGTTATTACAGTTCCGGGTTGCAAAAATTAGGTAAGCATGGTGACTTTATTACGGCTCCAGAGCTAAGCCCACTTTTTGGACAAACTCTGGCGAATCAATGCCAGCAAATCATGCAGGTTCTGGAATCTCCCAATATTCTTGAGTTTGGTGCCGGAAGTGGTGCACTTTGCGTGGCTTTATTGGCTCATCTGGAAACACTTAATTGCTTGCCTGAAAAGTATTATATTTTAGAAGTAAGTGCTAATTTACGCCATCGCCAGACCGAGCTTATCCAAGGAAAAATTCCCCATTTGGCCGATAAAGTCATTTGGTTAGAACAGTGGCCAGAAACCCCATTTAATGGAGTTGTTTTGGCGAATGAAGTCTTGGATGCCATGCCGGTGCATCGTTTTATGCTAAGCGAAGCAGGCATTTTAGAAAGTTATGTTATCCTAGATGAGCAGCAGCAATTAAAAGAAGTATTTAAACCTTGTGACAATTCACCGCTACGGACTTACATCCAGCAACGATTGAACATCGAAACGTTACCTTATCTTTCTGAGGTGAATCTGTTTATTGATGATTGGATCTTAAATATTTACCGTAGCTTGAATCAAGGGACCGTGTTATTAATTGACTATGGTTTTCCTCGTCATGAGTATTATCATGCAGACCGTCGTCAAGGAACCTTGATGTGTCATTATCAACACCAAAGTCATCCGGATCCTTTATTGCATCCAGGAGCGCAGGATATTACCGCCCATGTAGACTTTACGCATGTGGCGGAAGCGGCACAACAGGCGGGTTTTCATGTTGCAGGTTATACTGACCAAGCTTCTTTTTTGCTGGCCAACGGTTTGCTAGGCTTAATTAATACCCTGGATGATGAAGTAGAACAAGTCAAAGCAAAACAAGCCATAAAACAGTTGACCTTACCTAGTGAGATGGGGGAGTTGTTTAAAGTAATCGCTTTAAATAAGGATATGGACATCGATTTAATTGGGTTTCAACTATTAGATAAACGAGTGAGTTTATGATGATACAAAAATACCTGACTACGGTCGAGTTACAGAAAGAATCAATGAAGTTTTCGGCAGGGCATACGACTATTTTTTCTGCCACTGAGCGAGAGCCTTTGCATGGTCATATGTATGGTGTTTACCTTGCCTTAACAACCTGGGTTGAAGAAAATGGCATGACTTTTGATTATCGTTATTACAAAAGGCGCATTCATACTTTATGCAGTTATTTGAATCAAACCTTTTTAATGCCGCAATTCTCCCCTTTTTTAGAATATGCTGAAGACGAAGAGTATTATTATTTTACTTTTAATCATAAAAAAATCCCTTTTCTAAAAGAAGATGTAACCATGCTACCAGTAACCAATATTACGGTAGAAGAGTTATCACGTTGGTTTGTTAATGAATTAATTAAAGAAACGGAAGAATTAGACCGTCATCGCATTGATAAAGTGGTGGTGAAGGTATTTTCGGCTCCTGGGCAATCTGCAAGCCATGAATGGCAAAGACCTGCATGAAAACGGTTTATCAGGTTTGTATTCCTCATACCAGCCGTGATTTTTTTGATTATGAAGCCGAGGCAGGACTTAGTCCCTGTATCGGTGGGCGAGTATGGGTGCCTTTCCGCAAGCAGACACGCTTGGGGGTTGTGGTAGGCAAACTTGAACTAGCAGAAGTAACTACCCCGTTAAAAAGTATTAGTGAAGTAATCGATAGCGAGCCGTTAATCCAAGATGATTTATTGGCTTTATGTACCTGGATAGGAACCTATTACCAATCCGCATTATCTGAAGTGTTGCCTTTAGCCTTACCTAAAAAATATCGCTTAGGGCAGGTCTGCCAATTGCCTCAAGGTGATTTTTACCAATTAGCGTTGACCGTTGATGAGGCAAAAAAAATAGTGCCAGCACGAGCGCGTAAGCAATTGGAGTTGGTGGACTTTTTAGCAACCCAAACGGAGCCGGTAAGTAAGCAGGTGCTGGTGCAACAGGGTTTTACGTCAAGCCAGCTACTTAAATTATTAGCTGCAAGTGTGGTCATTTTATCGCAACAGGATATTTTGCCGACTCAGGTGAATACGACGCCATCCCAGCCTTTGCCATTGAATCCTGAGCAAGCCGTTGCTGTTGCTGCTATCAGTGAACAGTTGCACCAGTATCAATGCTTTTTGTTGCAGGGGGTTACTGGCAGTGGTAAGACGGAGGTGTACTTACAGGTAATTGCCCAAGTTTTAGCACAAGGGAAACAAGTTTTAGTATTAGTTCCTGAAATAGGCTTAACCCCACAATTACTCGCTCGTTTTACTGCACGTTTTAAAGAGCCTATTGCCGTCATTCACTCCAATTTAAATGAATCCGAACGGCAAGTTGCTTGGCAATTAGCCAAAGAAAATAAAGTACAAATGGTTATTGGCACGCGGGCGGCTATTTTTACCCCCATGCCTAATTTAGGCTTAATTGTGATTGATGAAGAGCATGATGCCTCATTAAAACAAATGGAAGGCGTACGTTATTCGGCGCGCGATACCGCGCTAATGCGCGCGCATCTGGCAAATATCCCGATTATTTTAGGCTCTGCAACGCCGAGTTTGGAAAGTTTATATAATTGCAAACAAAATAAATATCAGCGCTTACGCTTGACCTATAAGGCCTTATCTACCACTCCCTTGCATTACCAGCTGATTGATTTGCGGGCACAAACGCTACAACATGGTTTAGCCTCCCCGACACTGCAGGTGATTAAAGAGCATTTGCAAAAGCAAAATCAGGTCTTAGTGTTTATTAATCGCCGAGGCTTTGCTCCTGTTTTATTATGCCATCAATGTGGGTGGATGGCGGACTGCCGTGCCTGTGATAGCCATTTAACCTTGCATAAACAGGTTGGACAAATGATTTGTCATCATTGTGGGTTGACCCAACGTACCCCTGATCATTGTCGTAGTTGCCAAAGTCATGAGTTGATTCCTGTGGGGGCGGGAACACAACGGGTACATGAATTTTTGAGCTCCTATTTTCCAGATACGAAGGTGGTACGTATCGACCGTGATGCAGTACGTAAAAAACATGCCTTAGATGAACATTTGGATAGGATCCAAAGGGGGGAGGCGCAGCTTATTGTCGGCACGCAAATGCTGGCAAAGGGGCATCATTTCCCGCGTCTTTCTCTGGTGGTGGTACTGGATGCCGATTCAGGATTATACAATCAGGATTTTCGCGCTTTGGAGCAGTTAGGGCAATTACTCACACAGGTGTCTGGGCGAGCGGGGCGGGCAGAGCAAGCGGGGCAGGTAATCATCCAAACGCATTTACCTGATCATCCCTTATTGAATTTATTGATTCAGCAAGGCTACGAACCCTTTGCTGATGCCTTACTAACTACACGTCAGCAAGCGCAGCTACCTCCGTATCATTATCTTGCCGTGATTCGCGCTCAAGGGAACGTTTCAAGCAGTGTTTTAAACTTTTTGCGCGCAACGAAGGAGCAAATGCTAAATCATCCCTTGACCATCATGGGGCCTGCGCCTGCGCCTTTAGCGCGTAAAGCAAATCAATACCGCATGCAATTATTAATTAAGTCGCCGTCTCGAAAAGTATTAAAGAGCTCTTTGACACAATTGCGAGAGTGGTTAACAATGAATAGATTAACTAGTGGCATTCGCTGGAATGTGGATGTTGATCCTATGGACTTATCATGACTGAAAATAAAATTACTGTACACGAAAAAACCTTCTCCATTGCTTGGGGTGATATGGATGCATTGGGTCATGTAAATAATGCACGCTATTTTGACTATTTTCAGGAGGCTCGTATTGAGTGGCTACGCGAGCTTAATATAAATATGACGGAGCAAATGGGGCCGGTGGTTGTTCATGTTGCCTGTACTTATCTAAAACCTGTTGTGTACCCTGCTACTGTAACTTTACGCTCCAGAATATATAACATGGGCAATTCCAGCATGATGATGGATCATGACTTGTATCAAGATGAAGTATTAATGGCTCAGGGCAGCTGTAAAGTCGTATGGGTGGATTATACGCGAAATAAATCCGTACCCTTACCGGATAGTATTCGTACTTCTTTTGAGGGAAGCAAATAACACTATTTGTACTTGTCTGATGTAGGCTGGGCTGTAAAGCCCAGCATCGGAAATAAAGCAATCTTTTTGGGCAGGGTATGTCGGTACGTTGTCCTAATTTGAGTACCCTAAATAATCCATTTTTCCAATATTCATCCCATAATGGCGTAAAATATCGTGCGTGGTTGTGAGATGAAAAAATAGATTCGGAAGCAACATAGACAATAAATAAGTACGAGCACTGAGGGAAATACTTTCCTGGCGTACTTTGATTTCTACAAGGCGACTGTCATCACCATTAAGTAGTTCGGGCTTAATATCCTGCAGGAATGTAGCGGTTTTCGTAAGGCGTTCTTTTAGCTCGTCGAAAGTCGATTCGGTATCTGGAAAGCGCGGAGCAGTTATGTCAGCGAGCCTGGCAATACCCCCTTTACAATTATCACTAAAGCGCTGAATTTGCCCTGATAGAGGGAGCATGTCAGGCGCAAGACGGGCGTTAATTAATACTGAGGGATCAATATTCTTTTCAATCGCGTAAGCAGTAGCTTTATCCATATATTCAGAGAGGATGCCTAAATTGCGTAGCATCACAGGGACAGTAAGATCATACATCGAAAACGACATGTTCAACTCCATTGCTCTATTCGTAACTCATCTTATTAGAGCTGTCTCAGGTTGTAAATAAGCAGGATGGAAAAGCAGCACATAAAGTTATGGAGATGACCAACGGATGTGCTGTAGGTATAAGTTAAGCCGTGTTCTCATGTCGATATGCTATAATCTAGAAAAAGCTAAGGAGCCGATTATGGAAAGGGCGGAATCAATAAAGCGCAACAAAATTGATGTAATAGATGCTATATATAATCGCAGAGCGGTGCGTAATTATTTACCTCATAAAGTTGATGCAGAGATTATTAATCAGCTCTTAGAGGCAGCAACCCATGCTCCTTCCGCACTTCATGAAGAATCCAGAGCATTTGTGGTGATTCAAGATAAATCCTTATTAGATCGTATCTCAGATAGTGCTAAGTTACTAACGAGCACAAAGGAACATAAAGACCTTCAGGAAGAACATATTTTGCAAGTGGTGCAACAAAAAGAATTCAATGTTTTCTACAATGCGCCTGCTTTAATCGTTATCTGCAGTAGGTTTAAGGGTGAGTTTGTTAGTGCTGATTGTTGGTTGGCCGCTGAAAATTTAATGCTTTCAGCTCTGAGCTTTGATCTTGCCTCCTGTGTTATTGGCTTTTCAGTTCCTGCGTTAAATTTACCTGAATGGAAAAAAGAGTTAGGAATATCGGAAAATATGACGGCCGTTGCTCCGATTATTCTTGGTTGGCCAGCAACGCCTACATTAGCTACTACTCACAATCCACCGCAAATTCTCAAGTGGGTCTAGCTAGCATTGCCATTAAGAGGTCATTCAGCATCTTTCCTTAACTTAATGGCGGTGCTTCCTTTCCAAACGTTTATGAGTGAGCTCATTGAGAACAAGTTTAACCATTTATAACCACATTGAATTTACAACAATTATTTGTGCCCATATTTTTTGCTTTGTGCTTTTAATTGAACAACATATAAAGTACACTCCGCGTTTTTAATTAACGCTATTGTTGAACTTATGCCACCAAAAAAAGAAAAAAAAGAAAAACAAGTGAACTTTGCTTCCGATGTCCAGACTGAAATTGTAGCGGTTGATCCTGCTGTTGCCGCGGTCTCTCGGTTTGTTAAAAATGCATACGGAAGTGTTTGGGATCACACGAAAGATAGCAGTCGCAGAGAGGCTGCGAGGCAAATTTACCGCGAATTTACTATGTATCTCGATCAGTTAGATCAACAAGATTTTCCAAGACTGAAATTCGACGAAAATAATGCGACAAGAGTGACGTACTCTGATCCTCGTATTACCACTTATTGTGTGTTGATGAAGGCTTTGAGAACTAATGATGCGAGTTTATTCCGCTCATCGTATCAAAATAATGAGATAAAATTCAGTGTTAGTGGTTCGCCCGTTGCCCCCGAGAATAATTCATTTGCTCAATGGGGGATTTTTACCAGGGCAGCCGTTGTGGCATTGCAAAAAGCTATTCCTGAAGCGGATTTAACGGCATGGAGTGTTCCCGAGCCAAGTAAAGTAATGAATAACTCTAATGTTCAAGAACAACAAGAGTCATCTACAGATGCTTCATTGCTAGTTGACGAATTAGTTTCTAGACAGGAACAGCCAGAATCAACCAGTGAGGGTTTTGTTTCCCCGATCCCTCACGCTGAGCCAAGTCCACAGTCTGTTCCACTACAACTGGATAATTATGATTTTAATGCTTGGCAAGCGCCTGTTGAGTTAGCGGGCTTACTGGCCAGTCTTAAGGCAATGCATGCTTATGGTTTGCTTTTAAAATCAACAGGTTCTGAAAAAGCAAATGCAGCCATGCAATTGGCCATAGAGTTAACTAATGATTTAAAAGACTATTATACAGCGTCGCCTGAAGAGCAAAATAAGGGAGCTTTTGTAGCCGAGTTTCATAATAAGCTGCACTCTCAAGATCAATTAATGTCCCCTCATCGCCAGTATTGGAAAGTTGTCCTTGCGAATATTGCTGTTGCGCTAACTTGCGTAGGTCTATTGGCGGTAGGTGTCTCATTATTGGTTCGCGGGCATGGTTTTTTTAATGTGACTCACAGCCAAAATAATGTGAATGATGTTGAACAGCAATTTGATAAATCGCTAAGGGTAACGTAATTCTTTAGAGCTACGCTACCGGTTCATTTTAGAGGATTATTTTTTATGACTATATTTGAAATATTAAAAACAATTTTTTGCTGTGGTAGTTCGACTGTTCCACCAGAGGAAGAACCAATTTTGTCTGCAGCTGATTCTGGCAATGGCATTCTTAATCAGGATACTTATATCTATATAGGCAATGCGGGTATAAATACCACTGTAACTGAGGGGTTACGGGTAGATGAGGATGATTACGCTCCAAGAACACCACCTAAAAAATGGGTAGGAACTGGTAGCACTCCTCCTTCTCCTGGTCTTTCTTTGGGCGTAAATACTCCGACTCAATCGCGTCGTACGTCCTCTTCTCCCGCGTTTTTTGATGGTGAGCCGTCCTCATCAACCGCTAGTACGCCCCCTTCTCCTGGCCTTTATTCAGGTGTTCACACCCCCAAACGGTCAGTTAAAGGTGACAGTGCTCATCCTTCTCCAGGTTTATCTTTAGGCGTTTACACACCAGAGCATTCGTCAACTAAAAGTGGCAGCGCCCATCCTTCTCCAGGCCTCTCTTTCGGAGCGTACACCCCAAACCACTCGTCAACGAGAAGCGTTGGGAGTACGCCTTCCTCTCCAGGCTTTTCTTTGGGGCTAGATGATGACGACGAAGATACGATTACACAGCAATTGGTGCTTTAATTGGAGGATGGGATTGATAATCCACAAACTCAAAATCTTCATAAGTATAATCAAATAAGGAATTTGCTTTCCGTTTGATATGTAATTGAGCCAAAGGAAATGGCTCTCTACTTAACTGGGTACGTGCTTGTTCTAAATGATTTAAATACAAATGACAATCGCCACCCGTCCAAATAAACTCACCGGCTTCCAGCCCACATTGTTCTGCCACCATATGTGTTAGCAGGGCGTAGGAGGCAATATTAAAGGGCACGCCTAAAAAGACATCCGCAGAACGCTGATACAATTGGCATGACAGGGTGTTATTGGCTACATAAAATTGAAACAGAGCATGGCAGGGCATTAATGCCATTTGGTCGAGTTCCCCTACATTCCAAGCACTGACAATTAAGCGCCGAGAGTCGGGATTTCTTTTGATTTGCTCAAGTACTTCACTGAGCTGGTCAATATGGCGACCATCTGCGGTGGGCCAGCTGCGCCATTGTTTGCCATAGACGGGGCCTAAATCGCCATTGCTATCAGCCCATTCATCCCAAATGGAGACGCCATTTTCCTTGAGGTAGGCAATATTCGTGTCGCCCTTTAAAAACCATAGTAACTCATGCACAATGCTGCGCATGTGTAGCTTTTTGGTGGTTACCAAAGGAAAACCCTGACGTAAATCAAAACGCATTTGATGGCCAAAGACGGATAAGGTTCCAGTACCTGTACGGTCTGTTTTTTCAGTTCCGTGTTGTAAAATATGTTCTAATAATTGCAAGTATGTTTTCATCGTTCAGCTCGCCACCATAACCAAAGTCCCAATAGTATCATAGGAAGGGATAAAATTTGACCCATAGTTAACCATCCAAATGCAAGATAACCTAATTGTGGGTCGGGTTGACGGAAAAATTCCGCAATAATCCGGCATACCGCATAACCGATAAGAAAAACAGCGGAAACTCGGCCAACAGGGCGGGCCTTGTTGGCATAGCACCAGACTAAGATAAATAAACCAATACCTTCTAAACCAAATTCATAGATTTCTGAGGGATGGCGGGGTTGGTTGTCAACATGGTCGTAGATCATGCCCCAAGGAACATCGGTTACCCGACCCCAGAGTTCACCATTAATGAAGTTACCAACACGCCCAGCGCCAAGGCCGATGGGCACTAAAGGTGCAATAAAATCACCCACTTCCCAAAAGGGACGTTTGTATTTGCGTGCAAATAGCCATAAAGCACCAATAACACCTAATAAACCACCATGGAATGACATTCCTCCTTCCCAGATTTTAAATAATGACATTGGGGTATGGATTAATGCGGGAAAGTCATAAAAGAGCATGTAGCCAACACGACCGCCGATGATGACGCCTAGTGCGGCATAAAAAATCAAATCACTAATTTGGTCTGAATTCCAATCTAATTTATAGTGTTTCATGCGCCAATGAGCGAGAAGCCAGGCGCTAACAAAGCCAATGAGGTACATTAAGCCATACCAGTGTACTTGGATGGGGCCTAGTGAAAACGCAACTGGATTAATGTAGGGGTAGTGGAGCATAAGCGATAAATTCCTTTAGAGAAGCATTTTTAATGAGGTTAAAATAAGCAATACGATAAAGCCATACTTTAATTGATGGACTGGTAATTTGTAGTGCAATTTCGTCCCTATGGGGGCGAACATACTGCTGGTAGCGCCAACGAGAAGAATGGCTGGCCAGTAAACATAACCGAGGGTATAGGGGATTGCTGCTGTTTCATGGAGACCCGTGATAATAAAGGTTATCGTGCCAATCAGGGCAATAGTAAACGCACAGGAGTTGGATATGCCCGCAATTTTACGTGCAGGGATGCCGCAGTAAGTCATGAAGGGGACGATTAAAATTCCCCCACCAACCCCGAGCAATCCGGAAGTAAGGCCGATAAAAAAGCAGATGATGAAGATTATCCATTGTTTAGGAAATGATTCAGAATGCTCGTTGGGCTTATCGAACAGCATTTTGATGGCAACAAAAAGTAAAAAAATACCAAAGAATGTTTTTAACCAAGCATTAGGTATCTTCGCTGCAAGAACAGAGCCTGATATTGTCCCTGCAACCAGGCCTGGCCATAATTTCTGCAGTACTGACCATAGAACATTGCCCACCTTGTGGTGCGATCTGACCGCTGAAAGCGAGGTAATAATCATGATGGCCAACGACGTGCCAACGGCAACATGCATGATCATATTAGCTGGAATAACACCCATTTGTTGAAAGACCAAGACTAAACTTGGAATGACCACTAAACCACCACCAATCCCAAATAAACCAGCAACAATTCCTGTAAAAGCGCCAATTAATAAGTAAATGACTCCATGAAGGATTGCAATCGTCACTATAGGGATTTCCCAGCTCTAATTAAGCCGCCTAAGCCTTCTGCCTCCAATGCTTTTTCTAAATGCAGACGAATTTCTGCGGGATGTTCGAATTCAAGTACTTCAGCAAGAATTTTACGTGCATTGGCAATCGCAAAATTACGAATTACCCATTTTACACGGGGTAAGCTGGCTGAGTTCATGCTTAAGGTATCAAAGCCCATAGCAATTAATAAAATTACGGCTAAAGGATCGCTGGCCATTTCACCACAAATACTCACTTCAACCCCGGCCGCATGGCCTCCCTCAACTACTTTAAGTAAAACGCGCAACATGGCAGGATGCATGGAGTCATAGAGACTTGCTACTCGTGCATTATTTCTATCTACCGCTAAAAAGTATTGGGTTAAATCGTTACTGCCGACGGAAATAAAGTCGACACGTTTGGCGATTTCGCGTGCAAGATAAGCGGCAGCAGGCACTTCAATCATCACCCCTAATTTGGGTTTGGCGATGTTACAACCTTCTTCCAGCAACTCAGCATAAGCTTGGTCAATCAGATAAGTTGCTTCTTCTACCTCACTCAGTGTGGTCACCATGGGCAGCATAATACGCAAGTTATTTAATTCCTCACTGGCACGCATCATGGCCCGTACTTGCATAAGGAACACATCGGGATGATCAAGGGTAACGCGTATACCACGCCAACCCAGGTAGGGGTTATCTTCTTCCACCGGAAAATAGGGCAAAACTTTGTCGCCACCAATGTCGAGGGTACGCATAGTCACAGGACGTGGGGCGAATGCTTTCAGGGTTTGACGATAAATAATGGTTTGCTCATCTTCGGAGGGGAATTGATCACGACTCATAAATGGAACTTCTGAGCGGTATAAACCAACCCCTTCAGCGCCCACACTCATGGATAGACCGGCATCCATAGCAAGCCCCGTATTCACCTGTAAGGAAATCTTATAACAGTCTGTGGTTTCTGCAGGTTTATCGCGAAGACTGACCAGACTTTGATTTAGCGCCTGTTCTTCTTGTTCTAGAAGTTTAAATTCAGTTAATACGGCTTTCGATGGCGAAACATGTACCTGTCCAAAATAACCATCCACAATAATGGCGCGGCGGCTAACATACTCTAGTTTTAAACCACGAACCCCCATCACGGTGGGTACGCCTAAGGCACGCGCTAAAATAGCGACATGAGAGTTATTCGAACCCTTGGCAGAAACAACACCTGCTAAGCAACCTTCAGGCACTTCAGCAAGGGCTGCTGCGGTTACTTCATCGCCAATCAAAATGGTACGATTTGGATAAACTATTTCTTCATGTTGTGACCATTGCAAAGCCGCCAATACTCGTCGGCCCAGATCCCGAAAATCACTAGCTCGTTCTCGCAGATAGGAGTCTTCCATGCTTTCAAACTGAGCCACATGCTTTTTGATTACGGTGGCTAAAGCTGCTTGAGCACTGATTTTTTCTTCGCGAATTACATGTACGACTTCCGCGCCTAAACTGTCTTTATCCAGGATACGTAAATACACATCAAATAATGCGTGTTCCTCTTCTGCAACCACCGCCTTCATGCGTCGTCCTAAGCGCAGCATGTCATCTCGAGTCGCTTCTAAGGCTTCATAAAAAGTGCTGATCTCTTCATCCAAGGTTTCTACCGGATGGCGAGGAACAGCGTCAATATCTGCAGGGGGGTATACCACAACCGCGGTACCAATCCCGATGCCAGGAACAGAACCAACCCCTGCTAAAGAGGTGGAGCTGACTTCAATTTTTTCCACGCCACCCATGGGTTTGGGCTGAGTTAATTCGGCTAATTCACCAGTAGCTTCGGCATGGGCAATAATACCGCCCAGCTGGGCGGCCAGCGTAATTAAGAAGGATTCTTCTGTATCATCAAAACAGCGCTGTTCGGTTTGCTGAATAATCAAAACACCGTAGAGTTTACGATGTTGGATGATGGGAACCCCAAGAAACGCTTTAAAGCGTTCCTCACCTAATAAGGAATGGTGATAAAAATCAGGGTGAGAGGGGGCGTCTTCCAGATTAATGGGTTCTTCACGTCGCCCTACTTGGCCAATCAAGCCACTGTCGAGAGCGACACGTACTCGAGACTCGGCTTGCTTATTTAAGCCTTCTGTCGCGATGAGTACGTATTCAGCATGTTTGGTATCAATAAGGTAAACGGAGACGGCCTCGGCATTAATGGCTTTATTAATTTGTTGCACCAAAATGCCAAGGGCCTCTGAGAGCTGTTGGGCTGCGGTGACTTCTTGAACTATTCGTTTCAGTACCTTAAGCATCTACGCCAATGATTACCTCTTTTTCCGTTTCATACCGTAGGGAGTACGACGATTTTTTTTTAATAAAGGTTCCAACTCTTTTAAGGCCTGAGAATAAACTTGACGCTTAAAAAAGATAACCTGCCCTTCTGGCTCATGAAAATCGATCCAACGCCAGCTATCAAATTCCGGCGAATCGCTCAGGTCCAGTTTTACCTTTTGTTCACTGGCAACAAGTTTTAGTAAAAACCATTTTTGCTTTTGGCCAATTACTAAGGGCTCACTGCCATGACGCAGATATTGTTTTGGAAGTCTGTACTTAAGCCAACGCTTAGTAGAGCCTATCACATCAACATCTTCTTTATCTAATCCTATTTCTTCATGTAACTCTCGGAACATGGCTTGTATTGATGTTTCCCCAGCAGCTAGTCCACCTTGTGGAAATTGCCAGGCATCATGTCCACTTCGTCTTCCCCAAAATACTCTGTTTTGGTCGTTGACTAGGATAATACCTACATTCAACCGATAACCGGCACGATCAATCACCATGATGTCACTGTTTAGACTAAATCGCTAATACCTTGATTTTTCCATAAACTGCAAGAACTTGGCAATTAAATCTGGCATTATTATTAAAAAAAATATCAGTATCGTTAAAATATTGAAAAAATGGAGCTAATTAACCCTCAGTCTGGCTATGTGGATTAATAAAACAAGGGAGCACTTTGCTTTAACCTTGTCCATGTTAGATATATAATGTAGGACAAATACTCAAATTTAAAGTCTGATGAATAAACATATTTTAATTATTAATACCGGTGGAACGATCAGTTGTATTAAAACTGAAAATGGATATGAACCTGCACTGGGATATGTTGCTTCTGCTTTAAAGCAAATTCCATTATTAAAACATCAGGACTTACCCGAATATACGATCAAGGAATATCATCCCTTACTGGATTCATCAAATATGACCGTAAGCGATTGGAATCGCATTGCTAAGGATATTGCGGATCATTATGATGCCTTTGATGGCTTTATTGTCTTTCATGGCACCGATACGATGGCTTACACGGCTTCGGCCTTATCGTTTATGTTGGAAAATTTAGCTAAGCCGGTCATTATCACCGGTTCTCAGATTCCTCTATCGGAGGTGCGTAATGATGCAATTGATAACATTGTTACGTCGCTATGGCTTTGCGCGCATCAACCAATTAATGAGGTGTGCATTTATTTCAATCAGCATTTATTGCGTGGCAATCGTACGCAAAAGATTAGTGCACAAGGATTTAATGCTTTTGGTTCACCCAATTATCCGCATTTAGCGACCATAGGAATCGATATAAAAGTTCACCATGAGCTTTTATTGCAGCCTTCCGCAAATCCATTTCGTTTGCAAACGGTAGAACCACAATTCATTGCTAATTTCCGGCTCTTTCCAGGTTTTGCTTCAGATGTTTTGGCGTATATTTTAAATCAGCCCCTATGTGGTTTAATTTTGGAAACTTATGGCGCAGGGAATGCACAAAATAATGATCCACGCTTTTTGAATTTGCTTAAAGATGCTTGTGCGCGAGGTGTCATTATTATCAATTGCACCCAATGCCAAGAAGGGCGAGTTGAGATGGATCAATATGCGACAGGACATACCCTAAAGCAAGCAGGGCTTATTAGTGGTCATGATATGACCCCAGAGGCAGCGCATTGTAAGTTACTCTATTTATTGAGTAAAAAATTGGATATTACTCAGATAAAAACAATGATGGAAATGAACCTGTGTGGGGAGTTGATGTCTTGATATGTTGTCTAAAACACGTCGCCGTCATTACGAACAAAGCGAAGCAACCCAGAAGTGCGAGGCACTGTACCCTAGGTTGCCTCACTTCGTTCGCAATGACGGGCTTTTAGTTGTATTAAAAAATTTCGAGATAGCGCAAACCTCGTTTATTACATGTTTAGGGCGGCTTTGGGTTTGTTTTCCGCACACAAATCCTTAATATCATCACTTGCATTGTCCATCGCTACTCTTAAACGCCCTCTGCTGGGTTTAATCGGTGACGCTTTCACATTGAGTCCAAGTCCGGAGAAGGACACGATTGGTAATGAGGCAACGGGCTTTGACTCTTCACAAATTTCTGCATTTTCTCGCGTAATTGCTTTTATTGCGTCAGTAACAAAGGTTAGGCAAAGATCCGTATACTCATCTCGTTCGGTATCTAAACCATCGAGTTTTTTCTTACAATCGATAAGGTTTTTAATTAAACATTCCTCTTTTTGAGCTCTGATCTCGATGGGTGAGGTGGAAACTTTACTAGCAATTGCATCAAGCGCCTTGGTAAAGATATCCTCTTCAACCGGGCACATAATATTTTCACCTAAATAATAAGCAGCATAAAAGCAAAGAATATTGAATGGTTCCGCATTGTCTCCTAGATCAGCCAGTTTGAATGTCTGAGTGGAAATCATGTTATAAAATCGATCTAGTGTTGAGTTGATATTGGTCAATGTGTCATTCAGATGACCCCGAGGCCATTGTTTGAGTTTCCGTTGTTCTTGTACAATAAGATCAGTGTCTGTAATCAGTTTTTTTAAGGCTGCGAGACTACGTTCATCGGAATTTAGATTGTCAAAGGCGTCAATTTCTTTTTGTAATGCGCGGGTTAGCTCCCGTTGTTTTTCAGAAAGATCCTTATCTCTAAACCAGCTCAATAAAGTTTTTTTATCTTCGGCGATGGAATCTTCAATCGACTTCAGTAAAACTCTATTAATTAGATCCTTAGCTGCTTTAACAAATATCGTCATTGCTCTACTCCTTTAAATGCAATTTGTTTATCATAAACAAAACTTAATCTACTGATAACGTAAAAATTGCTTCATTGCATACCTGTTATTGTTTTAACCTAGGGAATAACAAATCTCATGAATCTACACGTCGTAATATTAGCTGCAGGACAGGGCAAAAGAATGTATTCCAGTACCCCTAAGGTGCTTCACCAGGTTGCTGGAAAGCCCATGCTCGTTAGAGTAGTGGAAACTGCACAGCAACTAAACCCTGATGCAATCCATGTTATTTATGGTCATGGTGGTGAACAAATTAAGAACTCACTCCCTGACTTACCTGTGCATTGGGTTCATCAGGCAGAACAGTTAGGTACGGGACATGCATTAATGCAGGCACTACCTCATATTCCGCCACAAGCACAAGTTCTTGTTTTATCTGCTGATGTACCACTCATTCAAGCAGATATCCTTCGATCTTTAGTTGAATGTAGCAAACCAGCTGATATTCATCAATCCGTTTTGGCACTTTTAGTTGCCCACCTTGAAAACCCCTTTGGTTTGGGGCGTATAATTCGAGACATTCAAGGCAAAGTTTATGCCATTGTAGAAGAAAAAGATGCAAATGAGCAAGAAAAGAATATTAAAGAAATTTATACGGGTATTTGTTGCGCAAAAGCAGAAAATCTAGCGCATTGGTTGCCTCGATTAAGTAATAAAAACGCGCAACAGGAGTATTACTTAACCGATATTATTGCCCTGGCGGTGGCGGATGAGGCTATTATTGCTACCCTAAAAACGAAGGATGTGTCCGAGATTAATGGCGTTAATAATCGCTTACAATTACAGCAATTAGAACGTATCTGGCAACGCCGTGAGGCAGAGCGATTGATGCTGGAAGGAGTCGCTATTGCCGACGCTCATCGCTTTGATCTGCGCGGGGAGTTAATTTGTGGTAAAGATGTTTTCATTGATGTGAACTGTGTTTTCAATGGGAAGGTGGTTTTGGGCGAGGGTTGTGTTGTTGGGCCTAACTGCGTTTTGACTGATGTAACGCTTGGCGCGGGTACTGAAATCTATGCGAACAGTGTGTTGGAAGGGTGTATTATTGGTGATGAGTGCGCAATAGGGCCTTTCGCACGTTTACGCACTGGGACACAATTGGCGGCAAAGTGCAAGATTGGTAACTTTGTGGAAACCAAAAAGGCGCTCTTTGATGAAGGCAGTAAGGCCAGCCACCTGAGTTATTTAGGGGATGTGCAACTAGGGAAAAAAGTTAATGTTGGTGCGGGTACGATTACCTGTAATTACGATGGGGTGAATAAACATAAGACGGTGATCGAAGATGGTGCTTTTATTGGTTCAGATACCCAATTAGTGGCTCCAGTAACGATTGGTGCTAATGCCACTGTTGGTGCGGGTAGTACCATTCGTAAGAATGTTCCACCAGGTGAATTGACCCTGACAGAATCAAAGCAAAAAACAATTTATGGTTGGAAGCGCCCAGTGAAAAAAGATTAATAATAGTTGTAGCCTGGATGAAGTGTTGCGTAATCAGGGAATGAACCCGTATTACGCTGCGCAACTATTCGCGGTTTGTGCAAATTTCGTCAACCCAGGGGCTCGAAGCACGGAACCCTGGGTTGCTTCACTTTGTTCGCAATGACGAAATTTGCATACACTGCGAACGGTTACTACGCTGCGCTAATACGAGCTACGGTTTTACTGGCATTCTTTTCAATTTGATTGCAAAACTTAAGAATCAACGGTAGCAACAATACAGTGATAAACAATTTATACTGCCAAACATTGACGACTAAATTAATAATTTGATCGTAAGAATAAATCCCACCAAACAATAAGCTGTAGTCAATCAAACATAATAATGAATTCGCGCAGACATTCGCAATCAGGATACGTAAAGGCCGTTGTATCGCATGACGCTTCAGGTAATGTAGTAGCAAGGCATTACTCATAAAGGTTGCGGATAAGGTTAGAAACGTTGCCGGCAATCTTCGCATCATAATATATTGATAAAATGATTCTGAGTTACAAAAACAAGGCGACGGAAGAATAACAATGACCGATAATAAAATATCAAAAACTACTTGAGTAGCGATGATAATCAAGCTCAATCTTAAATTTGCTTGATAGCCCCATAATTCGCCAATCAAAGTGCTAATCGCTAAGGTAACCGGAAAGAACAAGGCGCTGGCAGCTAAAATCCAGTGACGATTAAATAAGGTAACAATACGATACTCGCAGGCCAGGCAAATTAACATAATCACCAAGGCGATGCTACTCAAATAATAGCAGAGGGGAAACGGTTCATTATCGCGTTGTAACGTAAATGGAATCTGTAGGTATTTTAAATAAATCGTTAAATAGATGATGCCTATAATTAATAGCAAGGATGTGGCAATCATTAATGAATCGAGCATGATTTGGCTAAAGTTATGAAGATGCTCACCTAAAAATAAAAGGAAAAAATTCAAAATAAAAAAACTCAAACCACCAAATAATGCTAAAAGCATGCAGTGTTTTGGTGAGGAGAAAATCTTCGGAATCCTAGCACTACATAAGAGATGGGGTACATAAAAACTGAGCACAAAGGCAATGGTCACTGCAAAGAATTTTTTGGGAAGATCATCAAACACAATTTGGTAGACAGGATTTTCCCGCATGTGTCCTACGGTTGGTAGGTTAATTAATACATAAACGCCAAGACAAAAGGCATATAAAGACATGAGTGAAATATTCAGTATATGTCGCTGCTCTTTCAGCGTGCATTTACGCAATGCGATAAGATAAAAACCTGCAATTGCTGGGCAAATAATCGCATGAATAGAAAATACCAATCCTTTCGACACAACGATTTTAAATGAGACATTAATGAGCAAGGTCAGGAAGGTAACTATAACTATAGTCAAACACAAAAATCCTGGTGCTTTGGGGGTGGACAATGTTCGATTCATATTCCGATTATATTGAAAATGTGTATTTTAATGGGCTAATTCGCGCGCAAATATAGCACTAGAGTGCTTTAAATAGCAAGGTGTAATAATTCAGCAAAGCATTTGGCAATGATTAATGATTTTTGTTCATCTTGATGTAGGGCTGTCAAGCCCAGCACTGGAAGGAGGTCCAAACTTGAGTGCTGAGCTAATTATTATTTAAAAATAATTGTTCTGTAATGCGTTACCCAACGACATTGACGTAGATGATCCTTGTGTTGTATCTCTCTTTGGATTCGGTCTTCGATGAAATGAATGGATGTTTAATTCTCGTTGATTTTGCTCCGTGCCCACTTTTAAATCGACCAGTGGCTGGGTTTCTGTATTTAGAACCCGTAGGGGTTGGCTTTCTTCCGGTATCGGTGAGGTGGTTTCACGGGATACATGTAATGCAGACAGCTGCGAATCACTAGCAGTTGCCAGAGGGAGAGCTTCACGTAAGTCATGGCGTTGCAACCATTGTTGCAATGCTTGCACAAATTTCCAAAAATCCTCATCAGAGCATAAGTTTATAAGAAAGCCGGTGACCTTGGGTGAGATGCCATAGCGTTGATACAGCAGTTCTGGTACGGCATTTCTTATGGCGGCTGCAACTAAGGGTATGTGTGAGCGAGTAAGATTTGCTACAGGGATTCCGGCAGTTTTTACAATCTCGATAATATCGAGGCCCAGTTCGTGCATGTCCGGCCAAAAAATGCGAAATACTGGATCATTGATGGCCGCTTTGGAGTCGTAATAAATGTTGGGAGCAATTTTTTTAGCTACTATTTTTAAAGGACCAGGTTTTGGCCTGTTTAATCGTTCCAAATCACTATTTAGTACCCCAGTTAGTCGTCTTAAGATATCAGGTACGGAAATAAGTGGTTTTTTATTGGGTTCTGGTTGAAATAGTCTGGCAATTTCTGTTTTAGAACCAGAAATAATGACATCGGCCAAAATACCACTGGCTTTTCCATAAGCGACCACGGGGTCTAATAAATCATACTTTCCTGGAGGAACATAGTCGATCTTCATATGGGTTGCATTATTAATAAAAAAGAGCATTAACATGTGGCGCATTGCTCTATGGACTGCATAAGACGGTATGCCAACGGTCGGTTCCAGTGCTTTGTCTAAAAGCATTTCCGCGACCACGTAGGCGAAACCTAAGGACCATATTTTGGGGCGCTCTGCTGATGCTCGGTGACGTTCGCAACGATCTAGATTTGCACCACGAGTAATTAGATCGCCAGCAAAGCCCGTTTTTAATATGAGCGCGACTATTTCACCGGCATAGGGTAGATAGCTTACTCCCCCAGTTAATAAATCATTTAAAAATAATATGAAAAACTCACGAAGCGAGCCTTTTACCTTACGTTTAAAATTACAATGTTCTAACTCGCAAGGCGTGCGTTCTTTAATTTTTGGCTTTGTCGTATTAAACGCGGCAGCACCCATGGTATCAATGGCTAAGGTCTGGGCGAGCATGTGAGAGGAGCGTTGGGTAGTCCATCCCCAAACTATCCAATCAATGGCGGTGGCTGCAGGAATCACCATGGTGTTGTATAAAAGAGTAGCGTCCTCTTCATTTTCACGTCCAGTTCTAACGGCTGTTTGCAAGGACGTATTGGCCATATTGATTAGGATCAATGGCGCAATCTGGTAGACCGCGATATTAGCCGCTGCTTTGACTATCTTATATGATTGTTCTGAGCGTAGTGCTGGAAGTGATGTTTTTAACGCTTGTACCTGCTCTAATGTCGAAAACATCATATTTACTGTAAACGTAGAAATTTTGACCGCAGGGGTGTAGGTCCAATCCCGAACCCATTTTACAGTATCAGTAACAGCATCCTTTGCTATTTGTGCTCCATTTACGATTGTATCCCACCATCCCATAATATTTCTCCCTGAAACATCGAAATTTCATTCTAGGGGCAAAAATTGAGGAATGCTATACCCTTAAACAATCATTTTTACATAGTGTAGAAATTTCACGACCAGAGTGACGAAATTCTTTCGACTTGGCGTGTTTTTGGGCGCTATGGAAGATTTTTGTCGGTAAATTCACAAAGGTCTTGGATAATGCAGGTAGCGCACTTAGGCGCGCGCGCGGTGCACACATAGCGCCCATGCAAAATTAACCAATGATGGGCATCCTGCAAAAATTCAGGGGTGATGTTTTTTACTAGTGCGTGTTCCACCGCCAAAGGGGTTTTTCCTTTAGCAATGCCCGTGCGGTTAGCGACCCGAAATATATGAGTATCCACGGCCATAGTTGGTTCGCCAAAAGCCGTATTTAATACGACATTTGCCGTTTTACGCCCAACACCAGGTAAGGCTTCGAGTGCTTCGCGCTGCCTGGGAACTTCTCCATGGTGATGCTGAATTAATAAGGCACAAGTCTTGATGATATTTTGCGCTTTACTATTATAAAGGCCAATTGATTTAACATATTCTTTTAATTGGTCCAAGCCTAAATCTAAAATGCCCCGTGGTGTATTAGCTACCGGAAATAATTTTGCGGTAGCCTTATTGACGCTAACGTCTGTTGCTTGGGCTGAAAGAATAACTGCAATTAATAACTCAAAGGGCGAGTGATAGACTAACTCCGTAGTCGGATGAGGATTTTGTTCACGAAAACGGGTAAAAATTTCTCGAATCTTTTGTTTATTCATGTGCCTTCTTTGCCTTAACGCGAGCCAGGGCTTGTTGAATATAATCTTGTTTGGCTTTGATGTCTTGCGACTGATTGGCCGAGTTTTTCGTTAACAGCCGTTTTTCTCGATAAGCCTGTTGCTTTTGATGCTCATCACGTAATAAACGGGTTTGTTTGTCATTAAAGCGCTGACGTGCCAACTCTTTATCATAGTCCGGCTCCGGTAGCGTTACCATTTCAATGCAGTCCACTGGGCAAGGTGTCACGCATAAACCACAGCCAGTGCACTCATGACTAATGATGGCATGCATTAATTTACCACTGCCAATAATGGCATCTACAGGACAGGCCTTAATGCATTTGGTACACCCAATACAATCTGCTTCGCGTATAACCGCTACGGATGGCGCTCGAGTATTTGCTATCACCTCATCAAGATACGGAGCTGCATCAAGACTCAGCAATGCAGCAAGAGCCTTAACGGTTTTCACTCCACCAGGAGGGCATTTATTAATCGTGGCGCTGCCTTGGGCCAAGGCTTCGGCATAAGGCAAGCATCCTGAATAATTGCACTCGCCACATTGAGTTTGTGGCAAAAGTGCATCGATTTCTTTAACTGAGGGCATTAGTCACCTGTTTAGATTGCTCGAGCATGGCGTCTATTTTTTCTTTTTCAACACGAGTTATTAAGGGTTGGAATGGATTAAGCTGATGGTTTAACAAGGGTGCATCAATTGCTGCCCACGTTAAGGGCTCACAATTTAAAAATTGTTCTGCAGCCTGTGCCATCATCGGTAATACGGGTTTCAAATAAGTCATTAGCACGCGGAATAAATTAATACCCATCGTGCAAATATCTTGAACTTCCGCCAAACGTCCTTCTTCTTTAGCCAGTACCCAGGGCTTATGAGTATCAATGTATTGGTTTACTTTATCTGCGCAATCCATAATGAGACGAATGGCGCGTGCATAATCACGACTTACATAGGCATCAATAATTGCTGAGCGTATTTCCAATAATTCCGCATACAATTGCGGCTCACTTAGGGTATTGCTTAAACGGTTTTCAAAGCGCTTATTAATAAAACCGGCACAACGGCTGGCGATATTTACTACTTTACCAACTAAATCGGCATTGATGCGATTGGTGAAATCTTCAAAATTCAAATCCAAATCGTCAACGCGACCATTGAGTTTTGCCGCAAAATAGTAACGTAAATATTCAGGGTGTAGATGATCCAGATAGGTGCGTGCCTCAAGGAAGGTTCCTCGAGATTTAGACATCTTTTGCCCATCAACCGTTAAAAAGCCATGGGTATATACTGCAGTAGGCAGACGATGATCGCTAGCAGCAAGCATTGCAGGCCAGAATAGGGCATGGAAATAAACAATATCCTTGCCGACGAAATGATATAATTCGGTTTTAGAATCTTTATCCCAGAATTCGGCAAAGGATGCGCCTTGCTCATCGCAGTATTTTTTGAAACTGGCCATATAGCCTATAGGAGCATCCAGCCAAACATAAAAATACTTATCGGTGGTTCCAGGAATTGGGAAGCCAAAATATGGAGCATCCCGAGAAATATCCCATTGTTTTAGGCCTGCAGCAAACCACTCATCAAGCTTATTCGCTACCTCAGTTTGCAGGTGCCCATTGCGAGTCCACTCTTTTAACAAGTTTTCAAAACGAGGTAAGTCAAAGAAATAATGTTCTGAATCTTTTTCGATGGGTTTTGCACCAGAGATTGCCGATACCGCATCAATAAGATCAGTTGGCGAATAGGTGGAGCCACATACTTCACAATTATCACCATACTGATCTTTGGCACCACATTTGGGACAGGTCCCTTTCACATAGCGGTCCGGCAGGAACATCTGTTTCAGTGGATCAAAGGCCTGGCGAATGGTTTTTTTTACGATGCAGCCACTTGCCTGCAGCTTTTCATAAATAGCCGAGGCTAACTCCTGATTTTCAGGGGAATGGGTCGTATGGTAGCAGTCGTAGTCGATGGCAAAAAGCTTAAAGTCATGCTCGTGGCTTAATTTGATTTCTGCGGTTAAGGCTTCAGGAGTAATGCCCATTTGCTCCGCTTTTAACATGATGGGAGTGCCATGTGCATCGTCTCCGCAGACACTAATGCATTGGATACCTAACATTTTGTGCGTACGCACCCAGACATCGGTTTGAATATGTTCTACCAAATGCCCTAAATGCAGATGTCCATTCGCATAAGGAAGGGCACTAGTGACTAACATTTTACGTTCTGTATGGTTTATTGACATGTTCAATGACTCCTCATCACCCATAGTATGTCCTAGGTATAAAAGCGCCCGATTATAACGCAAATAGGGATTAAATGCTGCAGGAAACTGGATGAGCATAAAAAACGCGGCTAGAGCCGCGTTTTAAGGTGATAATTTTGTTGTGCCTCTTAAACACCTTGAAGCGTGCTCTGATTATCTAAAATGATATCAGGTACACTTTCTGCCTCTTCTTTTGCGTTTTTATGCAGCGAACTAGTATGTACAGGTTCTAGGGTCGTGTCTTTCTTGGTTACAGGTGGCTGGGCACTTAAACCAGTCATTAACCTTCTAGGACTATCTACTAGAGTGTTTTGGTGTTCTGCTTGAGGGTTTTCTTCTGGCACTTCAGGTTGCGGATTACAGGCACTTTTAATCATAGAAATCGAATTAGCCACGAATGCTACAGCGTAAGTCGTTAAGGTGGTCGCTGCAAAAGCCAGAGTTGCCGCAAAGCCCATTTGCAGTAGTGGATCGGCACCCACTATGCCTGCGATGGAATAGCCATAAATGGCATAATCAGCTACGAATGTTAAAGCTGCTGGCCATAAGTACAGGGTTAAACCAACGGCACCACCAATAGCTAACGATGCCCAAAAAGCAGTAGATATAGCTGCTTTATTATTGTTAACAATGCTAGAGATTCCTCTGCCCAATGCCCCGATACCTTCTAAAACTAAGCCTAAAAGCCCAGCAAATACGATTGGCTTCCCTTCTTTGTCTTTTTTAACTTTACCGTCTTTATATTTTTCAGTAGCGCCAAAAACTAACTTAGCGATACCAAATAATATAGTTCCTGGAAGTTCTACCGCGCCAACGGCAAAGTCTCTTAAACGTCCCATATATTCACTCCATGATAGTTATACATCACCACAAATCATAACAATGATTCGTAATGTCGTGAATCAAAAATGTTCAATTTGTTGTAACAAAAGTGTAAATTCAGCGCCAGACATCGCTCGCATTAGCCTGTGTCATGCGAATGCGACTAAAGGTTATTGATACTGTGTCGGGTCACTGACACAGGCGCCAGCAAAACCGCGTTTTCTAAAGGTGCAACTATCGCAATTGCCACAGGCTTTGCCGGCATCATCTGCTTGATAACAGGAAACCGTCAAGCTGTAATCCACCCCTAAGCCTAAACCTAATTCAATGGTTTTAATTTTACTTAAATGTTGTAAGGGGGCGTGGATTGTAAATGGGTCACCGCTTACCCCTGCCTTCGTTGCTAAATTAGCTAAAGTTTGAAAAGCGGCGATAAATTCAGGGCGGCAATCGGGATAATGAGAATAGTCTATGGAGCTTGCGCCAATGTAAATATCTCGGGCGCCAATTGATTCAGCAAAGCCTAAAGCCATTGCCAAGAAAATAGTATTGCGTGCTGGAACGTAGGTCACCGGAATTTCCGAGCTGTCTTGAAAGTCGGGAACATCGAGTGAAGAATCGGTTAAGGCGGAGTTACGAAATAATTCCGTATCCAAGTTAACAATTTTATGGCTTGCCACTTGATAATGTTGTGCGATACGCGCTGCAGCCAGCAGTTCAGCAGTATGTCTTTGTCCATAGGAAAAACTCATCGCATGACATTCAAAACCTTGGGAATTTGCTAGGGCTAGGCAGGTTGTTGAATCCAAGCCGCCTGATAACAGTACAACCGCTTTTTTCATAATATGCATTCTCGAACAGATTGGGTAAGTGCCGATAATTTTATCATAGTTCGCAAAAAGTGGTTGACTTTTCTGAAGCGCTCGACGGTTTTATCCCTAATCTATGAAAGATATCGCAAATTTTAGTATCAAATGTGTAAATCGATGCAGGATTCGCTTGTTAGTAAAATGATTGCTATGTTATAAAAAAGAGCATACTTATTTTTTTTACTACTACTATTATTAAAAGAAAGAATGAGTCGCCAGTAATTACTCAACTCTAGAGGTGACATTATGACAACAAGCAGCGGAATTCTTCAATCCTATCTTATCGATTCGCTTAATGCGAAGACTAAGTTACGCCATGAAGAACTGCTGAAACGTCACAAAGCGGAATTACTGAAAAAGAATCTCTATGCGGTCGATGGTGGCTTTCTTACACCCTTAAATTTTTATGCTGGTATTTTAGCGGATACGGACGAAATTTTGATTTCGTATATGAGTCCCGAACAAAAAGCTCAACGAACCCATGATTTGCAAATTGCTTATTTACTGCTACTCGTACAAAGAGAGTATGAGTTACAGCATCAAAAAACCGAGAATAAAGCTGATTATAACGATAAGATCAAACAATGTGAAAAGATGTTGGATAAGCTTAATCCCGTCTGGCAAGAGCGCATTGATAAAGCACCTGAACAAGCTTATTTTACTGATGGCAAGCCTGTGCAATACTTGGGCATTGCTTTGGGTAAAGAGTTTGCTCAGCAATTAGCCGATTCTGGAAAATGTAAAACCATCAGAGAATATGTCGGTGCTTTAAACGGCAAGCGTTTGTATTGGGTATGGGGCTCTTCCTTTTTAAAAACCATGTTGAGCTTGGTGCCTGAGGGCTTTTATAATGCTGAACAAGCTGGAAATGTAGTTAAAACCCCAGATCCTTATACCGGTTGTTTAAGTTGGGGCTTATATTACTTCCGTTTCTCAATGAATTTCTTTTTATTGCTTAAACATACGGTGCAGCATCCTTGGATGAGCCAGGACGAAATTGATGAGGGTTGGTTTAACCGTTTTAGTACCCAATGGACGCAACGCAAATTTACTTTGTTGAATGATTCTCTTTGGGCAACCGCGAATTTACTGTGCTTTTTTTGGTTGACTGGCAAAGGCATATTGGGAACTGCGGGAGATGCTCTAACCGTTGCTTTGTTATTATTCGATACGAGCGTAGCACTTTGGGATTTTTCAGAGCAACAAGCGCTGCATAATGCACAAATCCAACAATATGATCATGATATCCAGCAATTAAATGCTGAAATAAATAAATTAACCAGTGACGATGAAGAAAGTAAAGCCAAAAAATTACAACTGGAAATGCAAAAAAATGCTTTAGAGCGTGATAAAAAACAGTGCATCACCAATTGGACGCTGCAAAAAATAGGTTTATACACCAATATTGCCTATGCTGCAGGCTTAATGGCTGCTTTTGTGGTGATGGCGATGCCTTTTGTTCCTATTGCGGCTGGATTGGCTTCTACGCTTGGCGTGGTTGGTGCGGTGGTTTGTTTTGCCATGACCGTTATTAATAATGCCGTTCAGAGTGGTATCGAAATCCATAAGACTAAATCGGCATTAAAAGATAATGAAGACGATTTTATGGCGCAGGTAAACTTATTGAAGAAGCAGGTATTTCTTAAAAAAGCACAATTGCCTGATGATGCAAAGAAGTTACTATTTTTGGAAATAAAACGACTGGATGCAAAAACAGAACACCAACAACAAACGGTTAGTTTGCAGATAGCACATTTAATCCGCTCCATCATGTTGGAAGCATTTATACCCGCAGCAATTTTTTCTTGTTTGGTCTTTATGCCGTTGGGTATTGGCTTAGGGGCTCTTGCGGGAGGACTCGCTTTAGCGATGGCTTCTAATTTGTTAATTAGTGCCTCCTTTACCCCTGATGAGAAAATGCTCGAGGTAAAACCTTTTGATTTAAAAGAATATGATGAGTTCTGTGAGCTACTTCAGGAAGATAAGTCATCTAAGGATTATCATGCATTCTTTAAAAGTAAAGGGGGTGTTCTAACACACGGGACTCAATCGTTAACCGCTGATGATTCTTTTCTTGATGGGGAGATTCGTCCTGTGCTCTGAGCTAATGCCTGGATGTTGCGTATAATTGCCAGGCGAAGGGAAACCCCCTCATCCCTACCGTTAGTCATCCCTCACTACGTGCGGGATGATGTTTTCTTGCTTGCCAATATTTCACACCACGCGCTCAAAAGTTTATCATTAAAAATCATAATGTTAGTTTGAATCCATAAAGGCTGGATTTCAGAAAAGTCTTATGTATAATTGTTGCATCAAGCTCTTTCGGAGGGTAAGCAATGATAAAATCTAGCCTTTTCTGCTTGTTTTTTGTTTCATTGAGCGTGAATGCCTCAGGCGGTTGCGACATGAATGCAGGGCTTTCTGATTCCAATGTTTTAGCACTTAGTTCCCAACCTGGTTTTTGTCAAACCTATGGCTATGAGGCTGGTAAGCCAGAATGTACCTATTTATCTAAAGATTCTTATCAAGCACGTCATCTCACCTTACACGGCTTATGGCCTAATCAGAATGCTTGCGGGCAAAGTTATGGTTTTTGTGGCGTTTCTCAACACAACAATCATTGTGATTATGCGCCACTTGATTTATCTACTGACGTAGCTGAAAACTTACAAACACTGATGCCTAGTTATAAATATGGCAGCTGTTTGGAGCGCCATGAATGGAACAAACATGGAAGCTGCCAGGCTTTAACCGTTGATCAATATTTTGCCCTAGCTATGCGATTGGCTACGGAGATGGATCAATCTGCTTTTGGAAGTTATATAACCGAAAACTCTGGTAAAACCGTAAGTCGACTGTCATTACGCAAAAGACTTGATGAAACTTTGGGAAGTAAAAACGCAGGTAAAGCCTATTTAGGATGTAAGCGAGGCATATTGGTCGATATTTATATTGAACTTCCGGCGCTGATTCCTTTAGATGAGCCTTTAGAGTCCTTAATTGATAAGGCACCTAACTATCATTACCATGATTCTTGCCCTGCAAACGTAAAAATTTCTGATTTCACCAAAGGCACTATTCTGTCTTTGACCGGGGAAAAAAGAGTTAATCTAGGTTAGCAAGGAATGCACCCGTCATTCCGCGCGGTATGACGGATAACATGGCCTATATTAATATCTGTCGCAAGAAAAACAGTAGCAAAATTCTGGACTTAAGCGAATTTACCGCCTTGCACATTAAGAGAACTTCCTCTAATGTAGAGGGATTATAAATCCAGGAATGATGATTATGTTGAAGCGGTATGGTTCATTGATTTTAATGACTTTTTTATTGGCATCTTGTGCCCATCATGGCATTAAAAGAACCCCGGTGGTTGTTCAGCCGACAATTTATAAGAGTACAACCCAATATAAGCCGGTATCTGGTTTTTCTCAGGTTGAGGCTCAAGGGCAAATCAATATAACGTTGCATACTGGCTATCGTAAACCTCAAGTTGTCTTAAGAGGGGATCCTCGTGATTTAGAGCAAGTAAAGGTGTTCGTATCATTCAATACGCTTCACGTAGTATTAGGCAAAGGATTTCCACATCATGGGGCTGTGCATGCTGACATTCAAGGGCCGTATTTAGCTCGTTTTAGCTTTAAAGGAGAGGGAACAATTAATGGTAGCCAACTACGCACGGGCTCTTTGGACCTCTTTATTGCGAATACTGGAACCACGAGATTAGGTGGTTCTATAGGTTTACATCAGCTCGTGGTTGCTGGTAATGGTTTTACCGAGATCAGTGGTGTTAATAGTTCAGATGTAAAAATTACGTTCCTACAAGGCGCACCCAAAGTTCAATTATCGGGGGTAGCCAATATTACTACTTTAAACATGAAAAGCGATGCTTGGTTTAGCATGTACTGGCTTAAGAGTGATAGTTTAACCATCCGTGCTAAAGACAGAGCGCGTATCCAATTAGCAGGTACTGCGAATCGTTTGGATGTGGAGTTATGGGGACGTGCACACTTTAAAGGGCGTTATTTACGTGCGCAGCGTAGCTTTATAAGAACTCATGGCCATTCAATTGCGGAAATTTCTTCAGTGAATCACCAAAGTACTTTAGCAACCGATGCCAGTGATATTTTTTACTATAATCTGCCTAATACACGTGCAGACTTTATGGCCTACGATGGTTCTGTCTTAGATATGCGCGAATGGGATCGTGTGGATTTACGCGACTTTGATCGTTATAACAAACAATTCCCCTAGGTGAATAAGTTGAGGAATATTATTACGTCATCCCGAACAACGTGAGGGATCTTCTGAATGGGGTATCAGTGTTAAAATGAGCGCAATGTCACACTCAGGGGATCTTTTCGTAAACCCTCAGGATGACGCAGCTTTTAAGGAGCCTGCCACTATTACTTCGTTTGCAATAAGGATGGTCATTTCTCATTAACACAAGCAACGATCTGGCCAAGATCATTATCCAAGGGTAATACGTGCGCTGAATTTGCCAGCCAGTGTATGGATACATTCGGCAAATCATGAAATAAACGTTCCACGGCATCTGAAGGCACCACTGCATCATGAGTACCTAGAAAAAGATCAACAGGAGCATTAGGTGGAGTCCATTGATGTTGCAAAACCAAATTAAACATTTCTTCAATGGCAGTAAGTGGCAAACGTTTATAAGAGATTTCTGCCTGGGCATTGCTAAGTAAATTACCTGCAGCACCCCGTAATTCTTTAAAGCCTAAACCTTGTAAGAAACTAGCTAATTTTAAAGTAGAAGTTACATTCATCTTAAGTTTTAAGGCTGGGGCCAAAAGGAACATATGATTAAACGCAAATCGTTCACTTAGCTTGCATGCAAGTAAACCACCGAGTGAGAATCCCATGACATCAACTTTTTTGTAGGTCTTAAATAATTCTTCACAGGCACTAGTTGCTTCAGCAATCCAATCAGCAGAAGTTATTTTGGATAATGCATCAATACTTTTTCCATGGCCAGGAAGGACTGGGCACATAACCGCATCATAATTTTTTAATTGGGGGATGAGAAGCCGATATACTGCTGGGGTGGATGAAAATCCATGCAAGAGCAGAAGTGCTCGTTCATTTTTGCTACTCTGATTATAAACTGGCTTAATAAGAGAAAAATCTTCTTCTTTTAAGTCATATACTTGTTTACCCTGACGAAAATAGCGAAAATCGTTTTTATTCATAGAGCCTTCATTGCAAAATTAATGTAAAAATAGGTCCGAAGAATTTATCAAACGGCTAATCTTGATATTATCTACAATATTAATAGTAGTCAAAAATGGAAGATAGAGGCTATTTCTTGTAGCTTTGCTGGCACATTGTTGTTCAGTGTGTGCTATCTTTATATTAAGGCGGTTGACCGAGGGTGGGCGAGATGGGTGCTGAAAAAGAGGATGCATTAGAATCTGCGAGTGATATGTTTGAACAAGCAGAAAAAGAAGTTGAGCAAGCAGAAAAAGAGGCTGCGGAAAAGGCGGCACAAGAGGAAGAAGACGCTAATCTTGAAGCGGTTGCTAATATGTTTGAGCAGGCAGATGAAGAGGCAGCGGCTAAAGACGCGGAAAAGGAGGCGGAGAGAAATGCTCCGGCTGATGACGAGGAAGAAGATGAAGAACAGGCTGCCACTCAAGAGGATTCGCCTGCTCCTAAGCCTGCTGCTGATGATGACAAAAAGAAAAAGCATAAAGATCCGATGATGGAGCTCGTAGATGATCTGAATAATTTTGTTCAATCGGTGAATGACCAGATCAGTGATTTTGTTAAAGAAAAAGGTAAAGATGCATGGAATAAGTTGAATGACACCGAACCCATGAAAACCTTAAATGGCGCTATGAGTGAATTAAGCCAATTTGCCAAAGATAAGGTTGGCGAACAGGTGGATAAGATAGCTGATTCTAAGGAAGTAAATGATGCAAAAGACTTTGTTAAAGGCCTTCAAGATACAGTCAATGGTGCTTTTTCCAAATTGATGAACATGGCTGCGAATGCAGTTGCGGATGCCGTTAAGGGTGTAACCGGGTCTGGTCCGTCTACATCTCCTGAAGTTGAAACGCCAACGGATACTGCAGACGACACCTTTGACAACGATGGTATTGACGAAATCGGTGAGCTAGATGCTGAGCCTGAACTTGATAGTGACGATGACGATATTTTAGAAGCAGTAGGTAAAATGTTTAGCGATGCCGAGGCGAGCGCGGAGATGGGCGTCTCAGAGGACTCAGTAACCAGTACGACTGATGAGCCTATGAAGGCATTATCTGACTCAATGGGTGATATGGAAGGTCCAGACAGCGAAGCTCCTGGAGTGGATTCTGATCTGACTGAAGAGGTTTCTTCAGGTTTGTCAAAAGTGATGTAATGAGTTATTGGGGGCTTTGTTGTTTAGCTAAAAAATCGAGTGAAACAAAAAGTTTATCGCCAAGGGGGATTATATCCCCTTTAAAATTCATGTGGCTAATTCGATGCCGTCGAGAAACCTTACTCACCAAAAACAAGACGTTATGGTTGTGACGTAGTCAATAAAATGCCTTTGGTGAACATACGGCGGCGCAACAAGCGCCCTAAGGTTTAGCGGGGCCTGTGCGCACATTTGGTGTCTCTGGTGATGGGTTTGGTGCTGTTAGCATGTTACCCTGAGCAATGGTTCCCTTGGGATCCGCATTACTTATCCTTGATTCGGCAACAGGATTGGTTGTTGCTCCATCTGAGGGGGCCTGCAGTTGAGGTTGGTCTGTTTCCTTCTTCGCTGGTGTTACCGCATTGTGTACACCCGAAGCAATAGCATTAGCTGCTGAATTCATCGCTTGAGAAAATGCATCACCAATTTTTTCTTTCAGTGCAGAAACTTTGTCTTTAGCTGAACTTAATGCGTTCGCTGCTTCCGAATCACTTAATTTATCCCATGCTCCACCGGCTTTATCCTTAGCAAACTGCTTCGCTTCATCAAGAGCACCAGCTAATGTCTTCATCGGACCGGTATTTTTTAGCTTATCCCAAGCATCACTGGCTTTATCTTTGAAAAAATCGGTAATTTGCTGGTTAGTCTGTTTGACAAAATCATTAAGCTCATCAACCAATTCCATTAACGGATCTTTATTTTTCTTCTTATCTTTATCTTGCTCTTTTGGTGGACCTATACTCTCATTGGCACCTTCTGCGTTGCCTTTTTTTTCTTCTTTATCGTCCTTAGCTCCGGCCTCCTTCTCGGCGGCAATTTGTTTGTCCCATTGTTGAGAAAGCTCTAAATGTTTTTGGTCATTTGCCTGGCACGTCTGAACATAGTCATTATAGGCTTTATCCTGAGCCGCAGAATGTTCGCTTTGACTTTTCTGGAATTCTTCAGAATTCTCCTCGCGATCACTATTATATTGTGTATTTATTTGTTCATGTTCGGCCCTGTACTCATCATACGTCATGTCCCCTTCACCACCGGCCCACCGTGTCTGCAAATCATCCATCTTTCCGTTATAATCCGTCTCAAGTTCGTCACGTTTGGCCTCATATTTACTCTGAGCCTCTGTATATTGTTGATCTAACTGAGAGTATTTTTCTTCAAGAACCTCGGCAGCGAACGTATTGGCTGCATTATGAGCTTTGGTCGCTTCATCGAACTCATCACTGGTAAGTGTTGCAGACTCATCTGCGGCAAACTTATCTTTTAATTTTTTTATCACTTCATCATACTGATCTTGAGGTGTTAGAGCCGCTTCATCGACCGCTTCAGGCTTCTCCGTTGGGCCATCAGTAATTGCCAGGGGGGCAGATGAAGTGTTTTCAAGGGGGGTTGTATTCGCTTTTTCTAATTTTTCCAATTCTGCCTTTATAAAATCTCGTGCGTTATTAAGCTTTTGCGTTGCTTCGGTAGCTTGCTGGTGCTCGTCAAGATTTCGATCTGGATGTATCTCGAGCGATATCTTTCTCCAGGCTTTGTTTACGGCCTCTAGATCCGCATCTGGACCTACACCTAGCATCGCACGGGGATCATTAGGATCTGCTTTATTTATCTGCTCTATTTTGGGATTTGCCATCTTAGTTTCCTTTCAATAACAGTACTTATTTTAAGTATTATTATCATTAATATAAGTGTAGAGTATAATTTTTCCCTTGTATGGTTTGTTTGGCAAATAAATGGATTTCTGGGGAATAAATTGAGCGTTTGTTGCAGCGAATTACCTGCTTTATCCTTCGCAAGCGGCTTCACCCTGGCTTGATGGCTTAATTAAAAAATCGAACAAAATAAGAGGCTTATGGAGTCAAGGGGGGATTAGACCCCCTTTAATATAGGATGGATTTATACCTCAAATAACTTATGTGGTAAGCTCTCGATACGGCCAGCTTGGGTAACCACAACATAATTTAATTTACGCTGTAATTCACTAATCGTATCTGCTCCAGCATAAGTCAAGCCAGATCTTAAACCACCTACAATGTCGCCAATAATGACATCGGCATTTTCTTTATAGGGTACTTCAGTGGCAACACCCTCAGCGGTTTTCCACTCGTGCATCTGTCCTAAGAAGTTTTCTTGAGCTTCTTTAGATGCCATACCACGGTAACGTTTTACCTTGGTGCCATCTTCTTTTTCAATGACTTGACCCGGAGTCGGAGATGTACCCGCCAGCATACCGCCAATCATGACAAAATCAGCACCAAATGCTAGGGCTTTAACGATATCCCCAGAAGTTTTAATACCTCCATCAGCAACAATGGAACGGTCTGAACGTGAGCAATCTTGAATACAGGTTAGCATGGGCACACCAAAACCGGTTTTAATACGCGTACTACAAACCGAACCACCGCCAATACCTGCCTTAATAATGTCTGCACCACAGGATGCTAAATAGTCTGCGCCGGCATAGGTTGCGACGTTTCCAGCCATAATGCAGCGATCTTGCAGTATTTGTCTTAAACTTTTCAGCGTCTTACCCACATATTTTGCATGCGCATGTGCAACATCCACACAGAAATAATCAGCGCCAGCGTCACGCAATGCTTCAGCTCGTTCCAATTCAGCTGCAGTACAGCCAATGGAAACAAATACTTTCCCAGTGCATTTTTGGAATTCTTTGATGTTGTCTTCGACACTCATAAAGCGATGTAGCGCACCCATTGCCCCTTTGCCGGACATAAAATTAGCCATATTACTTTCAGTAATGGTGTCCATGTTGGAACTGATAACTGGAAGTTCTAAGCTGAGTTTGGCTAAGCGGTCGGTGCTGGTAGTGTCCACCACGCGTCGGGACTCGTGGTGGTTATAAGAAGGAACAAGTAGAACATCATCGAAAGTGATGGCTTGATCAGTCATGATACATCCTCGTAAAACGTATACTATAAATGCTCTGCAGCATAAAATGCAAGTCTTGAACGTTCTCCTCGAGTTAAACTCATATGAGCACTATGTTCCCAGTGTTTAAAGCGGTCTACGGCAAAGGTTAGACCCGAAGTGGTTTCACTTAAATAAGGTGTATCAATTTGCTTAATATCGCCTAGGCAAATGATTTTGGTTCCGGGGCCTGCACGAGTAACCAGCGTTTTAATTTGTTTTGATGTTAGGTTTTGCGCTTCATCAATGATGATGTAACGATTCAAGAATGTCCGTCCACGCATGAAATTGAGGGAGCGTATTTTAATTTTATTCTGTAATAAATCTTGAGTCGCGCCGCGCCCAAAACTACCGCCTACTTGCGAACTGTGCAGCACTTCCAGGTTATCCATTAATGCGCCCATCCAGGGCGTCATTTTTTCTTCTTCGGTTCCGGGTAAAAAACCTATATCTTCGCCCACAGGAATAGTGACTCGCGTCATAAGGATTTCACTATAGCGATTTTGATCTAGAACTTGGGTCAGGCCTGCGGCAATGGTTAATAAGGTTTTTCCGGTACCGGCAGGACCTTGCAGAGTAACAAAATCAATGTCGGGGTCCAGCAGTAAATTTAGAGAAAAGTTTTGTTCTCTATTTTTGGCATTAATTCCCCACACGGAATGTTTTGCCTGGGTGTAATCGCGTACTAATTGAATAATCGCTTGGTCTTTATCCAGTTTTTTCACTATGGCCTGGAATTGATTGTCTTCTGTACTGAGGCAGTCATTAGGGTTCCATTGGCTAATTAATGGGCCTGCCACTTTATAAAAGGTTTTGCCACTTTCCTGCCATGAACCCATGTCTTTGGCATGAGTATCCCAGAAATCATTGTCCAGGATATGCAAGCCTCGATGCAATAAATTAACATCATGAAGTACTTGATCATTGTAGTAATCTTCAGCTGGAATACCCAATATTCCGGCTTTAATACGTAAGTTAATGTCTTTAGAGACAATAATGACTTGTTTGCTATCGCGGTGTTTTTTTTGCAATCCTAATGCCGTTGCCAAAATGGTATTATCTACTTTATGGCCGGGTAGGGTTGTTGGAACTACCATGTCAAACTCATCCGTTTGGAAATAGAG
Source organism: Legionella sp. (assembly GCA_031291095.1). Lineage (GTDB taxonomy): Bacteria > Pseudomonadota > Gammaproteobacteria > Legionellales > Legionellaceae > Legionella. Next base: position 109,670 of record JARLJR010000135.1, on the reverse strand, counting down.
TTTGCCGCTGGATTTCTTGTCTGAATTAATGTAGCTAGGAATGGGTAAGCCGGAGGCAATTTGTGCATGTGAGGCATTACTCATCAGTTCAACTAACATGCGGTTTGTTTGTCTTACGTTACGTGCGACTTCTGATGTGCCCGTTTTATGACTGTCTAATTCTTCCAGAACAACCATTGGCAAATAAATATCATGTTCTTCAAAATGATAAATGGCGGTTGGATCGTGCATTAAAATGTTAGTATCAAGTACAAACAGTTTTTTTTGTATGTCGCTAGTATCCATGATTCACCTCAGTTATCAAACAAAACTGTTTTTTATAACAGCGTTACAGCACAGGAACAAAATTTCTTTTGTCTTAACTCTAATTGTGCTAAGGCTAAGTACTTGAGTCAAGAACAATATTTTTATTTTTAAAATCAATTTATACAGAAACTTAGTCTATAATTGGGGTTCAGATGTGACTAGGGATTTAATACGCGCAACACTTCATCAACATGCCCTTTCACACTCACTTTACGCCATTCATGGGCTAATTTGCCTTCAGGGTCAATGATAAAGGTGCTACGTTCAATACCACGCACTTGTTTTCCGTACATGGATTTCATTTTGATTACATCAAAGAGCCGGCATAATTGCTCATCCGCATCGCTGATTAATTCAAAAGGAAAATTTTGTTTGGCTTTAAAGTTTTCATGAGATTTCATGCTGTCGCGAGAAATACCAAAGATTTGCGTATTTAGGCCTTGAAATTGGGGATAGGTATCACGAAAGTCTTGGCCCTCTGTAGTGCAGCCAGGGGTTGAGTCTTTGGGATAAAAATAAAGGACAACATATTGTCCTTTATAATCGTTAAGATGAGCCTGTAGGCCTGAGGTTGCGCTAAAGGCGAAATTCGCCACAGAGTCACCTATATTCATTTATTCTCTCCCTGTCTTTTTCATAATCCGTGAACGGTCTCGGCTCCACTCGCGGTCTTTGATGGTATCGCGTTTATCGTGCTCTTTTTTACCCTTAGCCAGAGCAACTTTGAGTTTAATTTTATTCCTTTTCCAATACATAGATAAGGGGATAATCGTATAACCTTGGCGTTCGACACTGCCAATCAATGTATTCAATTCTTTTCTATTTAACAAAAGCTTGCGCGTACGCGTTGGATCTGGAATAGAATGGGTTGAGGCAGTTAACAAGGGTTGAATTTGGGCGCCAAGTAAAAAGGCTTCCCCATATTTGATAATAACATGGGAATCCGACAAATTAATTTTGCCCGCACGCAAGCTTTTGACCTCCCAACCTTCAAGAGCAAGTCCTGCTTCGAACTGTTCTTGAATGAAATAATCAAAACCTGCTTTGCGATTCATTACGATCGTTGAATCGGGTTGTTTTTTACTGGTCATAATTAAGAGCCTGTACTATTCCTTGTCTTTTTATATTCATGTTTGTATTCTAAAGGTAATTGAGGATAAACGCGTGCTAAATCTTCGTCAACTGCTACTCGATTATCGAATACGAAACATTGACCTTCCCAACGCGATTTTTCTTTGGTCATAGCTTCAATATAGTGCAAAATCCCATCTTGTAAATGGAAAACCTCAGGGAAGCCTAAATCTTTTAAATACGCGGTAGATTTTTCACAACGGATACCACCAGTACAAAACATGGCAATTTTTTTATCTTTTTTATCAAGTAACTGGTGTTCTACATACTCTGGAAAATTTCTAAAATTTTCGGTATGGGGGTTAACCGCATTTTTGAATGAGGCGATTATTTCTTGCATTGGACTACCCGAGATGTAACAAAAATACTCGGCGGAAATTAACATTTAATCACAATTTAATCAATGGGCATGAATAAAATACATACGGCAAACCTAATTTTTTATGAGGTACTCCTGCATACATTTTATGGATTTCTGAAGAACGAACAGAAAATATTTATTCTTTAATTATAGCCCTTAAAAATTGACCAAATGCGTTGACAAAAACTAACCAGTGATCATACTGTTATATACAAAGGCAAATAACTTCTAAAATAAATTGGATGGTGGCATTAGTAATGCCATGGAGAAGTTATCAGGGACGTCTGTATTCGTGGTGTACAGATTTTATAAGGAGATAATATGGTTAATTATACTCGCGTTTTTCGTTGGTTTTTCGCACTAATCCTGTGTATTCCCCTCGTTAGTTTTGCTGCCGCCAAGCCTGTAAAGTCTATGGTGCTTTTTGGTGACAGTATGTCGGATATAGGCAACACTACCCACCTACTTAAAAGCCTACGCCAGGAAGATGATCCTGCATTCCTAGTCGCTCCATTTAAAATTTTCGTATTAAACAAAATGGTTGAGTTTGCTGACGAATACTATGTGCCACAAATGGTTTTAGAATCTGGTATGGCTGTAGTCACTGAGTTTTTTGATAAGGAGCTTGCGCCTTATATCGCTAATTTAGTTAGTAAAATTAGATTGGTACCTATACTCCCTGGCCAGCCTTATTGGAATTCCAGATTCTCTAATGGTAAAGTTTGGAATGAATATTTAGCGAAGATGATTTCTGTAAATCAAAACGATGAAGATGTTTATTTAAACCGTTCTTTTGCGGGAAGCTGGGCGGTAACTTATGACTATCAATTAACAGTTTGGAACTTAATTCGTCATCCAATCGGCACGATTAAAAACCTGGTTGTAGGTAAGCTAGTACCCCCAAGCCTTGGTCTGACTGTACAAGCGTATTTAATGGAGCATCAAAAGCTTAGTAATGAAACCGTATTCTTCCTTTTTGCCGGAAGTAACGATTACATTAACGTTTTATTCTTCGAAGATAATTACAACACGACGGTAATGAGCACTTATGTTGATAATGTTCTGTCTGGTTTAGGTTCTTCAGTGAATAAATTAATGCAAGCTGGTGCACGTCGTTTTGTTATCATGGGCGTTCCACATATCGGGGATACTCCACGCGTGGTGAAAACTACGGATCGTGACGTGTTAAATGCCGCAGTTGATCAACACAATGAGCGTTTACGCACACGCATGCAAGAATGGCAAAAATTGTATCCAGATTCTGACTTCATGTTCGTGGATATGAGTGAATACATGCAGCGCGCCTTAGATAATCCAGAACCTTATGGATTTACCAACACGACTGATGCATGTATCGATGTGAAGTTGCCAATGTATCATGAATTCAATAATTCACCTTTTGCCAATAACTTTGTTTTACGCTACGTACAAGTATTGAAATATAGAGACAGCAGTTTTGCCGCTGGCGAAAAGAACTACACTGTATGTGATAAACCTGAAAACTATTTATTCTGGGATGAGATTCACCCAAGTACTCGGGCACATGCTTATCTTGCCTTTGAAGTATGTAAGGAAATGAAGTATCACGGTTATGGTGTAACCTGTAAAAACCCACTTGATTAATTAGGTGGGGTAGCTCAGGTTAGGGGAAATGCACCCTAATCTGAGCTTTATGTTGCAATAGCTTCCAAAATTCTTGCCTTTTTGTGGATTAATTCTCATTCTGTTCTAAAATTACCCTTATGACATAAATAGGCTTAGTTCTTTTTGGAGATGTTTGTGGCATAATTCTGGTCTTTTTTCTACTTATCCCCAAGATACTTTACAATGCTTGGTTTGGTGTGGACTGTTTTTTCGCCTTGGGCGTAAAGCACAATCGCGCGATGAGAATCTTTGGGAATATTATATGTTAGCCCGTGTTAACATGAGGAGCTGGTGATGTGCGGAATTATGGGTGCTGTTTCAGAAAGGGATATCAGTAAGGTCTTATTGGAAGGTTTGCGGCGTTTGGAATACCGTGGTTATGACTCTGCAGGAATTGCGGTAATTGATGGCAATTCGCATTTGAAGCGCGTCAGAATTCAAGGAAAGGTGCAAAACTTGGCTGATGCCATGTTGGAAACTGCCATTTCGGGGAATACTGGAATTGCACATACCCGTTGGGCAACGCATGGTAAGCCCTCAGAGCTGAATGCTCATCCACATTTATCACATGGTGAGATTGCTCTTGTTCATAATGGTATTATTGAAAACCATGATCAGTTACGCCAGGAATTAATGGCTAAAGGTTATGTGTTTACTTCAGAAACCGATACTGAAGTCGCGGCGCATTTAGTTCATTATTATTATCTTAAATCTGAAAATTTATTAGAAGCAGTACAAACTGCGGCAGCTGAAATGCATGGCGCTTTTGCTTTTGGCGTTATCCACCAGCAGCGCCCGTTTGAGTTAGTTGCTGTGCGTAAGGGTAGCCCTTTGGTTATTGGCTTAGGTATTGGTGAGAATTTTATCGCCTCAGATGGTTTGGCATTAAAATCTTTTGCTCAATCGGTCTTGTATCTCGAAGAAGGTGATAGCGCTTTTATTACGACCAAGCAAGTTACTATTTACAATGCATCTAGAGTCCCAGTGGAACGCCCAACTCATTTGTTAAGCAATGATGCAGAAATCGTGAGTAAAGGGCAATATCGCCATTTCATGCTCAAAGAGATTTTTGAGCAGTCCAAAGTGCTAACCGATACTGTTGAAGGGCGTGTAAATAGCCTGGAGGTACTCAGGTCTAGCTTTGGTGAACGTGCGTCTCATGTATTTCCTTTAGTGAAACAAATTCATATTGTTGCCTGTGGAACTAGTTATCATGCGGGTTTGGTTGCTAAATATTGGTTGGAATCCTTAGCAGGCTTACCAACGCAAGTTGAAATTGCTAGTGAATACCGCTATCGCGATGTGGTTGTCCCTAGGGATACCCTATTTATTACCGTATCTCAGTCAGGGGAAACAGCAGATACGCTGGCGGCATTAACTAAAGCAAAATCCTTAAATTATCTTGCTAGCCTGGCAATTTGTAATGTGGCAACCAGTACCTTAGTGCGAGAAGCTGACTGTGTCTTTTTAACTCGCGCGGGCATTGAAATTGGCGTTGCGTCTACCAAAGCGTTTACTACCCAATTAGCTGCATTTTTGATGTTGTCAGCAGCTCTTTGCCATGATCAGCGAGCAGAAGAAGTCATTGCACAATTACAAGAATTGCCACGATGCTGTGAGCAGGTATTGCAAATGAACAACGAAATCGAAGAGTTATCGGCCTTGTTTGTTAATAAAGCTCATACCCTATTTTTGGGACGTGGCGTGCAATATCCTGTCGCATTGGAAGGGGCACTAAAGCTCAAAGAAATTTCATACATTCATGCCGAAGCTTATCCTTCCGGAGAGTTAAAGCATGGACCTTTAGCTTTGGTTGATGAAGACATGCCCGTTATTGCTGTTGCACCTAATGATGAGCTTTTAGATAAATTAAAATCTAATTTGCATGAGGTGAGTGCGCGAGGTGGTCAGTTGTTTGTTTTTGTGGATGGAGCGCATACTTGGAAGGCAAGCGGAGCACGTTTAATTAAGGTTGCTCCTTGCGGTTCTTGGATTGCGCCTATAGTGTACACAATTCCGTTGCAGTTATTAGCTTATCATGTTGCCGTTGCAAAAGGTACGGATGTGGATCAACCACGTAACCTTGCCAAATCGGTAACTGTTGAGTAATAATGTCGCGAATTTTTATCATGTATTCGGGGATGTAAATGACTCAAGAAATGTTGACGTCAGCGTCAATTATTGCGCAAGAACTTAAGGTTAAAGTTGCGCAGGTTGAAACAGCGATTCGGTTGCTGGATGAGGGAGCAACAGTGCCTTTTATTGCACGTTATCGTAAAGAGGCTACTGAAGGATTGGACGATTCGCAATTGCGTTTTCTTGCTGAACGTTTACTTTATTTGCGTGAATTGGATGAACGTCGTGAAGTCGTCTTGCAGTCCATTCGTGAACAAGAAAAATTAACTCCAGAGTTAGAGAAAAGCATTCTTGCTGCAGACACTAAAACGCGTCTTGAAGATTTATATCTGCCTTATAGACCGAAACGCCGCACTAAAGCGCAAATCGCCGTGGAAGCAGGCCTGCAACCATTAGCGGATGCATTATGGAATGATCCTTCTTTGGATCCAGATGCACATGCGGTGCAGTTTATTAATGCTGAGGTTGGTGTCGAAGATGCTAAAGCAGCTCTTGAAGGTGCTCGTCACATATTAATGGAGCATTTTGCTGAAGACGCGGACTTAATTAATGAATTACGAGAATACTTATGGCAGCATGCTGTTGTGAAATCCGTGGGTAGCTCGAAGAAAAAAGAAACTGTGAATAAATTTGCAGATTACTTTGAGTACGAAGAACCCATTAAGAAAATCCCTTCTCATCGTGCTTTAGCTTTATTTCGTGGCCGTCGAGAAAGTGTATTACAAGTTAGCCTGACCTTGCCTGAGGCTGATTTGGCTTATGGCGAAACTAAAGTCGCAGCTCATTTTAAGATTACTGATCAACAAAGAGCCGCGGATCCATGGTTATTAGAAACCGTTCGTTTAACGTGGAAAGTGAAGTTATTCACCAAACTCGAGTTGGAATTATTGACTCGGTTACGTGAAATGGCCGATGAAGAAGCCATCAAAGTATTTTCCAGAAACTTACGCGATTTACTCCTTGCAGCTCCTGCGGGTCCACAAATCACCATTGGTCTTGATCCGGGTATCAGAACTGGGGTGAAAGTAGTTGTGGTAAACGCTACTGGAAAGCTTTTGGATTTTTCTGTTATTTATCCATTTGCACCACAAAACGAATGGCATCAATCAATTACTGATCTGGCTAAGCTTGCTGCAAAGCATCAAGTGAATTTAATGAGTATTGGTAATGGAACCGGTTCACGCGAAACAGAACGTTTAGTCGCTGACTTAATTAAAATGTACCCAGACTTAAAACTGACTAAAATCGTAGTTAGTGAAGCGGGAGCTTCCGTTTACTCTGCTTCTGAAGTTGCAGCAAAAGAATTCCCTGATTTGGATGTGACCTTGCGCGGAGCGGTTTCTATTGCTCGTCGTTTACAAGATCCTTTGGCGGAATTAGTAAAAATTGAAGCGAAGTCTATTGGTGTTGGTCAGTATCAACACGATGTAAACCAAGCCCGTTTAGCGCGCAGCCTCGAAGGGGTTGTTGAGGATTGTGTGAATGCGGTTGGTGTGGATGTTAATACTGCTTCCGCAGCACTGTTATCGCATATCTCTGGTTTAAACGAGACTTTAGCGAAGAATATTGTTCAATATCGAGATGAACATGGTGCGTTTAGTAACCGCATGCAGTTGAAGAATGTTAGCCGTATGGGTGAAAAAGCATTCCAGCAAGCAGCTGGGTTCTTACGCATTATGAATGGCGATAATCCGTTGGATGCATCTTGTGTTCATCCAGAGGCCTATCCATTAGTAGAAAAAATTATTGCGGATAAAAAGGTCGCAATTTTAGAGCTTATTGGCAATAAAGACGCCTTAACCAGTGTGAATGCGGCACAATTCGTTGATGACCAATACGGTCTACCAACAATTCGAGACGTATTACGCGAATTGGAAAAACCAGGCCGTGATCCTAGACCCGAGTTTAAAACAGCACAATTTAAAGAAGGTGTTGAAGACATTGCACATTTACACGAAGGAATGATTTTGGAAGGTGTGGTGAGTAATGTCACTAACTTTGGTGCCTTTGTTGATATTGGGGTTCACCAAGATGGTTTGGTTCATATTTCAGCGATGACCAATAAATTTATTACCGATCCACGCACAGTAGTTAAAGCGGGTGATATCGTTACGGTCAAAGTGGTTGAAGTAGACAAAGAGCGCAAGCGTATTGGTTTAAGCATGCGTTTGGAAGAGGAATCTACTGCACCCGTTGTTAAGAAAAAAGCGAAGGCTCCAGAGGCGAAAAAGCAACACGAGGGAGCAAGACAAGAACATCGTAAGAAACCTGAGATGGCTAAAAAGGCCGAACCAGTGAAAAAGACGGTGTTTAACACGGCTATGGCAGATGCGTTAGCGAAGTTAAAGCGTAATTAAAATTAAGGGCTGCATGCAGCCCTTAAAAAGTACGCCATCCTGAGTAGTTTACGACGAAGAGTCTTCTGAACGTAGCACGATATTAATTTATAGAATCTATGCCTCATTCAGAAGATGCTTTCCCATCGTTCGCGTTGACGTACTGGGCCAAAGCCCAACCTAAATAACTAATAAGTGGTGGAACTCAATGACATATTCCCCAAAAGGCGAATTAACCATCCAAACTTTGGCGATGCCTGCCAACACGAATGCAAACGGTGACATATTTGGTGGTTGGATCGTATCGCAAATGGACTTAGCCGCAGGTGTTTTGGCAAAAAAGCTCGCTGTTGGGAGGGTAGCAACCGTTTCTATTCATTCAATGTCGTTTTTAAAACCTGTTCATGTAGGCGATTTAATCAGTTGTTATGTTACCCTGGTTAAACAGGGCACCACCTCCATGACCATGAATGTAGAAGTATGGGCTTTGCCTGCAACGCAAAGCGAACCCTATCAAGTGACTGAAGGTGTTTTTATTTTTGTCGCTATTGATGAACATGGAAAATCAAGACCGGTGCCTAAAATAATATGACCAATGATTCGGTAGAATTGCAACGTTTACTTACGGAGATGGCAACATTAATTGAGCAAAAGGCGGATCCTGATCCTCAATTATATATGCTGTTTTTTCAACAACCCGAACTCTCTTTTAAACTCGTTGATATTATTAATAATCTTGATGAAAGCCTGGAAGAGGGGCTTGCTGTTTATTCGGCCTGCGTTTTTGCTTTAGATATTTGTGTGGCTCAGCTGCAAGGCGCTGCTGATGGCAATAATAAATTAAGTGCAAAGGTCTTATTGAATTTGATGGGCCATTTGGCAGAACTTATTTATTCGCAAAAACACAGTTTGAGCTTTTGGTTGCCCATTTTAAATTCCTTCTATGAAGCGCATGTAGAATTAAGTGATGAATTAAAAAATGCTTATTTTGATTTAGCAAATCAAGAAGAAGATCGCGTTGAGGACGAATTACTTAACGGCGAAGAGCTACCTTCACACCTAGATGCAATTCGCGATTTAATTCATGAGCTATCTGACCTCAGTGTTTTTGAAATAGCAGAAAATTTTTTCGCCCAAAGCTATGCAATGCCCGCTGACTTTTTCACTGATTTAATTATTGACTTATACAGTATTGAAGAGGGCGCGGATATCGCGCTATTTACCTTGTTGCATCCAAAAGCCGATGTGAGGGATATTGCGATTACAACATTGGGGCAAATTATCGATCAGGTTACCTTTTCTTCCGCTTCCTTATCGCGATTGCAAAATATAATGTATTGGTATCCGGAACGTTATCATCCCTTATTTAATAGCTGGATAAAAATTCAACGTAAAAAAGGAGTGGTGTTTACTCCAGAGAGTGAAAAAGCCACTGCGCGCATTAAGGCTACGGAAATCGATGGCACCGGAGCCCAAGGTATTTTTATTCATGCACGCCAAAATAGAAAAAACCGACTTTGTGGTTTATTACTAAAGTACAATATAGGCATTAAAGATGCATGGGTGACGCCGGTTGTTAGTGCAAAGGAAGTGAAAGATTATTATGGCCAGGCTTTTGATGAAAATGTCACCTTACGTGATGTTGATTTACCCTATTTCATTATGATGGTAGAGCATTTCTTGGCAGAAACCATTGCGCATGATGATATTCCGCATGTGCATTTTTTAGAAATTCAAGAGCTATTAGGTTTGCGCTTACGCCCACATAAATTAAATTTAGAGGATATGTTTGAACAACTTAGTGTGCAAATAACACCCTTTACGCCTGATGCAATTACTGAGTCTTTACAACGCTCAAAGTCTTGGTTAAAAAGTAAAGCCTTTACGGAATCCTGGTATATAGAAAATCCTTTAATTGATAAAATAGTGAATCACAACAGTAGCTTTGTTGATGGCATCCGTGTTTGTAACTTGGAAAATGCAATGTCCGAAGTATTTACCGAAGAAATGGAGCACCATCGAGATAAATGGCAGTTTCATTTCCTCTGGATTGCATTGTGGACGAAATCCAAAGAGCGGATGAATGAAAAAATATGGCGAGATAGTTTCCTTATAGCCTACTCTATTCATGATGGTGTGGCATTAGAAGCTATTCCTGTGATGCAGGAAATTTGTCGCCAGACGGTAATTAATAGTGTGGAAACAATGCACGAGCGCAGAACGCATTTAAGCCAGGAGTAGTGGTATTTGCCCACCCCTACTATCCCTCGCTGCCAACTTACGTCATCCCTCACTGCGTTCGGGATGACGTAATGGTCGTGAGCGTGGAGGAGCACATGCTAAATGGATGCATTTAACGTTAGAAAACATCGCCCGGATTACGCTACGCTCCATCCTGGCAACCGCCCTTATTATGGATTAATGATGTTACCAAAGAATAAAAATAAATACATTAGTTACATCGATGGATTAAGAGCCCTCGCAGTTATTGCCGTATTATTATTTCACCTTAATGTCGCCCACATTACCGGCGGTTACGTTGGGGTAGATATTTTCTTTGTCATTAGCGGCTTTTTAATTACGCGCCTCATTGTTAATGAAGTTGAGCAAACAGGCTCATTTAATTTTACCAACTTTTATTGCCGCAGAATAAAGCGTATTTTTCCGGCACTCTTTTTCACCTTATTCTGTAGTCTGCTGGCCGGACTTATTTTGTTAGCACCAAGTCATTTGCGAGCTTTGGGGCGCTCTATAGCTGCTGCCGCGTTTTCAGTTTCTAATTGCCTCTTTTTATTTGAAAGTGGCTATTTTAATGCGACCGCAATTTATAAGCCTTTATTACATACCTGGTCTTTAGGCGTTGAGGAGCAGTTTTATTTTATTTGGCCATTTATTTTATTTATGGTGGCAACCAAGTTAAACAAACGATTTTTGCCCTTGACTATTCTTGTTTTAGGCTTAATTAGCTTCGGTTTAAATTTGTTATTCCAAAAGAGTTATCTTACGGCACTGTTTTATTTGATGCCCTTTCGATTTTTTGAGTTTTGTATTGGGGGGCTGATGGTTTGGCTCATTAAGTACAAACCACAGAGGTCGTTTTTCGGCGAACTGGCTTGTTTTCTCGGTTTGGGAATGATGCTGTATGCTGTGTTCACTTTTAGCAAAGACACCTTGTTTCCTTCGTATAATGCGTTAATTCCAACCCTGGGGGCTGCCTTAGTTATTTATGGGGGGAATGCCAGGTACATGGGACGGCTTTTTAGTAATAAGATTGCCGTAGGCTTAGGGCTAATCAGCTATTCACTGTATTTAGTTCATTGGCCAATACTTGTATTTTATTCCTATGTAAGCGCCACAGAAATTAGCACCATTGGGGTACAGTTAGCTCTCATTCTTTGCTCATTATTGGCTGCTCTGTTTAGTTATTATTTCATTGAGCAACGGTTCAGACATACACCAACTCAAGATGCGAAAGCACAACGTACTTTGATTCTGAAATGGATTCCAGGCATTGCGTTAACCGCGAGTTGCGGATTTGCTTTGTATTTAAGTCATGGCTTATTGTGGCGGATCCCCGCACTTGAGGGTCCGCAATTTAGTCCTGGACAAATTGCTTTGGATTATCATAAAGCTCATTTTGGCGGCCAAGGCTTTGCCTACCCATTTGGCTGGACCTATAAAGCAGAGCATGATGCGCCAGACATTGTTTTACTCGGAGACAGCCATGCGCAAATGCTGCAGTATGGATTAGCAAATGAAATTGCAAAACCCTACCATAAATCCGTATACATGGCCGGTTCGAGCTGTTTGATTCTTCCTGATTTATCACGCACTACTCCAGGGGATGATTGGAATAAGATCTGCTCCAATGTATTAAAACATGGTTTAGCTCAATTACAGAAAAAGCCAGATTCAATTTTGATTGTTTCTCAATACTGGTTATTCCAAATTTTAATGGCTAAGGATTTAAGCAATCAACAACCATGGCATATTGATTTAATGAGCAGCCAGCGAAAAGAGTACCAGCCCTTATTGGCTAAGCTTGGCCAATTGCGACAATTAATTGGGGATAGAAAGTTAATTATTTTAGGCGATGTTCCTGGTGCAGGTATTAAAGATCCCTTTGCATGCTTAACACGTCCTCGTTTATCTAAGACCAATTGCCTTGCAAAAATTGATACTCGTGCCGAATCAAATATTAAGGCGCGCCATATCAATAAAGTTTTAAAATATTTTGCTCAACATAATCCACAAACCTATTTCTTCGATCCGTACTCGGTATTTTGTAAGGCGACGATTTGTCATTCTTTGAATGCTCAAGGAGAGCCTTACTATAGCGATGACAATCATTTATCCGAAGTCGGCTCAAGTTATTTATTTACCGCACTGAAACCACAACTGCTGCCAATAATTTCATAGGTGTATCCTGGTTGCTTGTAACCAGGATTTCGCTATTTATCCTCTATTCCAGAATCCTTGGTTGCAAGCAACTAGGCTACCTGAAAAAAAAGTAAATAAAACACCCATCTACACGCTTAATCTGTATGAAATACATGAGTTCCTTATGCTATGATAATCGCATGTTAACGTGGCTACTGTTTTTTCGTATTCTTTAGCGCACAAGGCTTGAGAATGCAGATAAGTTAAGAGGATGGTTGAATGAAAGTTTTGGTGACTGGTGCCGCAGGTTTTATTGGTTTTCATGTAGTACAAAAATTATGTGAGCGAGGGGATGAGGTTATTGGGATTGATAATCTTAATGATTATTATGACGTGAACCTTAAAATGGCACGATTACAAAAATTAGCAGATTATTCCCAGTTTAAATTTATTCGTATGGAGCTTGCTGATCGAGAGCTTATTGCGCAGTTATTTGCTGAGCATGGATTTCAACGAGTGATCCATTTGGGGGCGCAGGCAGGTGTGCGTTATTCGCTAGAAAATCCACATGCTTATATTGATAGTAATCTCGTTGGCTTTATGAATATTCTTGAAGGCTGTCGACATCATCATATTGAACATTTGTCTTATGCGTCTTCAAGCTCGGTTTATGGTGCGAATAAAACATTACCGTTTTCGGTTCATGATAATGTGGACCATCCTCTAAGTTTGTATGCTGCAACTAAAAAAGCGAATGAATTAATGGCTCATACCTACAGCCATCTCTACCAATTACCTACAACCGGACTACGTTTTTTCACCGTTTATGGTCCTTGGGGCCGGCCGGATATGGCAATTTTTAATTTTACGCGTAAGATTCTTAATGATGAGCCTATCGATGTCTTTAATTTTGGTAACCATCGTCGCGATTTTACCTATATAAATGATATTGTTGAGGGTATAATCCGCGTCCATGATCAAGTGGCACAAGCAAATCCAGAGTGGTTAGGGGAATCTCCTGATCCAGGAACCAGTGCAGCGCCTTGGCGAGTTTACAATATTGGCAACAGTAGCCCTGTACCCTTGCTCCGCTATATTGAGGTTCTGGAAGAATGTTTAGGTAAGAAAGCCAAAATGAATTTATTACCTCTACAGCCTGGGGATGTGCCTGATACTTATGCCGATGTGGATGCCCTAATGCAGGATGTTGGTTATAAACCAGGAACTCCAGTAGAAGTAGGTGTAAAGCATTTTGTCGCGTGGTATCTTGATTATTATGCAGTATCTAAGAGTCAAAATATAAAACAACAAGTCAACATAGAAGTATGATGAATTAGGGGTAACCCATAAAGAATGGATGAAATTTTGATGTTAACATCGATTGATGAACGAAAACTTGCACTAATCGGTTTAGGCTATGTAGGTTTGCCATTAGCAGTTGAATTTGGCAAAGTACGCTCAGTCATGGGCTTTGATATTAATGAACATCGCATAAATGAGTTAAAACAAGGACATGACAGTACCTTAGAAGTCAGTCGTGCTGAATTGCTGGAAGCACGCCATTTATATTTAACGGCTAATGTGCAGGAAATTGCTTTTTGTGATACCTACATCATCACCGTGCCTACCCCCATAGATGAACATAAGCGCCCAGACTTTACCCCTTTAATTAAGGCCAGTGAGCTGGTGGGCTCCATATTGCAAGCTGGGGCGATTGTCGTTTATGAATCTACGGTTTATCCCGGTGCTGTTGAGGAAGTCTGTGTCCCTGTTCTTGAACGGATGTCTGGTTTGACGTTTAACCGTGATTTTTTTGCAGGTTATAGCCCGGAGCGTGTAAATCCTGGAGATAAACAACACCGGGTCACTAAAATTATGAAAGTAACCTCAGGGTCTACCCCTGAAGTTGCTGAAATCGTTGATGAGCTCTATAAACAAATTATTGTGGCAGGAACTCATAAGGTTGAGAGCATTAAGATTGCTGAGGCAGCAAAAGTTATTGAAAATACGCAACGTGATTTGAATATTGCGCTGATTAATGAGTTAGCTATTATTTTCAATAAATTAGGCATTGATACCGAGGCCGTGTTAAAAGCTGCTGAGACTAAATGGAACTTTTTACCCTTTCGTCCAGGATTAGTGGGGGGGCACTGCATTGGTGTGGATCCTTATTATTTAACGCATAAGGCACAGGCGATAGGTTATCATCCGGAAATCATTCTGGCTGGGCGACGCTTAAATGACAGCATGGGAGCGTACGTTGTTTCCCAACTAATTAAATCCATGGTGAAAGAACGTATTCATGTTCAAGGTGCTCGGGTGTTAGTAATGGGATTAACCTTTAAAGAAAACTGTCCAGATATTCGTAATACGCGTGTTATTGATATTATCAATGAGCTCAAAGAATATAATGTTGCGGTTGATGTGTGCGATCCTTGGGCTGCGGCGGAAGATGTTGCTCATGAATATGGTTTAAGCCTGCTTGAACAACCGGAACAACAAGCATATGATGGGATTGTCATAGCCGTTGCTCACCAACAGTTTAAAGAAATGGGCATCACTGCGATTCGTTCTTTTGGTAAAGCGCAGCATGTACTTTATGATTTGAAATATCTATTCCCTGCTGACCACAGCGATTTACGTTTATAGGATCACGATGAGCGAGCGACGATTGTTGTTCATAGTTAATGATGCAGCATTTTTTATCTCTCATCGGTTACCTTTGGCTATTGGAGCTAAGGAAAATGGATTTGAGGTACATGTCGCTACTCCGGATGATGACGCTAGTGTACAGATCAAAAATGCGGGATTAATTTTTCATGCGATTCCTTTATCCCGCAGTGGTAAAAACCCTTTCGCGGAATTAAAAAGCTTATTTGCTTTTTATCGTTTGATGCGTGAAGTGAAACCAGATTTGGTACACTTAGTTACGATTAAGCCGATTTTATATGGTGGTTTAATTGCTCGTATGCTGAAGGTCCCTGCAGTTGTGGCTGCAGTTTCTGGCTTAGGTTATTTATTTACCTCGCAGCAAACCAAGACTAAATTTTTGCGTCAGGGGGTGAGTCAATTATATAAACTTGCCTTAGGCCATGCTTATCTGAAGGTAATATTTCAGAATCCTGATGACCGCCAAGTCTTTTTGCGAAGTGCGACTTGCACTGTTGAGCAAACGATCTTGATTCGTGGCTCAGGTGTGGATCTGAATATTTATAAAACTTCGCCAGAACGCACGGATAAAATTGTGGTGGCGATGATTTCGCGCTTATTAAAAGATAAAGGCGTATTGGAATATGTGGCTGCGGCAAAGGCGCTTAAAGCGGAGGGCATTGCAGCGCAGTTTTTGTTAATTGGGGATATTGATGAGGGAAATCCAGCCTGCATCGACAAAGAACAATTAGCACAATGGCATAATGATGGGGCTGTTGAGCTGCTGGGTTTTCGTAATGACGTTGCCCAATTAATAGAACAAGTGAATCTTGTCGTATTACCTTCTTATCGCGAGGGATTGCCTAAGGTCTTGGTTGAAGCAGCTGCATGCGGGCGGGCGGTGATCACTACCGATGTTCCTGGCTGTCGTGATGCAATTGAGCCGAACCAAACGGGTTTATTAGTGCCTGCTCGTGACACTAAGGCTTTAGCGTTGACGATGAAACAATTAATTGAAGATCATGCTTTTCGTCAACAATTAGGCAATGCCGGGCGCATATTGGCAGAGCGAGAGTTTGCTATAGAACGTATTGTTGATGCTCATCTTACTATTTACAAAGAGCTCTATTTATTAACTCGAGGATGTAATTCATGATCTGGGATTTGCCTAATTTATTAGTATGCCTGATGATTATTTTTGCCGCGTACTTATTAGGTAAAATTAAAGCCTCGCATGCGCTTTGTTTGGCGCTTATCAGTTTTGCGCCCTATTGTTTGAATGGGGTATTATTTGATCCCCGCTATATGCCCGATCAGTTTACTTATTGGCGTATGCTAAGTTCCATAAGAGATTTTAACTACAACTCTAATTTCTATAATTCACGAGTTACCGAAGCCGCTTATATGTACGCTCTTTTCCCATTACCCTTTGTCGAAACGGTAAATAGCCTGGGTTTTTTTAATAAGTTTTTAATGATTTCGGTATTTATTTGGGCGTCAGCGGTATTAAAGCTACGTGGTTGGATTTTATGGTTTTTATTGTTTTATCCCAGCTTAATCTTATACAGCTCCTTGGGGTTGCGTGATATGTTGATTTGCGCGGTCATGCTCATGGCGTTATGGACCTTAATGCGTGGATGGTACTTATTTACGATTATTTGCCTTATTTTGCTGGTGCAGATAAAAATGCAAAACGCATTGTTAGTGGTACTTTTTTCGGCTGTGTATCTTTTTGATAAGTACAGCAATCTGCATTATACGAAGAAACAATTTTTAGTACTGTTTGCACTCTTTGGTACTTTGTTTTATCTAGCATTTCCCTTTATTGTTGATAAGATTGAGTATTACAGAATACGCATGTATTTAGAAGACGGCGGCCAGCTGGCTGATTACCATGCCATTGTTAGTTTAGGTGATTGCATATGGGAGGTAATCCTGGGGCTGTTTCGGGCCTTATTTTACCCATTACCTTGGGCGACAAAGACTAAGTTGCAGCTATTACAATCGTTGGAAAATATAGCGGTCGTCGGGGTATTGGCCGTATTTACTTGGCGCTCTTATCAAGCACTTCCAAAACAAACACTGATGTGGTTTTGCTTCCTCCTTTCAGGGATGTGTATGTATGGTGTAATCGTTAGTAATGTGGGTACCATCGTTCGCTATAAATTGCCTTTCATCGTAGTGTATTTAATTTTGCTTAGCTACGAGCGTGTTCGATATAACCCAAAACAACTACGTCCGCAGCCTTATGCATTGGCTAGTTAAATGATATGAATGCGAATAGGATATACAAATGACTAATCCAAATAAAATAATCCATATTATCACCGGCTTAGAGGTAGGGGGGGCAGAGCAGATGCTCAAACGCCTTTTACTTTCTGATCCTCATTCTATAGACAATGTATTAGTTATTTCACTCAGTGGTTTGGGTACCATCGGCAAGACGTTACAAGCACAAGGTTTTACGGTTCATGCATTCAATTTTAATCGCTTATCGGCCATGCCGGCTAACTTTCTGGCCCTGGTTAAGTTATTAAAAGCTCATAAACCGGCAATAATTCAAACCTGGATGTACCATGCTGATTTTTTTGGTGGTTTGGCTGCTCGTATGGCAGGTTGTCGTAATGTGATTTGGGGAATTCGTAATACTTATGTACCACAAAATAGTCGGATGACTTATGTGTTGATGCGTTTTTGTGCGCTGCTTTCTTATATGGTACCTAAGAAAATTATTTGTGTCGCAGAAGCGGCTAAAAATACACATGTATCTTATGGCTACAATGCGAAAAAAATGTTGGTTATCCACAATGGCTTTGATTTCACTCGTTTTAATGCGCAGCAAATTGATGCGACCAAAGTACGACATGAGCTTGGTCTAGGGGCGGATGATTTTGTTGTCGGTTGTGTTGGCCGTCTACATTTGGATAAAGGGCAAGATGTTTTTATTAATGCAGTTGCTTTTTTGGAACGAGTGAATAATCAGAAGGTCCGTTTTTTATTAGTTGGGCGTGGTTGTGATTACAACAATACTGAATTGTTAAAACAACTGGATTCTTTTAGCTTAACCTCATCATTTCTTTTGCTTGGCGAGCGCCATGATATTCCCGAATGCTTGGCGGCAATGGACGTATTTTGCATGCCGTCACGTACTGAAGGTTTTCCTAATGGTTTGGGCGAGGCCATGTCGATGGGCTTGCCTTGTGTTGCTACCCATGTAGGCGATGCCAAGGTGTTGGCCGGCGATACCGCGGTAATCGTTGCCGCTGATGATCCTATGGCCTTGGCTGCTGGATTAACTAAGATCATTTGTATGCCCGCGGAGCAACGCCGATTTTTAGGTGAAAAAGCGGCCATTCGCGTACGCGACCAGTTTTCTATAGACAGAGCTCGGGAACGCTTCTATGCGTTGTATCGGGATATTGCGGAGTTATCTCATTAATGTGTGGATTTTCAGGAATTTTATCTCGAACGGATTGGGCATCGGGTGCAGAGCAATTACTGTCTGCTATGTGTCAGTCTATCGCTCATCGAGGTCCTGATGATCAGGGAATCTGGTTTGATGCTCAAGAGGGCATTGGATTAGCCCATACACGCCTTGCTATTGTGGATTTATCTCCAGCAGGACACCAGCCGATGATTTCAGCTGGCGGTCGTTACATGATTGTTTTTAATGGAGAAATTTATAACCATTTAAAACTTCGAGAAGAGTTGGCGCTACAGAATTGGCGCGGCCATTCGGATACGGAAACCTTGTTGGCAGGCTTTGAGGCCTGGGGTATTGAAAAGACGATTGAGCGCAGTATAGGCATGTTTGCGTTTGCCCTATGGGATAAACAATCGCAGACATTAACCTTAGGACGAGACCGCGCGGGCGAAAAACCACTTTACTATGGCTGGCAGGAGGAAGCTTTTCTTTTTGGCTCGGAATTAAAAGCGCTCAAGGTTCATCCTGATTTTAAAAAAGAGCTTAATCCCGATGCGCTCGCTCTTTTTTTGCGCCATAACTACATTCCCGCGCCTCATTCAATTTATAAAAACATCCATAAATTAGCCCCGGGCTCGCTCTTACAGCTTTCTTTAAAAAACCCACAACCCGTGGTAAAAAATTATTGGTCGGCAACTCAGGTGGCATTGACGGGTTTTTCCTCTCCGTTCAAGGGGGATGCGAATGAAGCGATTGATGAACTAGAGCGTCTGGCAAAAGATGCGATTGCCCAACAAATGATTGCTGATGTACCACTCGGTGCATTTCTTTCTGGAGGTATTGATTCCTCAACCGTGGTGGCATTAATGCAAGCGCAATCCTCACGGCCAGTACGAACTTTTTCGATTGGCTTCCATGAGACAAATTATAATGAAGCTAAGTATGCTAAAGCAGTTGCCGATCATTTAGGAACTCAGCATACCGAGCTGTACGTGACGATTGAAGATGCTTTAGCGGTAATTCCAAAATTATCTACCTTATACGATGAGCCTTTTTCTGACTCGTCACAAATACCTACTTTTTTAGTTTCTGAATTGGCGAAACAACAAGTTACTGTGGCCTTAAGTGGGGATGCGGGTGATGAGTTATTCTGTGGTTATAATCGTTATACGATGACCTCAAAACTGTGGAATAAAATAAATAAAGTGCCTCTGCCCGTGCGCAGGGGAGTAGCAACCGTAATGCGACAGATCTCACCTAAAACCTGGGATCGAGTGTCTTCCGTACTGCCAGTGTTGAAGCATTATTCACAAGTAGGAAGCAAAGTGCATAAAGGTGCTTATGTCTTGGCCAGTGCTACGGTGAATGAAGCCTATCGTCGATTGGTTTCCCATCATGACAAGCCGTATTCTTTATTAGTCTCTGAGGGGGTTGAGCCGAGCGTGTTTATGGACCAGCACCATGCTGATTTATCTCAGCTTGATGATGTAAATCGGATGATGGCAATGGATTTTGTTTCTTATTTGCCTGATGATATTTTAGTCAAAGTAGATCGCGCGGCAATGGGTGTGTCTTTGGAAACCCGTGTACCCTTTTTAGATCATCGTTTAATAGAATTTGCTTGGATTCTACCCTTATCGATGAAATTACGCGATGGCCAAAGCAAATGGCCCTTACGCCAATTATTAGATCGTTACGTCCCACGCTCTTTAATCGAACGCCCTAAAATGGGTTTTTCTATTCCTCTGTCGGAATGGTTACGTGGTCCCTTACGCGATTGGGCAGAGACTCTACTCAATGAGCACCGCTTACAAAAAGAAGGGATTTTCAATTCCGCAGCAATACGCTTAATGTGGCAGCAACATCTACACGGAAAAGGAAACTTCTCCGCAATGTTATGGAATATCCTAATGTTCCAAGCCTGGTGGGAAGCGCAATAGCTCTTTACTCTGAATACGTCGTCCAGGAGAACTTTCGTCTTAAGCTCTTGAGGATGACGTGTTTTTTGAGGCCGTGGCTTTCAAGACAAGGTCGAAGAAGAATGCTTTTTAACCCGAATTTTCGTATCAAAAAACTTTCGCAATAGACCAACTACAAAAGAAAACTTAACTAACAATAAATTCAACAGCACACAACTCAGAGAAATAAAACCAATCTTCAAAATCCAGGTTAATTTATTATCCGGTGTTGTAATCAAGCCATTCAAAGTAGATACCGTCAGCAAAGAAAGTAGCACAATAGGGAGCAAATCAGCACACAGCCAACGCAGATGGGTATTCTTTATAAAACGGCGATGCACAAAGGCAGTCCAAATGAAGAAGAAACTAAGATTAGCTAAGAACCATACCTTAGCCGCACCAATCATCCCAAAATGCAGTGTTGCCCATATGATTGATGGAATAAGTACCATGGCAAAACAGGTATTACCAATCAGATGCAAGCGCATGGTGCCATTCGCATATTGTAAGTAATAGGGAAAAGTAGTAAATGCCAAGGCCGCATTGCCCAGGGCATACAAACGCAAGACTGGAGCGGTAGCCGCGGCGACATTAAGGTTATTCGTCCACAACCAGAGTACTTGTTCTGGAAAAAAAGCTAATACAATACTTGCAGGAATAGTAATTGACGCAACAAATTGAGTTGCTTGCCGATATAAAGTAAGGAGCTCCTTATCTTTGTCCTCCGCCTTCAACTTAGCCAAACGAGGTTGAAGTACCATACTAAATGGTGCACTAAATAACATTACTCCACTTGCAGCCAGCACCCCTAAGGTAAAATAACCATACTCGGTAAGGGATAATAATTTGGAAAGAATCAATTTATCCGTTTGGGTGATGACTATCCAAATAGAAGAGGTTACCGCAATACTTAATGCAAAGGGGAGAATCGGTTTGATGCAGGCCACTAGATCTGCAAGTTTCCAGGAGAGTTTTTGTTCCTGGGGAAGGCTTGGGAATTCACGAATGGCTTTGCTGGCAAGAAAGACTAATTCAAAAAGAGAAATAATAATTTGGTAGAAAAAGAATAAAAAGGGCGTGGTGCCTATATAGATTAAAACCAATAAGACGCCCAAGTAACGTAATGTAGTAAAGACCCAAGTGTAATAACTTAACCAAACAAAACGTTCTGCACCGATTACGGTAGCGCGGTATAAACCACACATCCAGCGTAGCCCAATACTGGCGGCCATTAATTGTAAGGCAATTTGGATTTCTTGTGCTGGAATGGTTTGAGCCTGCAGCCAGGAATGAGACATGTATGGTGCCAGTAAAAACAGGGCTCCTGTACCAATGAACATCATAATGAAAAACAGCAACTGCAAAACACGTAATAATTCGCGGTAGTTTCGTGCGCTCATTGCACCCGCCCGCATTCGAGCAGTTTCTCGTGAAATACTAGGGCTTAAGCCTAAATCAAGGACATTAAACCAGCTTTGTAAGGCGGTAAAAAAACCAACTAAACCATAAGCCTCTGCGCCCATATATTTGAGGTATAGAGGTAAGATGAGGATGCCCGCCAAAGTCATATAAATCTGACTGGCATAATTAGCAATAAGGTTTTTTTTAAAGCTCACTTCGATCCTGGCTTGCGAAAAGTCGATTACATACTGCCTGCACTAGGGGATGATAATACGTAATTTTTACTTTCTGTCAACAACCTCTAAAGCCTATTCTTTGACAAAGGAGGCATTACTATTTAGTATCCAGCCTACATCCTTTTAAGTTAATCCACGACTGGAGTAGTTAACGATGCAAACAGAAGGTATTGGTACCCCTGATATCAGTATGATGGACATACTACGTATTCTTTATCAGCACAAAATATTAATTAGTTTATGCTCCGTGCTGGGATTCGTCTTAGGTTGTGCTGCTATTTATTTTAGTACTCCAGTCTATGA
Source organism: Legionella sp. (assembly GCA_031291095.1). GTDB lineage: Bacteria > Pseudomonadota > Gammaproteobacteria > Legionellales > Legionellaceae > Legionella. Next base: position 87,405 of record JARLJR010000135.1, on the reverse strand, counting down.
GGCAAAAATTAGACTTGTTTCCGCAAGTGAAGGGGAGATTGCTGAGCTTAATCAGGGACGCTCCTGGGATAATTCACCATTACAACCGATCACGGTTAAAGATGTTAATAGTGTGTTTAATGATGTTTTGTTATCAGAAGAAGCGAAACATTATTTTTTTGAACATTATTATCTCCCTGCCTTGCCCACAAGCTCAAAAAAAGGGCGTACTACAACACAACTCTATACTGCTTTTTCTCACGTTTTTTCCGTCATACCTAATCCGAAACAAACGAATGATCGTTTTTTAAAATATACAGTTGCAATTCGGGGTGTAGATGCCAAGCTGACCACAACGTGGCTAACGCAATTTGTTAGTGTAGTAAAGTCGCAATCCCTAAACGTTTTACTAAAAGACATGCAACAACAGAATACTGTGTTGGTAAATAATTTGCGCCATCAAATGGACATTGCGCGCAAAACAGCACGAGCTAAACGTCAAGACCGCATCACTCAGTTAAAAGAGAAAGTACATACGCTCCAATTGGCTAGCGCACGTACCTTTTGGGATGATGAGGCAATAATGAATGACGCCAATGAATCGCCATTTACTATGGAAATGATGCAGGCGGAAATAAAAAATTTATCAAAGCGTACCTCTGATGATGCATTTATTCCTAACCTCCGTGACTTGCAAGCAAAACTCGCCTATTTCCAGTCATTTAAGATTGATGTAGATAAGGTTGCGGTATTTCATCAGGATGGGATTTTGGCAATCCCAGTTGATCCCATCGCACCCCGGAAAAGATTAATGCTAATGGTGTCTTTAGTTTCCGGAATGTTTATAGGGGTTCTTTTAGTCATGCTGCAAATCGCCTGGCGTAAAAATACCGCTAAGGTAGCCCGAATTAGCGCAGCGTAATACGGGTATTCATGCCCTTTCATTCAGAACGTCCACGTACTTATTTATTTATGTCACTACCGTATTTTTTACGGTAGTGGTGAGCCATTTTTTGTATTAACTTACCGGCATATATGAACTATATTTAAATAACTCTCCAGAGAGACTCAAAATGCCTAGGCTGAATTTTTCGTACGACATACAAGATACTCTTAATAAAGCAGTTACATCTGCTAAAACCCAGGCTGAAATTGAAAATAATATTCAGAAATGGATTACTAAAAGCGCAGATAAGATATATGCCGCAAGATTTTTGGATTTAGAGCTCAAGAAAATTGGCAAAGCACTAAAAAATCTAGAGCTATCAGTAAAGGAGCGTCAACAGGAAGCTGAGAAAAGAAGCGCTAGCGGCGATCCTTTGCTCCAACTACAGAACGGTATTGCTTCAGTGCATCAGCAACAAGGTAATTATCTAAATTATTTGGCTAATCAATTGCAGCCCGGTTTAAGGATATATAGGTCATCAGAGGAGCTCTATGCGGAAAAAGTTAAAAAAATGAAGGAGCAATTAGACGACACTTTTCTCCGACTTAATATTGCTAGAGCTGCAATTAAATTAAATAGCACGGAAAAGATGGCTTTATATCCTACGTTGTTCTCGATTTATCAAGAGCAAGTTGCTAAGCGCAAATGGTATCAACGCGGTAGTGTAGCCTTATTCTTTAGTATTATTCTGTTTCCTTTATCACCCATTATTTATTATTTATGGAAAAACGAACGTAGTAAGGAAATGATTCAAGCAAATCCTCAAACGATGAGCGAACGAAATTTAATCAGGGAACATCGTAAAGCATTTAAAGAAGCGGCAAATGGAGAAAAACTTCATTTTTTTACTAAAAAAGATGATGCTGAACAGCATGATGAGATACCTGAATATGTCACTAAATATAAATTAGAGCGTGATCAGTTTTACTTAAAAGCGAGATTTTTTGCTTCTAAAAGTGATATTTCATTCATAAAAAATTCTAAAGATAATGACAATGAGTTTAAGTTATCGATGGGAATGCGATAACAAGAACAAATTAAATTCAGCGTTAGCGCAGATAGCGGCACTTATTTAAGGGTTTCTCCCCAATAATACTCCCGAACTACCGCGGTTAAGCCACGGTAATTCGGCCCTAAAATGAAATTAGGTACCCTCAGCCTATATTTTAATAATTTCCATACTATTAGTTCCTCCCGGAGTACCGATAGCTCTACCACGTGTTAACAAAATAAACCCTTTCTTCTCAAGATGCTGAGCCGCAAGTAATTCATTAATTACTTGTTGGTTTAAATTTTCTGCTGCAAATCGATGATAATCCATAAATACCGGCAAAACATTCTGCACTAAACTAAGACGACCAATAGTGCGTTTATTTGCGGAAATCGCAATAATTGGTACGGTACTTTGTTGTCTGGAAATCCAAACGGCAGTATCTCCAGATTCGGTAAGGGTCACAATCGCTTGAATGGGGAAATGATTCGCCGTATGCATGGTTGCCATCGCTATTGCTTGGTCAGCGCGTTGGTAATGACAGGTCTCAGAAGTACTATCATAATAAAAACTTGCATGCTTCTCCGCACTTAAGCAGATTTTATTAACCATAGTTAGGACTTTTACTGGAAACTGTCCACTGGCTGTTTCTGCCGAGAGCATTACCGCATCGGTCCCATCTAAGATGGCGTTGGCAACATCGGAAACCTCAGCACGCGTAGGTTGGGGATTACTAATCATGGACTCCATCATTTGAGTTGCAGTAATCACTACTTTATCCAAACGACGGGCCTGACCAATAATATGCTTTTGAATTGCAGGTACTTCTGCAGCACCCACTTCGACCCCCAGATCACCACGTGCAACCATGATGGCATCGGACTCTTGAATGATTTCGGTTAAACGCGCTAAAGCCTCACTACGCTCAATTTTGGCAATAATCGGAGTGGGAAGCCCACCAAATTCTTGCATTAAGGCACGGGCGTTGCGAATGTCTTGAGCATCTTTTACAAAGGACAGACTGATGTAATCTACTTGTGCCGCCAATGCCGTACGTAGGTCCTTTTTATCTTTTTCAGTTAAGGTACGAGCAGCTAATCCTCCACCTTTTCTATTTAAGCCTTTCAGATTTGTTAAGACACCACCTTCAATAACGGTGCAATGAATTTTTGAACCGTAAATTTGCTTTACTTGTAATTCAATTAAACCATCATTAATAAGTAAAAAATCACCAGGGGCCAGTTCCTTATCTAAATTAGGATAAGCTACCGAAACCCAGCGTTCATCACCTAATTCGCTGGTGTCCTCACAGTCCAAAGTAAAATCTTGCCCTTCATGAAGAGTAATGGACTTATCTTTAAAGCGACCTATGCGTATTTTCGGGCCTTGTAAATCGGCCATTACTGCTAGAGGTTGTTGTAATTCCTCAGCAATTTGACGCACCAAGGCAATCAACTCTATGGCAGAGGCATCTGCATGTGAAAAATTGATACGCACCACGTCAACACCTGCGGTTAACATGGCACGAAGTGTTACAGGGTCATTACTTGCTGGCCCCAAAGTGGCAACGATTTTAGTCTGACGTAACATGTTGAGCGCGCTCCTGCAAAATAGCAACAGCTGGTAGTGTTTTACCTTCCAAACACTCCAGAAATGCCCCACCGCCTGTGGAAATATAAGATATTTGCTGATTGAGATCGTATAAATCAATCGCAGCTAAAGTATCACCACCGCCAGCGATTGAAAACGCATCGCTTTCTGCAATGGCAATTGCTAAGGCACGTGTGCCGTAAGCAAATTGGGCAAACTCAAAAACACCAATGGGTCCATTCCAAATGATGGTTTTGGCTTCATTTATAATGTCTACATAGTCACTAACGGTCACAGGCCCAATGTCGAGAATCATATCGTCAGTAGCAACATTATGCAGTGATTTGTTATAAGCTGGGCAGGTTTCACTGAAGGTTTTGCCAACCACAACATCGGTAGGTAATGGAATTCGACAGCCTTTTTCTTCTGCTAACTTAAGGATGGCACGTGCTTCATCAAGTAAGTCTTCTTCATAAAGCGATACCCCAATTTCAAAGCCTTGGGCTTTAAGGAAGGTATTGGCAATACCGCCTCCAGGAATCAGGTAATCGACCATGCCTACTAATTGTCGCAATAAGGTCAATTTTGAAGACACTTTAGCACCACCAACAATAGCCACAATCGGTTTTTGTGGGGCTTTCAGAACTTTTTTCAGGGCATTGAGTTCTTTAACTAATAACGGGCCGGCTACCGCAACGGGAGCAAATTGAGCTACTCCATAGGTCGAGGCTTGGGCTCGATGTGCGGTACCAAAGGCATCCATGATGAACACATCACAAAGGCTGGCTAGTTTTTTAGCCAATTGCTCATCATTGCTTTTTTCGCCGGGATTAAAGCGGACATTTTCACAAATTACTAATTCACCAGGACGAGCGTCTACGCCATTGAGGTAATCAGTAACAAAATGGACTGGATAATTTAAGTTTTGCTTTAAGTATTCAGCAACCGGGGCTAAAGAAAAGCGTTTTTCAAATTTACCCTCTTCTGGTCGGCCAAGATGCGATAGGACCATCACCGCAGCTCCAGCCGCCAACGCAGCCTCCAGGGTTGGTAAGGCTGCTTGCAAACGTTGATCGCTTGTAATTATCCCGTCTTTGATTGGCACATTCAAATCTTCACGAATTAGCACTCTCTTTCCAGAAAGTTCTACATCGCTCATTTGGATCAGATTCATTATTATCTCCGCAAGGGGTTTAGCAGTTCATCATCTTATGTGCTGTATCTAACATACGATTGGAGAAACCCCATTCGTTATCATACCAAGCAACTATTTTTACCAACTTACCAAATACTTTAGTTTGCGTGGTATCAAAAATAGCTGAGGCAGGATTATGATTGAAATCAGAAGAAACCAAAGGCTCATCATTGATCTTCAATACATGACTTTGTGCTTTACTCACAATAGCATTAACTTCATCAACAGAGGTTTCGCGATGGGCAGTGAATGTTAGGTCAATTACCGAAACGTTGATTACGGGAACACGCATTGCAAAGCCATCTAGTTTTCCTGCTAATTCGGGTAAAACTAATCCTACAGCTGCCGCAGCACCTGTTTTTGTCGGAATAATATTATGCGCTGCAGCACGAGCACGGTGCAAGTCTTTATGACTACCATCTAAAAGTACTTGGTCATTTGTGTAGGCATGTACGGTGTTTAATAAACCATGTTCAATACCTAGAGCGTCATTTAATGGCTTAACTACTGGGGCTAAACAGTTGGTGGTACAGGACGCATTGGAAACCACTAGGTCGCTTGCTTTCAGCAGGTGGTCGTTCACGCCATATACAATTGTGGCATCAACATTTTTACCTGGAGCAGAAATTAATACCTTTTTAGCGCCTGCGGTAATGTGCTGCATTGCTGATTCGCGATCAGTAAAATATCCAGTACATTCAAAAACCAAATCAATATTTAACTCGTTCCAGGGCAGTTCTAATGGGTTGCGTTCAGAAGTAATCTGAATCGCATGGCCATCAATAATCAGCATATTGCCTTCAGTGGTTACTTCACAAGGAAAACGCCCATGGGTTGTATCATGGCGGGTTAAATGGGAGGTTACGTCAATCCCTGATAAATCATTGATCGCAACGACTTCAAAGTCGTTTTGTCGATTGTATTCAAAAATAGATCTTAGAATACAACGCCCAATGCGGCCATAGCCATTAATCGCGACACGTATAGTCATACTACTTCTCCTTTGCTGCTCTTAAAGCGCAGCGGTTTGCATTATAATTAGTTTGAGTTGGCAGTTAATGTTTCTAATGTTTTAACGATTCGTTCTACGGTAATCCCCAGTGATTGATACGCTTTTGCTGCTGGAGCCGAGACACCAAAGCGCTCAAGGCCAATGACTGCGCCATTTAACCCGACGAATTGATACCAATAAGCAGAACTTGCTGCTTCAATTGCAATGCGTGTTTCAACATCTTTAGGCAGCACTTGGTTTCTGTAACCTGGATCTTGTGCTAAGAAACGCTCCGCACAAGGCATGGAAACAACGCGGACTTTTAACCCCTGGGATTTTACTTGCTCTGCGGCGGCAAGGGCTAATTGCACTTCAGAACCGGTAGCAATCAAAATTGCATCAGGACGCCCATCACAATCGACAATGATGTAGCCGCCTTTTTTAATTAATTCAGCAGCGTTTTCCTGATGGGGTAAGGCAGGTAAATTTTGTCTGGAAAGCAGTAATGATGTTGGGCCATTATGATGTTCTAAGGCCGTTTGCCAGGCTACCGCTGTTTCCATTAAATCTGCTGGACGCCAAACCGTCATATCTGGAGTCATACGCAACATGGCCGCATGCTCAACAGGTTGATGGGTTGGGCCATCTTCGCCAAGACCAATAGAATCATGTGTAAATACATAAATAACACGCTGCTTCATTAAGGCGCTTAAGCGTATGGCATTACGGGCATAATCAGCAAAGACCAGGAAGGTGCCTGCGTAAGGAATAAATCCGCCATGGACCGCTATGCCATTCATGATGGCTGCCATAGCAAATTCACGTACGCCATAGTATAAATAATTACCGGAAAAATCTTCATGGCTGATGGCCTTGCTACCTGACCAATCAGTATTATTAGAGCCAGTTAAATCAGCAGAACCGCCTAACATTTCGGGTAATAAGCTAGCAAAATGCTCAATGCATTGTTGTGATGATTTACGCGTGGCAATGGCTTTTTCATTTTGTAGGCATTGTGTTAAAAATGCCTGGCTATGACTTTGCCAATCATCGGGAAGATCACCATTAATGCGGCGTAAAAATTCACGGTGTTCTAATGGATGTTGTTGTTGGTAGTCATGCAATAGACTTAACCATTCTTGTTCCTCCCGCTCGCCTTGTTCCACGTGGTTCCATTGTTGATAGATGGTTTCTGGAATTACGAAGGGGGCATGGTGCCAGTGAAAGAATTCACGGGTTTTTTCAATGTCTTTAGCGCCTAATGGTGAACCATGTGATTTTTCACTACCGGCAACCGAAGAACCAAGACCAATGACCGTATTACAGATAATGAGCGTGGGTTGGCTGGTGTTGGCACGTGCTTGGATAATTGCTTGTTCAATTGCAGCCATATCATGACCATCAATGGCTTCAACTACCTGCCAATTATAGGCTTTAAAGCGAGCTGCGGTGTCATCGGTAAACCAGGAGTCGACCTTACCGTCGATGGAGATACCATTATTATCATAAAACGCAATAAGTTTACCTAGTCCTAAAGTCCCAGCTAAAGAACAGGATTCATGAGAAATCCCTTCCATCAAACAACCATCACCTAAGAAAACATAGGTATAATGGTCAACCAGGTCATATTCGTCTTGATTATAATGACTGGCTAACGCTTTTTCTGCGAGTGCCATACCTACTGCGTTTGCTAAACCTTGCCCTAGCGGCCCGGTTGTGGTTTCTACTCCTGGAGTATGTCCCAATTCTGGGTGGCCTGGAGTTTTAGAGTCTAATTGACGAAAGTTTTTAAGTTCGTCGATAGATAGATTATAGCCTGTTAAATGTAACAATGAATAAAGCAACATCGAGCCATGGCCATTAGACAAGACAAAACGGTCACGGTTAAACCAATGCGGGTTTTTAGGGTTATATCTTAAAAACTTTTTCCACAATACCGTTGCAATATCAGCCATGCCTAAAGGCATTCCAGGATGACCTGATTGGGCCTGCTCAACGGCGTCTATACTTAAAATGCGGATGGCATTTGCTAATTCTTGTGACAAGTTCATGTGCTCTCTTAATGCGCTGGGTTTGGTGCGCTATTGTCGCTCAGAAGACATGAATCAGCAAGAAAACAAGCTCATTTTTAATCATTCTTTTATGGGTTTTGCCCAGTTTCCTGGAGAATAATACTTTAAAAGAATAGTTGAAGTAGTACCGGGATTTAGGATATAACTGTTAAATGTAAGTACAGATGACAATTTTAGAGGCAGGGGAGCGGATTTATAAACATGTTAATTTTACTTATTGTGTAATTTTTGGTACAATCAGGACACATTTTTATCTTGCAGTTTGTTTTTATGCACATAATTATGTAGTTATTTGATATCCATTAAGTGATTTTCGGACATCATGAATCCAGTTATTAGACGATTACAAAATACACTGTTTGCTAATTACTCGCTTGGGATTGACGATCCCAATCCTGAGAATTGGACCTTCTCTGAGTCGATTCAGTTACTTGGAGTCGATTTTTATCGCGCAATTATTCCCTCTCATCTTATTTTAAATATGGAGTACAGTCTGCTTGGACAGCAGATTCGGACTAATTTAGACAAAAAACTGATTTCCGAACAACAGCTCGCCGAACAGATAATCTCGGCTATTTTTTTAGCAGAATTATTAGAACAGGTTTATCAAAAGTATCTCATAGTTCCGCGGGAAGTAGAGCGTTTGCGTACCCAAAAACAGCTTTATCGTGAGATATTAATCGAGCTTAAGCATCCCCTCCCTAAACATTTAAGTGATGAGAACAAGAAAATTGAAGTAGGCTTGTCTTTTTCACAGGAAGTGCGGCAGCGAACCCTTAATATTAACTTATACCGATTATTGTTAGTTCGCTCTAAACGCGCTCTAGATTTAATTGCGGCATTAGATTGTAGTGCGGATTGGTATCGCCATATTATGAGGGATTTTGGGCGCTGCACGGACCCATTCTTACCTCATTTAGCCTTCCTTTTTTATGCACCACGTTTAGCTGTTAATCTAGGCTTATTGATGAAACACCTACTGCCTGGATCTTGGATGGAACAACCAGAAAGAGATTTAGGCTGGAAAGTTCGCCTCCAAGGTCAATTATTGCGGCGTTGGTTTGAGTTAGGTAACGACATTGCCTGGGTTGGTTTAGGCTATGTTAATGGCTACCTTTTAACAGGGGCTTTTGCTCCAGTCGCGGCGTACTTGTCCATTGCTTTTTTTGGCTATGATGTGGCTTTAGCTGCTATACGTGCTTACATTGAGCTCAATCGAGTGTATGAGATGCGCAGCCAATATCAAAAAATGTTGGATAGGGCTGAAAATGAAGTAGAAAGAGAAGAAATAAAACAGCAGTTACGGGTTTTAGATCAGCAAATAAATTTCGAGTTATTGCGTTTTAGCTCTCATGTGGCCGCCACTACTGCTATTTTCTTGGCCATGGGTTGTGGTGCTCCATTATTTGCAGCAAATCCTGCTATTGCTTTAGCAGGGGCAATTTGCCTCGTGGTAATTTGTTTAATCAACTTTGCCTTAGTTCCAGTTCTTAACCAGTGTAGACCTAGGGACATCATTGAAGTGCCTACCGGTGGCATAGCGAAACTGGGATTTTTCGCTAAGAAAGAGGAACCGTCTGATTCGCTAGTAGTTGATGAAGAGAACACTCTTGATGATTACCATTCTAAGGTCTAGAGCCTTTATCAATTGAATGCTATGCTTTTGTTACTTACATTAATTTTAAAGGTAAAGCATGTCAGCGCCAGTTGGATTACCACAATTTAGCCACATTGATACAGACCGATTTAAGACTCATCTGGATGGGATGTTAAAGAACCATTTAGAACAAGTGGATCTGCTCATCAAAAACAACCATTACTATACCTGGGATAACCTAATGTATCCCCTAGAGGATATGGATGACGAGCTGGAGCGTTTTTGGTCACCATTCTCTCATCTGCATTCAGTGATGGATTCCCCGGTATTACGCGATTGCTACGATGAATGCTTGCCTTTGCTTTCCGCATATGAAGCGGCGATGGGGCAGAATCATGATTTGTATATGGCAATTAAATCGATTGATACGCATGTTTTAAATTCCACCCAGAAAAAATTAATCGCAGACAGCTTACTTGGTTTCGAGTTGTCAGGGGTTGCTCTCGAGCCACAACATAAGAAGCGCTTTGAAGAAATTCAAACGCGTTTGGATGAGTTATCCAACCAATTTGAACATAATATTTTAGATGCCTCTCAAGCCTTTACGATACATATTACCGATCCACAACGTCTCGTGGGAATTCCGGAGCATGCATTAAATACCGCTAGAGAATTAGCTGAAGAAAAAGGCCTTGATGGTTATATCTTCACTTTAGAAGCTCCTAGCTATCAAGCCATTATTACCCATGCTGAAGACCGTGCTTTACGTGAAGAAATATATCAGGCTTACGTAACCAGAGCGTCGGATCAAGGACCCAATGCGGGTACTTTTGATAATACGGCCAACATGAATGAAATCCTCGCTTTACGCCATGAGCAAGCGAAGCTTTTAGGATTTAATAATTATGCGGAATTATCATTAGCCACCAAAATGGCTGATTCCACAGGGCAAGTCATGGATTTTATGAATGACTTGGTCCAACGCGCACATCATCAGGCAGAAGGGGATCTTGCTGCACTCAAAGACTTCGCAGCAAGCAAATGGGATTTTGGGCCCCTACAGCCTTGGGATATAAGTTATCTATCGGAAAAAAGAAGACAGGATTTATTTACCTTATCCCAAGAAGAGTTACGTCCTTATTTCCCCCAGCCTAAAGTGATGCAAGGTCTATTTGATTTACTGAAAATTCTTTATGGGATGACGGTTCAGGAAATTAAAGGAGTTGACGTATGGCATAAAGACGTACAATGCTATTGTGTCGTTGATGACCATGGACAAGTGCGTGGTTATGTGTATACCGATCTATTTGCAAGGCCCAATAAACATAGCGGCGCCTGGATGGATTCCTTACAAAGCCGAAGAAAATTAGAAGATGGCAGCATCCAATTACCCATTGCCACCTTAACCTGTAATTTCGCAAAAGCATCAGCGAATAAACCGGCAATGTTATCCCATGATGAAGTAGAGACCTTATTCCATGAATTTGGCCACTGTTTGCATCATATGTTAACGCAAGTAGATTATCTTGGCGCTTCGGGCATTAATGGGGTGGAGTGGGATGCTGTGGAATTGCCCAGCCAATTTTTTGAAAACTGGTGCTGGGAAAAGAGTGCTTTGGATATACTCACTGGCCATGTAGATACTCAAGAACCGTTACCTGAGGCACTTTATAAGCGCCTAATTGCCGCCAAGAACTTCCAATCGGCGATGGCGACGTTACGACAAATGGAGTTTAGTCTATTTGATTTTCGTATCCACCAGGAATATCAGCCCAATAAAGCGTCCTTCGTCAGTGATGTCTTAGCAGATGTACGCTCTAAAGCCTGCATTGTACCCGTAGTTCCCTACGGCCGCTTCCAACATAGTTTCAGCCATATTTTTGGCGGCGGCTATGCCGCGGGTTATTACAGCTACATCTGGGCAGAAGTATTATCCAGTGATGCGTTCTCCCGTTTCGAAGAGGAAGGGGTGCTAAATCCACAAACAGGTCATGATTTCCTACATGCTATTTTGGAAGTAGGGGGTTCCAAAAAAGCAGCAGAAGCCTTCCAAGACTTCCGCAGACGCCCAGCGACTGTGGATGCCTTACTACGCCACAAGGGCATTCAGGAATAAATTCACAGCCGTCAATTGCTGCGAAGGAAGTGAAGCAACCCAGAGTTCCGTGCTCTGGGTTGCTCCGTCACTAGAGCGAGATAATTTTTCATCCTAGTTTTAAAGATCATGCCAATTTTTTTATATTTTATGTTATACTTAAAGTGTACAAATTGGGGGCGACCTGGCTTCGACGTGGGTTGCAAAACCAGAGGTGCATGCCGAGAATGAGATCTCTCGTAAATCAGGCTCAAATAAATATAAATGCAAACGATGAAAACTTTGCTGGTGCTATGGCTGCCTAATAAGCCGTTATAGTTCCACTGTGTACTGGCCTATAAACCCGGTATCCCGTTGACCGAGCTCGCTTATTGGTATCGAATCAACGGTCATAGAAGATAAGCTAGTGTCTTAGTCTCTCCCGGATTAAGATTACGAAACTCAGGGAATCGCTGTGTAGAATCCTGCCCGTCGGAGAATGCACAGTTAAATTAAAAGACAAGGCTACGCATGTAGAGCTGAAGGCAGAGGGCTTGCGGACGCGGGTTCGATTCCCGCCGCCTCCACCAATTAACCATCCAAGACACTCCAATAACATCCATAATCCCTTGTAAACACTAGGCTTAAAGCCTATCATACGTCCACTATTGTCCAACAAGCACCCCCTACATCCAAACCATATTGGGGGTATTTGTTGGGGTATATCGAAAAGTCAAAAAGGAGATACCCCCAAAGTGGCTGAAAAGAAAGATATAACGTTCCGTAATGCTAAGCCTGAAGCAAAAGCCTATAAAATCTCTGATGAGAAAGGCTTGTTCATGGATGTAACACCACAAGGTAATAAATATTGGCGGTTGAAATACCGTTTTGGTGGTAAAGAGAAATTGCTGGCCTTGGGGGTATATGATGACGTACCCTTGCTAAAGCTCGTGAAAAACGTGACGAGGCCAGAAGGTTGCTTGCTGACGGTATTGATCCAGGCGAACATAAAAAGGTCATGAAGCAAGTGGCAAATGAACGCTCAGCCAATAGCTTTGAAGTAGTCGCTAGAGAATGGTTTGTAAAATACTCATCAAATTGGGTTAAAAGCCATGCAGATAAGATCATGCAACGCTTTGTGCGTGATATTTTTCCTTGGATTGGCAATAAACCTATCACAGAAGTTACACCCCCAGTATTGTTGTCAGTAATTCGTCGAATTGAAGAGCGTGGTGCATTGGAAACGGCACACCGAGCCATGAGTAATTGTGGTCAAGTTTTTCGATACGCAATTGCAACAGGCAGAGCTGAAAGAGATGTATCCCAGGATTTAAAAGGAGCACTCCCTCCAGTAAAAACAAAGCATTTTGCAGCGCAAACTGATCCCAAACGTTTTGGTGAGTTATTAAGAACATTTGAAGATTACGAAGGATCATTGATTGTTCGCTGTGCTTTACGCTTAGCGCCATTAGTTTTTGTGCGTCCTGGCGAGTTACGTCATGCAAAATGGGAAGACATCGATTTTGATACCGCACAATGGGGCTATATTGTTACTAAAACAGATACTCCTCATATAGTGCCGTTAGCCACTCAAGCTATAACCATATTAAAAGAGCTTCACCCTCTCACCTGGAATAGTACTTTTGTATTCCCTTCTGCTAGAAGCAATGTCCGTCCCATGAGCGATAACGCCATTCTAGGTGCACTACGTCGATTAGGAATTAGCAAAGAAGAAGCCACTGGGCATGGTTTTAGAGCAACTGCGAGAACATTGCTTGATGAAGTTCTTGGTGTTCGTCCAGATATTATTGAACATCAACTTGCTCATGCTGTTCGTGATCCTAATGGTCGTGCTTATAATCGTACAGCCCACTTACCTGAGCGAAAAATCATGATGCAGAAGTGGGCAGATTATATAGATGATCTTAAAAAGTCTTAGTGAACAAATATTAAGGATTTTTGTATGAATAATAATGAAGAAAAGGAAAAAGAAGAAAAAAGACGTCTAGCAGAAATTAAAAGAGTCCAAAAAATATATAAAACTGAATACGATTGCGTTTAAACGATTAGTTTCTGCAGGATTAATCACACCTTATCATCCGCCAAATAAACCACAGCCTATTACCCAGGCTTGTGAAGAGTTTTTTCTTCATGGTTTAAAGTATGTTTTTCCTGCTAAATTAGGCGAGCTAGTTCGTGGTATTCCCACTAGCTATGCTGCCCCATGCTTAAGTGATCAGATAGTTGCTGGTAGTTGATCCTATCCCTGTATGGCCATATGGCGAAGGGAATGAGCGTGGACTCGCATTAAAGCCTTTATATTCTTCAGTACCTGAATCTGTAGCAAAACATCCAGATCCGCTATTTTATGACTTATTAGCACTAATTGATGCTATTCGTTCTGGGCGTGTAAGAGAAAGGCAAATTGCTTCACAAAAAATATTGGCATTATTAAAATCAAAAAAGTTGGCAGCAAATGAATATTAAATTTTAATCATTTCCTTGATTAAATTAGCGTTTATTTCTAATAATCATAGGAATTCACCCCCATATCTGGTCGGTCTTGGAGCTTAGCCCTGCCAATATTCATCAGGGTCTTCTTGTAGTTCAGGGTCATCAGGTTGCATACTCTGGTAACGAATAAACACTTTCCGCATCCATGCTGGCATCTTATCAAGATGCATTAAAACCTCATTGAAATATTTATCCTTTAGACGATCATGCAGCTTCTTAATTATTCGTGGTTTTAAATACTTCTTACCTTCGTACCACAAGGCAGTAACCACATGACATGTTACTGTATTTGGCATGACTATTTTTCTAGGACTCACATGCACAAGTTTAATTCTATTTTCACCATTAATTTTGATATAACGTGAGCGACCAGTCGTATAGTAAATTGCGTGAACAGGAATTTGCGTACTAAGACCAAGCTGATTCAAAGCTACAGCAGGATGAACTGTTATTGTCTCACCTGTTTTCTTAGAAATAGCTTCAATGATTTTATCTGAACTTGGCGGAATTGGACGACCTGGCAAATATTGACTCTCTTCAGGCCTAAAATATATACCACGACATATAGTACCCACTTCATTGCTTTTTGCTAACCGCAATAAAACACGTTGTACAAGCTTAATTGGATATTTCTTATAAATTGAGTCCACAAAAAAATCCTTCCTCTTGGAATTTTTTTTATGACTTTTTCAATTGATACTGTTGTGCTCATATCTTTGACCTGCTTATTTAAGTCTTTAAAACATTATTAACTATAAATGCCACACTGTATTATTTTTTAATCAGTGTCCTTAAATAAGATCTGCATAAATTTTGTATTGATATATATTTTTTCTCTTCCAATTTCTATTTCTTTCAAAATCCCCTCACTGACTAACTTCTGCAGGTATTCGGCAGCAGTTTGTCTCTTTACTATCCCTGCATCTACTACATTAGAAATTCTACAGTAAGGTTGTACAAAAAGGAGTTCTACTAATTCCCTTGAATATATTTTAGGTTGTTTAGTTTTTACATAATCCACAGTTTCTTCCATTAAACCAACAATGTTTTTAATCTTATTGCAAGTCCATTGGGATGTGTTTGCGACGGCATTTAACATGTAAATAATCCAAGATTCCCAGTCGTCTTTTAAAGTTACATTTAAGAGATATTGGTAATATTCTCTCTTATGCTTGATGATATAACGGCTCAAATAAAGAACAGGTATGGTTAATAGTTCCCTCTCGATTAAATACAATATATTTAAAATTCTACCTGTTCGACCATTCCCATCTGTAAATGGATGAATTGCTTCAAATTGATAATGTCCTATAGCCATTTTTATTAACGGGTCAATATCATTCTGATCATGTAAAAATACTTCCCAATTGTGAAGCTTTTTCCTTAAAAGCGCCTCGCCTTCAGGAGGAGTATAAATTATTTCTCCAGTTGCTTGATTAGAGAGCGTTGTTCCTGGAACCTTTCTTACTGTCATTTCAACGCCATGCAAGGTTGAACATAAATTCTCTGCTAAGACCGTATTTAATGGTCGAGATTTAATAGATTCAAAGCCTTCTCTCAAAGCAGTTCTGTAGCGTAAAGCCTCTTTTGTAGCTAGATCTATATTAGTCTCGGAATTGCTATTAGCATATTGGAATAACTTATCTGTTGTTGTCACTATATTTTCAATCTCTGAGCTTGCTTGAGCTTCTAACAAAGGCAAAGAGTTTATTAAAACGCTTTGGTTTGGTAACATTTCTGCCGCTTTTCTCAATTCTGCTAAAGACGCACGTGCTTCAATGCACACTTTCAGTATTTTTTTAGTTTCTATATCCTGTTTAGGAGGTAGTGCAGGCAATTCATTGTATGCTTTAGTTACATCAATTTTCATAATGTTTAAATTTTCCCATTTTATCGACATGTTTTAAGGATATGTCGATGCGGTATACATGTCAAGATAATGTGTCGATATTTTTCAATTTTATCGACACATTTGTAGGATGTGTCGATGGTATAAACATATTCGTATAATATGTCGGCAATTTAACATTATATCGACATGTCATTATAATAAATTAAAGACAAGAGATGTTACTGGGGGTATAAATGGGGGTATATTTAAATTTATAGAAAATAAATGCATTAAAAATCAAACAATTAGTTTGCAAATTAAATAGCCGCCGCCACAATAACTAAGTTATTTTATTTCTTTCAAAGAGTTTTTCCAGATCTTAGACCCTTGGATAATTTTCTAAACTTAATGTTATATTAAGCATCACAGCTAGAGAGATTGCTATTTATGTTTAGGCATCCATCTACTTATTTCATTTAACGATTAATTAATAGCAAGATTCCCAGGTCTAGCCTTCAGTTTTAATTATCATAGTACTACTTTTTTAACTCGAGATTCGTTTCCTAGCCAGAACACCCTGTATTCAAGTTCAAGTGGGATCTATATCCTCGTATTTTTCTAAGGAGAGTATTTAATTTGTTCCTACTTCAAGAAGAGTAGAACTTGTCACAGAGGTATTTTTTGTAAATAGAGCCCAACTTTACCATTTGTATCTTAATTAAACTTCCTTTCCCATAAGGAATAAGGATGAGCAAATAAACTCTGTATCTAAGGGATTCGATATTTCTTCGTGAAGGCGTATTCAGCCCCATTCTATCCCGTTATTGATAAAAATTTCCCGCGGAATTCTTGTAAAGCCTTATTTGTATCTTCGCCAAAATTCCCAGCATTTACTGGATTAATTGTCAATAATTTTGACAATTAATCCTTTTTTTAATATGCATTGGTCAATAAAAAGTTGGCTTTTATATCGAATGGAATACAATGATCTTTGTAATTAACAAAGATAGGGTAATAAAATAAACTAATTAAAATTAGTCGTTATTGCATCAGTATTAGTGACAGAAATTTCCTCAGTCTCTACGTCTTGTGATGGATGCAGATGATTTATTGGTGACAACAATTAAATTAAATGGAGCAGAAATTCAGCCAGCCGTTTTTGAAAAATTAAACCATAAATCAGAGCAAGTATTTACAATTAATCGCAGTAATCAAGATTTACCAGTGACAGGGGAGTTTACTCTTCATTCAATTTCTTTACCCAGCAAAACCGTGAAAATTAAGTATACTTTAGAAAATAACGTTGGCTTCTGCGAACACACTGATAACTCACCTCAAGGCGATTATGCTATAGAAAAAAAACGTAAAATGGGGGCAGTTCAATATAATATTAACAGCCAATAGCTTTCACGAGGCCAGGCTTTCTATAAGGCTGGCCTCATTTTTTAATGAATCATTTTACTTACATTGTCTAAGAAGCAAAATCGATTCAGGGAGTGAAAACCAAAAAATCTTAATTCGTTACGACTGAGTAAAGTCTCCTATGCAATGAAATGGAGTGCCAAAAATCGAAGATTAATTATAAGTACAATTTTAAAATGCTGGAATTAAAATAGCTTAAGGTAATTCATGGTGCACTCTAATAAATTGCTCACATCATAGAGTTATTATTTACACATCGTAAGAATGTCGAAGAATCAATTGACTAGCTAAGAATAAGCAGGGGCTCTGGCCCGAAAATGTCAATCCGTTCATCCCTGATAAATCATGGAGTTTTAAATGCTGCAATCTTTATTACTATAATGAAATAACTCACTCATCCCTAGATTGTTTAACGTCTGAAGTCTTAAGATTCTATTGTCCTTTATCCAAAGTAAATATGCTTCGATTATAACCCCACCTATTCGTCAATTAGTGAGGCAATGTGTAGTAATAAAAAATAATTATTATATAATCCGCCGTTCCTCTTCCATTTACTCTTAACTAGGAAAAAAAATGAAACTGCTCGTATTGAGTTTACTATTAACCTCTTCTGCTATTCATGCCAGCTGTGGAGACCTAAATATAAAGATTATGAATAACAGTACCCACAATTGTACTTTCAAAAATAAAGTAATCTATTATGGAACTTTACCAAGCGAAAATATTGCTATGACCATCCCTGCTGGTCAATCCAGCTCTATTATTAGAGCCAGTCAAAATAATATAGGTATAGGAGTTCTTCTGACTTACATGTGCGATAATGAAATTGTTAAGTTTTATTCTTGGCAAGATTATTGTGGTTTTCCTGCTGCAGGAGACCTTGGAGGACAACCTCAAGATTCTACCACTTTAAATCTTGATTATTCCACTCAAGCAGGCAGTTATTTATCAGGCCTACCAGGCACAATTACATGGCGTATTTCGTAAAAATAAGCGTAGGTTGAGCCCGTGGCCTGAGGGATCCTCACCTTTTTATTCATAGAGGATCCCCCAATTCTCCTGTTGTATTTCTATAAGAATAATGGGTATGTTTTTATAATCCTGCAAGTAAACTGTTTTAGCGCTATTTATTTCTCAATGAGGAAGAATGTAAAGTTTTGAATAGCTATTTGTTAAATATTTCAATTCTTGAAATATGATTTTTTGTTTTATAAACAAAGGGTTTCTTATTGATTTTCTGATTTTTTACACCAACCAAATACAATAGCATAAGCTCCAGCAAAATCGTCAGAATCATTTGTATGACGGCTCTTTAGCAGTGTTTTTTTATATAGGAATGGAAACGTTATTATTGCCTACAGTCCTTAATCAGAAAAAGTTTTTAGCCGCATGTCGATGCGGTAAACAAGTCGATATTTCCTATTTTTGTCGACATATTTGGAATATGTCGCGAAAAGCACTGCGCATAATCCATTACAGGGGTAATAGTCGCATTTGCATGGGAGCTATTATTTCTTAGGTGACATTGCTAAATATATGCTAGGATGATTTATTATTAATAATTGATTACCGTATTAATTTCGATAATTTTTTATGCCACGGATTACGGTAGGTGAATAATAAAAGGGATATTTTCTATGAAAAAAGGAATAAACTCGTTTGCTCGGGTTCTAGGAGTAGTGGCTCTTAATTCTTTTTTTCTGATTGCTTGTGAGAACCAAAAAAAGCCGGAAGCCCCTATAGTTAGGCCTGTAAAAGCAATCGTTGTCACTGCACAAAACAATGTGATGAGGCGATCTTTTCCAGGTAGGGCGCAAGCGGATCAAGAAGTTGATTTATCTTTTAAGGTTCCCGGGCTATTGATTGAGCGTCCTATCCAGGTAGGTGCATTGGTTCAGCAAGGCCAGCTTATTGCGCAACTTGATTCTCGTGAATTTGTGGCTCGATTAAGCTCAGCTCAAGCCGAAGCCAAACGAGATGAGCAAAATCTTAGAAGAGCCCAACAATTAATCAAAGGCGGTCATATTTCTCAATCGGATTATGAGCTTTTGAAAACAAAATCGACTGTTTCCAATACGAATGTTGATCTGGCTAAAAAAGCACTAACAGACACGGTCCTTAAAGCGCCATTTACAGGTCGTATTGCCAGTATTTCAGTTAAAAATCATCAAACAGTAACCGCAAACCAAACAATTGCTCGTATACTCGATACGTCACACATTGACATGGTAGTTCAAATTCCAGAAACAATTATTAGTCGGATCGCTGCGGTAACCGATATTACTGTTCAATTTGATGCCTTCCCACAAGTTGTAATTCCTGCAACGATTAAAGACATCAGCTACGAGGCATCAACTGACACGCGTACTTATCCCGTTACTTTAACTATGAAACAACCTACTACGATAGAAATTTTGCCTGGGATGGCGGGTAATGCGTCAGGGAATCTTGCCTCCCAAAGCAAATCAAGCAAGACGCTACTCACGCTTCCACGCTCTGCACTATTTTCACCGGGGATTGAAAAGAAAACTTATGTTTGGATTATCGATAAAAAAACTAAAAAAATTCATCGGCAACTGGTGATTCCCGGAGCACTAACCGCAACAGGCGTATCTGTTAGCGATGGAATTAAACCAGGAGATTTGGTGGTTATTGCGGGGGTCCACTCGTTACAAGATGGGGACGTAGTTACTCTATTAAACCCACAGGATAAATGATCCTATGTTTAATTTGGCTGAACTGGCTATTCAAAAAAAACAAGCAACTTATTTTATGGTTTTTATTTTGATAGTGGCTGGTTGTTTTAGTTTTTTGAATTTAGGGCGATTGGAAGATCCTGAGTTTACGGTCAAAACCGCTATAGTAACTACTCAATATCCTGGAGCGAGTGCAGAACAAGTAGAGCTTGAGGTTACTGATCGTATTGAAAAGAAAATTCAGGAAATGTCTGAGGTTAAAGACATTTCTTCTATTTCTCGTCCTGGTTTATCCATTATCCAGATTGATATCAAAAGCCATTATTGGTCTGACCGCTTGCCTCAAGTTTGGGACAAGCTACGCAAAAAAATTCAAGATGTATCTCCAATGCTTCCGCCGGGGGCTAATCCACCCATGGTGGGTGACGATTTTGGCAACGTTTTTGGTTTTTTATTAGCAGTCAGTTCGGATGGGTTTTCGTATCGAGAATTAAAACATTATTCCAAGGAGTTACAACGAGAGTTAAGTATCGTTCCCGGAGTTGCTCGTGTGGATCTATGGGGTGTGCAACAAAAACGAATTTATGTAGATATTAGCAATTCTCAATACTCAGCATTAGGTATTTCGCGAACGGATTTACAAAGAACTTTAAAACTTCAAAATCAAGTAGTTGATGCGGGATCGGTGGATTATCAGCAACAACGGATGCGCATAGCACCCACTGGCGAAGTTAATTCGGTAGATGCAATTGCTAATTTAACCATTTCTCCTTTATTAAGTGGAGTTGGTCAGAAAAAAAATAATGAGCTTGTGCGAATTCGTGATTTTGCGACGGTTTGGGAAGGGTATAGTGATCCACCACAGCAGCTCATGCGCTATTCAGGTTTACAATCTATAGGAATTGCAATATCACCTCTAGCCGGCGTGAATGCGATTCAAGTAGGGCATGACATCACTCAGCGATTAAAAGAGCTGAAGGCTCATCTACCTCATGGCATTGAAGTTCATAAAATCTCTTGGCAATCCGATATTGTGGGTGAATCCATTCATTCTTTTATGGTTAATTTGCTTGAGGCCGTAGTTATCGTATTGGCGGTACTAACCCTCACTATGGGTTTGCGTGCGGGCATGATTATTGGCGTCTCTGGATTAATTTTAGCCATCCTTGGTACGTTCATTGTAATGCTCATTTTAGGAATCGATTTGCAACGGGTTTCTTTAGGCGCGCTCATTATTGCTATGGGAGGGGCGGTAGACAATGCTATAGTTGTTGTGGACGGATTTATGACGCGGCTTTCTAAGGGCATGGCACGTGAACAAGCAGCAGTTGAGTCATCACAGTATTCTGCATGGCCATTGTTTGCAGCCACCATCGTTGCCTCGATGGCGTTTTATCCAATTTTTGCATCAACGAATGATACGGGCGAATATGCGGGTAGTTTATTTACCGTGGTTACCACCGCCTTACTTATCAGCTGGATTCTCTCACAAACAATAACCCCTTTAATGTGTTTGGCTTTTATTCCCAATCCTAAAAAAGAAGTAAATGCTGAACAAGCTTATAGTGGGCGTTTTTTTCAAGTATTTAAGCGATTATTAATTAAGACGCTGCATTATCGCTTTGCTTTTTCGCTTTTAATGTTTGTTTTGCTGGCGTTTTCTTTTTATGGATTTCGTTTTGTGCCCATCATGTTTTTTCCGGATGCTTCTCGGTTGCAATTCACTATTGATTATTGGGCACCTGAGGGAACTCGGATTCAACAGGTCTCAGAAGATCTTAAAACTTTAGAACAAAAGCTTCTAAACGATCCTGGGATTAAGAGTGTAAGCACTTTTATTGGACAAGGACCGCCACGTTTTTATCTACCGGTAGCCGCAGAATTTCCTTATTCTTCTTTTGCGCAATTGGTGGTTAATACCTCAAGCTTAGCGGATATAGATCGTTTGATTGATACTATTCCGGCTTGGAGTAAGACCGAGTTCCCACAATCGATGGTTCGGGTACGCAAATATTCGGTAGGGGCTTTTAATAATTGGCGAATATCGGCACGTTTCAGTGGCCCTGCGAACGCCGATCCTGAAATTCTGCGTGATTTGTCTGCACAAGGAATGGCTATTCTTAGAGCCAATCCTAATGCTATTGACGTGAGCACAAATTGGCGCGATCCGGTATTACAAATTACACCGGAATATCAGGAGGAGCGCGGACGGTGGGCAGGAGTTACTCTACCTGATTTAGCTCAGGCTTTTCGACGCGCGTATGATGGCCTCCTTCTGGGATTGTACCGTGAAGGCGACAGTTTAATTCCCATTGTTTTGCGTTCTCCTGAGGAAGAGCGAAAAAATGCGGCGGTGAATCTGGCTTTAATTCAAGTGAGTTCCTTATTTAATAAAGAGACTATTCCTGCGACGCAAGTTCTTGATGGAGTTCGCCTGGAGTGGGTAAATTCTATTATCTGGCGTTGGGATCGTCGACGAGCCATCACCGTACAAGCCTCGCCTAAATCAGTAACCACAAATACACTAAGGGAAAGCATTTTGCCGCAGTTTGAGAAAATCAAATTGCCACCCGGGTATACCTTGACGTGGGATGGTGAATACAGAAGCAGCCGTGAGTCACAAGAAGCCTTAATCCCCGGTTTATTTCCTACCGTGCTGGTGATGCTTATTATGATTGTTTTTTTATTTAACTCTTATCGTCCGCCTTTAATTATTATCGCACTTATTCCTTTTGTGATGATTGGTGTAACCATAGGTCTTATCACAACTCAAGTGCCGTTTGGATTTATTGCCTTATTGGGGGCGATGAGTCTCTCAGGAATGATGATTAAAAATTCTGTGGTTCTTTTAGATCAAATAAATGCGAATCAACTTGCAGGAATGTCTCCTTATAAAGCCGTGTGTTCTGCTGCGGTCAGTCGTTTGTCTCCAGTCGTCAACTCTGCAGCAACTACTATTTTAGGCGTAATTCCCTTATTACAAGATGTATTTTGGGTTTCACTTGCAGTAACCATTATGTTTGGATTAGCCTTTGGCGCAATCCTCACAATGTTTTTAGTGCCCGTATTTTATTGCATTTTGTATCGAATTAAACCGGAACAATAGGCCCGATGGGTGTGCGCGTATTAGAAACTATCATCGGGTACTAATTGTATATCAGCTGCGAGCAATTTGTGATAAATAGTGCTTTCTTTTCTTAATATGCCCAGATCATTGAGAAGAAGTTCCACTGGTCGCCATAATGCTACCCAACCAATAACGGTAAATCCTTCTGTTAAAACACTTCTTAATATAGGCATATTAGGTAGCATCGAGGGTGCGTTGAGTATACTAACCAAGATCATACAAAAGGTGAGGAAAATAATCGCATTACGGAACGAGCGAGTCAGAGCTCGACGAAATAAAAACATATTATCTTTATTTTCTTCAAGGCGATTTTTTATATAGTGATAAAACATTTTACTTACTTTATTTTTATCTGTTTGTTCTACTTTTTGACTTGGCAAATGAATAATTATGTTAGAAAAATCCTTGCATCCCGCAGAGTCCCATCGGCGAATGGCGTGCGGTAAAGCCGCTTTTCCAGTATATTCTGGTTCGTAGTTGGAAAATGGATTTTGTTTGGGAGCCACGACCAAATCGATGAGGTCGTGAATCTTTACGATAAAATTTTGTGGTAATTCCTTCATATTATTTCCCAATGCGCTTTTCTAATGGTACAAACTCATCTGATTCAATTCAAAATGAGCCAAATGCTGAGCCAAGACCAATGACAGTAATGAGCGCGATGATTGGCCCAATGATTCCAAGTACCACAATATCGAAATAACTTTCACGATGAGATGATTGGCAAACGGCAAGAAGCGTTATGATGGCTCCATTGTGAGGAAGGCTATCTAGTGTACCTGAGCCAATCACCGCGACACGATGCAATAAAGAAGGGGAGATCCCTTGTGCATTGGCCAAAGTTAAAAAGGTTTCTCCAAGAGAATCAAGAGCAATGGTCAGCCCTCCAGTAGCAGAACCTGTTAATGCAGCAAGCACATTGGTTGCTGCTGAAAGTGAAATCAGAAGTCCACCGCCGATATTTAAAACGCCCTCACGGATAATAGCGAACACAGGCATCGCTGCGATCACTGCACCAAAACCTACTAGGCTCGCCACACTAAGAGCGGGTAATACCGAAGCATTCGCACCGGCATCCATAGTTTCTCGTAAATTAGGTAGACGTTTACGGTTGGTGATGATTACAATCAGAATTGCTGTGGCTAATGCCGTAACAACAGCCCAGACTCCACCAACCTCAGCAAGGCTTGTGGGCCCCCATTTTTCTTTTGATAAAAAGGACACATCGAAGTGGGGAAGTAACACAAAAGACATTAAAAAATTGACAACTATCACCACAAGAATAGGCAATACGGCAAGTCCAATAGAAGGCATAGTGCTTCCATGGCATCCATGGTTGAGTTCGGCCAAATCGAATTCACGCGCATTAGTAGCGCGCTCTCGAAGCAGTTGATCCGTTGCGATGCTGTCGCTCGGAACCGAATCTCCTGCGCCGAATTGTTCGCCTGTGCGTTTTGCCGCAGCTTCAGCTCTGCCAAGCCACCATAACCCAAATCCTAGCATGATAATCGAGGCAATGATTCCCAGGCCTGGAGCTGCAAATGGCGTAGTATTAAAAAATGGCATGGGGATCGCATTTTGAATAGAGGGCGTGCCCGGTAAGGCAGACATCGTGAATGTGGAGGTTCCTAATACGATGGTAGCGGGCATAAGGCGCCGCGGAATCGCTGCTGCACGAAATAAGGCTTGGGCCATTGGCGCAAGCACAAAAAATGCAACGAACAAGCTCACACCGCCATAAGTGATCAACGCACCAGCTAACACAACTGCCAGGATGGCGTATTGCTTACCCAGTCGCCTCGTCATAAAATCGGCAATTGCTGAGACGGAACCACTATCATCCATCAATTTGCCGAATAGGGCGCCTAATAAAAACAAAGGGAAAAATTGAGCAAGAAACTGCGCGGTTGCCCCCATAAACGTCTGCGTCCAATGGGCAAGCAAATGCTCTCCTGCAAATAAAGCGGCAATCAACGCAGCAGTCGGAGCGAGCAGCAGTATGCTCCAGCCACGAAATGATAAAAACATAAGTATTGCCAAGCCAAGCACGATACCGAGAATACCCATAAAATCATTATCCTTAACGATTACTCATATACTCACTATAGGAAAAAACACTCTCTTGAAAACTAAGGGCTTTTTTTAAATTTATTGATCCTTAAAATAAAAAAATATGCCGATATTATGTATATCAGGTTTTAATAAAGTAGTCTCGTAATTTTTTTAGATGGCTATTTTTGCTTAGGGTAATTATTGTGAGATTTCTCAAAGGGCAAAGAGCATAAGTTTAAATCATATAAAAAATGGAAATAAATCGAGGCTGACCCCATTGATTCGATTATGTGGTTTATTTTTGCTCATGGCGAGTTCGTGTTATAATATTGAACAATTAAATTGTTATTTATTTTTATGTTAGAAAACAGTGCGCGCAAAAGAAACTTAGCTTTAACAGATGATTTCCCTAATAAACAACAAAAAAAGCATGATGATCTTAAATGGTCTTTCTCTGAGGAGGATGAGGGGAAGTTTGACACCATGAGTAGCGAAGACGAATCTGATAGTGACGATGAAACAGATCATGAATCTATAACCATACAAATCAGAGGTCCTAATGGTGACCTACATGAACTGCAAAAAGAATTAAATAAAGCAAAAGATTCGACTGGAACAATTTTTTTTGTTTCCAAGATAGGTTATGAAAGCGAGGTTAAACCTCAAACAAAAGCAGAATTAGAAGTATGTGGCGGTTGTATTTATGCGCTCTTAATGGGAGAGGGGCAGCCGAGTTATTTTATGGGTCAAGATGATAAGGGCTCCTATTATAGGCTGAGTTCAAAAGTTAATTTTGAGGCTGAAGGCCTGGATATTTTTAATTTTAAGCAGCCAATAAGCCGCTTCATTTTTTCCTTGGTTATTAGTTACTTTTTAGGCGACAACGACATAAGCAATGTTGGTGTGGTTAAGAAAGACAACCAATTATTGGTAGTGAGAATAGATCCTGAGTGCTGTTTTTCAAATTATTTCTTGCAATCAAATCATAATCAATTAGATAAGGTACTGGCAGAATTAGGTTTTCTAGACAAATTAAATACCGAGAACGCTTCAAACAAAGACCATTTAGGACTGTTTTTAGAAAAGGAGCATAATGTAGAGTTTTTCCGTAGCTGTTTTAATCATAAGCTATTAACAAATCAGGAGAGTCTGAATCTTTTGAGTTCCCCTGCTAAAAATAAAGAGCTTAGGGAGGCATTAAACAAGATTATTGGAACTCCCATTGAAGATTATGAAAAAATTATAGATAAGACCGTTAGCGATCCTAATAAGCGTGTTGAAGTAAAAAATGCGTTAAAAAACCGGTTAAAAATTTTTGAAGAAGCCTGGAATCACATTCAAAAAGAAAAAGAAGAGCATTTTTTGGAGAGTAAAAATCTATTTCGGCTCTTTTCGTCTAATCGTCAAGATTTAAAAAGTAATCTTAGAGAATCGTGCTTACCAAGATGTGAATATTAACAGGGGATTTTGGGGGCGTTTACCCTGTGAGACCTGGTGTTTTCCTTATCACTGCAGCGGCAACTTTAATCCTTGCTAATCAATCTATTTTCATCTTTATGTTGGAGCTGGTATTGATGTTGCTCCCAATATTGAACGGCCTGCGCAAATGTAATGTCAACGACCACTATTTCTGATTTGCCTCTATATGAGGTAAATAAATTTCTTAACGCAGAAGGCCTAATAAAGAGCTAATTGTATTTATAAATGCCCACTGATCTGTTATTATACAGCATCTTTCCAGCCTTTATTTGTAGGTACTGTATGCCTTTAGACAACGAACTTCTTCGTCGCTTAAGACAAAATGATCAAACGCTGCAAATTGTAGATGATGCTCAAAACGACTTTGACGGTTCAGCCACTAAAGAGTTAGTTGCTGCATTAGAGCGTAATACTGCAGTTCATACGTTAAGCATTCGACTAATGTATGCAGACTTGATCTTGGACAATGTGTTTACCAGGGGTATGAGAGCTTTTGCTCCGCTCTTAAAAATGAATAAAACCATTCGTTCATTACGATTGCGCCTTACGTTTTTAGATAGCAAAGAAACCCAAATATTCCTTGAGGCATTACAAGAAAATAAAACCATAGAAATGCTTGATTTACGTTCTACGCTGTGGAATGCACGAGAGTCAACTCCCTTAGTTAACGGGTTGGCCGAGATCTTACAAACCAATTCGACCATCCATACCTTAAATGCAAATTATTATTGGCCTTTAAAAACGCTTGATTCGTTAAAAACGAATACAACCCTCCATACCTTAGGCGTAGGATATTTACGTCCTCTAATTGAATCAGAATTATTAAAAACGAATACAGCAATTCGAACGCTTATTGTCGGAGAAAGGTTAAGCGACTCACACGCTATTATCCTAAAGTTATTCGCGGATATTTTGGAATTTAATACTACCCTAATTGCGCTAAATTTCCTGCCTGAATCGGATCATCCTCTCGCCCAGCCTAAAAAAGAACAACAAATACAAATCGCTCGGATTAACTCCTATATTGAGCGTAACGCGCTAGAATATGAGCTTCAGCAACGTGCTCGTGAGCAAGAAGCACAGCGTCAAGCAGAAGTAGAGACAACTACCCTACAAGCAGCGCTTACAGCGTTTAATGTAAGTAAAGATCATTTAACAGAACTTTATAACGTACAAACAGAACACTTAAAAACTTTGGAGCGGCAATTACGACAAGTAAGCCAACAAAATCCAGCACTCAATCCACTCCAGGCACAGCAAATACAAACGATGGAGGCATTATTCGCTAGAGATCAAATACAACAACAGCAATTAAAATCAATCCAGGCACATCCTAACCTGAAATTGTTCTTTAATACCTTTGTTATTGATTTTGAAGCATTGATCATTGCCTTAAAAGCATCAGGAACACAATTAATTAAACCCGCTTCAAGTTTACCTGAGCAATTAGGTTCCGGCGCTTTAAAAATAGCGATCAAGGCAATCCCCATACCTATAATTGGAGGTATTGTTGGGATAATTGCAAGTGGTTTAGATAAACTTGGTGAAAAGCAAAAACAAGCGCTTGCTGCAAATTTTGCACGCCTGGGGACTTTGCATGAATTTAATCAACTAGGTCAGCAACTTGCTTTAACATTAACGCTGCGCTATCAACAACAAATCACCGAGTTATTAGCTCCGGAAGAGCAGATTGTGTACCAACAACAGGGTTTAACTTATAAAATAAAACAAAAATTAGAAGAGACTATCCTCAAAACCGCCGAGCAACGTTATGCTGCTATCATGGCTCATTTTGCCATAGCTCGTATTGTTAATGCAGTATTTAGCAATGATTTTAAAGATCCTCATAATTTAGATAATCAATTATTGCACTGCATTACTCGTCCATTAACTTTACCCCAGGAAGTTCAAGCTAAATTGGCGACTGTATTGGGAATGAATCAAGTAGTTAATAAAAAACATCAGGCTTGGTCTTTAGGTGATCTTTTTAATAAGCCGGGCTTATACACGATTACTGAGGGGAAAAAGCAATATTACACAACACCTGGTTGCGACTATAGAACCTATGGCTTTTGCTTAACGGATAATGATGAGGTTACAAAGCTGAATGCCCTAGAGCTTACTGATGACGAAGAGTTTGATTTAAAGGAGGTGATTTCCAATGAAGCTAATATGGAGATAGAACAGCAAGTGCCGCAAAATGATGAGCACGAGTTGCAAGTACACGTTGAACTGTTGCAGGAACAATTAGAACGGCAAGAGGTGCAAATACGATTGTTACAACAGCAATTACTACAATTTAGAAAAAGCGCAGCTGTAAATTCTGAACAAGAATCGCTAGAGGATGGCAATGGCCAGTTGAGAGTTCGGATAGGTCAACAAAACTCGGTTCGAGGCCGAGACACCGCCATGGTCTCCCCAAGATCCTTGGTTACGCATGAGGAGCAATTAAGCTTATTAACTCAAGTTGTAGCGGCACATGATGAAACTATAAATACTTTTGTTTACGCCCCGAATGCCGCTCGTCCTACCTATGTTTCAGCTGAATTTCAACGCTTAAAAAGTTTGGCAATCAATTATGTAGAGGGATACATTCGTTTAAATACTGAACGAGAAAACTCTCTAATATACGCTGTCGGCAGTCTTCTTTTCTTTTGTGAGACACTACGTCAAGAGAAGCTGAAATTGGCAAGAAAATTATCCATAGACATTCACAGTTATTCTTGTACGACGATAGATGCTTTAAAAAATCTTTTGGAATTATCATTGATTGCCAGCAAGAATCTATGTGAGCGATTTAAATCTGACGAGGCTGAGTTTGAAAAATCACTTCGTTATGTGTTGAACCAATGCCCAGTAGCGCTTGCGTCAGAAGATGAAATGAGCATGGATTATGAAATATAAGTGTCCACAAAGCTCTGAGTGCGTGTTTTGCCCATGGGGGGTAGAGCCTGTGTTTTCATTCATAAAGGATACAATAACTCCTTAAGGAAGTCTTATTTGAGTTTGGCTCCATTAAATTTGTTTTTATTTTAATCACTCTGATCGGTTCATTCAAAATTGGGATCCAAAATTGACAATGACATAAAAAATTCGTAGCATTTTAATTGAATATTTCATTAGGTGTTTTATTTAAATAAAAGGATTTATAACTATCGCATGGAGTTTTGCATGACATTAAATAAAGTGGCTTCTTCTATAATGGCGGCACTGCTTTTAGGCAGTTACCAAGGATATGCAGGTACAATGGGGCCTAGCGTTCTTAGTGGCCCAGGAAAAATCTATGTCGGGGTTTTTGGTGGTGCTGGTGCAGCAGATAAGGTGAGTATTAAGCAGTTTGGAACGGCTTTTTTCCCTGAAATAGTTGGTGGTCCTTTGGCCGTCAATGCGTTTGGTAGAGTAAATAGTAGTACAGTTGGTCTTGTTGGGGGACATGTGGGATATCAATGGTCCGAGATTAATTTATTCAATGCTCAATCAGGAATTTCACCCGCTACTGAATTAGAAGGATATTATCTTGGAAAAGGTACGTTTACTGGCCATGAGATAAATAACAATACGGCCAGACTTCCTGAGCATGATTTTTTGGTAACCTATCCTGTGAATACCGGTGTATTTCTTATTAATGCGGTGGCAAACATTAATCTTGCAAACCAATCTATTTTTCATCCTTATGTGGGGGCTGGTATTGGTGCTGGAGTTTTATCTATTTCAGATGCAGATTCCCTCCAAGTTTCGCCGCTAGAGGCAGATATTAATCATTATAATTCAAATAGAAATAGTTCTGATGCTACCTTTGCTGCTCAGGTAAAAGCCGGCTTAAGTGCTCATATAACCGCAAATATAGATATATTTGGTGAATATCGCTGGCTTTATCTTGCAAGTAGTAATTATACATTTGGTTCCACTGTTTATCCCACGCATGCTGAAACAAGTAGCTGGTTGGTGAAATTCGGCTCTCAAAACTATAACCTAGGTTCTGTAGGACTACGTTATAGTGTTTAGTTAAGAACGTTATGCAATGATTTCGAGGTTGGGCTAGGGCTTAACACTGAGTTCTGCTGTGGCTTGATGACTTGTTGGGCCATGGGCCCAACTACATTCAAAACTAAGGTGCATTATTTAAGTTATTTAAATTTCCCTCCGCCAAAAACGCTTCCGAGAATGCCGTATCTAATGCTAAGTTCATTTCTATCGTCGCATCCATAAGGCCTTTCTTTAGTTGGGGCGTAAATATTATGTGGTGGACTTTTAATTCGGCCAGTGTTCTCTCCAAATCTGAAACAGTCTTTGATTTTTCTTGGGCGAGTTTAATGCCATCAAGCCTGGATATCAGAGATGCTTGATTTTCTGGAGCTAAGTGTGCCGCAATTTCGTGTGTATTTGCCAAATGCAAAAGGTGCTCGCCTAATAAAATGACAAAATGCTGGCGGCAAGTCATAAGCCCAGAAATCAGTGCTTCATCCACTAGAGAGTATGTTTTACGAAGTTTAGTTTCAATACTTTCAGACGGAACGGCTATAAAAGAATGCATAAGCTCTGCATCTTCCATAGCTAATATATGATTTTCAAGAACGGTATTGAACAAAATATTATTTAGATGACCTATGCTTTGTATGGCTGCTTCTCTATTTTTCTCGGTTATTAGAGGGTAGCGCTTGAGGGTATACTCAAATAATTCAATCTGAATAGGTAACAATACTTCCGTGGCTAAAAGTCCCTTGGTCTTCATCGAATTAATAAGTGCATTTAATGCATCGTAATGAATGTCATTTTTTTTTAGTCTCGGGGAAACAACGGTGTCTAATAGGGTTATCCAAGATAATTTATCTTGTGATTGGGCATATAATGATTTTTTATAGTCGCTATATGCTTTTTGAGTGGTTTCATCATTGAATATCTCATTGTTACTATTAATAAAAGGCATCCTGAACCCTCAATAAAATTTAAGAAGTATGCTCGTGGATTATCTGCTATTTTTGAGTGACATGCGAGTGGGGTGGAAAGAGAATGATCTTATTGCTAAGATGCATAGTCTAATTGAGCAAATCATGGATTGATAGCGATGCCAAAATTAAAAAATAAAATTGTTCTAATTACGGGAAGTACCAAATCAATTGGTCTTGCAATTAACGATGATGCCGCTTTTGAGAAACAGCATCAATGCGTCGATTATCAATATGGGTTCTAGCTCAGGTTTAGTAGGGATCCCTTTTAATGTGGCTTATGCCTCGAGTAAGGCTGCAATTTTGAATCTTACACGAACAGTCGCCCTGCATTGTGCAAAAAATGGCTATCCTATTCGATGCAATGTCATCGTGCCCGCAGCGATTTTGACGGAAATGGGGGATGCTGAATTTGGTCTGGATGATGGATGTGGGCAGCGTATAGAGGAGTGCACGAATACCATTCCGTTAAAACGTATGGGGCAAGTCAACCTTGTTGTATTTTTAGCATCTGATGATTCTTTGTTTATCACAGGGTCCCAATATAATATTGACGGTGGTATCATGGCCGGCACTGGTTCTTATGGAACCATAAAAAATGCCTCTACACCTCAATTTTTGGCAAAGCGCAATGGGGAATGAAGCTTCATGAGTTTATTCAAAGTGAGTCAAAACAATTACCCCCCAATTTTAACAACATGTATTAAACGTTATGGTTTGATTGCATTAGCGATGGATGATTTTTTTCAAAAATTGCAAAAAGACAGTAAATCCACAGCTTACCCGGCATCGCGTATCAATGAGTTATTAACTAAGGATGAATGCAGGAACTAAAACTCACGATTTTTGGAAAAAATAATAATTCCTTAGAAGACATCAACGTAAGTATCAGCTATTCTGCTAATTACATTTCATATCAGTAAAAGGAATTTAACATGAGTAAAGTATTAGTATTATATTATTCAAGCTACGGACATGTTGAGACAATGGCCTATGCGGTTGCAGAGGGTGCAAAAGAAGTTTCTGGTGTTGACGTGGTGGTTAAACGTGTACCTGAAACAATGCCCGAAGAGATTGCCAAGAAGGCGGGTGTCAAGCTGGATCAAAAAGCACCGATTGCAAGCCCATTAGAGTTAGCTGATTATGATGCTATTATTTTTGGCACACCTACTCGTTTCGGTAATATGGCGGCACAAATGCGCAACTTTCTTGATCAAACTGGTAGCTTATGGGTGCAAGGAAAATTAATTGGAAAAATAGGTAGCGTTTTTGTCTCTACCGGTACCGGGGGCGGAAATGAAACAACCATTACCTCTTTTTGGCATACACTTGCTCATCAAGGAATGCTGATAACAGGGGTCCCTTATAGTGAATCTAGTCTGTTTGAACTGAGCGAGATGCGTGGAAGTTCACCTTATGGCGCAGGTACCATTGCTGGTGCAGATGGCAGTCGCACACCCTTGGAAATAGAAAAGAAAATTGCCAGGTCACAAGGACGCCATGTTGCTGAACTTAGCAAGAAACTGGCTTAAAGGAATTTGGTGTAATCCCTGTTATTTGAAAAAATCATAAATTAACCCAGGTGGGCGAATTAGTAAACAAAATGGATTTTTTGTATGAAAAATAGGAAATACGGCGTTTTACTCTATTTCATGCTGTTGAGCTTTTATGACCCCATGCTCCATGCTGATGAGGGCGGAATTAGTTTTTGGGTTCCTGGTTATTTTGGAACTTTAGCTGCGGCACCATTGCAGCCAGGGCTTTCTCTCGCATCAGTGTATTATCATTCAACGGTGAGTGCTGGTGCGGAAGTTGCCTTTGCCCGCCAAGTCACTTTAGGGAACATCCACAAACGATTTACAGGACAGCTGAATGTTGATCTAAATGCGGATGTGGATTTATTTTTTGCAATTCCCAGTTACACCTTTAAAAAGAAAGTATTAAACGGCCAAGCGATGGTCGCTATGGCCATTCCTTATGGGCGTAGCCAAGCCTCCGTTAATGCAACATTTCTCGGAAATTTAGGGATTGGTTCCGGTTTTGTTTTGGGAAAATCACTTAGTGATTCGGTAACCTCTGTTGGTGATTTAGCACCTCTAGCGAGTTTACGTTGGAATCATAACGCAAATAATTTCATGATTTACATTGCAGAGAGTGTTCCTGTTGGGGCTTATGATGCCAAAAGGCTTGCGAATTTGGGCACGAATCATCCAAGCCTCGATAGTGGTATGGGGTATACCTATTTTAATCCTGGAACCGGGTATGAGTTTTCTTCCGTAGTCGGATGGACTTATAATTTTGAAAATAAGCGGACCCACTATCAAAACGGTGTAGATATGCATTGGGATTTTAGTGCCTCTAAGTTTTTTGCTAAAAAAACGCAATTAGGTGCAGTTGGCTATATTTATCAACAATTATCCTGTGATCGTGGTAGTGGCAATTTTGTAGGGTGTTTTAAAGCTCGAGTATTTAGTGCAGGGCCACAAATTGGTTATTTGAACGTATTTAAACAGATGCAAATGTTGCTTAGCCTCAAAGGCTATAAAGAGTTTGGTGCACAGGCTCGAGCCTCAGGGTGGAATAGTTGGTTAACTCTTTCCATTTCTCCAAAGAGTGGATAATAGGAAAATTAATTTTAATTGAAGAAATATTATCAGGTATAGATAAGTGCTATCCTGCCGGAAAAGAAGACCTATGTTTTTTATTTTTATGGTGAGCTTAAGTAGTTACCATTAAAGA
This sequence comes from Legionella sp., assembly GCA_031291095.1. Classification (GTDB taxonomy): domain Bacteria; phylum Pseudomonadota; class Gammaproteobacteria; order Legionellales; family Legionellaceae; genus Legionella. The sequence goes on along the minus strand of JARLJR010000135.1, from coordinate 53,164 downwards.
ATAGGATATGTTTTAATGGCATTTTTCAAATCAATAATTAATGGGGTTGGTACCGGTGCTGGAGTTGCTTGGCCACTATTTGGAATTGTCTTTAGTGTAGTTGGCGCGTCAATTGGTGGCTTGTTGTCACTTACCTTAGGCGGAATAGCGACTACTTTATTTCTAACGATCTGTGCTGCTGTATTTTATTTGTCCTATCAACAATCTCAGGAAGAGCAACAACAATTTCAAATACGATTGCAAAAAAATGAGCAAAAATTAATAGAGTTCATTAATGAATACATCAATACCATGGACAAGAAGTATCAGCTAACCGATAAAACAATACCGTTTGAATCTTATTTACTCTTACAACTTAATCAACAGTTTTTAGATAGTGGTAAAGATAAGCAATCCCCGTTATATCAATCTTTATCCGTTATAAAAATAATGATTGAACGGCAATTGCTTAAAGAAAAGTCAATTCTGTCTTTAATCGAGAAGGAGCTTATTAAACCATCTCCCGTTCCCCTCTCAAAGGCCGGCACGGCTATGTTTTTTGCTTTTGCTGGTACTTTTGGTTCTATAGCAGGTTGTAGTGCTGGAGTATCGGGTTTACTTGCTGGTTTAGGACTATTTAGTAGTTTTGCTGCATTCCCTCTTCTGGGTTGGGGCGTTCTCGCGGCAGCAGCTTCTATGGGTTTTTTTGCAGCGAATAATGCCTTTATTGAATCACAAAAAAATTATAAGAATGAGGCCTTGAATCAAACTGTTAAAACAATGTATCAGCATTTAAAACATCAAGTATATCTTTGGGCTGCCAGTGTAAATTCAAACATTCCTAATTTTTTAACAAATAAACCGCCCAGAAATTTCCCTGCATTATTCTTGAACGAAGATAAACGAGACGTTACTCGCCATGTCGCACAGAGTAGTTTATCTCTAACATAGACAAAAAAGAGTAAGCAGCTTCCCAATATATATACGATAATATTAAATTATTTTAAAAATTATTCTGGAAAAGAATACGATATACGCCTTTACTATAATAAAGAAAAAAATCAGCTAACAGCTCTTTTCTATTCAATGGAAAAAAGAGCTCAAGCGGACCAGTTATTATTTAGACTGAAATTTTAAAAAGAAACAACAAAAGTAATTCCGAATGTGCAACAGAAAGCAGGGGATAGATTCACCCAAGAGTCTAGGTGCTTGGGTGCAAACCTAAGCGAGGAGCGAAGCCTGATTCAAGAAGAGTCTTTATTAATAGCCTCTTGCGAAGGAATGCATCCATTAAATACTATAAATGGCTAAGCAACTTTGCAAAAAATAGAGAAAAGGAGTTCTTTAATGGAAAATAATAATTCATTACACCCGTGGACCGCTCGATTTATTGTTGGAATAATCATACTGGTTCTAACATTCATCGGATTAATTTTAACTAATATGAAGGCTTCAGGAGCGTGGCAATTCTGGCAAATTACTACAGTGATCATTGCTCTACTCGCCTTGGGATTGAGTTTTTATCTTAAGCGCAAAAAGGCTATCTCAACTCCTGCACTTATTTGGCATGAAATATTGCATTGGTTAGGGCTAATTGGTTCGGTTTATATCATGTCAATTTATGTCGATATCGGAATTATAAGCCCATTTCTTGGAACATTAGGGGTAATCACACTAATTGCCCAAGCGGTTTTTTTGGCGGGTATTTATATTGAGTCGACTTTTCTTTTTATAGGAATTGTACTTGGTTTATTCGCCATAAGTATTGCGTGGATGGAAACGCATATATTTCTTTTAATTGTGCCTCTTTTAATTATTGCTATCGTCGCTTTAGGCCTTTTTGTGCGACGCAAGCATTTAGCCTCAGTGCCCACTCCGAACAAACAAGCAGACGTGGAAAAGGTCAAATGATGTGCCTGGTTGCGAATGAAACATCGCTCTTATCTTAATGTGGGCAGGTCTTTACAGGCAGTCTGCTCCAGAGGGGGCGATGCAGCATCACTACTACAATTTAAGCTACAACACCAAGCTCAAACCAAGAGACAGGCTCTTGCTCTTCATCATAAATGGTCTTAAGCCAAGAGGGTATTTGTGTAGCTGATGCAGAATGAGTATCTTGGCTTTCTTGTCTTGGCAGATAGCTATAAAATAACTTCTCTAAAGCCTGATTATCATCGATGAGCAGGGTAATTTGGTTCACTAAATAATAGGTTTCTCGAGGTTTAATTTTGCCTCCCTGTCCATTTTGATCAAACCACCGTAAGGAAGCTAAACCAATAAACATAGACCAGGCACAGAATAAACGGTAGGGGCGGCCGGAAATAATGGGGATGCTTTGTATATAGGCGAGTGAATGAGAGGCATTAATGACTAGACTCTCGTGTAAATTTGTTCCTGGCGAAACAAAATAACGTCCGTTTGCTTCATCATCCATTTTATCTTTTAAGAGATTAACTTTTTGTAAAAAAAAGCCAAAATGCAAAGATTGATTTAATAGCTTGGCATTCCATTTAAAATCAGCAATTACGTAAGTAAAAATTTGTGACAGTAATTTGCCAACGATTCCCGCAACAAAAAAACAATATTGATTGGTGGTCACTAGAGATGGAAATATAATTTTGTCTTCAACCGTATAATGATTAAGAAAATGTTGCATTCCATCAATCATTTGTACAATCGTCTTTATCATCGCGTTTTTTATTAGATCAGGCAATTTATCTTTATCTTCTAATAGGAGCGGGAGATCATTAAGTAACAGTTGCTCTTCCAATGGTAGTTGTGCTGGAAAACTAGAACGCCATTTAATGAATTGCTCATTAGATGGCTTTTCTATTAAAAATGATTTGAATGCAGCAAATGAGTCATTTTGTGCCTGCATATCCTGCCAGTTTGAATCTTCAATGCTATCGACAATACGCAAAAACAAATAACTCAATGCAACCCATTCTTTTTCCGGAGAAGTTAATTGGCTAATACAAAAGCTAAAGCTTCTACTTACACGTTCTAAGTGCTGATAATAAAAAGAAAACTTCTGCATAAAGGTTAACCAACTTGTCCTTCACTTTGCGGTAGATTCTTTCTTATCCTACGGTAACTGTCCTCGATGCTTTTTGCCAATTCATCATAGGAAATATAGTTTTTCCATACATGCATTAGCGAAAATAAATAAAGGAATCCAAATTCCAGGTCATTTTCTAAGAGTGTATTACTGTACTTGATAAATTTATCTAGATTTGAAAATGGTCGTGATATTGGTTTGGGTTTGGCTTGCTCCATGTCTGCAAACATTTGATTAAAGGTATCTTGCATGTAATGCGGTAGGGGAATATTGCCATCAAATACACGGTGGTCAACACTTAAGCCTACAGGTAATATATCTTGTGCTTCAAATTGCTTTGTTGCTTTATTCCAAACCTGTTTCTTTTCAATTTCGGTTAAGGTTAATTTAAAGGTCTCACTGGGAAATAAGGGGGAAATGGCTGCCTGATAGCCCCAATGGCCAATGTTACTCAATGAAATAGCCGGTCTTGCAAATAAGAAATCACGATAGACTCGCTCATGCCGAGGAGTAAGAAGGCGGTTTACCACCTCATTTAAAAAGGGATGCTCTTTTTGTAGGGCTTGGGTTTTTTTATAACAATAGGTCATGATGCTCATGTCATGCTGAATATGCTGCGATAATTCCGCCATAGTCATTTCATGACAATTTTTAAACTCAATCGAGCCTAACTGGTCACTGCCGGGAATCTTTACTGCAAGTGCCACATGACTGTCATGTGAGTTATACAATTTATGATTGAAAATATAATTTCTCGCCTGCGGGTTATCAAAACAGGCCTTACTCAGGGCTTGTAACATCAGACAAGTGATTGTTTCAGGTTTAAATTTCTTTTCGAAGAAACAAACAGGGCTAACATTAATACTAAAAATAGCGGACTCTGTAGGTAACTCGGGATCATTCCACAACGCGGACAATAGCTTTCGAACATTGGTAAGTTCAACGGCTGTATCTTTTTCATAATCATGAGATAGGTTTTTCAGCAATAAGGGCATGCTATCCATAAATAGCTGCCAATGAGCAGAGGGGGTAATACCTATTTGTTTCAACATGGAATGTTGCTTCTGATTAATATTGTTCATCAGCTTCAATGACCCTTCCTTGCCTAAAAGGATGCCAAGGGTCGTAACATATTGCTCATGAGCGAATACAGTATTAATTAATTCATCTTCAAAAATGGCTAATTTTTTCTTTAAATATTCTTTATTAGGCAAGCCAATCTGGCGGTATAAATCATATTCATCCATATGCCGGCTTTCATCTTCAAGTACTGCTTCAAAAACAGTAACGGCAATGTTTTTCTCTTTCATTGCAATACATAATTCTTCTACCCAACCTTCGCCAACTAGATTTACTAAAGTTAAGGAGGTTGCTAGATCATCTTCGCTTTCAAGAGAGGAAATAAAATGATTGATGCTCTTTTGATGTCCTAAGGGTAATGCGTAAGGAGCAGACAGCTGGAATGCAAGTTTGGTAAACAACGTCGCATGGAAAATCTCGTCCGTAATTTGCTGGCGCATTTGTTGATACAAATCGGTGCCACGAAGTTTCTCAAGCGATTTTATTAGGCCTCTTAAACCAATGGTTTCTAATTGGGCAAATAATGAAAATAAATGAATGTAGATAAGCTTATCATGCTCAAGTTGAAATGGTATTTCATTATAAAATATCTTATCAATTCGATTCTGGATGGTTTCCTTTTCCTCAGCTGTTAGCACAGACCATGCTTTGTTTAAGGCTCTCTCTGCACTCCAAGTTGGTTTTATCAAATCATTTAATTGAGTCATAAATTAATACCAGTCCATTTGTTAGGTAATACGCGCTTACACTCTACCATAGTTGGTGAATTGTAAAAATATATCAAGAGGATAAAAGATATAGAATCAATTGAGAATACGCCGCTTGGTTACTAAGTCTTAATAGTCGACAATGTAATTGCATTTCCAGGCTTTATTACTTTAAGATGAGTTTCTGCTAATTCCCGTGAGTTGGAACATGCAATCAGGTCTCAGCTTCGTTACTGCTTTGTATATTCCCAAAACAAAGAGTTATTATGACAACACTAGAATGGTTAACGAAACTCATTGCATTTGATACGACCTCTCGTAATTCAAATATACCGCTTATTGATTATGTGGCTAATGCGTTCAATGATATGAATCTTGAGCCGATTTTGATCCATGATGCGAAAGAGCCTAAAGCAAACTTATTGGCCACGTTGCCTGGAAAAAATGGCTGCCGTGAAGGGGGCATTATCTTGTCGGGTCACACTGATGTGGTCCCTGTCGATGGACAAGAGTGGGCTACGGATCCTTTTAAAGCCACCGTAATTGGCGATAAAGTATATGGGCGTGGCACTTGCGATATGAAAGGTTTTATCGCAGTGGTTATGTCTCTTATTCCTGAATTGAAAGCCAAACACTTTGCATTTCCTATTCATTTTGCGTTTTCTTACGATGAGGAAATAGGCTGCTTGGGGGCGCCGCATTTAATTGACAAAATGGTCGCGCTGAATTATCAACCCAAAGCCTGTATTGTCGGGGAACCAACGCTTATGTTGCCGGTTATTGGTCATAAGGGAATACGTGTTTATCGTTGCCAAGTTCATGGCGTTGCCGCTCACTCGTCACTGACGGCTCAAGGATGTAATGCGATTGAGCATGCGGCGAGTTTCATTAGCTACCTCCGTTCCATAGCCCAGCATTTTAAAACCGAAGGTACTCAGGATCATGCCTATGATATACCTTATACCACCTTAACGACTAATTTGGTCAAAGGTGGGAATGCTTATAATACCATTCCTAGTTTATGTGAATTTATTTTTGAGTTTAGGAACTTGGTACAAGATAATCCTGATGCACTCCATAGGGCTATTTTGGCATACGTCGCAGAGCAGCTAGAACCGGCTATGCACGAAGAGCAACCATTGGCTCAGGTGGTTCTTGATGCGATTGCTAATGTCCCTGGTTTAGATACTCCGCCTACAGAAGCACTTGTTCGTGCCGCTCAAACAGTAAGTACTAGTTCAGAATTATTAAAGGTTGCTTATGCGACTGAAGCTGGATTATTTCAACAAGTTCATATACCTACTATTGTTTGTGGTCCTGGGAGTATCGAACAGGCGCATCGCGCAGATGAATTTGTTGCATTGGAGCAATTACAGCGTTGTGAGCGATTTATTTTAGATATGCTTCATTCGCCTTTTTTAGGAAATTGATGTGCAGAAACGTATTATTGCAGGAAGCTTACTTTATTTTGTTTTAGTCACTACGGTATGGGCACAACAAAATAAGTCGACTGTAGCTTCATTAAAATGTGATCCTTATGAGAATTATGCGTGTTTTGATACCTATTTAGGGCACGATTTTATTACTCGTTTTTTTCGCTATTATAGATTAGAAATGGGGCATGCTGCTGCACCAGCAGATCCTAATGCCCTACCTTCTCACCGAGCCGGTTGGCCTGCGACACCGCAGTCTACGCCACCTATGCCTTTTACCGAGTGGCCGTATGGAGCCACAACATCACTTGGAGTAAGCCAGCCTAACTCCGTGGATAGCCCACTCATGGTTGCGATTGCGAATACTTCTGCGGGAAATTGGCTACACAAGAATCACATTCAAGTATACGGTTGGGTAAATGGAGGGGGAAATATTAGTACAAATACAGTAAAGCCAGGTGGCAATGCGCCTATGGCCTATATGTATACTCCGAACACGGTCCAACTGGACCAAACAGTTCTCTATATTGAGCGGGTTCCCGATACAGTGCAAACAAATCATATAGATTGGGGGTTTAGGTTATCAGGGATATACGGGGAAAATTACCGCTACACTACGGCATATGGAATTGCAAGCTATCAGCTATTGAATAAAAACTATGTTAATGGCTACGACTTCCCCATGGTTTATGGTGAGTTGTACATCCCTAATGTGGCTCAAGGATTACTTTTTCGAGTTGGCCGCTATATCTCAATTCCTGATATTGAAGCACAGCTTGCTCCCAACAATTACATGTATTCGCACTCGATGACGTATACTTTTGATAACTATACCAATGAAGGGGTTGTGGCCAGTTTAGCGGTTACTAAAAATGTTCTATTCCAATTAGGCCTTATTGGTGGAACTGATACAGCGATTTGGAATATAGATAAGAACGTGGATAACCCAGATCCAAATCCTTTATATCCGAATACTACATTTCGCAAAGACTCTGGCGCCAGGATATCAGCAGTTGCTTGTGCTCGTTTTACTTGGAATGATGGTAATGATACGTTCTATCCGTGTCTGAATGGCATTAATAATGGCGTTTGGGGTTATAATAATCTCCAGTGGTATGGATTTACTTATTACCATAAATTCAATGAGCACTGGCATATTGCCTATGAAATATATACTCTACATCAAAACAAAGTGGCCAATATCAACAATCCGATTGCGGCGGCTGCTATTGCCGCAGGAGGAACACCTTTTTCTCCACAATATATACGGTTTAACGCACCAAATGCGGCACAGTGCAGTAATAGCTCCGATCTTACTTGTACTGCCTCGGCCTTAGGCACGGTAGCGTATATTAATTATCAATTCTCTCCCCTTGATAATATTTCTTTGCGACCAGAATTTTATGACGACAAACAGGGGCAGCGTACAGGTGTAAAAACACGTTACCTTAACTTAGGGCTTGGTTGGCAACATTGGTTATCACCGCAAATAGAGCTGCGTCCAGAAATTGATTATGATTATGCATTGGACAGGGATGCATTCAATGGTAATGTTAATGCTGGAATTACGCCTAATAAACGCTATACCCTGCTGGGCGCAATGGATATTATTGTTCATTTCTAATTTGGTTTAAGTTGACGCCATTACGTGTTTACATGCTGGCGTCAACTTAAGCATGTAGGTGCTAGAGATATTGACGCCACTGTCTGAACGGATATGTTTTTAATATGTATTTAGGAGCGTGCTTCGCTCCTAAATTACGGTTTCGTTTTATTTACGTTTTGGTAGTGCCACATACAATGAGCCTGTATGATTCAGCTCATTTGCCTCCACGCCAGCTCGGTCACCTTCACCCTTATAAACGTCAACATGAGCTCCCATAATGGCGCCGCCGGCATCTTGAGCTACACACCAGGAAGTGGCTTTTTTACAGTTATAAATAAAATTCATGCCAATAGGAATGACTTTATGATCTGTTGCACATGAGGCATGTGCCGTTAGGGATATATTTTCTGATCCATACGGTCCGCCATCTTCTTTAGCAAAGAATACATAGCTTTGATCGCGATTGCGCAAGTTATCGGCTTTAGCACGGTTAAGTGGGTTATCTAGATATTGGCGAATTTGCTTTTCTGATGCAGCACTTTGTCTAATTTCTTTAGACACATTACAACGTAATTTGGCTTCATCATGGCATTTAGGATCTTTAGCACAACGTTCTATGTTATCCAGGTTGCCACCACAGGTTGGGTCTTGGGCGCATTGGACTATACGGCCTAACATAGTGCGTGGCCTGCCGTTGGAGCCATCGTAATTGATATGGAATAATTTGCCATCAACTATTAAAGAACCAGAGCCTTCAAGCATTAAAAAAGCAGGGTCGTTTGGGTCTTTAACATAGCCAATGATGTATTTGGGGTTTAACGCGCCATGCTCAATTTCTTCGCGGTCTGGTATAATGGAGTAGGTGCCATTCGCATTTTTCATACAAAATCCACGTGGTGTTTTTGTAAGTGGATCAACGCCACAAAGGGGACCTTTTAATTTAAGCCTCCTACTTTCGGCCGCTGCATTGACAATCCCTGGATTACCATAGAGCGGATATAAAAATGCACCGCCGCGTTTACTACGTGCTTCAACAGCGGCTGGCGCATAATAAGCGGTAAATTGAAACTCACCCTTTTTAAATCCAGCATGATTTTCTGGCCAGCCATCACTTTTATACCAATCAAAATCAGTTTTGAGGTTGGTTAAATATTTTTGAAAATCACCGCGGGCCGCTTTGGCAAAAGCGAGTAGCTTTTTATTGGTATTAATGCACCATTCTTGGCGAGTAAATCGATGGCCTGCAAGAGTCACAGTCTGATATTCGCCACGGTTTTTAGTACAGTTGGCAATCTGATTATTTAATGCGTCAATAATTTCATTCATATTGCCCACAGGATTATCTAATGGGAGTTCCGAGGCGGAAATTTTATGAAACTTAAAGCGCAACACCCCCGGCTCCTTGGCGGCCATTTTCTGTCGGGTGGTAAAGTCTGCGAACCGCCTAACATCCAAACAACGCTGGATGGGATCTGCAGGCAGGGCTGCTTGAGTAATGATGCTAAACGTCATTAGTGCAATTATGAGAGCTGATTGAAACATGTGTATCCTTTAGCCTAGCTAGGGTTGAGTTGGTACCCAAGATTATATAGGCTATTGTTCAGTCATCAAAGGCATGTGCCAAGTTTAATTGACAGGGGATAATCAAAGCAAAAATAGATCACAAACGCTGGTTATTAAATTGCAGCAATAAATGAAAACTAATTGATGTAGAACTCTATTAGATTCCCGAGAATCTGGTTATAGATTAATAGAAGAGCTTCTTAGGAGCGGCTCTTTATAGTCTTTAGAATTATCTTCTCTCAATTCTTCGTCATCAGTTCCTCCTTCAGATCTCATCGAGGATACCTTCGCCCTATATTTTCCTGCATGGTTTTCAGTTTCTGAGAGCGCAAGGGTTGGTGGACTCTCTGCAGCCGGCACGGAAGATACGGGGGCTTTAGGTGCTGTAAATACAGATTCTTTATCATCAAAAAAGAGATAGCGTCCTGAAACAATACGGGAGGCAAAAGAGGCAATTGCATGGAGAGTTCCAAAGCCGGAGAGGAGTAGAGCGAAATTTTTTAAGAAAGGTTTCCATTCGGCATCATATTTGAGCAGGCTGTCGGCACTACTGATTGCATTAGCGACTTCGCCTTGAAACTGTTGGATTCCCTGAATCTTGTCTTGGGTGCTTTTGTTGGAAAACTCATTAAGCTTTACATATAAAAAATCCCCTAGTTCATTTTTAACCGTGGTATTGTGCCGCTCAGTTTCAGTCATGCGATCATGGGTTGCAAATGCTCTAAGGCGAGCAATATCTCGAGCCATTAATGCTTCCAGCTCCTGAATTCTGTTTACTAATAATTCTTCGAAGGGATCTTCCTCTCCATCCGGATTGTAATTTTCTACAGTGACCGCCTCTTGGTATTCCGAGCCAGGATGTCTAACCGAGACGTATTGACCAAGAATACGATCTGTTTGATATGGATTTCCTGGTCTTATGTCGTTTTCGATAAGTACTCGTTCAATTTGTTTAAATAACTCTTGATGTTTATATTCTTTGCCGGGAAGCATATAAATAGAAATCTGCATGCCCTCTGCCATGCGTCGGTCCTCTGCGATGATTAGTTGCTTGCGGGCACAATCTTGGGCATATTTTTGGCTAATTTTTTCGTATAACTCGGTGTTATATTCTGTGGGTGGCAACGTTGTTTTTTTTCTTGCTAATTCGCCCAGTTCCTCGGCTGAGCATAGGCTGTGGGCGCGTTCTTCTAATTGGGGCGTAGCGAAATTTCTTTGTAAATAATTTTCAGTAAATAACCGATGCCTTTCTTCTGCCTCGGCATGTTCTTTAAGATGCCGTTCGCTTTTGGTCTGTAGTTTATTTAAATCTACGACCTTAAATTGTTTCGCATGCTTAGAAAGTAAGTCATAAATCAAATCCCAGGCTCTAGGTAGATCTTCTTGACGGATGCTAATATGGGCTTTCCAATTTTTACTCGCAGCACTTGTTTGCGGCTCATGCCAGTTTTTGTGGGTAAATACAGCGAAATTACTAGTAACCGTTTGTAAATCAAAATTACCTTTCGCGTACTCTGTTCTAAATTGTTGCTTACGTGCTCTGTCGGTGGTTTGAGTCAAATCCTCGTATCGGGCTTTCATCGCTATCCTTAAAAAACACAAAAGCTTATTATTTAAGTATAGAACAGCAAGATAGTCCTGGCCGTTTTTACCTCATCAACAAAGATTTAGTCTGTTTTTGGGCCATTCTTCGTCGCCAAACAATGGCCCAAAAACAGGAGCATTTCCTGTTTCCCTACTCCAAAAAATCGTCCCAATATCAAAATGCCACCATTCATGCTGATATGAAGTAAATCCGGCTTTTTCCATTAAACCCCTCAGGAGATTTCGCTGTTTTTTGATATTCATTTCTTCTGCAGATAAATTTATTTTCTGGTTAAAATAATCTCGATCAGCTTTTTCACTGCAGTCGTCAAACGGGGTTCCCATATCTAACTCGATACCGGTAGATACATGATATAATGTCAGGTCTATTGCTCCACCACTTAAATGAGGAGGGCAGTATGAATCGCCAATCTGTGATGGGGGCGACATATATTTTTTTGTTTCGCTATAGTTTTCTTCATCACTCAAGGCAGGATTTTTCTTCCTGACTTCATCTCTCATCCAATCAAATAACGTACGTTGAACCTCTCTTGGCCGGTACACATCCCAGATAAGCAGACCATATTCAGCAGGAAGCTGCTCGAGCACATTCACTATCCGTTGCACAACAACTCTACGCCCATACACATAAGGGGCCGTACTAAATCCTAATTCATAGTATTTGGGACAAACTTTGATCCTTGGATGTGTTTGATTATTTAGTTCGATAGGAACATAGTCAGTTTCTGAAAAATCTTTTGTCATTATCTTTAATCCATTAGTTAATTACCGATTTCACGGCCTTATTAACTCAAAATCCGCCTCGACCTTGGTATAGGAGTTATATCCTAATCTTGCGATAAGGTTAAGTTTATTGGTATCAATTCGTTGATCATTGGTTAAAATTTCTGGATTAAGGTGGATCCCAATTACTTTACCAATGACCATGCGATTAATTAAGTTCGAATGAGCAGGCGTAGGTAGTTGAATTGACTGATGATACACACATTCCAAACTAATGGGAGATTCTTTTACTCTATATGTGTTTATTAGCTCTCCAGGTAAATGCTCAACTCCCGCCGCATCAAACTCATTAGTTTCTCGAGAAAAATCCTGCGAAGTAATATTCATTGTCTCTTTACTGCCATAACTAACCAGATTAACGGTAAACTCTTTAGTTTCCTCAGCATTTTTTAGCGTATCTTTGGCTCCTCCATCGCTATGTGAACCGGTGGTCGCAAACATAATCATCGGTGGATCTTCACAGACAATATTAAAATAACTAAAAGGCGATAAATTATGGTTGCCCTCAGTATCCTTAGTGCTTATCCAGGCAATAGGTCTGGGCACAACACAAGCTTTAAAGATTCCCCTAGGTAGCTTCTGGGATGTGTGAAAAAACATGATAAAGCATTCCTTTATTTTTAAAATCAGGTTGGAACGATGCGCATTTTGCTACCCGCGAGGGTATCATATGCTTCATCTTAGCAACAACTGTAATAGGCTGATCGTGAACGTATATAGTAAAGATATTTTATCTCATCCTGAATTTTATATAGCTAGATTTACCCAAAATCCTGAGTTGCCATATGTTTTTTTTATTCATGGTGGGCCAGGCCTTAATTGTGGGGTCATTGAGTATTTCATTGAGTACCATCATTTATTTAATTCTTTGCGATATAACATTATTTTTTACGATCAACGTAATTGTGGAAGATCACATAAATCTACGGGGCAAGTGCTGCATCAAGACAATCTAGATGATCTGCATCAAATAATTCTATACCTTGCGGAGCATTACAATATAAGTATCTGCGCCTTAATTGGTCATAGTTATGGGGCTAAATTACTTTGCGATTACTATAAAAGCGAGGCACCTTCCATTCCTGGTATTTTTATTTCTACGGCCAAATCCATATTAACTCCTCGCCTGAATAATTTAATGTTTGATCTAGCCTATTTGAAGAAACACAATGTGGATTTGTATAACAAAGTGTTTCATGACTTGGATAACTTTAATATGAGTAAGCTTTGGGATATCTCAGAACAACTCGCTCCACTGTTCCAAGAAAATAAAGACAGGGCTTATCTATATTGGGCTAATTTGGAGTGTTATAGACAATTTCAGTCTGCGCAAAAGAAGGTTAATTTACCCTTGAATACAGAAACGTTTATTAGTGTAAGAGAAGATCTTTATTCAAACGAGTCAAATTTCTCAGTTGATATTGTTGAGCTTGAAGTGCCAACTTTATGGATAAATGGGTTTCATGACTTGGTTATCAATGGGAACGGCGTGACTATGTCCACCGAGCAAAACATAACAACTTTTTATAAGTCTTCTCACTATCCACATTTAGAAGAGAATGCTCGTTTTACTGCGCTGTTAAATGAATTTATTAATTAATCGCTACTGAACTCACTAAACACTACCAGTGTGAACGAAAAACCTCCGTCATTGCGAACGAAGTGAAGCAATCCAGAACCAGACTCTAGCGAAGCATTGTTCTAGATTGCTTCGCCAATACGAAATTAGTGAGTACATATATCACCGGGGATAGCGTATTCTCCGTTTGGAAAAAACGCACTTCTTTTTGCGTACAGGCTTCTTGATGTGGTAAAACAGTAATAAAAACAAAAGAATGCGACAGGGTTTTAATTAGTCCCTCATGCAGAAACATCGAAATTAAGGAATTTAGATGCACAATAAAGTGGCCATAGTTACGGGTGCAAGCCGTGGAGTTGGCAAGGCGCTCGCTATTTATTTAGCGGAAATGAAATATAAAGTTGTGCTAATAGCAAGAAATGAGACGTTGCTGTATCAGCTTAATCAACAAATCAATAATAATAATGGAGTGTCTAGTTTTTTTAGTCTCGATGTATCTAACTCATCGCAGGTAAAGGCTTGCATTCAGAACATTATTAATGAGTATGGGCGAATTGATTTATTAATAAATAATGCCGCGATATTAAAACGAGGTACAACGGATTTAGCTGATGAGGAAATCGATGTGTTATTAAAAATTAATCTAAATGGAGCAATATACGTTGCTAAATATGTTGCCGCGCAAATGAAAAAACAGGGTGGCGGTTACATTATGAATATTTCTTCGTTGGGCGGTAAAGTTGCTGCATCTTTTTCTGGCATTTATGCGGCTTCGAAATTTGGACTGTCTGGTTTTAGCGAAGCGCTTTCCAAAGAAATGTCACTTTATGGGGTTAAAGTAACGAATATTTGTCCCTCGATGATTGCAACAGAAATGGCTGAGGGAAGAAAATTCAAATTGGAGCAGATGATACAATTAGATGATTTAACGAAAACGGTTGGCTATCTTTTAAGTCTTAGCCCTAATGCTATCCCTACAGAAATCCTTATTAATTGTTTACCACTAATCGAAAAAACCACTGAATCATTACAAAAAATGTATTTAAATTAAAATATTAAATTTGTTTTCTGTTTTATAATTTGGTTCAATTATCTTATCTAGATTTTTTTCCAATTTTTGAACCAGTTTCTCTTTGGCCAATTTATTCTTGATGCTTATTAGCTAATAAATCTACAAGCATAGCTGCTTTAATAGCTGGATCATCAATTTTTAAATGAGTGAAGCGGTCTCTGTTTTGCCAATAGATGCATTGAGGACACCATTCGCCCTCTGGATAATCAATCCCTTCTTCATGAGGCCAGCCTAGTAGTTTTTCGCGGAGAAAACAGATTTAATTTGGTGAGTTGCTAGCAGTTTTTTGACCTCACCAAGGATCTTGGCATTTGATCTTATGTCAAACGTTCCATTATACCATTTGAATAGCTCCAGCTCACTATTTTCTTCATCGCTAATGCCTACGATTAGCTTTGTTGCTAAGTGATTTGTTGGGCCATAAAAAGCTATCGAGGCGGTTGGATAGCCATTAAATCCTTTTTTCGATTTCTTTAGGAAGGGCTTTAATTGCACAAAATTTGTCATCACTTTAACCCTCAATAAGTACACGAGTTCGTACAATACTGGAGTCTAAATAGGATTACAATGCAGCGGTTTATTGATGATGATAATTTGTATAGAATACCTTGTTTGGCAGGTAATATGTTCCTGAGAGTAATTTTGAGTGAATTAAAATGAGTGAATATCAATATTATGAATTTAGAACTGATGGCAGAGTTCTTGATGCAAATGATCGAAAAGAGCTAAAGAGTTTATCCAGTCGAGCAATAGTTACATCGACCCAAGCAATTTATACCTATTCCTATGGCGACTTTAGATATGATTGTGAGGAGATATTGGCGGATTTGTGTGATGCCATGTTGTATGTGAGTAATTTTGGAACCAGGCAATTGATGTTCCGATTACCTCTTAATTTAATAGAGCAATCAAGAATAGAACCATATTGTGTTCCCTATGTAATTAGTTACTCAATCTATGAAGACTCACTGATTCTTAGCCTATGTATTAACGATGAAAATGGCGATTATGGTTGGATTGAGGGGGATGGCTTATTGGAGGATTTAATTGCTATTCGTAGTGAGCTATTGAATGGCGATTTTAGAGCGCTATACTTGGTCTGGTTAGCTGCTGCTCAATTTTATCAGTTAGAAGACGATGATATAGAGCCACCTATTCCTCTCGGTTTAAAAAATCTGACTTCCCCTCAAAAAGCTTTGATTTCTTTTTTTGAATTGATGCCTGGTCTAGCTGAAATAGCTTCGGAGTTAAGCCCTACCGAAAAACTTCAAGCTAGTATTTTAGAGGAGTTAATACATAAACTTCCTGAAGAGGAAAAAACTGGATTCCTTCTGTCTCTTTTAGCAAATGAACCTGATTTAAAAATTAAGCTGCAAAGGCGACTACAACTTTTTATTGTTTCTCAAAACCAAGAAAACTCTTCACCGAAACGAACTGTTGCTCAGTTGCTAGCAGCTGGGGAACTGGCTGAGAAATTGCGCCAAGAAAAACTGAAAGAAAAACAAAGGGCTGCGAGAGTAAAAGAATTGAAAATTCTCGCAGGTAAAGAACCTGCTTTATGGCAAGACGTTCATAATTTGATACAGTTGAAAACAAAACAGGGCTATGACAACGCAACTAAGTTACTTATTGATTTAAAAGAACTTGCTGTTTATTTAGATCAAAAAGAGCTCTTTGCATCTAAGATAAGAACAATCCATCAGGATTATAGTAGCGCAGCATTCAAGAGAAGATTGTATGATAATGAATTAATTTAAAGTGAATGCCCTGGGAGCACTGCACGCTCAACCATTAAGTGAAGGAAAACGTCATCCATGGGATGACGTTTGAGTGAGCTCGTATCTTCTTTAAGCTGAATACCCTTTTAAGAGTTCTATTGGCGGTACAAAAAACAGGCTCCCCGTATACGCGGTGCTAAAATCTAATATGCGGTCGTAATTTCCAGGAGGATTTCCGATAAACATGTGTTGCAGCATTTTTTCGGTGGTACTGAATTTATTGGCATAGGCAATAAAATAGGTACCGAACTCCCTTTTGGATGGGTTGCGGAAAGGCATATTATCGCGGATTATTTTGAGCTCATTGCCGTTTTCGTCTTCAAGATTGGCTATAGCGCTGTGTGAGTTGTCGGGCTTTATGTCATCTGGCATTTCAATATCGCTGATTTTATGACGACCAAATACTTTTTCTTGCTCTTCAACGGTTAGTTTTTCCCAAGCTTGGAGATTGTGTACGTATTTTTGCACAAAAAGGTAGCTCCCTCCCTCATAAACGGGATCCTCTTTTCCTACAACCCCAAAGTAGGTGCGGTCTTCTCCGACCGGGTTTTCAGTTCCATCCACAAACCCAAGTATAGAGCGTCCATCCCAGTATCTAAATCCATGAACTTCTTCCAGGCAATCCGCAACGGAATGTAATACATCAACAATCGCCGTGAGCATGTCCATGCATGCGGAGACATTGGGGGAGCGTAGATGAACGTGTAGATCCCCGGGAGTCGCGACTGCGGTATGTTTTTGCCCTGTAATCGGCTCAAAATTCTTTAACTCCTTGGGAAGCGGCTGGGGTAAGCCTAGTTTTATCCATGCATCATGGCCTACGCCCATCACACAACTGGCTCTACCATCCGGCATGCGAATGGTTAAAGAATTGTTTAGATTTAACAGCAACGCGCA
This sequence comes from Legionella sp., assembly GCA_031291095.1. Classification (GTDB taxonomy): domain Bacteria; phylum Pseudomonadota; class Gammaproteobacteria; order Legionellales; family Legionellaceae; genus Legionella. Next base: position 36,024 of record JARLJR010000135.1, on the reverse strand, counting down.
TACCTTTTCAAATGAGGGCCTTATGGGGGCGGCATTTTCCTTAAATTTCCATACAGTAAAAATGGCATGATGATTGGGGTCGTCGGTGACGTTCTGTGATCTAGTCATTAGCAGTTACTCATAATTCTTAATGAGATTTATCATATACCGTTATTTTGAGTGAAGTATAGCTATGCGAAGTTCATTGCGTTTATCAATGAGATCCATTACTCTCAAATTGCTACCACGTAACTCAAGAGGAGGTTGTATGATACCTAAATTATATCTAGCGCCGAAACGTTCCGCGTTTATTTCTTTCGCTCAATTCTCTTCTGCTTGCTGCTGTTGTTGCTAATCATTCTCTGCCTCTAAAGGCAACTTTCGGAATTTAATAGGCTTTATATTATTGTTTATATGAGTGTTTTAATGTATTCATTAATGCTCAAAATAAGATATTCTATTTATTCGTTTTGCATAGCTATTAAATTCCACAGAATAATTTTTCTTACTTAATTGAGAATATTATGCACAAACAAATTAGCACAATGATGTCGTACCTGTTTAAGTTAGAGTCTTGGAAAAAAATTTTACTGTCGGTGGCTTTAGGCATTTTCTTTGGCTTGGTTTTAGGGAAGTATGCGTTGTATTTAAAGCCTATAGGCCTATTGTTTCTCAATGCCATTAAAATGATTATTGCCCCTGTTGTTTTTACTGCAATTGTCTGCGCCATTCTTTCCATTAATGACTCCAAAAAAATACGCCGTGTCAGTATCAAGGCTCTGATATTGTATGCAATTAGTATGACGATTGCTGCGATTATTGGTTTAACCATCAGCACCTTAATTGCTCCTGGTTCTGGATTAATATTACCTTCTGCTCCTGGGGATTTTGTCATTCAAAAAATGCCACAATTTTCTGAACTTATTGTGAATATGGTGCCAACAAATATCATCACGGCATTTTCATCAATGAACATCATCCAAATATTAATCTTTTCGATATTTATTGGCATCTCCATCAATATGGCAGGTGAGGATGCACTTCCGGTTAAAAAATTGTTTCACAGTTTTTCTGCAGTAGTTTTTAAATTTGCAGCCATTATCATGAGCTTCGCTCCAGTGGGTATCTTTGCTCTGATGGCAACAATAATCGGTGAGTATGGCTTAACGGCATTGATGTCTTTATTTAAATTAGTTTTATCGGGTTATCTTTCTTGCTTAGTGTTGGCACTTATTTACTTCAGCCTTACGTTACAATTTATAGCTCGTTTAAGCCCCGTGCATTTTTTTCGCGGAATTACCAATGCACTCAGTTTAGCTTTTAGTAGTTCGAGCAGCATGGTTGCATTACCAGCTAGTGTTCGTTGCGCCGAAGAACGCTTAGGAGTATCGCGCGGCTTCGCCGGTTTTTTACTTCCGCTGGGTACCACACTTAATTTGAATGGGTTAGCCATTTATCTAAGTATTGCCGCGATATTTACCGCAAATATTTATGATGTGCATTTGAGTTTAATTCAATACCTTATGCTGGTGATTTCTATTGTGGTTACCTCAATGGGGGCGGGGGGTATTCCGGGATCTGCACTTATTGTGATGGGGGCGGTTCTGTCTTCCATTGGGTTACCGCTTGGTGCAATCCCATTTATCGCGGGCGTTGACCGAATTATTGATATGGGAATGACTACTACCAATGTAGCCGGAGATTTGTTTACCACGCTTCTTATTGCCAAAAATGAGCAAGAGTTGGATCTGCATATTTATAATGCATCACAACAAGTGCAATTGGATTCAAATACTAATCTTGGGTAGATAAGTAATAACCGTTCCATTATTGCGATCATGGTGAATGTGGTTTTTTGTGCTAGCCCAAATATTGGGCTAGTTGATTGAGTCACATGGTTACTCAATACCTCCTGATTGCGATTCGTTATAGATTGTTCTAGAAGAAGTTAGCTCAACGTTATAAGATTAATGCATGTAAAATAGCAGGATTTGAATAAATGATTTCAATGTTTGCAATCCCTAATTGCGATACGGTAAAAAAAGCACGCAGTTTTCTCGAGAAAAATAAAGTTGCTTATGAGTTTGTCGATTTCAAAAAAACACCTCCCACGCCAGAGCAAATAAAAAAATGGAGTACTTTTGCAGGAGAGCTTCCTGTCAATAAACGAGGGACCACATACCGGAAATATAAAGACGATTATGAAGCCATGAGTCTAGAGGGAAAAACCGCGTTTATCATCGCCAATGTCTCACTGATCAAAAGACCCGTTTTGGAAAAAAATGGCAAAATAATCGCATTGGGGTTTGATGAAGAACACTATAACGAATTAATTAAATAGATAAGCCAACGCAATTAAGACAATGAGCGGAATATCAACCAGGCGCTGCCAATGAGGGTTATTCCGCCGGTAATATAAATAATCGCGTTCACGAAATTAGACGGGTTATCCAGTTTACATTGTCCTAGACTAATGATTCGCAGCGTACACTTTCCTGTTGAGTATAGGATGGGGTCAATAATATGCTCAAATAAGAAATAATTGGCAAACCATCCAAAAAATTTAATGGCTGCTCGCAACAAGCCGGAAATAAATTCATCTAACATATTGTGCAAAAAATAGTGATTCTTTTTTTATTTTAACATGAGTGGACTATTTTTTCCCCATGCATGTAAATGAATAATATTATCAATAATTTACAGAATATTGTAAAATGCCAGCTCAAATTACGGGCTAGCTGTTATGTAGCCTGGTTGCTTGCAACCAGGTTTTCGATTAAAGAAGAATCCTGGTTATAGCAACCAGGCTATAACAAGGACGAACAACATGCTGCATTTGTGTAAAAAGGCATTGCTCTGCGCATCGCTTATTTTTGCTGTAACTTATGCCTCCGCCACATCATTTTCTGGCTTAGTTGGTGTGGATTATCAACCAAATCATTATCCCAATGGGAACCTGCTTAATTACCATGATGTATTTTATGTTGGTACTAATACGGCGGGTAAAGCGATTACCAACGTCTATGCGGAGCTTTCCCAATTAAAAGCGGCAGGATTTACCACCGTTCGTTCCTATCAAACAACAGATTATTCTTGGGTAGACATCATCAACCAGGCCAACGCCTTAGGCATGAAGGTCATCTATGAAGCGGTGATTCCGCAACAACCTGTGGATTCGGCATACGCCGGCGGGTGTCCTACTGCCCCGGCAGCGCAAAACTATATTCCTTGTGCTCAAACCGTACTTAATTCGGTAATTAATACCGTTGGAGCTCAAGTGTTCCAAAATACCGTGATTCTGGTATTTGCTGGACATGAAAACTATTGTCAGGCGGGGAATATAACAGCCCCTTGCAATAATCCTACTACCTCAAATGTGAGCTATCTTACTTCAGCTGTAAGCGCGCTGCAAAGTACCTTAACTGCAGCAGGGCTCACTACTCCTGTAGGCTCTGCTTTGGTAAGTGGTAATTTGACGACTCCCAGCTCTGCTATTTCGCAAGACATGGTCACCTTAGTTAATAGCTATTCTGCCGCGGCTCCTTTGTCTTTTGATCCCTATCCTTTTCAATGGGGTGTCATACCCGCATCTGCGGTATGGACCCAACCTTTAACGACAACTCAGTTAAATAATTCATTAGCTTGGGATTATCTCCGTGTTGTTGGTTCAACAAATCCGCCGGCAAACCCCACAGCGCCTACGCAACCTTTTTATACTCCTGTGGGGCGTGCACTTTTATCTGCTGAGACCGGGTGGGCAACCCAAGGAAGCACGTCAATTTATGCATGCAATAGCCCAGGTCCTTGCGCTCCATCTGTTGCCAATGCGGTGACTTATTATCAAGCCCTTTATCAACAGGCGAGTGCTAATTTTGTCGCGAGCTCAGGATATCCAATCGGGGTTTTGGCATTTGAAGCCTATGATGAACCGGTTAAAGGAGTAAGTTCGGCGGAAGGAAATTATGGTCTTTTTGATACCAACTGTAATCAAAAGGCTGCGGGATTGGTTCCGAATAATGTGATGGTTGCTGACACCGGCTGCAAAGGATTTTCTGGTGGTGCCTTGTTAACGATTGTTGGTTTTGGTACTCCTTATACGCTGATCATCACGCAAACAAACCCGGCTACCGGTAAAAACGCCAACATAGTCATGTCCAGTACTGGCAATCAAGGCCCATTGGCAGATGCCCCATGGCCTGAATATTTGGTATTTCCTGGTGCAAAAATCACCATTAGAGGCAATCCTTCGTGTACTAGTACGGTGCAATCGATTAATGCCGCACAACAAATTACTTTTGCTGGCAAATGTAACTGCCCGAATAATAACGGTAATAACTGTTATTTCTAAAGTCATATACATGAAACAGCTGTATGTTGCGGCGGTTTCTCTGGAGATTAATGTGAAGCAGCTCAAGTTATTTTTATTGGTTTGGGGGTTAATGAATTCATTCGCCTTTGCGGGTACTTTAGGAGAGATTTCTTCGGCATCCGAGAATCAAACTGGGATTTTCGTAGGACTCGGTGGCAGCTATAACTTTGTTCACCTGAATTCAAATCTATTAGGAACGCTTAATGTAACTGGTGGTTTCCCACCCCTGGGAGTATTTGATGGGAGTAGAAAGTCTTTCCATAATCGTGCGCAAGATTTTTCTCTTGAAGCACAAGCAGGTTATTTTAAACATTTCTCAGGTAGTGAATGGTTGTGGGGGCTTGAGTTTTTATACCAATACACTAATTTAAAAATTAGAGCACCGGGCTTTGTACGTGCGATTGATTTAGCGGATCCTGCGGCGAGTACGACGGACACTATTAGCTTTGGTGCTATAGACGCTAAAGTGAATGATACCTTAATGTTGCCAGCCTTTATTGGCCGCTCCTATAAAAACAGTTTTATTTATGTTGGTATTGGTCCTTCATTATTTAATACGCAACAAAAAATCGTCGAAATTAACGACACTGAGTCTGCCTATTATATTGGTACTATGGATGGCATTTCTAAAAGCAAGTGGATCTGGGGAGGGGCGGTGCAGGCGGGCATGGCCTATTATGTTAATGCTGCTTGGTTCTTTAAGTTAAATTATACCTGTGCCTTCACTGGTAATTATGCACTAAACAAAACCGTTTCCTTTTCGCCAGAAATGAACCAAGGATTTAATTCGGGTACTTTGAGTTTCCATAGCCGGCAAAGCCTTGTTAGCCAAGCAGTGGCGTTGTCGATCAATAAAGTATTTGCATTATAAATGGAAACTACTTGGATTCCGGATTATGGCTGAGGCTATAATCCGGTATAGAGGTTGTTTTTTACACTGACAGCGTGGTTTGCCCGATTCCAGGGGTAGGTGGAGCATCTGTTGGAGCAAAGAAACCTGGCTGGCTTGCTGTGGAGGAGGAGGCTTTGTTGTTCTCACGTAGCGCTTTCAATTGCTTATGCAGTGCCTTAAATTGGGTGCTCAGTTGCTTCTCTTCTTCTAAGAATTCAGACTCTTGTTTCGTGGGTAACATGGCTTTATTCATTGTTTTAATACAGTCGGTATTACGCACTAAACCATCGAAATCTAAACCATAACCGATAATAAAAGCATCTTTAGAAACAGTAAATCCAACGAAATCAGGATCTATGTCTCGTTTTTGTTTCTTATCAACAAGAACCATTAGTTGCACTTGTTTCGCACATTCAACATCTTCAAAATGCTTCTTTATTGCGTCAGCTGTTTTCCCCGTATCGCAAACATCATCAACAACAATAACTAAGCGGTTAGTTAAAATACCCTTAGGCTCTGTGAAGCGCAATGAACCAGACTGCATTCCTTCATAGCTGGTCGTTTGCATGGTGGAGTATTGGAAACGGTAATTACGTTCGGTCAATTCCGTATATAAGGCAGCAAAAAACGGGTGCGCTCCATCCATTAAGCCAACTAAGATAGGGAATGCATCAGAATGTTTTTCTATTAATTGATCTGCGAGTTGTTCAACTGCTTTTTGAATATTTTCTTTTGAAAGGGGAACGCCGTTAACATCTTCGCATACTTCAGAATTGTCCCAAAAGCGAGGTTCCAGGGTCTTTTTAAACTCGGTGATTGCATCTAATTTCTTTTGAATTTCAGCTAGCTGCGTAAGAATTACTTGTTCTTTCATAACAACATCCTATTTAATTAAAAAGTACATCTTAAAACTATTGGCAAGAATAGCAGGGCTAATAAAATAAATTGCCAAAATACCCTGTAATCAAGTAACTTAAAGCCTAAATGGCTCTTAATGAATGTATAAAACATTAGTCAAAAAGGCGCGCTATTCTCCGCAATTTGCAATAAAAATACAAGTGTAATATTGCCTCTGTTAAAAGCGTAGAAATATAACCAGGCACTTGTGTAAAACGCTTAAATATGCATGAATAGAGAGTAAAATAATTAAGTAATGACGAATGGATTAAATAATGTATGAAAATCAAATTATTTGAGATTTTAAAGCTAAAGAATAGCTTATATGGACTTTGTGCGCTGTTGTTTTCAGCAAATTGCTGGGCGGTAAATGCAGAGGCGGCGCTGACTAAAAAAATTAAGGAAATTGAGAAAAAATCTCATATAGTAATGGGGATTACGGCCATTCATATTGAGAAAAATCAAATAATTACCCACAATAGTAATCAGCGTTTTTTTATGGCAAGTACTATTAAGTTCCCCATCGCAGTAGCTTTTTTACATCTTGTGGATGAAAAAAAGGAATCATTAAGCCGTATGATTAAACTGAACTCAAAAAACTCGGTTCCTGGTTCAGGGTATCTACATCATATGTTTGAAAAGAAGCAAATTAATATCTCGCTCCAACAAATATTAAAATACACACTAATCAACAGCGATAATAGTGCTAGTGATTCACTTTTAAAAGCAGCCAAGGGGCCTGAGGCAGTAAAAAAACGTATGGCTGCTCTGGGCTTTAATGACATCCAAGTTAATCGCTCCATCATGGAAATGTTCGTAGATACCAATCATGTGGACCATGCTTTATTAAAAAAACGCCCGCCTGTAGTAACTTGGGAACGTGCTTTTGATCGTGTTTCCCTTAAAGACAAACAGGAGGCTTGGCAGCGTTTTCAAAAAGACCCCCGTGATACAACGACTCCAAACGATATGGCTAAACTCTTGGTGAAAGTTTATAAAAACCAAGCATTATCAGAGTCCAGTACTCAGTTGCTCATGAAGATCATGGAGCAATGTCGAACCGGTAGAAGTCGCATAAGAGGCTTGTTACCCCCAGGGGTTAAAGTGGCACATAAAACAGGCACCTGGTCTATCTATGAGCCCAAATATTTAAATTATTCAGGTTCTAAGAAACTGTATCGTTTTGTGAGTGATGTTGGGATTATTACTTTACCTCATAATAAAGGGCATATTGCCATCGCAGTTTATGTGAAATCACAATCTGCGAGTGATTACCCCAGAAGCCATGCAATCGCTTTAGCAAGCCGAGCTATTTATGATCATTTTATGAAGTCTTAGCTTGAGTGAAATCCCTCCTAACCACCTCTCTTTTCTACGGCCTGCGGCTTGTCCGCAGGTCTCGGAATTTAGTACGACTCCTGGATACGGGATAATTTCTCAGCGTATCCACTCACGTCACTCTATGGCTGTGCACCACTACTCGGCTCCGATTTATCAGGATCCGGCTCTAAATCAGACAATTCATCGTCTGTATAAAATATCTCATATCCATCCGCCCCTGTTTTGCTTCTAATTGGTTTTTGCGGGGGAGGTGACGGGCTAAATAAGGATGAAGAAGCGCTGCTGGAGGAAGGCTTCGGTGTCTCATTTGTCATCTCCGCATAGGCAAAGGCCTCTGCTAATAATTGGCTTAATTGTTTTGCAGAATTACTGATAACTGCCTCTAGATTTTGTGCCAGATCCTGAGAGCACAGTAGTGTTAATACTTCGATAGGAGTTAGGCGGTTTGTATAATCCAGATTTAACAAACCTAACAATGCTTCTTTAACTTCATCCGAATATCCAAGTTCATCCAGTTTATCACTTAACTCGCAATGAAAGTTTCGATACTCCTGTAATCGTGTTGCATGCGGAATCGAATCCATCAGCGGAAGGGGGAGTAATTTTTTTGTTATCTCATAAATATCTGGATGAATGAATGGCGCCAGAGCAAAGCCAAGTTTCCATGAATCGACTAATCTAATTCGATCTTCTTCGGTATAACTAACAGGAATAGGAGTATAGGTAGTATCCGTAGGCGAACGTTTTACAAACTCTGGGGGATTATGCATTACATCACCATTTGGATAGGCTTGCACTTTACCCTGCTCACCATAGATTACCGCAGAACCAAAATCAGCTACAGTTACTTCATATTGAGAGGTTATGAGTATGTTTTCAGGTTTTAAATCACGGTGATAGATATGATGTTCATGAAGGTCTGCGAAGGTTTTAGCCAGTATTAACAGGAGGTGAGGCACTAGTTCTTTATTTTTGCTCCCAGAGTTAAAGGCAATTTTTTCAATGAAGTTACTACCATCTCCGCGGCTGGCCAGAGGAAAAATTTGGTATATGGTTTCTTCATTTTTACTGCTTACCGTTCGGATTATATCAATGGCACTTAACGTTCCTTTAATCTGGTGTTGTTGAATCGCCTCATGGATTTCTTGCTCTATCTCTAATTTATCCAAATCTTCCGGGGTTAATTTTGCTTTTGCTTTAGATGGTTTTATTTTTTTTACTACCAAGAATAAGCCTGATGCTTCATCTTGAGCCAGTCGTACCGTACCGAAAGAGCCCTTTCCTAAGACAATTTTATTGATGGTCTTGCCTTCTTTTTTTATGCTTTCTTGCTGAGCAAAATGTTTATACTCATCTTCCAGTAAGGTGCCCATTAAGGTATAGGAATGACCACGTGCCGAGTGTAGACTACTATGAGCTTTTCCTGAGGGCTTTTTATCTGTTCGTGTGCCTAAATTATTCTTTTTCTTCTTCTCGCTTTTTTCATCAGTCATGTAATCCCCCTCAAGGCAACCACCTTAATTTAGTGGTTCACTTAACTTTAAGTATAGAAGGGGTTTATGTTTGTTCAATTTTAAACCATGTCATTTCCTGTCATTTGTTATAAAGAAGCAAATCAGTTGCGGTGCAAACAGCAACAGAGATTACTACCGCTCAAAAGAGCATCGATAATGTTTTAGAACAAATCTATGGTTTGAAATAGATGATAAAATTTGATCTATGCTTATTCTGGAGTGAGTAAGCATTTATCGTTAAAAGATTACCTCTAAAAGGACTTTATATATGAGCACTTCAGAACAAGAGCGACAATCTTCAAAGGGCTGCATTGAAACAAAATTAACTGCCTATGATCTATTAAATAATTCGCTGTTAAACAAAGGTACCGCCTTTACTCAGGAAGAACGCGATATATTTTCTTTACATGGCTTGCTGCCGCCTCATATCGGTTCTTTGGGAGATCAAGAACGTCGTCGTTATGCAGTACTTTCCGAATTGCCAACCCAATTGGAAAAGTACAGTTTTCTACGTGATCTTCAAGATACAAATGAAACTTTATTCTATTCTTTAATTGCTCATCATGTTGAGGAAATGCTTCCTATTGTATACACCCCGACGGTTGGTGAGGGCTGTCAAAAGTTTAGCGAAGTATTCCGTAAACCCCGAGGGCTTTTTATTAGTTATCCCAATAGAGATAAGATTGAGCAAATTTTTGAGCATCCGCGTTATGATTCCATTAAATGCATCGTGGTTAGCGATGGGGAGCGCATTTTAGGACTTGGCGATCAAGGTGCGGGTGGGATGGGCATCCCGATTGGCAAGATGGCCTTGTACACGGCCTTGGCCGGCATTCATCCAAAGTATTGTTTACCCATTTTACTTGATGTAGGAACCGATAATGAGGAACGACTTAATGACCCCTTGTATATCGGTTGGCGAAGCAAGCGTATTCGTGGCGCAGAGTATGACGAATTTGTTGATACATTTGTTTCTGCAGTAAAACGACGTTGGCCACATATTTTGTTGCAATGGGAGGATTTTGCTGGTAGCAATGCAGCGAAATTTTTAGCCCGTTATCGCAATCAGCTCTGTACATTCAATGACGATATTCAAGGTACTGCAGCTATGGCAACAGGTACTTTATTGTCGGCGATTAATGTCACTGGCATACCCTTACGCGAGCAACGTGTTGTCTTCTTCGGTTTTGGTGGAACCGGGCAGGGAATTGCGCAGTTGATTCGTGCTGCAATGGTTGAGGCGGGCTTAACTGAGCAAGAGGCTAGTGAGCGTATCTACGCGGTGGATCGTTATGGCCTGTTGATTGAAGGGGGCAAAGGTCAAAGTCCTTCTCAAGACGCCTTTATACGTAAACGTTCGGAAGTTGATGGATGGCAGCTCTCCAATAGCGATGAAATCGGATTGCTTGATGTGGTTCGAAATGTGAAGCCAACCGCCTTGATTGGAGTTTCTACACAGTATGGGGCATTTACTGAGGAAATCGTAAGAACCATGGCACAAAATACAGAGCGTCCAGTTATTTTCCCACTCTCTAATCCTACGTCGCATTGTGAAGCAACCCCTGAAGATTTGCTCCACTGGACCGATGGTCGAGCGTTAATTGGCACCGGCAGCCCTTTTGCGCCTGTTACGTTCAAGGGCAAAGAGTATCATATTGATCAGACGAATAACTCCTATGTTTTTCCTGGCTTAGCTTTGGGAATTATGTCGTCACAGGCAAAACATGTTTCTGATGGCATGATCAAGGCAGCAGCACTGGCGCTTGCAGAATGTTCTCCAGCACGAAACGATAAGACGGAAAATCTCTTACCCCCATTATCTGCATTGCGTTCTATTAGCTTGGCGGTAGCAAAAGCAGTGGGCAAGCAGGCGATCGCTGAAGGGCTGGCACGTGTCAATGAAGCCGAATTTGAACGAGAACTTGCCGCCAGTATCTGGGAACCTGTTTATCAGCCCTATGTATTAAGTAAGTAATTGCAGCCTGGTTGCTTGCAGCCAGGTTTTTACGTGCTTAAAGGTTCAAGCACCTTAACAAAATCATCAAAACATTGCTGAACCTGCTCAAAACAAATAACCCAAGGGCAGTGGCCGGCATTGGGGATAAGCTTGTTCATAATGTTGGGGCTTTGAAACCGTTCATCATGAAGAAAAATTTGTGGTGGGCAAATGTAATCTTGTTCACTAGCAATGGTCATGGCTGGAATGGTTTTAGGGCTCCACTTGCATGCATAATCAGTATAAAAGTGTTCCACTGCATAGTAATAGGCTGCATTATTGAATGCAAAAAGAGGGATCATTTTTTCGCCTTCAGAGAGCTCTTCTGCAGTAAAGCAATAATGCTTGTAGGTATGCCAAAACTCTTTATAAGTTTCATTTGAAGGGTCTAAATGATACTGGCCTGCTGCAGGTACAAGATCAGGTAAGTTATGCTTTTCTTGCATGGCGCTAATTTGTGGGAAAAATGTATTTTGAGTCGTTGTGTTCATTAGCACTAAACCTGACAGCTGTTGTTCCAGCTCAGGCATCATCATGACGAGCATTCCTGAAAAACTATGAGTAACCAGTATGGGATTAGTGAACGTCTGAAGCAGGTCTATAAGTCCCAACTTCCAGCGTTCTAGGTCCAGTTCTCCATGAGCAGTATTGGTTCCATCTTGAGGAAAGTCTAGAACAAAAATAGCCCCAGGAAGCTGTAATTTGTTACACAGCTCATTCAAATATTCCGAACCCAAGCCAGGGCCGCCTGGCAAAAAGAGCCAGTTAGGTCCTGAGCCTGCAGTAATTTGATTTATTCTATAGCCAAAATCAGTGTAGTTCATCGTTACTCTATTTCTTGTTTTGCCAGGCAGCGAAAAATTCTTCGGCACGCTGTTTAATTTGTTCATTGTTAAGATCAACCGTATGGGTCGCTATCATCCAACTGTATCCAAATGGGTCTTTAATTTGACCTACGCGATCGCCCCAAAACATGTCTGCTATAGGCATGGTTACTTGAGCCCCAGCATCGACTGCTTGTTTAAATGCACTATCAATATCATCTACGTAAACATACATACTTATGGGAGAGTGGCCAAGTGTTTCCGCGCTTTTGGCGCACTGTTCATTACCAGGCATCTCATCGCCCATCATGATCATCGAGTTGCCAATCTTAAGTTGAGCATGCATTGTACCTTTGCCATCAAAACTGGGCATAAAGCTTATGGTTTCTGCATTAAAGGCCTTTTGGTAAAACTCAATGGCTGCCTTGCTGCTTTTAAACATAAAAGAAGGTGTAATTGTGTGAAATCCATTTGGAATAGCTTGAGTCATTGTTCTCTCCATACAATATTGACGTAAGTTGGGGGATAAGGATCCCCTAAAATTTTTGATAAATCAACCCCAGGTCTACCTTATTTTATCTAAAGAGCCAACCTCCAGTTCATTGAGAACTGGAGCATAGACGATATAACCATCAGGAGAGTACTTGGATACTAAAGCACGCTGATGAAGTATTGCTGCCTTTAACTTCGACTTCGATCGGTGGATTTATCGGTAAACCACTCGCAAAAAAGGTTAAGGTACCCGAGGTATGAGGAGCGATGCTGGCAAGGCCCGTGTCTGGGGATTGGAAAATGTCGTAAGAGCTAATAAATGCCTGATTTGTTGTGACATTTAAAGCGGTCATACCCGAGTTATTGGTAATGGTCAGCGTTCCAGAAAAAACCGATGGGGTAAATACCATCATGCACGAACTGGGAACGCCGGCAGGGCAATTGCCCTGTATCTTTTTTGGGCATGGGCGGCTGGCAACAACACCACTGTTAATGCTAATCGCATCAATTGATAATTGAGCCAGTTCTTGCGCCCAAGTCGCTGAGCTTGTGGCAAAAATCAGAGCCATTAATATCATATTCTTGAATGAAGTCCTATTCATCTGTCTATCCTTAGTTAGGTGTGTTTTCACTATGTTTTGCAACAGAAAGGGAAATGGTTGTCGTATCTTACTGAATGATCTCTGCGAAAATAATGATATTAGCAGCAGTATTAGCAAATGAGCAATAGCAGACTAACTAAGGAACTGAAATCAAACTATAATAACTAAATATTATTTTACGGAATGTATAAGGAATGAATCATGGGACTTTTGGTTGATGGGAAATGGCAGGATGTTTGGTATGATACCGAGAAAACTAAAGGCGCATTTAAACGCGAGCCTACCCAGTTTCGTTCAGCAATTAGTCATGAGCCTAATGCTCGTTTTCCTGCAGAAAAGGGACGTTATCATCTGTATGTATCTTTAGCCTGTCCCTGGGCTCATCGCACCTTAATTTTCAGAAAACTCAAAAAACTCGATGAGTACATCGACGTTTCTATTGTCCATCCACACATGTTGGCGAATGGATGGGAGTTTAAAACCGGAATGGATGCTACAGGAGACAGGCTTTATGGATTGCGCTATTTATACGAAATTTATCTTAAAGCGCATCCTGATTACACTGGTCGAGTTACGGTTCCCATCTTATGGGATAAAAAAGAGCAAACGATTATAAATAATGAATCGGCAGAAATTATTCGCCAATTTAATGAAGCCTTTAACTCACTTACTGGAGACTCCCAGGATTTTTATCCCAAGCCCCTACGCGCAGAAATTGATGCGTTGAATGACCGTATTTATAACGGAATTAATAATGGAGTTTATAAATGCGGTTTTGCAACCACTCAAGAGGCTTATGAGCTTGCCTATCATGACTTATTTACCTTGTTGGATGAACTTGAGCTGCATTTAGCAAAACACCAATATCTGGTTGGGGAGCAATTAACCGAAGCCGACTGGCGCTTTTTTACCACCCTCATCCGTTTTGATGCGGTATATTACAGTCATTTTAAAACCAACAAGCAACGCATTAGCGATTACAAAGCCATTCAATCCTACCTGGAACGTTTGTATCATCATCCAGGCGTACGCGAAACGGTTAATTTTTTACAAATTAAACAGCACTATTATTACAGCCATAAAACCATTAACCCCACGCAAATAGTTCCTTTAGGACCTAAATTGCCATTTGATTAATAAGAGCGGGTTGCGGTTGTAGAATCAATGGGAATCTCTCTTGATTGAGCGCTCACCGTGCTTCGAATTCTTGGGTTGCTTCGCCACTATGTTTTTAGCTATTGTTTCTTCAAATCCTGCTTCACCCAATTAATCAACCCGCCCAATTCCAATAACTCCTTCTGCCGAGGAGAAATACTTTGCTGTACTTCAATCTCCTTGCCATTAATTTTTATGGTGAATTGCTCTTTATCCAGAAGGGCAGGCAGGCTACTAATTTCTACCTCATCATCTAATTTAATTGCGTCATAATCCTTGGGATTTTTAAATACTAAAGGCAAGATGCCAAAATTAATTAAATTTTGCCAATGAATCCGCGCAAAACTCTTCGCAATTACGGCACATAAACCCAAATAGCGCGGTGCTAAAGCCGCATGCTCTCTACTGGAGCCTTGACCATAATTTTCACCACCAATAATCACATGACCTTTCTTGTGTTTTTTGGTGCGCTCCACATAGTCGGAATCGACATGAGTGTAAGTAAATTCGCTAATTTTAGGAATGTTACTACGATAAGGCAGTACTTTGGCTCCGGCTGGGGATATCTCATCAGTAGAAATATTATCTCCCACAATCAACAATACCGGGATTTTTAATGATTTTGGTAAGGGCTCTAACTCGGGTAAGGACACAATATTAGGCCCTTTAAGCAGCTTAATCTTTTGGGCTTCTGATAAGGGCAAGGGCCCTTCAATACAGGCACGATTTACCACACTTTTATGAGGTAAGCTCACTTTGGGATAAGGCATGTCTAAGGTGCGTGGGTCGGTAATGACGCCCATTAATGCTGAAGCGGCGGCGGTCTCTGGACTGCAGAGAAAGACTTTATCTTCCATGGTTCCAGAACGGCCTGGAAAATTACGAGGCACTGTACGTAAACTGTTTTTATCGGTAGCCGGGGCTTGTCCCATACCAATACAGCCATTGCATCCCGCTTGGTGAATCCGGGCCCCCGCATGAATTAAACTTCCTAAATGTCCCTCTTGTGCTAACTCTTCTAAAATCGTACGCGAGCTGGGATTAATATCCAGGGAAATATTAGGTTTTAATGTTTTTCCTTTTACTATTTGTGCGGCGATGGCAAAGTCGCGATAACCAGGATTCGCTGAGGAGCCAATATAGGATTGATAAATTTCTTCGCCTGCAATTTCTGAAACCGGGACTACATTGCCTGGGCTGGTTGGTTTGGCAATGAGGGGGACTAGAGACGATAAATCTATTTCATCATTTTTATCATAAGTGGCACCCTCATCTGCTTTTAGCTCGGACCAATCCTGTTCACGTCCTTGGCTTTTTAAAAATTCTTTGGTTATTTCATCAGAAGGAAACAAGGTTGATGTGGCCCCCAGTTCAGCACCCATATTGGCGATAACGTGTCTGTCCATGGCGCTAAGATGTTTGACTCCTTCGCCATAGTACTCAATAACGTAACCAACACCACCTTTAACATCGTAGCGGCGCAGCATTTCCAGGATTACGTCTTTAGCGCTGACCCAATCTGGCAGTTTCCCTGTTAATTTAACACCAAGTACTTTAGGCATTTTGATGTAAAGAGGATAGCCCGCTATAGCCATGGCGACTTCCAGGCCGCCTGAACCGATGGCCAACATGGCCATAGAACCTGCGGCGCAGGTATGACTGTCAGAACCGGTGAGTGTTTTTCCAGGGAGACCAAAGTTTTGCATGTGTACCGCATGGCTGATTCCATTTCCTGGTCGGCTAAAGTAAAGGCCATAACGTCTTGCAGCGCTTTCAAGGAAAAGATGATCATCAGGATTTTTATTATCTTCTTGAATCAAATTGTGATCGACATATTGTACCGAAACTTCTGCCTTGGTGCGCTCTAATCCGATAGCTTCCAATTCAAGCATAACTAGAGTACCTGTTGCATCTTGGCACAAGGTTTGATCTATTTTTAAGGCAATTTCTTTGCCTGCTTCCATTTTTCCATCCAGCAAATGGGCATGAATGATCTTTTCAGTGATGTTCATAGTTTGATCTCTTCCTTGTTACCAATCCATTGATCAAATATAGCACAATGTGAGTTCAAGCGTTTGTCAACTCAACGAAGGTACGTCATCCTGAGGAGTTTACGACGAAGGATCTCCTGAAAGTGGCATTACATTTATTCATAACGCCAATGTTGCGTTCGGGATACCATGTACATTCTTCGAGTTGATATCATCGCCTGTACCGGTGAAGGCATATACTAAACTTTGAATTAAGGGAGTAATTTCAAGGAGCCAAACGGTGAATTATGCGAATAGGCAGCAAGCCGGACAGGTTCTCGCTGACTTGTTGCATGACTATGCAGTAAAAGAGAACAGTATTGTATTGGCATTACCCCGAGGGGGGGTGCCAGTTGCCTATGAAATTGCAACAAAACTTTCCTTACCGATGGATATTTTTATTGTGCGTAAATTAGGTGTTCCTGGACATGAAGAATATGCCATGGGTGCCATTGCGTCCGGGGGTGTCGTGGTTTTTAATGAGGATGTGGTTCATGGACTGCATATCAACAGCAGCGCAATTGATGAGGTATTGCAGAAGGAAGAGCGGGAATTAGAACGTCGTGATAAGGTTTATCGAGCGAATAAATCTTCTCTGCAGCTTACTGGAAAAACCATTATTGTGGTTGATGATGGGATTGCTACGGGTTATACCATGCGCGCTGCAATTGCCGCATTAAAACAAAGAAATCCAGTGGAACTTATTGTGGCAGTTCCCGTTGCTGCACGGTCTACTTGTACGGAAATGGCAAGTCTAGTTAACAAAATAATTTGCCCATTACAGCCAGCTAATTTTTATGCCGTTGGGTTATGGTATGATGATTTTAGCCAGACTTCCGATGAAGAAGTCATGCATTTGATGAGTACATTAAGTTCTACCCACTAAGAACTGCTAATAAAAGACGCATAGAAATTTCAAAACATGCAGTTAAGGATTATAAACAATGAATTTATTAGAGAATAAAATTATTTTAATCACCGGTGCATCGAGTGGCATTGGCCAAGCCTGTGCCCATTATTGTGCAGGACAAGGGGCTCAATTGATATTGGCTGCTCGTCGTACAGAGCGTTTAGAGGCATTAACGCAGCAATTAACTCAAGAATCAGGTAAGGAACATTACGTCTTAACTTTAGACGTGAGTGATCATGAACAAGTGATCAAACAATTATCCTCTTTACCCAGCCAATGGAAAGCAATAGATGTGTTAATCAATAATGCTGGCTTAGCGCTGGATACCTTGCCGTTACAGCAAGGAATTGAAGAGCATTGGGATACGATGATTGATACGAATATTAAAGGGCTACTTTATGTAAGTCGTGCCGTTATTCCGGTGATGATGGCTCGTGGCAGAGGACATATAGTCAATATTGGTTCTATTGCGGGTCATGAATGTTATCCTAATGGTAATGTTTATGCGGCAACAAAACATGCCGTACATGCTATTTCAAAATCAATGCGCCTGGATTTATTGGGAAGTCCAATTCGGGTTACGGAAATCGCTCCAGGAGCTGTGGAAACTGAATTTAGTGAAGTACGCTGGAATGATAAACAAAGAGCTAAAGAGTTTTACAGCAGCTTCCATCCTTTGGTAGCTGAAGATATTGCTGATGCAATTCTCTATTGCATTACACGGCCGCAACACGTTGATATAGAACAAATGATTATCATGCCAACGGTCCAAGCGTCTGCCAATCACCTATTCAGATACCCAGAGTAAAACTCAAACGTAGCCCGTATTCGCATAGCATAATACGGCTACTGGCTCATCACCCCCTGTCTTGCGACTTTTTTATGAGGCACAAGTTGCCGATTCATTGTTTGCACAAAAAATTTACAACACCTCTGTTGTTGGTCTATTATTAAACATATGGGTGATGACTGACCTAACTGAACCATTAAATATTTTCAGATAGGGAGGGTAGTTTGATGGGTGGTGTGCCAGCCTACATGAGCCATAGTAGGACGCCTTAAGCTCAGCATAAACCTCCAAAGTGCATTCAGTAGCGGCTCAGGATTTGGTAAGTCGTTACCTGTATTATTCCATGAAAAGCTTTTGGAATTACGTTTTTTTTCCTCTCTATCTGTATTCGTGCTCCTGAAAGAAGTAACCCTGTTTTGCTAAACATGGAATCTGGTTGTATAATAATAATACACAAGAGGGAGTGCTAATTGACTCGGAGGTTACCATGAAAAAGTTTATTTTCTCTTTTGTTTTTAGTTCATTGCTCCTGTTTCTTGCTCCAGGATTTGCTGCGTCTAGTTCCTTTATCCATAACCCAGGATCGCGCTCAGACAGTATGACTGCCGTTAATTACAATAACGTAGCTAAAGTTGGTACTAATTACGCTTATTGGCATCATAACCATGGGTATCGTTATGGACATCATAGACATTGGGACCATAGGCACCACAGACATTGGAATCGATGGCATCATCACCACCACCATCGTTATTAATTAATTAGTTTTAGAATCATAGAAAATAGGATGGAACCATGAAAAAATTAATCATTGCTTTAGTTATCGTAGCACCAATGCTCTTAGTAACGAGTTGTGTTACTACAGAAACGGTTTACTATACTCGTGCATATCCTACTCGCACTGTTTATACAGTGGGTTATTATGGTGGACCATATTGGAATGATGCTTATTACTACGGTTATGATGACTTAGGTGATGTGGGGTACTGGGGTATGTATGACTCTTATAATGTTTATTAGAGTCTATTAATCTTTTGGTATCTTTACTTAAGCTCGTCATTGCGAACGAAGAGAAGCAACCCCGGGTTCTGTGCATTCGAACTCCTGGATTGCTTCGTCACTACGTTTCTCGCAATTGTGAGCTATATTCTTTAATTTAAATCTATCGTCATTGCGAATGGAGTGAAGCAACCCAGGGGTTCCGTGCTTTGAACTTACTCTTTAGCGCGAGAAACGTATTCGCCTTTACGCGTGTCTACTTTAACTAATTCGCCTGTTTGTACGAATAAAGGTACACGCACTACTGCACCTGTTTCCAGTATGGCAGGCTTTCCACCACCGCCAGACGTATCACCTTTTAGTCCAGGATCGGTTTCGGTAATTGCAAGAACAACAAATGTAGGTGGCATTACCTGAATAGGCTCATTGTTCCATAGGGTAACGATGCAAATATCTTGCTCTTTTAGCCACTGTGCGGCGTCAGCAAGAGTTTCTTTGGTTAGCGCATATTGTTCAAAATTATCGGGCACCATGAAATGCCAGTGTTCACCATCGGCATAGAGGTATTGCATTTCCATATCAACAACATCAGCAGAAGGTAAGGTCTCGTTTGATTTGAAGGTACGCTCTACCACTCTACCTGTTTTCAGATTACGAATTTTAATGCGCGTAAAGGCTTGGCCTTTTCCTGGTTTTACGAATTCACAATCAAGGATGTTGCATGGAGCATCATCGACCATTACTTTTAGGCCATTTTTTAATTCATTGGTACTATAAATTGCCATTAGGACTCCACAGTATTGAGATTTTTTCTGGTTTTAGTTAAAGTTCGCACAGTTTATCAAGTCTGTGTAATTAATGCGAGATTCCTCTTTAAGTTGGCAAAAAAAATTAGCCCAAGGTTTTTCTTCTGTAGCTGATTTATTAGCCTATCTGGAATTACCCCTATCTACTGGAAGCTTATTCGCCGAAGAGCAATTTGCCAGCCGTATTCCTTTGGGATTTGCCCAGCGAATGCAAAAGGGGAATCCTCAAGACCCATTACTGTTGCAAGTTTTAGCAACAACCCAAGAAATGAACTCGCCGGCGGAGTATGGTGTTGACCCGTTGCAAGAACGAGTTAGTAATCCCTTAAGAGGCTTAATTCATAAATATCATGGGCGAGTTCTTCTCACCTTAACGGGGGTATGTGCAGTTAATTGCCGGTTTTGTTTTCGACGACACTTTCCGTATCAGGATAATAATCCTGGACGCCAGGGCTTTAAAGAAATTTGTGAGTACATTGCGAAGGATCAAAGCATTACCGAAGTAATTTTAAGTGGAGGCGATCCTCTTTTAGCTGCTGATGTCGTTATCGCTGATCTTTTGCAACAATTAGAACAAATTCCTCATGTACACACCCTGCGTTTTCATACCCGTATTCCTGTGGTATTTCCCGAACGTATTGATACAGGTTTTTTAAGCTTATTAACAACGACTCGGCTTAAAAAAGTAATCGTGTTGCATTGTAATCACCCTCAGGAATTACAGGATGATGTGGTAGGGCAGGTACTTCATGACTTACGGCAAGCAGGATGTCATTTATTGAATCAGTCGGTGTTGTTGACAGGAATTAATGATGATGCGCAGGTTTTGGCCTCATTAAGCCAATCCTTATTTAACCATGCGGTGATTCCTTATTATTTACACACCTTAGATAAAGTAAAAGGTGCGGCTCATTTTGATATGCCTTTTACTAAAGCCCAAGTAATCTACCAACAATTGCAACAACTAGTGCCAGGGTATTTATTGCCGCGCTTGGTTTGTGAGGAACCTGGTAAGTTAAGCAAAACACTTTTAATATAGTACGATGACTTTCTAGTAAAGAGAAAAAATGAACACATTACCGGTACTCAAGCCCGGCGATTTAGTTGAGTTGATCGCTCCAGCCTCTCGTTGCACTGATCAGCAATTACAGGAACTAAAAGAACTGGTTAACTCGTGGCAATTAAATTGCGTTGTTAAAGAAGATATTTTTGCCGAGGATTTATTCTGCGCAAATAGTGATGAGCATCGTTTCCAACATTTAAAAAATGCGTTACTCGATTCGGAAGCTAAAGCGCTGATTTGCGTACGCGGTGGTTATGGCGCGATGCGTTTAATTCCCAAATTAGCAAGCCTGCAACCCCCTGCCAAACCAAAGATTTTTGTAGGGATGAGTGACATAACCTCGTTGCATTTGTATTTACAACAGCATTGGGACTGGGCAACGATTCATGGTGGAGCAACGCCAGATAAATTTTCAGCACAATCGATTGCCGCCTTGAAATCATTGCTGTTTGCCGAGCGCGTATCGGTTGATTTTGATGGATTAAGACCGCTAAATAGCCTGGCCCAAGAGAATCGCATCATTGAATCCACCATAACCGGGGGTAATTTAACCTTGATTCAAGCGAGTATAGGGACTAATTGGCAATTAGATGGTCGCGGCAAAATTATTTTATTAGAAGAAATAAATGAGCGCGGTTATCGTGTTGACCGGATGTTAGAACATCTGCGCCAAGCGAATATTTTCAAGGGTGCTGCCGCAGTGCTTTTCGCTGATTTTCTCGGTGGCGAAGAGTCCAATGGCACCTCGTTAATTCAACCGGTATTACAGCGTTTTGCAGATGAAAGCGTTATTCCTGTAGTGCAGATGGATGGCATTGGGCATGGAGCAACGAATTTCCCCATTCCTTTTGCAACACGAACCCAATTACATTTAGGCAAAGAAACTCACTTAACCTGCCCTCGCTAAGAACACTAAAAAATCATAGCGCAAGCGTAGCCTGGGCTGAAAAGCCCAGCAAATACAGCTTGTACCGCTCCCAATGCCGAGCTTTCATTAAGCAAGCCGAGGGAGTAATCACTTTTAAATATCATTAGTCTCATCTTTATAAAGGGTAATTAATTTCTCCTGGGCCGATGTACTTCCTTGAGTCATTGGTTTATAGCTACCATCGCTTTGCATTTCCCACGTATTGCTATTGTCTTTGAGGTAGTTCTTAATAATTTCTTGCTTGATGCGTTTCTTACATTGCTCATCAAGAATGGGAAACATAATTTCAATTCGATGATACAGGTTACGCTCCATCATATCCGCACTGGCACAAAAGTAATGTTCCTCATTATCAATGCGAAAGTAAAAAATACGATGATGCTCTAAAAAACGCCCAATATAGGAAAGAACACGAATGTTTTCGGAAACACCAGGTAAACCTGGTTTTAAACAACAGACGCCACGGACGAGCAAATTAATTTTCACACCGGCTTGAGATGCTTTATGTAAGGCTTGAATTGTTGTCTTATCGGTTAAGCCATTTATCTTGAGTAAAATTTCCGTGTCTACACCTGATTGCGCCGCGGTAGCGCATTGATCGATATATTGCAGCAGTGTTTTTTGTAAGGTAAATGGAGAATGGCTTAATGCTTTCAGTTTAACTACCTTACCTAATCCAGTTAGTTGTTGGAAAATAATTTGCGTATCCGCAGTAATCGTTGGTTCGCAGGTTAAAAGCCCTAAGTCGGTATAACGCTGAGCAGTTTTTTCATGGTAGTTACCCGTGCTTAAGTGTACATAGCGTTTTAACTTGCCATGAGTTCGACGTACTACCAGCGTCATCTTGGCATGTGTTTTATAACCGACCACTCCATAGAGGACCAGTACGCCTGCTGCATGTAAGCGGTTTGCCAATTTTAAGTTAGACTCTTCATCAAAACGAGCTCGAAGCTCAATAACCGCAGTCACTTCTTTTCCTGAGTGTGCGGCATCAACTAAGGCGTCAACCATGGCTGATTCTGAGTGAGTGCGATAAAGTGTTTGGTTAATTGCCAATACATGAGGGTCTGCTGCCGCTTGCCTGAGAAAATCAATGACTACTTCAAAACTTTGATAAGGGTGATGCAACAAAATGTCTTGTTCATCAATCACATTAAATAAATTACGTTCTGATTTGGGAAACAGAGGATATTGGGCGGTATATGCAGGATAGTTTAAATCAGGTCTATCCAAATTATTAATCGCGGTCAGATAGCGTTGAATGTTTACCGGGCCATCACAATAAAATGTATCTTCATGACGTAAGTGGTATTTTTGTAATAAGAAATCAACGATCTTTTCTGGGCAGTTTTTTTCAATTTCCAAACGTACTACATTCCCGTAATGGCGAGAAAAAATTTCACGTTGCACTGCTTTGGCTAAGTCATCAATTTCCTCTTCGCGTAAGAATAAATCACTATTTCGCGTGAGGCGAAATGAGTAGCAGCCACTGATCTCCATCCCAGGGAACAGGCTATTGACGTGAGTATTAATAATTGAGGATAAATAAACAAAATAATCAGCTCCACCACAGAGCTCTGAGGGAAGATGGATTACGCGGGGAATGGAGCGTGGTGCATGCACTACTGCATAGTTAATATTACGATCAAAGGCATCTTTTCCGCTTAATGAAATAATAAAGTTCAAGCTTTTGTTGATCAGTTGCGGTAAGGGGTGAGCCAAGTCCAAAGCGATAGGGCTCATAACGGGTTGTATCTCATGTTTAAAATAATGCTTGGCCCACAGATGAATATCATCAGTCCATTCTTCTAACTCAAGAAAATGAATGTTTTCCTTACGTAAGGCAGGGAGCAAATGCTTATTAAATGTTGCATATAATTGATCGATTAGCACATGGGTTTTTTGACTGATGTAACTAAAGGCCTCATCAGGACGCAAGCCATCAATAGTGAGCTTCCCAGTAGATAAGGCCATTTTTTCTTTAAGACCGGCAACACGTATTTCAAAAAACTCATCCAGGTTGCTGCTGCAAATACTAAGAAAGCGCATTCGTTCTAATAATGGAACTCGCTCATCATTTGCCAAAGCAAGAACTCGCTGGTTAAAGGCAATGGCCGAAAATTCTCGGTTAATATAATACTCAGGGTTATCCAATACTGTATCCAAAAGGAAACTCCATTTTAATAATTTTATCTTTTAATTATTACTCAACGCACCAGAAAAAAACAAACGGCGATAAAGCCTAAAAAACCGTAAAAAGGCGATAAGTTCCAAAAAGTTAAGGCTAAAAAAAACACAATGCAACACAGAGCTATAGGAATAGAAAAATACATGCCCACCACACCTTGAGCAACCGAATAACTGGCAGCTGCTAATAACGCCAGGGCTCCGTATTGAACGCCAATCATCATTTTGCGCGTTGCAGGGCTATCATGGCTTGTTAGCCATTGATAACCAATAACGGTCATAATTAATCCGGGCAAATTAAGGCAGAGAACGGCGAGTATTAAACCAGTAAATCCTGCGGCCTTATAACCAATGAGGGCAGATAATTTGACCGCGGTTAACCCCGGAAAAACAAAGCTGGAACCCACCATATTGATGAATTCTTCTTGTCCAATCCATTGGCGGTAATTAACGGCCTCATACTCCAATAGCTTTAGCATGGAATTGCCGCCACCTAATGAAATTAGTCCAATTTTGCCGAAGCTGTAGATTATGTCTAATAATGTCTTGATCATAGATGCAAAATATTTTTTAGGAATGTTACATATTCGCAGGAATTATGTTTTCCCAGCAAGTGTTCCGCGATGTGTTCTACTAAAAATAATGATTTTCCTTCAATACAGGCACTTAGATAAGTTTGATTGTGAACCTCCAGACGTGCCAATTCGAGTTTGACTTTAGGTTTGGTCGCAAATTGGTAGATAAAAGCCACTTTTTTAACGTAGGTTTCCACGCCTTGTTGCGCAATTTGTTGGGCGATTTTTTTTAACTGCGGATCCGCAGATTCATCAAGGCCGTCGATATTTACTTTTGAGCCAAAAGCCATAGCTTGAGGGGTTTGCTTCAATAGCGGTTTATACAATAATTCATTACGGCGTCGTTTGATGTTGTCATTGCTGTCAGCGAGCAGGTAATAATAATCTTCTCGAGATTTTTGTTGGTAATTAGTTATGTCTAATAGTGAACTATCAAGGGTATTAAGCACAATGATTTCATCATTAGGCCAAAAGAAACGTATCTCCCACTTTACTTCCTCGTGCTCGCGTTTTATAAGAAGTTCTGCGGGCAAGCTTGCCGTTTTCGGGGTAAATTCAAAATTCCAAATCAATCGTTGATTCATACTCCAGCAGGCCATATGTTATTGTTATAAAAAGAGTATATACTATATGCTCGTCCTGCAATAATAAAAAAGAGCAAGGGAAGGTATTTTTATGGCTATTCTATTTTTCTTAGTTTATCTAGTCTTTACGCTTATCGTTCTTTATCGAGCAATGAATCCCCTGGTTTGGGAATTAGGGAGCGTATTTTATCTATTGGTCGCCACCTTCGCCATCGGTCTCCCGTGGATTGTTGGGTTTTTATTATGGGCGGTTATTATTGTTGCTTTGTTAGTAGTTTATATGGAGCCTTTGCGGGCATGGCTCGGTGATTTTCTCTATAAAACCGCAGGTAAATCAGTTCCCAAACTTTCAAAGACTGAAGAAGAAGCCTTAAATGCCGGTGATACTTGGCTTGAAGAAGATATTTTTCGCGGAGCCCCTAATTGGGATCGCCTATCTAAAGTAGCTACCGAGCTTTCTACAGAAGAGCAGGCATTTCTTGATAATGAAACGCATATTTTATGTGGCATGCTTAACGAATGGCAAATTAGCCAAGAGCATGATTTGCCAGAAAATGTTTGGGCTTATCTTAAAGGAAATGGCTTTTTTGGCTTGGTTATTCCTAAAGAATACGGCGGAAAAGGTTTTTCGGCTCGAGCGCATTCTGATGTGGTACAAAAAATTGCTACCCGTTCAGGAGTTGCTGGGGTAACCGTGATGGTACCTAATTCATTAGGCCCGGGTGAGCTAATTAATTATTATGGAACGGATGAGCAGAAGACCCATTATTTGCCACGGTTGGCAAAAGGTATTGATATTCCTTGTTTTGCGCTCACTGAACCTGGTGCTGGTAGTGATGCTACCTCCATTCAATCTGATGCGATTGTGATGCAAAAACAAGTGGACGGCAAAACCGTGCTTGGCTTGTCAATTACTATAGACAAGCGTTGGATTACTTTAGCACCAATTGCAACCTTGATCGGTTTAGCTGTGAATGTTCGCGATCCTGAGGGTTTATTACAAGGTGAAGGGGTTGAAGGAATTACTTGCGTACTTGTTCCGCGTGATACGCCAAATCTAGAAGTGGGTAATCGACATTTGCCTGCAGAACAACCTTTTATGAATGGTACCGTTCGTGGGAAAGACATCTTCGTACCGATTACTGCGGTTATTGGTGGGCAAAAACGAGTGGGTGGCGGATGGCAAATGTTGGTTGAGTGTTTGTCTATTGGCCGTTCTATTTCCTTGCCAGCAATGGGGGCAGGCTCTTCAGCTATTTGCTATCTCACTTCAGGTGCATTCGCTCGTATTCGTCGTCAGTTCAATGTTGAAATCGCGCAGTTTGAAGGGATTGAAGAAAAACTCGCAGAAATTGCTGGTTTAACTTATTTAACCAGCGCGACTCGCTTACTCACTGTTGCTGCAGTTAATGAACATAAAAAACCCTCCGTAGCTTCTGCGATTACAAAATACTTCAATACAGAATTAGCCCGTGCCACGATTAACAACGCGATGGATGTACATGCTGGGCGCGCTGTTGTGGTTGGTCCACGTAACTATTTAACGAGTTTCTATCAAGGAATTCCCATCTCCATTACTGTTGAAGGTGCGAATGTTATGTCGCGCAACTTGCTGATCTTTGGTCAAGGTTCTATGGCATGCCATCCGTTTATCCGCGATGAATTTTATGCTGTTGCCAATGAAGATAAGGCAGCCTTTAGAGATGTGATTTGGAAGCACATTCAATACTTCATGCAAAATTTTGCTAAAGCGATGTGTACTGCATGGACAGGCGGACTATTGATTAGTGTTCCTAAGTCGTCCATGAAACGAGAATATCAACGTTTAACTCGCTTAAGCTACGCGTTTGCTTGGTTAGCCGATTTATCCTTAATTTATTTAGGTGGCGATTTAAAACGTAAAGAGCGCTTATCTGCACGCCTAGCTGATGGACTTTCTTATCTATATATGGCTATGGCTGCGTTACGTAGTGTGCAGTTAAATGAAGATGATAAAGATGAGCAATTGCATGCGCAATGGGCAGTAGCTTATTGCTACTATCATGCACAAAAATCACTGCTTGCTTTATGCCAAAACTTCCCATCCCGATTATTAGGTTTCATCATGCGTTTTGTGGCATTTCCCTTGGGACAAACCATGCGTTATCCCAGTGATAAATTAGATAGAAAACTGGCCACATTAATGACCGGAAATAACCATTTCCGCAATCGTTTGAAGTCATTTCTTTATTTATCAGGAGATCCAAAACAGCCAGTGGATCGTATGGAACATGCATTGCAATTAATCATCAATGCTGATGAACTGTCTAAGAAAGTGGGTGATGTGAGGCGAGCTAAGTTTGGGCATTTAAAAGCTAAGTTAGAGAAAAAGCTTGAAAAGAAAGAAATTACTCAAGAAGAGATGGAGCAATTGCTGGCAGTAGAAGCAGCACGTTGGGATGCCATCTTAGTGGATGAGTTTACTTTTGAATCGATGAAACAAGGTACTTTTAGTTCAGTAATCGATTATGTTAAATCACCATTCATTTAATTTTTACAAATACTTAACACCAAATGCAAAATTAGATGTCAATTTGTTGACATCTAATTTGCTATAATTAGGTCATACGTTATAAATCAAGGCGAGATTAGAATTATGGCTGATATCAAACGATTTCCAACTACTGAAGAAATTAAATCTTCAATGGAAACGGCCGGGGCTACAATTGAAGGTGCGGAGTATCTGGCTTCGCGTGTCAGAGAGTTAGCAACTAAATCTAAGTTCTTAGGCAAGAATCCGGAATTAAAAGAGAACATCATTGCTGCTGTGGATAAGTTTGTTGATTATGTCCGCTTTAAGCTGACTGTAAATGGGCAACCCTGGTCTGGTCAGCAAGTAGAAACCTCGGATTTGAAAAATATGCAGAATAATCTTGCTGAAGCTGCTGTGAAAGAAATGGCTGGCAAGGTTTCTGATGTCAAAGTCGATTATGCCATTAGTGCCGATGGTCATTATGTTCGTGGTTATTCCTCCAGTGATGGCGGAGTAGCTCCAGAGACGGTAAGTAATCTTGATAAAGTTTTTAATGCCTGGCTGGCATCTAACGATTGTGTAATCAAAGGTGGTTTCATTTTCAAAGCTAATGATCCGGTGCAAAACGAAAAGACACGCGTTAGTCCAGAGGAGATTAAAAAGTTGATGGACGAGGGTGGTTTAGAAGAGTACATGGCTAATAAAGGGATAAAGATTCAAACCAGAGAACGTAACTATCCTGGAGAAGAAAAAGCTGCGGAGATTACCAAGGACGCTGAACATGCAGTTGAGACTGTTACTAAAGTGAATAAAGAAGAAGATTTAGAAGGACCAGAAGCTGATACTGGCCCCGGAGTTTCTGCTCACTAATCACACTATAGAAACAGGTAGCCTGGTTGCTTGCAACCAGGATTTCCCTAAACGGTAGCTAAATCAGATTACAGAAAACCGTGACCTTTATGCCTCTGCATAAAAAATATTAAGCCTTATTCGCTGCATTCAAGCGCTCCAACGAACCAATATCAAACCATAGCCCACTATAAACACTAGCCGTTGCTTTAGCTAAGTCCGCATAACGCCTAATCAACGGGGCAACAGAATACCGTCCCTGCTTGCATCCTGAAAACACTTGCGGGTGATAACAACAAATACCCGCCAGAGTATATTCAGGGTTTGCATTGGTTAATTGCTGTTGATTAATCAGACCAAAATCTCCATGATGGTTTAAAGCCGGGTTTTTATTAACTAATATGACATGAATAGAGTTAGGCTCCGGAGCTTGCAATGAGCTAAAATCAAAGTCGGTATAAATATCTGCATTCACGGTAATAAACGGGTGATTGCCCAATAGGGGTAAGGCATTAACAATGCCTCCACCAGTTTCCAATCCTCCTGGAGGTTCGGTAGAGTAAATAATTTGAACTCCCCAACGTTCACCATTACCCAAACACTGACGAATTTGCCCGCCAAGGTAGGCGTGATTAATTACTATTTTTTCATAGCCAGCCTTGGCTAGATTGATAACATGGTGTTCAATTAAGGGTTTGCCTTTGACAACACATAAAGCCTTGGGCTTTATGTCGGTTAAAGGTTTTAGGCGCTCCCCGCGTCCAGCAGCGAGTATCATGGCAGTATTCATGGTAAATAAACTCTCGTGTGTAAAAAGTGCAGCAAGGGGTGAAGCTCTGTATAAATTTCTGTACATTCAAGAACATACCTCAAGGTAAGAGGAAGGTCTTTTAAATAACCTGGTTTATTATCACGTAGATGTAATCGGGAGAACACACCCAGTACTTTTAAATGTCTTTGTAAGCCACATAAGTCAAAAGCACGAATAAATGCAGCAAGAGAATATTGGTTGGCTAAGGCATTTTGTTTATAAAACAGTTCCACCCACTCAAGAACTTGAGACCGAGGCCAAGAAATATAGCAGTCTTTCAGTAATGACACTAAATCATAAGTAAACGGGCCGCACATGGCATCTTGAAAATCAATAACACCTAATTGAGTTCCAGAACCATCAGGTACCAGCATTAAATTACGCGAATGATAATCACGATGAATAAATGTTAACGGTTGTTTCGCAACCTCAGAAGCAATCCAGTCAATTGAGCGCTGTAATAATGCTGTTTCTGCATCACTAAGCTCTAGAGAAAGATAGGCGTTGAGAAACCATTCAGGACAGAGGTTCATTTCCTTAACCATGAAGTGATAATCAAATGGTGCAAGCATAGGGTCGTGAACCGCACAGGTTTGAATTTGGAATAGGGTTTGTATCGCTTGATGATAGTAATGATGAACGGTTTCTGGATTGAGCACATTTAAAAGCAATTGATCGCCCAAATCACCCAATAGTAAAAAGCCTTGTTGTGTATCACGGGCAATAATTTTCGGGGTACATACTCCTGCTTGTTCTAGTGTTTGCGCAACATGCATGAATGGATGTAGATCTTCTTTACCAGGAGGTGCGTCCATAACTACCTGAGTCAATCCATTATGATGCACGCGGAAATAGCGTCTAAAACTGGCATCTCCAGCTAAAGGGGTTAAAACAAAATCTTGTTGTTCAAACACTTGCGTAAGCCACTCTTTCAGTGCGTTTTCTCTTTCATGCATGATATACTTCCCGACATTATTTTTGGCACGTAACGATTCACCGAGCTCTTTGAGCGAATTGTTACTTGATTTTTAACTGTGTTAGCACGCAGTATATAGTTTTTGTGTGCATAATAAGGCATTTTATTACCTGTGAACAAGATTTCAGTTAAATGGTTCTTGATGGGAGGGGGAACAATCACCCTGACTACGCTTATGGTGATTCATCACTCTTTAGCCTATGCTGACTCGATGATTTATGAACCAGTACAAGCCTGTGTGGTTGCACGCGATGTGGATCTAACTAACGCGGTAAGAAGCAAATTAGCTCAATGCTTAGGCTGGCAAAATGATCGCAGCTCTCCTGTCTGCTTAGGCTCTTATAGACCAATCACGGTAATGCCCCTTGCTTCACCAGATGAGCTACGCATTATGGCGGATAGGGTTTCGTTTTTCCAAGATAAGCCCTCAACTTTATCCGGGAATGTAGAAATTCGCCAAACACAGCGCATTGTGAACGCAGAAACAGCACATGTGTATCGAGATACCAAAACGAATCAAATCACGCGCATAGAATTTTTAGGTAATGTGCATTATTTAGAGCCAGATAAGTTAATGATCGCGCGTAAAGCGAGTATTAACCCCCAAGATAAATCTGGGCAAACCGAAGACGTCATCTATCGTTTTAATACCAATAAAGGTCGTGCATTATTGCCTGCTTGGGGGCGGGCGAGTTTAATGCAACGCTTTGCTAATTCTGATTATTTATTAAATCAGGCAACCTATACCACCTGCGCGCCTCAGGATAAAGCGTGGATGCTTGAAGCCAAATCAATAAAAATTGATGATAAGAAGAAAGTTGGTGTGGCCCGTAATGTAAAATTACGCATTCGAGAATGGCCTGTGTTTTATCTTCCCTATTTAAGCTTCCCAACCAGTAAAGAGCGCAAATCAGGCTTCCTCATGCCTGTTGTTGGATACTCTAATGTTGGTGGTTTTGATTTGGGAGTTCCTTATTATTGGAACATGGCCCCAAACTATGATTTGACCTTAACTCCGCATTTATATACTGAGCGTGGGGTGATGTTGGGAGCTGATTACCGGTATTTAACGGGAAAAAGTAGCGGCATTATTAGCGGTACTTTTTTACCTCAAGATGCCGCTTTCCGTAACTTTTTACACGATCATGAATGGGAGTTCCCTAGGTTAAGGCACAACTCAACGAATCGTTGGTCTCTAGGTGTATTAGAATCAACTCTGTTAGCCCCCAATTTGCGTTTTAACGCAAACGTGCAGCAAGTTTCAGATGATTATTATTTCCAAGATTTCAGTTCCAATTTAGCTTTCATTACGCAAAGGCAATTATTACGTCAAGCGGATTTGACCTATAGCACTGAGAATTGGATTTTTAGAGGTATGGCACAAAGTTACCAAACCTTGCATCCAGTTAATGAGACACCAATTGCCGATCAGTATGAACGTTTACCGCAAATTGCGGCACACGGTTATTATTATGATTTGCCAATGCATGCGAATTTAAACATCGTAGGGCAATATGATCAATTCTTCTGGCCTGGAACAAAGTGGGAGGGGGCTCAAGTAGGCGTGCCTCGTGGTCCCAGATTGCATTTTAATCCTGTCCTTATTTTACCGCAGCGTAAAGCTTGGGGATACATCACACCTTCTGTAGAGTTTGTAGAAAACTATTATGAGGTAAGCAATAGCTCGGGGCCTAAACATACCGATTACAATCGTTTTATACCTCGTTATGATGTGCGTGGAGGATTGTTTTTTGAACGCAATTTTAACTGGTTTGGCAATGGATATACCCAAACATTAGAGCCCAGCTTGTATTATTTATATGTGCCTTACCAAGATCAAAGTGCTATTCCTATATATGATACGGCTAACATGATCTTTAATGTGGATCAATTGTTTAGAACAAATCGCTTTTCAGGCTTTGATCGTATTGGTGATGCGAATCAATTATCTTATGCCGTGACTACACGTTGGCTATCCGAGGAAACAGGGTTTGAGCGTGCTAATTTCTCTGTTGGTCAAATTAAATATTTTACGAATAGAAACGTACAATTATGTCGAAGTCTGACAGGTCCTTGTATTGCCAACCCCTTAGAAATAGGGCAGTTGTCTCCCTTTGCGGATACCTCTCCAATTGCTTCGCGAGCGGTTTATCATTTTAATCCAGTATGGAGCATCACTGGCGATTATGTATGGGATCCCGCTACTTCGGCTACGAATAACGGTGATTTAAATCTACATTATCAACCTGCGCCGAATGCCATTCTTAACTTTGGTTATACCTACTTGGTTAATGGGGATGTTACTTCAGTACGGAATAATGCCAAAGGTGATAATGCACTACACCAGGCCCTAGTTGCATTTTCTTTGCCTTTAAATGCAAAGTGGAGCACTATAGGAGCTTATAGCCACAATATTAGTAAAGATTACAGCATGATGTCTTTATTGGGGATGCAGTATGATAATTGTTGTTGGGCTGTGCGTATTTTAGGTGGGCGGACATTTAAAAACCTAAATGCATCGTATCAACCACAGTACAACAACAATGTATACTTGCAAATACTATTAAAAGGCTTAGGATCCGTAGCTACAAGTGATCCAAGTAGGGTCTTAAATACTTATATTCCAGGGTATAATGATCCATTTCACCGGTAATGGTAAAAAATTAGGCAGGGCTGCTTGTATTTTGATTAAAAATAACTTAGTGTGACGATAATTTTAATATTTTCGAGTGACTGCAAGGAACGTATACAAACTGCTCGAAAAAGGTTAAATAAGGAAGGATTTTTGTATGTGTAAAAAAATAGCGCTTGTTTGTATGCTGTTTGCAGCAGTAAGTACAACTCAGGCAAAGCAATTCTTAGATAAGGTCGTTGCTGTTGTAAATAATGGAGTGATTACTTCAAGTGAGTTAGATAAGCAAGTGTCTTTAACTAAAAAACAGCTACTTGCACAAAGAATGCAACTTCCTCCAGACAATGTACTACGTAAACAAGTATTACAGCATTTAATTGATGTCGATTTGCAAATGCAAATGGCAAAACAGAATGGGTTAACTGTTGACGATACTGAATTGAACCAAGCGATTGAACGAATTGCTACAGCAAACCATGCTACGATGGCGCAATTGCGTGAAGAAATAACACGCCAAGGTATGGGATGGAATGAATACCGCGAGAGCATACGCAAAGAAATGCTTTTGTCTAACTTACAGCAAAAAGCGGTTGGTCGTGACGTGCGCATTACGAATGAGCAGGTAGAACAATTTTTAAAAACGGAAGGTGATCTTCCTGTAGATCGCACAAACTTTACTTATCACCTACAAAATATAGTAATTCCATTAGGTGAGGCGCCAAGTGCTGCCGAAGTGCAAAAAGCACAAAAGACCGCTGAACGTGTCTTAGCGAGCATTCGAAAAGGAGCCGACTTTAGTCGCCTGCCTTTTGACAGTTCTATGAGCAGTTTATTTTTAGAAGGAAGTGATTTAGGAGAACGACATCTTGGCGAGCTCCCCGAACTTTTTGCCAAAGAAGTAATTAACATGAAAGTTGGCCAAGTTGCTGGTCCTTTACGTGCGGGTAACGGTTTGCAATTAATTAAGTTAGTAAGTGTGGGGGGCGCTGCTGCGAAGCAACAACGTGTGGTTACTTTAACTCATGCACGTCATATTTTGCTAAAGACCGATGCCAGCATGCTTCCTGAAGATGCTAAGAAACAGGTCAATAATATTTATCAACAACTAATAGCGGGCAAAGATTTTGCAACTATGGCAAAACAATACTCTTTAGATACAGGCAGTGCTGTAAAAGGTGGCGACTTAGGGTGGATTAGCCCTGGTGAAACAGTGCCTGAGTTTGAAAAGGCGATGAATAAGTTACCTTTAAACCAAGTAAGTAAGCCGATAAAATCTCAATTTGGATGGCATCTAATTGAAGTTTTAGGCCGTAAGCAACAGGATGATTCCGTTGCCTTTAAGAAACAGCAAGTACGACAGTTTTTACACCAACGTAAATTTGCAGAAGCCGTACACAATTGGCAACAACATATTCGTAGGGATGCATACATTAATGTTGTTGAAAAGGAGCTAGCATGAGGCCACTGCTAATTAGCAGCGGTGAACCAGCAGGAGTGGGACCGGATTTATGTTTGGCTCTTGCTGATTATGATTTTCCTCTTGTCATTTTAGGGGATCCACAAGTACTAGCCTCGCGAGCTAAAGAGTTAGCTTGCGAGGTGCACCTTAACGAATACCAACCCGGTCAAATAGTTACGCCAAAACCTGGGCACCTAACTGTTCTACCCATTTCTTGTCCTGCTCCTGTAGTCAGTGGCCAACTTAACCCTGAAAATGCAACTTATGTGCTTGAATTACTAACACGCGGCGCAGAATTATGTGGCGGTAGTGAGTTTTCTGGAATAGTTACCGCTCCAGTGCATAAGGCAATTATTAATACCGCAGGTTTTGCGTTCACTGGTCACACTGAGTTTTTTGCTCAGTATTATCATGTTGAGACGGTGGTGATGATGCTTGCATGTCCTCAGATGAAAGTCGCATTAGTTACAACTCACCTGCCATTGCGGCAAGTACCTGATGCACTTAATGCAAAATTAATTATTGAAGTAATTACACAGCTACATCAATCCTTAATAAGAGATTTCCAGATTACAAATCCTTGTATTAAAGTTGCGGGATTAAATCCACATGCTGGAGAGTCAGGTTATTTAGGACGAGAAGAAATCGAAGTAATTACCCCGGCATTAATTCAATTAAAACAACACGGTATTAATGTACATGGACCTATGCCTGCAGACACGATGTTTATTAAAGAGCATTTAAAAGACTGCGATGCTTTTGTCGCCATGTATCATGATCAAGGCTTACCCGTTCTTAAATATGCAGGCTTTAATGAAGCGGTTAATGTCACCTTAGGATTACCCATAATAAGAACATCTGTTGATCATGGAACGGCTTTAGAATTGGCAGGGAAAAATTTACTGGATACCGGTTCCATGTTAGCTGCTGTGGAAATGGCCAAAAATATGGCGCTTTCCAGGGGCTGTTGACATTTCGCCAGTTTGAGCCAAAATCAGCTCATTTTGGCCAGACCCTAGGAGTCGCTAATGACGATTATCAGTTTAATTGCCGCCCTTGATGAAGCTGGCGGCATAGGTATTAATAATCAACTACTCTGCCACTTGCCCGCAGACCTTCAACACTTTAAAACCATTACTATGGGTAAACCAATAATAATGGGACGCAAAACCTATGAATCAATAGGTAGACCACTTCCTGGACGATTAAATATTGTATTAAGTAATTCGTGTTCTGCTATTGAAGGCGTAGTTATTGTTAATTCTTTAGAAAAGGCATTAGCTGAGGCTAAAGATGTTCCAGAAGTAATGATCATTGGTGGTGAGCAACTTTTCAATGATGCTATGCGTATCGCACACCGTTTATATATAACGCGTATTCATCACCTGTTCATCGCCGATGTGTTTTTTCCTGGCATCAATAACAAATTTTGGAAATGCACTGATACGGTTTTCCGTGAGCACGATGAAAAGAACAAATATGATATGTCTTTTTATACATACGAACGAAAACAGCCTAGATCTTACATTTCATAAATGGCGTAGCCTGGTTGCTAGCAACCAGGACTTCCATAAACGGCAACCAAATCAGATGGCAATAAGCAAACCTAACAACACCGATAAATCCGCAATAAAAGTACAAAACAAGCCCAACTAGATTTACCAAAAACCAATATGGATTGGAATAAATAAGCAAACGAAATAAATTCAAAAAATTTGCAAAAAGTGTTTGACATAGAAGTCGAAATCAGTAGAATACGCAGCACGCCTCGGGGGCAAGTTCATTAATAAGATAGAAGACAAACTGTGTGGGCGCTTTGAAATAACTTGAGTGCTTGTGACTAGATAAAAAG
>JARLJR010000134.1 GCA_031291095.1 Legionella sp. | reverse complement strand
GCCGCGTCAATATGATGCCAATTATCGAATCGCTTGCGAGCCCGTTGGGCAGCAGCAAAACTATCAATATCCCGATGATCCCGAAGGCGATCGATGAACCGATGAATATCCGTGTAGCTATCTTTTGCATGATTTCAGTATTAGCTGTTTTCTAGTATTAATTTTTACCGGCCTGAACGATGTCCAGTATTTCTTGATGGAGAATTCCATTGGATAAAATACAACCAATGCCGTTTTCGTCATACCTTCTTTCGCTCCCGTTCAAATCGGTAACTTTCCCCCCGGCTTCTTCCGTAATGATTTTCAAAGCGGCCACATCGTGGCCATATCTTTCATAATATACGGCACCAATGTATTTCCCATTGGCAACCTGAATACCGCCATAGATGAAAGAGGGGTATTTCATAACGGCACACTTCTTTTCGCTCAATGTTTTGATAAGCGGCAGGTTTGAAAAACCAACAGCCCTTCCCGATGCGCCGGTATTCAAATACGTATTCTTTAAAGTAGTACTGCTTAATACCGATATTTTCTTGCCATTTCTATATGCTCCGCCATCTTTACGGGCCCAATACATGTTCTTCATCACCGGATCGTTGATCAGTCCCATTATGGGTAAGCCATTTGAGGAATCGACCAAGGCGATGGAAAAAACAAAAAGCGGCAAACCGCAGGAAAAAGCCATTGTCCCATCTATGGGATCACAAACCCAAATATATTTTGAGCCCTCTTTTCTATCGCTTTTTTCCTCCCCGTAGATACTATGATCCGGATATTTCTCGTTTATTCTCTTTATGACCAAATCATTTATCTCCGTATCGGCTTTTGTTAATGGAGTGCCATCCTCTTTCCATGTGGTATCTGTTTCAAAACTAAAATAGCTCAAAGCTATTTCTTCGGCTTCCTTGGCGAGTCCTTTCGCAAATTCTAAGTATTGTTCCATCTTTTTATTATCATACACGCTTCGAGCGGGATAACCTATCGCGAGTTGGCTGGACGGTTATTTTTTAATTTGCCATTTTGGGAGCGCAAGTGAACGTATGGGTGGGTTTCGCCTTTTAGATTTTTGAGCCAATTTCTCCGCTGCAGAGCGGGGCATTTTATAAATTTCTTTAATTTTATAATTAAAGTCCATCAGGGCTACTATAAGAAAATCATATCTATGCTTGGATATGGTCCCTATTCGTCCTTTGTGTAGGTCACCAATTTTCCTAGCGCTTTTTATTTGATAAGACCTTCTTTGTGAGTCGATTGCGTCGCAACCAGGATGGATTGGGTTGATCATAAGTTTTAGCTTTAGTCGATGAGAGACAAGCACTTCTGCGACCTCGCCCGTTATGCCAATCTTACGGCCAGCGGCTTTTTCGTACTGAATAGCAGCTCTTATCGCAACTACAACCGCTTTTAATGTCTTTTTGGATACCTTAATGGCTTCCGGTTTTTTCATTCTATCATTCTATCACTTACGATGCTCTTCGGACTCCGAACCTATCTCAAAGTGGCTGGGGGATTAGGAATCGAACCTAAATTCAGGGCTTCAAAGACCCTTGTCCGACCGTTAGACGATCCCCCAATCATACGTCTAGTCTGAAACTAAACGTCCTGTATAATGTATTATAAAGGATAAAAGGCTGCAAGGATATTAAAATAAACTCATTAAAAGATCATGAAATACGAACTTCCCCAATTACCTTACGCCTACGACGCGCTCGAGCCGTACATCGACGCCAAAACGATGGAGACCCACTATTCGAAGCATCACCAGACGTATGTGAACAAACTGAACGAGGCGCT
>JARLJR010000133.1 GCA_031291095.1 Legionella sp. | reverse complement strand
CGTAAACTCCGTTACCATTTTCGAGACTAACACCAAAGAAATTAACATCACTGCTACAGGGATAAAAATTTAATTTAACAGAAACAGCATTATCAGGAGAGTTGATATCTGATTCCCTAACTTTAGCACTCGATTCCAATTTAAGATTCTTAAAACTTCCATTATTAAGAGAGTAAGAAACATTACAGCCATTTTTTGCATTATTATAAAACAGCCTGACATATTTGAATGATTTAACCGAGTTCATAAAATTAGTAGCTTCATATTTTACCCAGCTATTGCCTTTTGACTTAGCAACAGTGCCTGCAATACCAAGGGGATAATTTTTCAAATTACGCGTAAAAAGGGAAGCCCATTCCCAGTCAGGTTCGAAAAATGTATGCTTAACAGTTTGTCTAACTGCAATATCATCGTTGCAAATAGAGAGGAAGCCAACGCCGGCGCCTCCAAATTTATTTTGAAAATTCTGTCTTAATTCATCAGTAATAACATCTCCCCAGTTTATCGAGTCGCCGTAATGGGCAATTCTTATTCTTTTAGTTTTAGTTTCATTAAGCGATTTCAGGAATTTTTTTAACTGGCCAGTATCTCCTGAAATAGGGACTTTTTTCCCCAATTGTGGATTAGGATTAAAAGCTGCATTTAGTAAAGGTGAAGAGAGAAACAGAAATGATAATACAAGAGTTGATATAGATAGTAATTTTGTTTTGAAAATCACGGGTTTACTCCATAAAAAGTATTTATTACCATATTAGATTAAAATTAATAATTTCGTCGTAAACAAGGAATGCGTTCAGAGCAAAATCAATAAACTATTTATAATTATATTTAAGAGAATCAGAAGATAGATAAATATCCGGTTAAATAACCTGCCCAGAAATTATAACCAGACTCAAAACGGACAGAGCTTGTATTTGAAATTCTGCCAGAAATTATCAATACCGGAAGAGGCTGATATACAGCTTCCCCATATATTTCCTTCAAAATGAAATCGTAAGACGGCACATATCCTATTTTGCCACCAACGTTCAAAGAAATTTCCGTATCCTTATATACTTTCCAATCGCCCCAGATGCTGTGCGACTGGAAGTTACCGGGTGAATAATAGAGATTAGAATTTCTTGTATAGTTTACGTAATAAAACTCATATCCTATTTTGAAGAGATCATCGACTAATTTACCGG
>JARLJR010000132.1 GCA_031291095.1 Legionella sp. | reverse complement strand
CGTTTGGCCTTTTGGCCTTTCATGACATGGTAAAGGGCTCCGGCATATTCAATTCTCAACGGGCGCGCCATAATCCCGATTTCAACCGCAATCCGCTCAAACGTCATGTCCTAATTGTCGATTGTCGGACCGACCCTTTCATGGTTGGCGTGTCCGAGTTCAATTATGCTAATGGGTGACCTCTTTTTACAGGCTTGGAACTCAATATTCATACCAATTGTTGGTCAAGTAATGATAGACGCCCGAATTGGTTTGAATTCTAGAGAAGTAAGCATACCCCTCCCGCCAATGGTCTCCCCCGGAAAAATAGACGGAAACTAAACCATCTGATACTATTTTACCGTGAACATACGAACAGCCCATAGGAAGGCCAACCAGAAGCTGCAGACTGGCCTGATCGTTAAGCACAGATGGGTTCTGCATTATTTTGTGAACAGCTTCTTGATATTCGGGTAGAGCTTTTTCAAGAAACCAACGGCGATGCCCACAATGTTGCCATTTATTGGATAATGGGAAAGCCACCATCATTGTCCCAAGAATCAACGTAGCCATTATAATATGCACTTTCTTTTCAGGTGCCGAGAAAATAAAAGCGCAATGCACTACCAAAAAAGCCACTAAGGATAATGTTACTAAACCTGAAAATAAAATCAATAGCGCGTGTAAAGGTCCAGCAGTGAGCATGGAAACACTGCTAGTGACGCCTAAAAATACGCATGTTGCCAAAAAAACTCCCAAGAATATGAAAGAAGTCTTTACGATTAATATTCTCATACGGCATCATTCATCCTCTCCAAAAAATTGACCAACTGCGTCCAACTCACCAGACAACCAACCCTCCACCCTATGAAAGGGTCGGTCCGACAATCGATAATTTGCATTTAGTCCAATCGTCATATCGTGTTTTCCGTCAGTTTCTTTCTGATTTCCAACACTGCTCGCGTCGGGTCCGATTCCACCCAACCTACTGCTTGGCTTACCCGAGTTTCATATCCCATCTTCAGGTGCTCAGCAATCCAGCGCCGCGTCACTGTCGTTCGGCCGTGAAGCCACCACGCCAACACTTGCTTTTCCGTTTGGCCTTTTGGCCTTTCATGACATGGTAAAGGGCTCCGGCATATTCAATTCTCAACGGGCGCGCCATAATCCCGATTTCAACCGCAATCCGCTCAAACG
>JARLJR010000131.1 GCA_031291095.1 Legionella sp. | reverse complement strand
CATAAGACGCCATCAACACTTCGACTGGACTGAATTAGGAGTAGCCACCCTAACCGGAGGCCTAATAGGTTCAAAAGCAGGAGAAAACCTCAGCAAAAAACTCGAAAACCTGGATAACCACACCGGCATGCTACGCGCAGAACTACAAACCCTAGCAGGAGCTGGTGCCCAATCGCTAACCACAGGCACCCACTTTGACGCACTACAAGTTTTAGGAGACAATTTCGGCAGTACAATTGGAAATGCCGTAGTGGGACGATTTGCATGGCCTGGATTAGAGGACAGGGTTAAAGATCTTGCTAAAGAGAATATCAAAGGACTTGAGATTGATGATTTATTGACCGATTGGGAAAACTACAAAAAATTAAATAATTGGGATGATACCATTGAGGATTTTAAACGAGATCTGGCCCAACCAATAGTCACTCCATTTTATGAATATAGCTCAACTCCTGATGCGGAGCAGTATAGCGCTATTCCCGAAGCAGAGAGAGCTTGTACTATTCCTCCACGAAACGAAGGTCATGAGTTTAGTTCTATTTCAAATCCACAAGTACTTACTAGCGTATGGAATAATGAAAAAATGCGAATGAGCATTAAAGGAAGTACATTAACTCCAGAGTTAGCCAATTTACATTCTTTATTAGAACCGTCTTTAACTGCTGAGTTGCCTGAGGGGTATAGCTCTATTCCTAAGGATGATGTTTTGAAAAACTCTAGTGGTAAATATAATATTGATTACAACGTTTTGGTTATTAAAGAAAAAGGTGGGCGTTATCGAAACATTGCTTCCAACTCATATTATTTGAATACCCCAGGCTCTCCTATTGCCGGGGATGCAAGTGACGAATTGAAGATCAAATCGGTTGATGCAATAATCACGGCAGCAATTGAAAATAACTTAAATTTACATGAGACTGCCCATGTATTAGCAATAGCTCATCAAGAGTCAATGTTTAATCCTTACGCGGCTGCGGGAACAACGTCTGCCTCAGGACTTGGTCAATTTATTAATGAAACGGGAGAAAGGTATGATATTGATGATGCTAATAGATGGGATATAACTACCCAAGCGAATGCTTTAGTAAATCATTTCTTGGATAATAAATTTAAAATAAATAGTTTGGGATTTTCAGAAGAACATATTTATAGGCTCCACCATGACGGTTCCAATAGTACTAAAATTATTGGTTCGGAAGGTTTAGCAACCTCGCGTACAAAAGTTATACCAATGATAAAGGTGTATGAAGATGCTATCAGAAAAATTTTTTAAAAATATGGCTTTATGTATATTGTTATTCATTTTCTTACCTAAAGCAGAAGCGACTGTATTTAAAAAAAAATGTGGCGAATATACTTATATTGTCGAATTTTATAATGGATTTGATGTTTTTGAGGCAAAATACAAGCTTTTTATTCAAAATAATGATGGGAAGAAGAGGTTATTTTTTCAAACTGGTCGAGGAGTAACATTGAGTGCTGCTTGTATAAAAAATAAAGAAAGCCACGATCTCATGCTTTTTCGGGAAATTAGTGGTGGAAGTGCTGGGCCAGAGGATCGGTACGGAGTTTTTGATCCACGCGCAAATAAAATTCTGGTCAAGCCATTGGATTGGGATAAAGGAAACTCAGCAGAGGTAGAAGCGTTAATAGGCTATTCTCCTCCTTTTCCTCTGGAGAAGGATAATGGCCGTATTTTTTTCTGCTGCAGCAATCTAAAGTATGATGGTGAATATTAAGGGTATGAATTTAAGGATGTATATGATACTCAAAAATTTTTTTATTAAATGTATATTTTTTTCTTCTCTTTTTGGGCTCTCATTTTTTGCTTATTCTAAAACAATGGGGAAGTGTGGCGATATGTTTCTTCGAATAGCAATATCTGAGGGAAAAAACAATACATTACGCCAGTTTCGCCTTTATGGAAAAAAAGAAGAGGGAGCTGAGAACCTTTTATATGCCACTAAAAAAGGAAGTTATTTTTTTGTAAGATGCATTAAAAATAAAGAAAAAAAACCTTTAGTGTTATTTCAAGAAATATATGGGTTAGATGCCGGTCCCGAAGATACTTTTGGTGCTTTTGATGTGGAAACTAATAATATGTTGATTAATCCCCGGGATTGGCCAATCGGTAATCAAGAGCTAATTGAAAAATTATTGGGAAGAGCACCCCCATTTGTAAATGGACGAAGTGGCGGCTTTTTTTGTTGTTTTAATGGAGATTATTAATAAGGTGAGCCTCTAGAGCTTTTGCTATTTAGGATTAAATAACTTAGTGCTGATTTTAATTAATTTCTTATATAGCATGCAAGCCCATGGGGTCAAGCCTTGCTTTTTGCCTATTACACGCCAGTTGTATTGTAAAAAAATAGATGAAATTAACAAATAAGCAAAAAGCAAGGCTT
This sequence comes from Legionella sp., assembly GCA_031291095.1. GTDB lineage: Bacteria > Pseudomonadota > Gammaproteobacteria > Legionellales > Legionellaceae > Legionella. Next base: position 473 of record JARLJR010000131.1, on the reverse strand, counting down.
GACCCTTCAAGTGCGCAAACCTGGATAACCACACCGGCATGCTGCGTGCAGAGCTACAAACCCTAGCAGGAGCTGGTGCTCAATCACTCACTACAGGCACCCACTTTGATGCGGGCCAAGTTCTTAGCGATAATTTAGGGAGTGTGATAGGAAACGCTGTGGTGTCCGGTATGGTTTCGCCTCATTATCTGGATGAGTATACCAAGACTATAGATGAATTATCTATCGATGGTTTATTAAGTGACTACCAAAAATCCGAGCAAGAGTTTAATACCTATAGGGAACAGCAATTGATTGAGGAGGAGCGTAGTGTTCCTGTGCAATCTTATGGAGGGTATAATAGTGAATATTGTGCTATTCCTGTAGAGGATAATAACTACTCTCCTATCCCAGAGGGTTTTTATGATAAAACTCCGTTAACCCAGATTCGGGACGCAGCTGGAAAAATTTGGGAAGATTATGGGGATGAAATT
>JARLJR010000130.1 GCA_031291095.1 Legionella sp. | reverse complement strand
GAGATATCTTTTACGTCTCGTTCTACTATTGCTTTGATATAAGATTTAGCCCAAGCATTTCGTCTTTCAAAAGTTGGTCTCGTTAACATTTCGGGATATCCACCAGTCAGAGCCTGTGAAATAATGTCTGTTTGTTCTGAATGTGTTACATGATTTGGCCAGGATTGATCTAAGGCATATTTTATAAAGTGATTTTCTCTACGTTGGATTTCAGCCAGAGAAAGTGGAAATAAGGTTAATATTTCCATTCGGCCAGCCAAGCTATCTCCAATTTGAGGTAATGCGAGTAAATTGGCTGATCCAGTTAATAAAAAACGGCCGGGCTGTCTATTTTCGTCAATTGAAAGTTTTATCGCACGTAGTAATTCTGGCGCACGTTGAATTTCATCTATGATTGCTTTATCAATTCGGTTAACAAAACCCACAGGATCTTGTTTTACTGCATTAAGAATATTGTCATCATCCAATGTATAGTAGGGTAAGGATGGCGAGTATTCTTTGACTAAAGTTGTTTTTCCTGATTGCCGAGGCCCGTTAATTAAAACAACAGGTGTATCTTGCATGGCAATTTCCATTCGACTTTTAAGTTGTCTTGGAAAATTATCTGTTTTCGTATTCAAGAATGTGTCCTAAGTTTCGTCTAATATGGATTATGAGTTCGTCCATTATGGATTATACGTCCGTCCAAAATGGATTGTATCTCCGTCTATTATGGAATATAGCCTCGTCCAAAATGGAATGCAAATGAATTTTATTCAATTTATTCAATGCTCATTTGTAGATATATAAAAAATATCCGGGACTAATGGGACAGATGGGGCATCCAGGCCATTACTGGGCTAGACACGTCCCTGGCTTATTTGGAACTTTGGGACGTATGGGACACGGATAATTCTTGCACTTAAGTAATAAAACTATAAGTTATGATAAATTCGCGATTCGCGAATTGCGAATTTATGACAAGTTATATTTCATTCTTAGTATCAATCAATATCCTTCGATAACACATCTTTGAAATTGATCTTTTGTGCTTGACATTCTTTGAGGGAATACGAGATACTTTTTCCAAGCTTAAGGAGTAAGCCCGATGTTCCAACAAAATGTAGGCAGTTGGAAGTCAAAGGATTAGGAGAAAAGAATATCAATCAATTGTCCAGGGTGATACTGGATGATGCGTTGAGTTCTGTTCAAGGAAGATATATCTCGGCATTTGGCTGAGGTGTAAATAACTGAGGAATTTCCTATGACTTTAAAAAAACCATCCCGTTTACATCTATTAAACGAATTTGAATCTGCGCCACATTCTGCGCTTTTTAATCAACAAATGATTGCTGCGGTATTAAGGCTGCTCCACCCAGTTACTTGAACGTAACCGCTGGGCGGGTGGTGGTGTTCCTTATTTAAAAATTGGTCGCAAGGTGTTGTACCGAAAAAGTGAAGTGTTGAATTTTCTCCAACAACAAAAAATTTATTACTCAACCAGTGACGAAGGTCAGTTACAGCTTGTTGAGAACGCATAAATTTTAAATTCGTCAGAATGAATTGGATTCGTTCCGATGGTTGACTGTTGTTTGGAGAATAATGTATGTCACAAAATCATGTTATTGAATTAGCTAATACACTAAAGCAGCGTCCAATTGTATGCGATTATGCCGGTGGTCGCTTTCGGTTAACTAATGAGGGACTAACCTTTATCGGTATTGATAAGGATGGCACTCCTTTACCACCTCGGTGGATATGTGCACCCTTGTATGTCGTTGCAAAAACCCGAGATGCACAGAGCGGTGAATGGGGTCGTTTACTGGAATGGCAGGATGATGATGCTATAACTCATCAGTGGGCAATGCCACTGGCTTTGTTGCAAGGCGATGCCTCCGATGTGAGGCGAGAGCTGGCAAGATTAGGGTTGAGTATTTCTCCCAATAGGACTGCTCGCGATTTATTGGCCTCTTATTTACAGGTTTTTCCGGTAGATGCACGTGCACGATGTGTTGATAAACTGGGTTGGCATGGCGATGTCTTTGTAACTGCTTCCCAATGTATCGGGCAATCAACAGAGAAGATTGTCTTCCAGAATACCAATGCCATTGAATCAGCAGTGGCCATCAAGGGTAGCGTTGAGGAATGGCGAGACTCAATAGGCCGGTTGGCATCAGGCAACTCAAGATTGGCATTTGCCATATCTGTAGCATTAGCACCCGTACTGGCAAAGATTGTTGGCGAAGACTCAGGCGGTTTTCATTTCAGGGGCGCATCCTCATCAGGTAAAAGTACTGCATTGAATCTGGCTGCCTCTGTTTGGGGAAACCCACAATCCTATTGCCGATTATGGCGCAGCACCACTAATGGGCTTGAAGGCTTGGCGTCATTACACAATGATGGATTACTGATTCTTGATGAACTCAGTCAAATGGATCCCAGAGAAGCAGGGGAGGCAGCTTATTTGCTGGCTAATGGTCAGGGAAAAACACGAGCCTCTCGTACCGGTACAGTCAAGCAATCCTCCCGATGGTCTTTATTCTTTTTATCTGCTGGTGAAGAGTCATTGACGGCACTCATGGCAAAATCAGGGCAACGCATTAACGCAGGTCAGGAAATCAGGCTTGCTGATATAGAGGCGGATGCGGGTTGTGGGATGGGGATCTTTGAAACGATTCATGATCAATTAAGTCCAGCCAGCATGGCCTTATCGCTAAAGAAATACAGCAGCCGATATCATGGTGCAATGGGCATGGCGTGGCTGAATCAAGTAGTTGCCAACCGGCAAACAATCAGCCGATATACCGCTGACACTATTCAAACCTTTGTTGATGCAGTCATTCAACCTGATGCAACAGGTCAGATAATCCGAGTTGCCAGACGCTTTGCATTAGTTGCTGCTGCGGGAGAACTGGCCAGTCAATTTGGCCTGACAGGATGGCAAAAAGACGAATCGTTCCATGCTGCGAAAGTTTGCTTTACTGCATGGCAGGAGGCTTTTGGGGTTGATGGCCATCGCGAAGATCGCGCCATTATGGCGCAAGTACGCGCTTTCTTTGAGTCTCATGGTGCCAGCCGTTTTGATAATGCCAATTCACCCAACAATGACAAGATTCTCAACCGAGCAGGATTTTATCATACAGATGGGGAAGGATTTCGAATTTACATGGTGTTAACCGAGACGTACAAAAATGAGTTGTGCAAAGGCTTTGATCAACGCACCGTGACAAGGGTTTTATTACGAGCTGGTTGGCTGAAACCAGCCCCGGATGGGAAAGCTTCACACAAACCAAGAATCAAAGGAGTTGGTACTCCAAGGTTGTATGTTTTTACCGGTAAAATTTGGGGCGGTGAATAAATATTGTCTATACCATCGGTTTTTACGTTGAGCACCGAAGGTGCGAATAAGACTCGTGAAGTTTGGTAGCCAGCTCGCTGGTTAGCTAACTTCACCTATCTTGCCCTGTATTTTGAAATTTATTTTGGAACCATCTTTGGGTAATTATTCGTAATTGTTCGTTATATAAAGATTAGTAACGAAAATAATCAGGAATAAACAGAAATAAATAATAAATTACCGAAAGTTACCAAGAAGGGCGTTGCATGTGACCTAAAAGGTCGAAAATGAATAGAAATAAACGTAACTTCCCCCTACGCCCCGCTGCTTGTCAGCGGGGTCCAGAGTTTCTAATTAGATCGGATGGATCCCGCTGACAAGCAGCGGGGCGTAGGTAGTGGAGAAACTAAAAACTCAAAGGATTGGATAACTAGCAATATGGAGACAACGCCATGAAAAAATCCTTAACAGAAAACATAATGATTTCTAAACAGAGCCAACAAAGAACGAACGCCAGAAAAAATAAAGTGGCATTCCTGGCTATGCGCGAAGACATTTCAGAAGCCTTGGAAAAAGGGTGGTCGATTACTATCATATGGGAAACGCTTAGGGATGAGGGGAGTTTCACAGCAACTTACAATACGTTTAGGTTATACGTATTGAAATATTTGAATGGTCAAAAGTCTGGGTATTCACCCAATTTAAAGGAATTATTATGATGAAATGCATTTTTTTGATAGATATAGTATTAAATAAGTCCCACATGGCCCACCTTAATTGCAAAGGGTGGGGACGGCTTGAAACCTAGTAGTGACGCTCCTGCCCCAAATGTCCCTTTGTCCCCGAGATATTTGACAACATGCTTATGTGAATTTACGTTCAAAAATTATATATGATTTCAATCGAGTCTGACTCTATTGGTTATTGGCTTGCTTGAAAGTTTTGCATAGAGCACTATCATTTTATAAATTGATCTCATCAACCGTAATTTACGCAAAAATTTTCATGTTTTTGAAGTCTATTTTCAAGCTCATTAATTAAAACTCTGGGTAGTGAGCAGTCTGGGCTATCGTCATATTTTTTATCTACTTTTGCAAGGGATTTGCAAGTGTTGGCCCATTCTTGCTTATATGATTCATAAATATTTTGCAGGCAGTTATCAGTTCTAACCTTTGTCCAAGCGCCATAGCCAAAAAATGCAATAACAGCAAAAACAATCGCACCACCTATAGAGATGGAACGGCTTGCTTTAGCATGATCTGTGAGTGAATTATCTTTCATTCATTTTACCTAAGTCGCAATTTTATCTATTTGCAGTATGTGCTTTAGATGCTTTGTTTGGCCTAAGAAGGTGGACATATAATACTCATGTATTCAAAAAATGTCCAATAGCAATCGTAGCCTATATTAAACAAATCCGTAATACAGGGGAGCAGATTGCTTGTCTAATCAAGTTAATGTGAAAAAATAGGGGGTACCGGGTGAATAATCTCTACGATATCGTACTATGAAAAAGTTTCTCTAAGTTGAATTATGATGAAATACATTTTAATTGGTAGATATAGAATTCATTAAGTCCCACATGTCCCACCTTAATTGCAAAGGAGGGGGATGGCTAAACCTAGTAGTGGCGCGCCTGCCCCAAATGTCCCTGTTGTCCCTTTGATAGTGGAGAACATGTCTACGTGAATTTTATTTTACTACTTTTCTTCGGACAAGGTTATTGTATAAATATCATAGTTCTTATCTAATTCAACTGTTCGTTCCCAAAGATAAGTTAATGTTCCATCCCAGGGGTTATCTGGGTTTTCATCATATGATACTTCCACAGGGTAGCCATTTTTGAATTGGCGAAACTGTAGTGTTTTTAAACTTTCTAAAGGAAAGATAATGCTATTTTTCGTGTTGGCATTACTTTTATAGACGGGTATATCATTGAGATCAAACATGTAGTTTTTTGTGAATTTATTCTCCTTTTTGGAAATTTTAATTCCTTTGGGCATTTGAGTCTTAGTATCCCATAGAGTACGTTTCCAGTCATAAATAAATTGATGAGTATTATCAATAATTATGATTGGATTTAACTTTTGGTTAATTAAATCTTTACTGATTTGAATAAGTTTTTCTGCATAATCATCTTCGGAAGAGGCTGATAGTTCCTTGAGCACGTTTGCTTTTTTTGCTTCATTTAATATGTCAAAAACTAGATAGGCATATAGTCTGGATGAAACCTCTTTATGATGATAATCATCCGAGAACAGTGAATGATCCATTGGTGGATTAGTCAGTTGGCCTTTTGGATAATGTTCAAATTTAAGTTTAAATTCAATTAGCGGTTTATCAAGTAACTTTATTTTATTAAACAGAGCCACAGGAAAATTAGCAGTTTTTTTGCTAAAGGCTTTATATGATGCTTTGTCTTCTATATCAATTAATTTATCAGAAGAAATTGAAAGATTTTTAATTTGAGTCAACCTTTCAGATTTAATTAATTCTATAAGTCTGTAAAGAATTTCACCTACTTTATTTAATGAATCTTCAAATATGGGTTGTTTGTTGTGTGCATTTTTTATTTCTGAGGTATTGTCACTCCCATTGTCATAGGAAATTTCATTGTTGTCTTCATGCTTGCTGATAGCATCAAAGATAGTTTTATAATTTTCAATATTATTTTTTTTATAGTATTTAATAAATTGATCAGTGATAGTTTCTAATTGATAAGCAAGATCATGCGATGCGAGTAATTTTTTTAAAGATTCTAAATCATTACTGTAATTACTAGGTCGCAATGTTGCTAAAAGTAACTCAGTGTCGTAATTTGTTTCTCCGGTTATTTTCGAAGAACTATAAATTCTTCCGCTAAATCTTTCTGGTTCTGATAATTGTTCAATTTTATCAATTAGCCTTACTAATGTTCCTTGATATGAACCTGTATTTAGGTTACGTCTTATAAAAGAGATAATAAATTGTTCTTGAGTTTCAAAGAATATATCTTTATCAAATGTATCAGAATCATCGATTGTTGTACCTTCTATTAATCTTTTAATTATATCGATTGATAAACGATTATTAGGTATTGATGTCATGCACCATAATATAAGAAAGTTTGAAAGAATAAAGCAGCAGTCTTGCCAGTAATTTTTTAATATGATGGAAAACACCGTCTGAGGTGGAATGGAATGATAAGAATTGTGTGAATGAGATTGAATTAAACTCTCAACTTCATCCCATGGCATGAGACTGTATATAAATTTGTGTAACTGTCTATCATAGCAGCCTTAAAGGCTAAGGATAGACAGTAATGAAAAGAGAAGAGTTAGAAGCATTTGCCCGAGAAGCAGCGAAGAGTCTAAAGACAGAAAAAGATCTCAAT
>JARLJR010000129.1 GCA_031291095.1 Legionella sp. | reverse complement strand
CATTATTAAATTTAGCAGGGTCTTGTGTTTTTGATAAACAGTCGCCGCTCCTTCTTAAATTCTACCATATCGGCACCCCCTCTTCAAAAAGTTACGGGGCTAATTGGTCGAGTTCCTTCGATAACATTCACTCGTAGCCTTGGTTTATTCAACCAGCCAACCAGTGTCGGATTTCGGTACAGTTAAACTAGCACGTTTTTTCCAGATCTGCTTTGCTAAACTGCTACCTTAAGCATTTTAACAAGGCAAATTTTAGCGTGCAACCCCCTTGTAACATCAGCATTCGCTAATAACTGAAGGGCTGTATTTTACTGCGTCGTTTATCGTAGCACTACAAACTATAGGCTTGTGGCCTGCTTGTTCGAAACCCTTTGGCATAAGGCTTTTTGGTATTTCACCAAAATACGTTACTAATCCCAGCATCATCACTTTCGATATTTCCACAGCATTTTTCAATGCCGCTTCTCCAACCTACGAAACGCTCCGCTACCGCAGCAACGCGCAACACATGCACACTTGTTTATGTAGCATCACAAACCATGATTAGCACCCAGCTTCATGCAAAGTATACATTTTTCTTGTTCCTTAGCAAAAGCTTTTGTTTAGCACGGGTGTGACAGCAAAGCGACTTACATTAAAAGTTTTAGTTTGACATTACAAACGTGCAGCATACAAAGCCACAATACACGCGCACTTGTATAAAGTAATGGTGCATTACTGCACATATAACAAAATACCAGCTTACGGTTATATTGTTGCAAGCTCGGCTGCAAAACAAACAATTTGTACAGTATCAAGCCAACTAGTACAGCTGTCTTATTTAAGCCGCTGTGCTTTGTATATTTGCGCCTTTGTGTAATTGTCTACATAATAGCTTTTATTGCAGCAATCAACAATCTGTGCATGGTATTTTACACGCAACAATTTGTGTGATGTTTACGCGTGCTGCCCACGGCTTCGGCCGATTGCTCAAATGCCTCTAAATAAATTGGCTTATAATCAACTGCAGTACAAAACACGCTGCTTATATATGTGGTGTGCTGCTACGCTTTCTTTAATGGATGATCAGCCTTTAAACCCACCACCCACATAATTTATTGATTATACACCTTTCGCCTTAGCAATCTGTTAGGCGCCTTATCCTGTGGTCTGGGCTG
>JARLJR010000022.1 GCA_031291095.1 Legionella sp. | reverse complement strand
TGCAACCTTGCATATAATCTGGATCGTTATGGGACTCTTCTTCTTATGCATGGGTGAAGTAGGCCAATGGAATATAAAACTGCCTATTCCAGAACAGATCATCTGGCGTAGGCCAAAAGAAAGTCTTTTGATTGTGAGAAGCGCAGCCAATAAACAATGAATCAAATTGTCAGGAATGCCGCGGCCTCTTATATTGTTATTTTTCAAGGTTCCCTAATGTTTTTGAATGGGGGCCATTTTAGAGTCAAAATTTAACGGAAGTGTTTTTATAAGTACAGTGGATAAAGCTGTGTAACCACATACGAAAGAGGATTATCATGCTTTATGCTCGATTACTTGTTTTCCTTTTTTTGTTCCCGGTCGTAGCGCAAGCTGCTGACTGGAGATTTTATGGATCATCAAAAATCAAAACTGATGATGAGTCTTTATTTTACGACGCAGGAAGTGTTCAACACCTAAGCGAGACAACCGTCAGGGTTTGGATGACGGCCTTCCCCAAAAAACAAATCGATCACGTCATGAAAACTGCCAACGAAAAAATGATTAACGCTACAGCTAAGAAGATGGCAAGTGGTTACATCCCCGATTATTGCTTGTTGCAGGAAGTAGAAAAATCTGTCTCTTCAAAAAAAGAACTAGATGACATGATTATTGACGTGATAGGTGCGGAGGTAGCTGCCAATTCAGATAATGTAAAGAGTAGCGCACAGTTTTTTTATGAGATCGATTGCTCAAAAAAACGCATTGGCGAACTCTCGATAACCTTCTTCAACCCAGATGGAAGCGTAGCTAATTCTAGAAATGTGAATAATGACACACCTAAGTTCTCATATATTCCCCCAAATTCAAATGCTGAACGGCTGTCGCAAATGGTCTGCACCAAACCTTGACCGATGGTCCACGCTATCGTGGATATGTAGGATGATTCCACAAAGATCGGCGCTATGTTCTCCGCAGGAAGGATTTAACAGTTTGTCATGCGCCTTTTTTTCTTTGCAGCACCGAGTCACCATTTTTTTATAGAATAAAAAAGTATACTCAATAGAGCAGGTATACCAACGAGTCACCTTGAAGAAATATAAGGAAACGGAATGAATCATTTCTCCTGGATGGATTTTGTGAATTTTACAGAGGAAGTTAAATATTCCACCCGTTTTATTTATAGCGATAAAACCGAAGATTTTCTAAGGGCGATAAAAGATTCATTGCCTACCAGAGTGAAACCTTTTCCTAAAGGAGAAGTTCTATTTCGTTCTCAACTGGGTTTTAACGAACATTATGAAGAAGGTTGTTACTATCCTGCAGCGTATCTAGAGGAGAGAATGAAACCTATTAGAGGAAAAGCAAAAGAAGGCCGCGCAAACTCTAAAGGTATCCCGGTCTTATATCTGTCCAGTGACGCCGATACGAGCATGGCGGAACTAAGACCTCAGGTTGGCCAAGACATTTCTTGTGGCCAATTTCAGACGAATCAGGCTCTGAAACTTGTGGATTGCTGTAGCACAAAAAATAAATACACTCGGGCACAGATTGCTTTTGGGACTCCAAAAAATATAGAAGAATGGGAAGACGGCATATGGTTTCAGATAAATGAGGCCTTCTCGCAGCCTGTAATAAATGAACCAAACAATGCTGCCTACATACCCACACAGATTTTGTCTGAATTGTTTAAACATAGTGGGTTAGACGGTCTTTTCTGTAAAAGTCATTTGGGTATAGGGAATAACTTCATCTTGTTTCAACCTTTCCGTGCAAACATGATAGCTTGCGAAATAAGAACCACTAAATCGGTAAGTTTCGAGTTTGAGATGTTTGATAGAGAAAGCAGGTGGTAGATCAAATAGAGCAAAGGTCCACTCTTTTTTTACAGTCACAATAGCTTATTTGTCTCTCATTTCATGAGTCAAAAAGTATTATTTTGTCTTATTGACCTGCCCCAGTTTAATATACCAGATTTTGAGTTGGTCCCTCAGGAAGTTGTAATGGCATAAATGGCCGTTTAAATTCTATTGAACGGATTGCTTGAGCGCTGGCGGACGATACCCCAATGAACTATGCGGGCGAATATGATTATACTCTCGCCGCCAGTTCTCAAGCAAGACTCTTGCTTCGAAGAGCATGGTAAAGATTTCCCCGTCCAACAATTCATCGCGAAGCTTGCCATTAAAAGATTCGATATAATAGTTCTCCCAAGGGCTACCTGGCTCTATAAATAGTGTCTTCACACCAATTCTGCTTAACCAATCTCTGACTACTTTTGCAGTGAACTCGGGACAATTGCCTAATCGTATATGATCGGGTGGACCTTTCTCGACAACCAGATTAAACAGTTCCGTAACCGGTAACATTTGAAAGAACCGGGCGACCATTGCGCTATTATGGAAGATCGCGGGCAATTGCCGTCCGGTATGTTGACTGTTTAGCGGCTAAACTTGGCCGTAAAGCTTGATTTTGCAAGAGTATTCGCATTAATCATAAAGCCGATTAGTGCAGCAGATGCATCCTCAGGAACATCAATTTTCTCAATTTTCAATGAATAAATTGTAAAAATATAACGATGGGGCTTGTCGCCTTTTGGTGGGCATGCACCACCAAATGCATGAGTCCCGTAATCTGTGCGACCTTGAAGAACTCCAGGAGGCAGCAACTTCCCGCTTATATCTCCAGCACCAGAAGCCAATTCGGTAACATTCGCAGGTATATTGTAGACAACCCAATGCCACCAGCCCGAACCTGTAGGCGCATCGGGGTCATACACAGTAATTGCGTAGCTTTTTGTTCCTTTAGGACCCGGTGTCCAATTCAGCGCAGGAGATTGATTTTTCCCTGTGCAACCAAAGCCCGCAAATACCTGTTCTTCAGTGAGAGTGGCTCCAGATTTAATTGTTGGACTTGTGAGTTCGAAGTTACCGGCCATGGCCGCTGTTGATGCAAAACAAAGACAGGCAACGACCAGAATCAATTTTCTAAACATAACAAACCTCCCTTTCCCTGAATGTTGAAACGATAACAAAAGTTGCGGCATTTTTTTGGTTGCTGTAATTTTATGGCTGGACGATTCCTTTTTTCATTAAGTTAACCAATCTGCATCGTGCCCTGATGGCGTTCCTTCTCAACAATCCGGACGCTCTGTGCATGGCTCGCAGGGTCCCGGTAAGGTCGCTTTTTGCCCACCTGCTGACTCTCCTTGAATAAGGGATTGAATGTCGGGATATGGATATATAGTAACAGCTCCGTTTTCAGGCAAACATCCTGAATCGATCGACGGACCATATACACTGTAGTTTGGTCTCCCCAACAATCTAAGCAAAATCCCCTGCTCCGCCCGATGATGTGCAGTGTGAGTTATCCTCCTCAGCAGAATCCAGGCTCTTGTTCTTATAACATCAAAAAAAGGCACCTCAATTTCCCACCAGGCCTTATCCTTTTGCTTAAGAATGGCAACCCGCTTGCCACCATCTTCAGCATACCTCTTTATAAACTCGATGCGTGTTTCCGGATCAGGCAAGGGAGGCGCTCCAACATCAATGCCGAGCATATTGCAGAACCACCTGTTTTCGCTCAAACACTGATGCACCATGTGTTCGCGGGCATTTCTATCTCTTTTATCCAATGGATGAGGGCGAATTGAAAGGTCATCATCCATGAACGTGCTCCAAACACTGAGGGTTTTTAGTAGTTCTGTATCATAAGTTTCGACGAGAAAATCATATTCCATCTTTTCCTCCTTCATTACTTTGAAAAAGAATTCTCACCTTTTATTGACACCATTGAACTCCCATGAGCGCAAGAATTGGATCCTTTCCGTTTATCAAGATATCAATTCCAGATAATTCTCCAACAACTCACCAACAACATTACGTATATCCAGCGTATTGAAGTTATTGATAAGCGCGTTGCGAATCCCGTTGTCCAGGAAATAGTAGCGACTGTTCTTGGTAATCTCCGAACGCAGGTTCCGGCTAAATCCCGCAAGCCTCTGGATAACAAAAGCTTTCTCCAACAGATCAAGAACCGCTCAATGGTATTTTTGCTCAAGCCCAGACCGGTCCCAAGCTCAGCATAGGAAACCTCTTTACCAATCTGAAGAGCGATCATTTTTAAACACCTGCTGATCTTGGTGGCATGGCGAGTTCCATTCAGTTCCAGGATATCTTTATAGAGATAGGAAGCAACTATCTCGCGTAGATAATTCTCCCTAGCCCTATTATCATTCGTCAGGACCACTTCCGGATATGTCCCATAGATCAGACGACACTCTAAATTAGCATCTGCCTGATGACGCTGCTCGATTTGGCCAATCTCCAATTAAGCCAAAGGTAAGAATTTCAAGGAGGTCTTCCTGCCGGTAAGCGGTTCGCCAACAGATCGGGCAAGATCAATAGATGACGAGCCGGTAGCAACAACTTGTATCTCCGGGATATGGTCAACAATGAGTTTGAGATTTACACCAATGTTCGGAACTTTTTGGGCCTCATCTACCATGAGCAGCCGGTTTGCTCCGAAAAAGGCGGGAAGCTTCTCAATCGACTGACTGGCTAGATACCCTTGCACGGTACTGTCTTCACCGCTGACAAGAAGATACGGCTCGTCGACACCTTGGAGAAATTGATGCAGCATTGCTGTCTTCCCTGTTCGGCGAGCCGTAGAGTACGACGACTTTGCCAGGTGCCAACGCTTTTTTTCAGATTTCCCAGCTGTATCTGCTTAATATAACATAACAACTCCGTCGTCATGCTGACCATATTATTGTTAATTAAGTTAATATAACGACGTATCCTGATAAAAACCAGGGATTTTGACAGTCATTTTTTTCAGCTTCCAACCTTGGCCCTTTGGTAGTTGAACCATACCGTTTTCCAAGGATCGAGAACACTACTGGAAAAATCAAGGGGTTCAGTCGAACAGGATTAACCCATTTTTCTTTTTCAAGATATTTCTGTCGTTAAAATTTAAAGAAATGATACCTGCCGACATGTTTGCATCAAAAGACAATAAAGAGTGCCAATAAAAAAGGCAGGAACCATTTCTGGCCCTGCCTTCTATCGACTCTGTTTAAACTTCCTGCCCGATCATTATCCCCGGAATTAACAGGCTAACGCATAAGGGGCATTTTTCATCCAGGAGAACCCAAAGCGCCGAAGTCCACATCAGTAGCTCTGTCATTCCGCAGCTTAACGATTTTCCTAAAACATACCTGCCCACCTTTAGCAACAAGAATGACAAGCGGAATCGCAATCTGTAATACTACTGGCAACAACCACAGAAACACAATACTATTCGATATGTTCAACATGGCTCACCTCCGTATAAAAGAATAATGATTTCAAAGTCTTCCCATGAAAAAAGGGGGAGGCCACACGACCAAACCATCCCGCAACAGATACCTTATATCAGATAAATAACAGTGCGTAAATCGGCGATGAACCTATTTTTTGTAAGACAGAAACTCGCATTAAGTAGGTAACAAACCGACGTTTCCAACACTTCCAATTCCCAGGGATGCTGCGGTATCCTGCGCCTGAACAATTTATGCGTCCCGAGGCAACAGGACCGCCGCACTTCTGGCTTTTACCATACCAATATACCGCGGACCTCACCAGACACCTGATGAAGCACATCTCTTTTCCAGAAGTTACAGGTAGGTGGAGACGAGGGCACCACCCGAAATCAGGGGGAAGCGCAAAGCTGTTCCGTGTAAAGTCCCGGCGACACCCTGACGAGGAACATTTCAGACAACTTCTCTGATTGAGAAAAATAAAAAAGGCAGGACCAAAAAGAGCCCTGCCTTTTTTATTGAGAGGTATTGCGCCGGTCTTATTTTCTTCTTCTCAGCCCCAAGCCAGCAAGACCGACAAGGCCAGAACCGAAGAGAACCATGGCCGCCGGTTCAGGTACTGTCTGCTGAGCGACGATATCACCATTTAATATCAATTCGATATCAGGCAACTGGCCGGAATAACCGCTTGCATTATATCC
>JARLJR010000128.1 GCA_031291095.1 Legionella sp. | reverse complement strand
TTAGTTACAGCTTGCCCTTACTGTATTGCGATGCTTGACGATGCTTGCGCAGGTTTGGAAAAAGGCGATGTCCTACAAGTTATGGAATTGTCTGAACTACTATGCGCAGCTTGCCAACCGGATGGTCTGTAGAGGAGCGGGTTTTTACCCCAAACCTATGGGATCTGAAATTTGGGCTGAGTGATAGAGTTTAATAAAAGCAAAGGGAATTTTGAAAGGGGGGATGCCGGAAACTCTGTTTATACAGTGTCTTTTTCAGCAAAAGTGTTGTGGGCACTGGCTTAGGATAAACACTTGTTTCTGTCGTAGACTCACATATTGAAAATAAAATAGAGGAGGACTATAACATGTCTAAACTAGTACCACCGCATGGCGGAAAATTAACACCAGTATTACTTCCTGAATCTCAACGGGCTGAGGCTTTGGCCAAAGCGAAAACTTTACCGGTGATTCGCATGTCTTCTAGAGAAACATCTGACCTTTTAATGATTGGAATGGGTGCATTTAGCCCATTGACAGGATTTATGGACAAGGCAAATTATGAGAGTGTTGTAGAAACAAAGCACTTAACCAATGGTTTAGCATGGCCTCTCCCGATCACACTTTCCGTCACTGAAGAGCAAGCAGCGGCCCTCAAAATTGGCATGGAAGTAGCTTTAGTTGATGATGAGACCGATACCTACTGCGGTATTTTAACGGTTAATGATAAATACGAATACGACAAAATCAAAGAATGCAAAGCTGTTTTCTTTACAGATGATCCTGTACATGACGGTGTTGTAAAAGTTATGGCTCAAGGAAATATCAATGTTGGTGGTTCGTTTGTAACATTTAGCCAACTCGGATACGCTACTAAATACGGCGATTACTATGCTACCCCTGCACAAACGAGAGCTATATTTGATGAAAAGGGCTGGGCAACTGTTGCGGCTTTCCAAACACGGAATCCGTTGCATCGTTCTCATGAGTTCTTGTGCAAGATGGGGAATGAAATTTGTGATGGGCTATTTATTCACCCCATCGTAGGAAAACTCAAAGAAGGCGATATTCCGGCTGAAACACGTCTGGAATGCTATGAAGTTCTCTTGAAAAATTATTTTAATGAAAAAAATGTTGTGATGAAGGTTTATCCGATGGAAATGCGTTATGCTGGACCTAGCGAAGCCATTCTTCACTCCATTTTCCGCCAAAACTTTGGTTGCAGCCACATTTTAGTTGGTCGTGATCACGCAGGTGTAGGCGATTATTATAGTGCTTATCAAGCCCAAGAAATATTTGACCAGTTTAAACCAGGCGAACTTCTTTGTCAACCTATCAAGGTGACAGCAGCTATGTTCTGTACTAAATGCGATGGTATGACAACAGAAAAAACCTGTCCGCATGGTAAAGAAGATCATCTGAAAATTAGTGGTACAAAATTAAGAGCAATGTTAGCAAACGGCGAAGTTCCTCCAAGCAATTTCAGTCGTCCAGAAGTCTTGAAAATTCTGCTCAAATATTACTCTGGCAAGTAAGTTAGTTGAAGGGCAAGAGATTTAGCCCTGTTATGCGTGAGTTAGTGAAAAAGGCTCTTCAAATTGAATTAGGTTGATTTTTCTGGCTGAATACCATATATAGGAGTCCCCAATCAAGTCATTAGGTAGTGATTTATAGCTTTTTGATTTGAGGGGTACTCCTTCTATAGGGAGGAAGCTTTGATTAATTACGTTATTCAAATCAAAAGACTAGTTCAATTAGTAATAATATAAATGATGGAGGTTAAAATTATGCCGAGTTTTGTAATTACGGAGAAATGTGACGGATGTAAAGGGCAAGACAAGACAGCTTGCATGTATGCATGCCCCAATGA
Source organism: Legionella sp. (assembly GCA_031291095.1). Taxonomy (GTDB): domain Bacteria; phylum Pseudomonadota; class Gammaproteobacteria; order Legionellales; family Legionellaceae; genus Legionella. The sequence continues at coordinate 2,278 of JARLJR010000128.1, read as the reverse complement.
TTTGATGGCCTTAGACAAAGAAAGAATGAAGGGGATCAATCTTGATCCTTGGGCTTGCTGGGAATGCCTGTGCTGCGTAAAGGCTTGTCCACAACAAGCGATGGATCTTAGAGGGTACGCAGACTTCGTACCACTAGGTGCCTCGGTAACCCCACTTCGTGGTTCGGACAGCATTATGTGGACAGTAAAATTCCGTAATGGAATGACCAAACGCTTCAAGTTCCCGATTCGCACGACAGAAGAAGGATCTGCAGTACCAGGCGGCAACTATCCAGTAACGACCGATATCGACAGCATCGAGCTGTATACAGAACCTGCATCAATGAAAATGCCAATCTGGACGTTTAAGAAATAAATTTTAAAATGAGAAATGAATAGGGAGGTTAATATCAATGCCGATGGATTTTGAAACGGTAGAAATAACAACAGATCTTCTCATCATTGGAGGAGGAATGGGAGCCTGCGGCGCAGCTATAGAAGCGGCTTACTGGGGCAAGAAACATGGAGTAAAGGTAACCTTAGTAGATAAAGCGTCCATGCCACGTTCAGGAGCAGTAGGAATGGGCTTGTCGGCCATCAATCTCTATGTAGGACTTGCTGAAGGTAAAAACACGGTTGAAGATTACATCAAGTATGTAAAATACGATCTCATGGGGGTAGCCCGTGATGACTTAGTGGCAAACATTGCCCGTCACGTAGATAGTTCGGTTCATCTCTTTGAGCAATGGGGTCTACCTCTCTGGAAAGATGACGACGGTAATTATGTGCATGAAGGCCGTTGGCAACTGATGATCAGTGGAGAGTCCTACAAAGTCATCGTAGCTGAAGCAGCGAAAAATGCCTTAGGAGACGAAAACATCTATGAACGCGTCTTCATTACCGAACCTTTGATTGTCGATGGAAAATGCGTAGGAGCTGTCGGTTTCAGTGTTCGTGAAAACAAATTTTATGTCTTCAAAGCGAAGGCAGTAATGTGTGCCATGGGTGGAACCGTGGGAGTCTTTAAACCAAAATCCACCGGTGAAGGATGTGGACGGTCTTGGTATCCTCCATTTTCCACAGGATCTTCAGCTTATTTCACAATGAAAGCCGGAGCGGAAATGACTTGCCAAGAAATCCGCTTTGTGCCAATCCGTTTTAAAGATGCTTACGGTCCGGTAGGAGCTTGGTTCCTACTCTTTAAATCACGGGCAACGAATGCGCTCGGAGAAAACTACATGGTAACCCGTGCGGATGAGTTGAAGAACTGGGGCAAATACGGAGCAGCTAAGCCACAACCAGCCAATCTGCGCAATTACTTGGGCTTATTGGACATCAAAGAGGGCAAAGGACCTCTCTTCATGCGGACAGAGGAAGCAATCGCTAACCTGGCCAAAGAGTACGAGGGAGACGACAAAGCCTTCAAGAAAAAGATGAAAACACTGGAGAACGAAGCTTGGGAAGATTTCTTGGATATGACCATTTCGCAAGCATTACTATGGGCCGCAACCAATGTTGAGCCTGAATCAAGATCGTCAGAAATTGGCGCCACCGAACCATATTTCATTAGTTCCCACTCAGGAGGCTCAGGAGCTTGGGTGTCCGGTCCTGAAGATCTCTCCGGTGGAACAGACTATTTCTGGGGATATGCTCAAATGACAACCGTACCGGGACTGTTTGCTGCAGGAGATGCTACAGGAGCATGTGCGCATAAGTTCTCGTCAGGTACGCATGCTGAAGGCCGAATTGCTGGCAAAGCAGCCGTGAAGTATATTTTGGACCACAATACTCAAACAGAGATTGATCCTCAAGTAATTGCTAAGATGAAAGAAGTCATCTTCCAACCGCTGGCACTGTTTGAAGAATTCAAAGACTTCTCAACCGATGAGAATGTCAATCCAAACTATATAATTCCTAAGCAGTATATGTTCCGCCTTCAAAAGGTTATGGATGAATATGTTGGTGGAGTAAGTTCTAACTTCTCAACGAACAAAGCATCCTTAGATCGGGCAGCAGAACTGTTAGTATTCCTCAAAGAAGATGGAGAAAAACTGGCAGCGAGAGATCTGTATGAATTGTTAAGAGTATGGGAAAATAAACACAGATTCTGGCAAGCAGAAGCTCATTTGCGTGCGGTAACCTTCCGTGAAGAAACCCGCTGGCCGGGCTATTATTTCCGGACAGACTACCCAACACTGCAAGAAGAAGATTGGCTTTGCTTCGTTAATATGAAGTGGGATCCAATCAAAGACGAATGGTCTGTCTTCAAACGTCCTATTTTGAATCTGTTTGGCATTGA
>JARLJR010000127.1 GCA_031291095.1 Legionella sp. | reverse complement strand
TTTTCAATAAAGGACTTTTGCATTATAGGGCCTTCAAAAAGCGGAGATACTTATGGAATCTCAAATATTTTTAATAATACTCATGTAGACAATTGCAGGTTTTCAAATTGCAATATTGCTTTATCTATCGGCGAATCCTCTAACACAATAGAAAATGTAATAATAACCGGATGTAAAACAGGAGTATTTACATTCTGCGGTTCAGATACATGTAAACCGAAAGTATTAAACTCTCTTATTTATATTGATGATTTTTATGGTGGCGAGCAAGCAATACAATTCTTTGATGGAGGAATTCCGCTTATCGCAAATAATTTAATTATCGGCAATAATGCAAATGAAGGAGTAATGTCAGCTTACTCAGTACAATCAGCAATAATCAAAAATAATTTAATAATGGGTTTTTCAATACAGAGTATTGGTGTAAGTATTTCAGATAGTTGTGATATAATAAATAATACAATAGGTTATGAAAAGCAGAATTTCGGTTTTGGAAGTATTTATGCTACTGATCATTATAATGTAAAAAATAATATATTTTATAAGACATGGATAGGTGTTGAAGGACCAATAACCTTTGGAAAGGATTATAACCTTTACTGGGGGAATAATATAAATGTAAAGACAGGAACATTAAATACACACGAGATAGAAGCTGACCCTATGTTTGTAAAAGACACAATTCCGAATAGCCAGATGAACTTTGATTTCCATCTACAGAAGTATTCCCCTGCAATAGACAGCGGTGACCCTTCAATTCTAGATCGTGATGGTACCCGCTCGGATATGGGTTATTTGGGCGGACCCGGGGGAGAGACTTATACCTATAAGGACTTAGCCCCAAGGGCACCGGTTGGGCTTGATGTAAAACAGGATTCAGGAAAAATAGTTGTTAATTGGAGAAAGAATACAGAGGCAGATTTTAAGAACTACAAATTATTCAGGGATACAGTTCAGAATTTTACAGCAGACTCAACAAAACTTATATCAGTCCAGTCGGATACAGTATTTATTCAAATACCCCTGGTAAACTGGAAAAAATATTACTATAAACTTAAAGCAACAGACAACCAGGGGAATGAATCACCTTTAAGTGAAGAGATAGGAATAATAACAGGTATAAATGATAAACCTCAAATGGTAAGCGAATACAGATTATTCCAGAATTACCCGAATCCTTTTAATCCATCAACAAAAATTGGCTACAGATTAAAAGAGGCAGGATATGTAAAGATAATGGTTTACGATATTAAAGGAGCATTAGTAAGAGTTCTTGTAAATGAAACAAAAGAACAAGGTTTTTATGAAACAGAATTTAATGCAAAAGGAT
>JARLJR010000126.1 GCA_031291095.1 Legionella sp. | reverse complement strand
GATGCGAAACGTAGCGCAGGCATAGGGAACAAATGTGTGTAGCAGAATAGCCGAAGAGCATGTAATCGCATAATATCGAAACTGGCAACTAAGTCGCTAACGTGGCCTGGAACCAACGACACCCCCGCTTGAAAAAAAACTCAATCAAATCAAATTGTGAGATTATACTGATCAAATATGCGTTAACTCGTACTGCACGACGAGCAAACACGCAGTTTACAAATATTACATACACTGGCGGGTTTATCCCCAAGGAAGTTCTTGCAAATACAGCATTTCAGTCCGCTATAGCATCGCACCTTAATGTACTCGCAGCGAGCGTAGCCTCCCACACTCACAGCATTGGAACATCTACAATATTGATGATACGTAAGTCTGCAGTGAATGCAGACCATCAACCATCGATTATATCCGCACGTAGTGCAATAGCCTGTGTACAACCATGAGAGTTCGCAGCGAGAGCAGCCCCTTGCTTGTGTCTGAGTTACGTAATTAGCGTAATTCTTGTAAGGCGTAGAAAATTGTTTACTGAACTTGTAGTCGGCCATGTACGTTCCTGATTTTGCGGTGCTGACTTCCTTGAATTGGCTGTAGTCCTCTGGCTCAATTCCATTGATCGCAGCAATTTTTTCGTCATTTCTTCCTGATATTGAATATAATGCGGCAAACATATTCATTGCTTTTCCGTTGATGCCTGCCTTGTGCTTTATTACAGGAGCAACAAACTTGCTCCCCTTAAGCACGGTCTTGTATGCGTTGATATATTGGCCTATAAGCGGTTGCGCAACTATTGAATCGGGAAGATTTGCAGCCGCTTTCTCGAAGTTAGTTTCCAATTTTCGTTTGTATGTTGCCGTTGAATTTACATACATCGCATCTGAGTAAATCGCAGAGGTCACCGAAATTTGCAAAATCAGATCATTTTCTGCTACACTGTAGTCCTTCTTTTCTTCAACTCTAGTGATCAGAGCATTGAACGCACTTATCACCCTTCTTTGAGCGTCTAGCATTCTACTTTGCTGCAGGAGTATTTGCTTATCAATTAACAGGTAAGCTTGCATTGTGCTTGTTATCTATATTATTGTTGTGTTCAATGCACCTAAAAGTTGCCTGCCAATGTATATATATATTTCAAAGAATGACTAGCATACGACTAAAATTTCCATGCCCAGGATCCTTCGAAGGGAACTGCCCAAATAGGGGAAACATATCGTGGATTCACCACTTGTGCACTGGGAAGCTCCGACTAACACGAACCGGCGATATATTTTGCCTGAAGTGCGGCGATATAGGATTCATACAAAGTTGGAAGTTCAACTGTGGGTACCACGGTGGAATCTTTATACCGTTTACAGAGTTATCCGCAGTCTACCACGCGATAGGCAATGCCACTAAAGCTGCTGCTGTTTTCTTTGAAAAAGAGCCCAACGGTGCCAAGTCCATGCAAGAATTCTCCAGCGCTCTCATAATAAATATCAACGCCAAGTGGAATTACGCCCTAGCAGCAAAGGACAAAATGCAGTTCCATCTCCAGTAGATTGACGAGGTAATATCGAAACGTGAGTTTCTTCTATGTAGTTATCGTTGAGCTGCACTATGCTGCTATAGTATTGCCCTATAATGAGACGTGATTCTTATTATCGATATGTTTTATTAGTTGCGGCAGTTCACGTATGGGTTTCGTATTGTCACACAGCTTTTAACTACATTCAGCGTATGCATGCTTTTGTGTATTTGGATATCCCGAGGGGTTTTGGGGTTTTGGGGTTTTGGGGTTT
>JARLJR010000021.1 GCA_031291095.1 Legionella sp. | reverse complement strand
ATGATGAATACAGGTTTGCCTTATGCAGTCAGAAAAAATGCAGAGGAAATCAGTCCTGAGTTTGGAGATCTGATAACCAGAATACTTGCTCCACATGCATTTATAAATATGCGAAAAGCTCAGGGACTATTAAGCATTGCTTCCAGATACCCGAAAGATATAATAGCTCTGGCAAGTCAGGCAGCTCTTGATGATTACCGGCACCTTACACCCAAAGTCTTTACGTCGATCATTGAAAAGATAATCGAATCCAATGAAGAAGAAACTTCAATAAATATATCAACTGAAACATCCTGTTTTGTAAGAAACATGGATTACTTTATTAACGTAAACTAAAACCCAAAAGGAATCCTGAACTATGTCCAACATTGCTCAATTAAAACAACAACTCAAAGCAGTAAAACTATCCGGTACACTGGATACTCTTGAACTGCGGTTAATGGAAGCAACACAGAATCAATTATCTTTAGGAGAAATGCTATCGATGATATTATCCGATGAACTTGAGACCCGGCGGAACAGACGACTGCAGAGGTTAATACTGAATGCAAAACTTGAAGCTAACCAAACACTGGAAAGTTTTGATTTTACTTTTAACCGCTCAATAAATGCTTCCCAGATCAGACAGCTTGCTACCGGCAACTTTATTGAGAAAGCGGAGAATGTGTTTTTTGTTGGTCCTACCGGTACCGGCAAAACTCATCTTGCTAAAGCACTGGGACATGCAGCCTGTAGGAATTACTTAACAGTTGGTACTTACAACTTCCATGGACTGTTCACACTTTTATCTCAGGCGGATTTAACCAACCGGTTAAGCAAACTGTTAAAGAACATTATTAAAAATGATCTGATAATCATCGATGACTTTGCTTTTAAGAAGCTCGATCAGAAATCCGCAGAATATCTTTATGCAATTACAGATGCCAGATATGGTAAGGGATCAATTATCCTTACCAGCAATCGTTCCATGAGTGACTGGGGCGGTATCTTCCCGGATCAGATTATGGCAAATGCTTTGATGGACAGACTCTGCCATAATGCACATCAAATTATAATTAAAGGAGAATCATACAGGAGGAAAAAGAACCCAACTTTTGATGCGGGAAAACAAAAAAAATAGTT
>JARLJR010000125.1 GCA_031291095.1 Legionella sp. | reverse complement strand
CCTAAATTATTTGCTGCTTCTGTTACCCCATAACCTTGCTCTAAAACAAGACTAATTGCATCCAGTTTAAATTCTTTGGGGTATTTCTTTCTTATCGTCATTACTTTCTCCAGTTAAGTGCATTATCTCTTAACTGGGGGGCTCAAATCTATTAAACCACGTCAAAGTTCTTTTGAAGGCACCACTTTTAATAAAGTATCCGCTACAATAAAACCATCATCATGACTAATTTCTTCAAGTAGGGTTTTTTCGCATATCGAAACCAAACTAGCAATAAAGATTTAATTAATTGATTTTACAAGCATCTTATTGGGTTCTCTACTCAATAAAATAGAATGCATAACCCACAAAATGACCTTCGGCCAGGAGGGGCTGATAAAATTATTTTATCATTGATAATATCAGACGGCATCGTCAATTTAACTTTTGTTAACGCAAGAAAGAGCATCTGATTGAATTTTAGGCGCAAAGAATCTCGGTGGCAGTCGCTATCCAAATTTCTTTAGCATGATTAAATTGGATTCTCTGCTGTGATGCCGATTTGGTGTACCGTCCAACGGCAACTGCAAAGAGATTTCTGGTTTTCCCCATGAGCGCCAGGGTGCTCTGAGCCCCTGCTGGTGATTTGAAGCGGATAAGGAATTTTTCTTTTCTCCTGGTAGGCTGATGGGCATTTTCCACCCGGTTATTGAGTCCTTTATGCGAACGATGCTCGGTACTTTTGCACATCTGGTGAATTGGTTTTGTGTAGCTCCTTAGCTTGTCCGTTACGATAACACGTGGCTTGGGATGAGCGTTTAATAACCGAGATAGGACGCGTATAGCTGCCTTCTTATTGCGGCTCTTTTGCAAAAAACATCCAATTCATAGCCTTCTTCATCCACGGCACGCCATAAACCGTTGATGCGAACCTGCTGCTCATCTATGTGCCATTTATCCGAAGGTCTGGGCTCGCGTTTCTTAATCACATTCTTAAACTGTGGGCCAAATTTGAGGCACCATTGACGTACCGTTTCATAACTCACCTCAATACCACGATACAACAAGCGCTCCGAAACATCACGGTAGCTGTCATTAAATCGGTGATAACTCCATACCGCAATACTGATGAGCTCTATAGGATAACGGTATCTTTCGGCTTCCTTTCTAGCATCTTGTTCATCCGATAAATAAATATCAGTTTAGCTCAAAGTTAAATTGACGATGCCATTTTTACCAATAATCAATTAAATTACTTTAAATATCATGCGATTATAATAAATTTGAAATTGTCTCACCAGCGGTGAGACAATTTCATCCCTATGATAAATCTCATAAAATTGCTTCATCCGAAAAAGATTTGGCCTGGTGAAACCTCTAATTCCAGATTGAGTTCGAGAAATATAGCTTGCTAGCTGCTCAACAACCCCCTCACCCCATTCAGCATGTGATATTTTTTTACTTATGTATTCACCAATACGCCAATATAGATCGATCAACACAGTATTAACTGCTTGATAAGCTAGATTTTTTGAAGACTTAATCAGGTTAACAATGTCGTCGAAATTTTGTTCATGAGTCAGGCCGAGCTGTATTTTACCCATCATAAAACCTCTCTTCCCTTTAAATATTTTATAATTTTCTCATATGATTGGAACTCAATATAGTCTTGTAAAGGTCAGAACAAATAATTTTTCTAAAGCTGTAATTGAAAAATAATTTACGGAATATTCTTAAATACGGGCTAAAACGACTATAATTAAATTATGCTATTATCCTTGTCAGGAAAAAAGCTCCGCCTGTTCCTGATAAAACTGGCTCGAGTTAGTTGTCTGTACGGGTAATAAGCACACCTCTAAGAAAAAACACTTCTTTTTTCATAAACACTGTAAAACCAGATTTTATTATCTAAAACCGTAGAATCTTCTTGCGAGATGATGCGCTTACGTATTAATACTACTTGTATAATTGCTGAATCTCTGTGAGGAAAATTTACCTTTGCTCGAAGACCAACGTAATCCACAATTTTTATACAAGCATCAAAATCTTTATAATCATATCGACCATATTTTTTTATCATGGCTTGGCCTAAACGGTGAAAATAACTTACTTCGTTAATAATTTTTTTGCCACGCCTAATAATAACCAAGATTGTATTATTCTTTCAGCATTCCGACCGGGCCTAGTTATAGGTCTCCATCCTACTCGATTAATTATGACCTCACCAAAATAAGTATTAAATTTTTCCAGTTTTCCGCTTTAGCCCAGTTTTGATAATATTTTCGAGCCCCTGATTTTATTGACCTCTGGCCGGGATCTTTGTAAAAAAGGGTCATGTCAATATTTAGACCCTGTAAGTAACTCAACCAGGATGGAATTCGCTGTTGATCTGGGCAATTCTTTCTGCAGAATAACCTATCTCTATTGTAGAAACCCGGAAGGAGAAAATCGGACGTTAATAGAAATCAAAAATATAAGGTACACCTAACGTGTAAAAGGTATAATTTGATTGAAATTTAATCATGACCCTTTTTTACAAAGATCCCGGCCAGAGGTCAAATCGGTTGGCTGTTCCATTGCTCCCTAAGCCTAACTTTCTATAAGAAAATTTGGAATTAATAAGACATGTTTTTAAAAAGCCACCAAAGAAGAGAAAAAATATTAAAAGAGGTAAAAAAACTTTTTAAAAGCAATCAAGGCATTTGCTTTTTGCATCAACATGACGATGTGGCATTTTGGGAGCAATTATGTGTTTTGATATTAGATTTGCCTGACGAAGTTAAGCATATTTATTTTGAATTTCCTGACCGTAGAGAAATTGGGAATAAATTACCTCTAAACAGCGCAACACCATTATTGAAAGAGCTTTTAAATCGCATCGATGCAGATGATGTTCTACTAACTAATTCTCAAACTTTACGAATTCAAATGATTCAAAAATTATTAGAAAGTATTGCTCAAAGAGATATTACCATTTTTTGTATAGACTACCCTGTTCCCGCTAATAAAAACCTAGTTGAAAGAAATGTATATATGCATGATTGTATTAGCCAATTAAATAAAAGTTTATTGAAGGATGAGAAATTTATAGTAATAACAGGATTTGCTCATTTTGATTTAGCCGCATCATTGAATTTAGGCAGTATAGCAATGGGAAGTGCTTTTGGAAGCACTAAAGAAGAGGGAATTAAACGAGTCGACTATATTAAAATTAAACATCAAATTAATGTAATCTCTGTATTGGGTGACTATATTGTTGATACTGTTATCCGGTTACCCCTTTCCCCTTTTGAAAGCAAAGATATAAAAAGAGATTCATTTATATTCCCTAATAAGTGGAATTTATCTACAGATACCCTAAGTAAAATTTATGAAATCCAAAGATTAACTCAAATTGGTATTTCTCTATCCATCGGTAGGCCCTTTAATTCCGTGGAAAATATTTTTAAAAATGAAACCGCTACCATTAATTTAAAAATTCATAGAAACAAAATTAAATCGGAGGCGTTTAAAGAAATTATAAAATATCTTTCTGGTGATGCCTCAAAAAATAAAATAGGCTTTTCTTTTTGGAGTACAGCTGCATCTAAAATGGCAGAAATGAAGTCGAACAAAAACGAGTTTGAATTTGTATTTAAATCCAATCAAGCCTTTACAATTGCAATTAATGAATTGTACTTGTTAGTCAGCGAGAGTATAACTTCTGTTAATAGTATTCATCACATCAAATAACTGTTTGAGTTTTCATAGGAAGTGTATTCTATTTATAAATTACAATCTTGAAAAACGGTCGTTTTATGAGACTCTATTGATGGCTTTTTAGTCATAGTTTCATTTACCTAATAGTGTCAGGTTAAATTCTATAACAGGGAATCCAAAGCATGGATATATTTACCCTAAGGAAAAATATCAAATGAGCTTCATATATTAGAAGAAGTTAACCTTGAGATAATAAAACCGAATGGCTGCTAAACGGAGGTTTTGTTAAAAATAAATCTCTAATGCATTATAAACAGTAAATCAATATCGTTCATAAATGAGGCTACTCCTAAACTAGCAATCAACTATAAAGACGTGGGCACTTTAGAGCATAAAATTTCGGCCAATATTGTAGACCTTCCATCTCTAAAAAATCTGTAGTTTCTGGATCCATAAATCTAACCTTAATAATACAAAAAGGACATTATCGAACGGATTGCTCTCCAAATGGCACAGACGAAGCAGCACTGCAGGGAACTGCATTAGTGATGCCTCGACCATCTACAATTATTAATCTAGCACCGCCCCTCTACCTATACTGAATAGAAAAGCTAGTTGTACATACATTGCCACTATATACATTGCTATCGTGAGTTGTGGTTTTTTTTCGTTTTACCCCACCTTCGTAGATATTGCCACTCATTGTTTCTAGTGATGCGGTTGGGTCTGCACTTACAACTTTTACATTACCACTCATAGTAGTAAGAGATGCATCTGCACCTACTGCACTAGCATGGATGTTGCCGCTCTTTGTTTTAAGACGTGCGTTTGCGCCTACTGCATTACTAGCATGGATGTCGCCACTCTTTGTTTTAAGACGTGCGTGTGAGCCAATATCACCCTCAATATTAATATCAGCACTTTGGGTGTTAATTTTTGCATGACTTCCTAAATTCCCAGTAATCTGTAATGTATGTTGTGCACTAATCGTGCTAGAGCTGGAAACACTAACGGAAACACTAGAAACACTAGAAACACTGAAAAATGATACGCCAGAGACTACAGCCCCGGATTGTTGGGTGTTTACGAGGCGAACATCAGCTCGCTCTTCAACATCACCATTAACCAATAGTGATCCGTCTGTTATAATAACGATTGCATTCTTGCCAATACCACCATTGATAGTGACATCTCCTTTACATTCAAAACGTTCATTATCTTTAATACTATTGATTACAGGCATAACTACATCCTCCTTAGCTGATTAAAAACAGATCCATAAGCATCTTATAATGTTGGCCACGTTGGTAGACACCAAGATTTCCGCCCTATCTAATTGTGGAGTTATTTTACATAGAGTATGTATTTTAAAATACCGTAAAAAATACGGTATATTTGTTATATCTACATTTATTTGTGGCTGAAATAACACCATGTTTAACTTGGCTGATAGATAATTTTCTTTGATCAAAGAAAGCTATATGACTTTTAAATTTATCCAGCTCTTCCGCAGAGGCAGGAAAATGTACAGGATCGTGTAATGCTAATTTTTGCAGTGTTTTCAATATAGGTTTTGTTTTTTCATCGATTAGGGCTTGCCACTCATCGTGGCGAATAACCTCATTTTTTGAGGATCTGGAATAATCTCTAACATCACCATTAATATTATTAGCGCACCAACTAGACTCAATCCGGCAATAGCAGAGATTAATTCTGTTGGGTCTATTTCCTTAAAAATAAAAAACAAAAATTTGGGCACGATTCCCAAAGACAGCCCAGAAATTATCATTAAGGAAAGACCTGCCAACATTACTGCTTCCTGGAGGTTTTTTCTGGAAAGTGAGAATGAAAATGATTTAAATCGTGTATTAGCTGCGCAAGGTCATCCCCATCATACTTAACTGCTTGCTCATAAGCTATCATTTCATTAGTCATCATTGTTTCATTAGAGTAATAATAATCTCGAACCGTAGAAACAGGAGTAGATAAACGGTAGGGCAAGTTTGTTTTATCTAATAATTCACGGGGTAAACTTGATGTCTGTATTAAAAATGATTCTCGCCTATCGCTTTTTATTTCCTTAACTCCTTTTTTATCAAGATAGCTTTTTACTTGTTTTAATAAATAATAAGCAGCACTTTCTTCCCCAAGCTCATCTTGTTTTATTTTTCTTAAGTAAGTCCATAAAGAGGTTTGAGTTCCTGGGCCCTCTAAATCTACTGTCGCGGCACAAAGCTGAAACTCCTGACCTCAAATCATTTACCGGATCGCCTTTATCTAAATATTTGATCAATTTTCTTTTATTGCCATCACTAGCGGCTATTATTAGACGAGAAAAATCGGGCATATTCCATCCTCTATATTTAGTTGAGGACGTACTTATATTATATTTTATCACATTGGAAATAACTGCGCATAGAATCCGCTGAATTTAGCTTGTCATCGATAAAATGTTGTTGTACTCATGACATATTAACGGCAAATAGGTAGTATTTTTGCGTCAAAGCACAAGTTCCGAGCACTAAGCCATTTTGATGAATATGTTTTGGATTTGGCTCATCGCCCTGCAAATTTACACGCAACGAGGGATAAATTCTTGTTTAAAGACAGAAATAACGAACTTCAATCTTTTGCATAACCGCACTTTAACAAAGGTACGAATTGATTTTATCAAAAAAAGCCTGCGGCCCATGTGTGGCAAGGGTTGCAGGTCATTTTAAATATGAAAAGCCCTATTTACACACGTATCCTGACTTACCCCGTAATACCATCTTACAATGGCTAGCATTGATGATCTATCAATCAAGAATGCCCTAAACTGGTAAAATAATTTCCACTTTTGTTGCAAACAGACCTTTCTCACCTTCCATAAGCACGTAACTTATGCGCTGATTTTCTTTTAGCTCTTTATAGCCAGCTACTACAACTTCTGAAAAGTGAACAAATACCTCTGACTCACCTGTATCCGGAGTAATAAAGCCATAGCCCTTTATTTTGTTAAATCGGTTCACTGTACCAAACTGTTTATTCATATTAGATGCCTGAGCATTTTTAGGATTTACAATATATCATATTAACGACTGGAACCCATAAAGATGTTTTGTTTTTGTATCACTAAGCAAGAGCAGACGAGCTTTAGTTGAGGTATGGCAAGCAATCGAGGGAAAACTCACTTTATAGAGAACAACCAATAAAATAAACTTAATAACATCAAGTTGATTTATTAATTTTCTACAATCTAATTCTGTTCTCAATATTTCCACATTTAATTTTGATATCTATCACTGGGTTAAGGTCACTTCAATCAGGCCAATCAATCCAAATTTCTACCTATTTTAATCCTCGTAATAAACTATCTAAGCTCGCCCTAAGAATCCACTCAAAAAAGGATGAGAATTGCAGGGCCTACGCCTCGCCTATCCAGAACATAGTGAGCAAAGTAGTGCTCCCACGAGTTTCATAAAAACTTGACTTTATGTTTAATTTGGTGCCATGATGTGGTTTTATATTTAATGGTTGATATTTTCTAAAATGCAACAAATACGCTTACAACAAATGATGATAATGCGCTGCCTGGACACTGTTGTCGAGGTTGGGCGGAATTATTTGTAAACGGCGCTAACAAACTACTCCTCACCAATACCAGTGTCCAGGTTTTAGGATGCTTGGTTTTCTTATCTTAACCAAATAAAGCGCTTCATTAGTAAATGAAGGTCATTATCATGAGTCAATTTAAATTTTCAATAGACGGTTTTTTTAATCTTTCTATTAAGCAAAAAAATAAATTAAAACAATTAGAAGTGTCCTTTAAGACCGTAATACAGAATGGTTGTGTTGACGGCTTTCCGCCAGGAATTGTCATCAATGAATATCATAGCCATAAATTTCCCAAAGAATTCTTGATTGCTAATTTTCAATATTTTAAGAGCATTGGTATAGAAACATTATTCTTTGAGTTTGCCAACGATAATAATCAACATATATTTGATGAATCACTAGACAGTAACGGAGCAGTCGCCATTAACTCTAGATTAATAAATGGGGATGAGGATACAAGAGCAGTAGCTACAGCAGCACTCCAAGCGGGAATTAGAATAGTTGTATTAGACTGTAAAAAAGCCAGAGAGGGAAGTCCTGAATATTTTAGACACCCGACAAAAAAAGACTGGGACGAGTACTACGAAAGAAGGGATTCGATCTTTGATGAAAACGTTCGTAGGATATTTCTTAAGGAGCACCAATCCAAGCCTTATCTCTTTTACTCAGGACTGGCGCATGGTAATAACCACCATGGGTTTCCAAGCTTTTTCCCCGGAGCGAAGCTCACTCTATTATTATCGGATGATGATTTTAATTTTCAAGTTAATGGGATAAAGCAGCACCTATATGTAGATGATATTATATTCCGTCAGGACCTTGGTAGATATTATTGTCTTGGTAATAAAAATCATGATAATCAAAAAATTAGATCTCTAAAAGATGCAATAGATGAGGGGTACTTAGATGAGGATCGAGCCACTTTTTTGAGTAGAAGTTAACATGATAATAAATTATGAAATTTAGTGCCTAACACATTGCTGATGGAAGAAAGCACATGCTCAGCATCAGCAATTAGTAGTTAGGTTTTATGGTCACCTTGAAAATTTGATGTTAAATTCAAAACCAAACCGCTTCTACCTCAGCTTTCCTCTTTTTTGCTTTATCAGTCTCATTAAAGTCACTTAGAAAAAGTAGATAAAAGACAAATAATTTTGGTGAGTTTCACTCACGAGCATTGAAAGCTATTATCCTGAATTAGCAACTCATGGATTTACTTTTTAATTCCTAGTGCAGACATAATGGCACGCGTCCAATCACGTACTAATTGACGTATCACTTGTCGAAACAATGTACTTTTAGTCACGGCTTTGAATAGCTCCGTGGCACGTGATTCACTTTCGGTACCCGGTACTGATGCACTTTGGTCTGTCTGAGCTGTTTTTTGTGCGGCCAAAATATCTTTAGCGGAGTTTCTTTGTTGCTTTTGGTGGTAACGAGTATATAAATTAGAGTTGCCAACAATCTGTTGTAGTTCTTGCTCGGTTATGACCCCCATTCGCGACTCAGGGGCTCTTATCATGCATTGGATTAACTGTGTGGGCTGTCCTTTAGCATCTAATCCACTGACGAGAGCCTCTCCTATTCCCAGCGCGGTTAATAGCTGTTCGGTTTTATAATACGTTGACAGTGGGAAGTTTTGGGCCACCAATTTCATTGCTGTCCGGTCCTTAGCCGTAAATGCACGTAAGGCATGTTGGATTTTTAACCCTAGTTGGCTCAAAATATTTTCCGGAATATCATTGGGGCTTTGGGTGCAGAATATAATGCCAATTCCTTTCGAACGAATTAATTTGACTACCGTGTCCAACAAACTTAATAAGGCTTTGTTCGCATTACGAAAAATTAAGTGAGCTTCATCAATAAACAGCACTAATTTGGGTTTTTCAGGGTCACCTAACTCCGGCATTACGCGATAAACATCAGATAATAGTTTCAGCATAAATGTTGAAAATAATTTAGGCTTATCTTGCATGTCCAGCAAGCGCAAAATAGAAATCACGCCTAAGCCTTGCCCATTTATATTTAATAAATCGTTTACATTAAACTCAGGCTCACCAAAAAAATCTCCGCCACCTTGTGCCTCTAGCTCTACAATTTTACGCATAATGGTACCGGTTGATGAAGCAGCTACCGAACCGTAATTGGCTTCAATTTGGGCGTTTCCTTCTTTTGTTTGTACAAATTGTAATAGGCTTTTAACATCGGTCAAATCAATGAGGGGTAGTTTTTCTTGCTTCGCGTATTGAAATAATATAGCAATAACACCTTCTTGTGTGTCATTTACATCCAGCATCCGAGAAAAAAGGATAGAACCAAAGCTT
Organism: Legionella sp.; assembly: GCA_031291095.1. Taxonomy (GTDB): domain Bacteria; phylum Pseudomonadota; class Gammaproteobacteria; order Legionellales; family Legionellaceae; genus Legionella. The sequence goes on along the minus strand of JARLJR010000125.1, from coordinate 5,811 downwards.
TCTACGGTAGCGCGTAATGGAACACCAGCAGACGATTCATTCAGAGTTAAAAATTCGACCGGGTAGCCTCTAGGTGTGTAGGAGAGGTTTAACGAGTGGCTTCTTTCATTCAGTGCATCGCTTATTTGGCCTGGCATTGCTAAGCCTGATACATCTCCTTTGATGTCCATCACCAGACAAGGAACCCCGGCTAAGGACAGTTGTTCACTTAAGACTTGAATGGTTTTCGTTTTCCCACTACCCGTTGCACCGGCAATAAGACCGTGTCGATTTAATGACTTTAAAACCATAAATACAGGGGCATCGGGAATTAGTTTATTATCCACGATAATTCCACCTAATTGCAGAGCCGGTGTATCGGTTACTTTATAGGGGGCACGCAAGTCATCATACATGATTTTTATCCTTCCATGAGCAATAGCTTAAGTATAATCCGTAATTATTTTTCTTGCCTCATCTGTCTTATTTTAAATAATTAGCGCAGAGGATTTGTATTCCGCAATAGAAAATTATCAGACCTGTAAAAATATTAAATTAACCTGCACACTTTTGGATGATCATTAATACAAAGGTTAATTGCTCCTTACTCATTATTAGGATTTTTAATAGGTATTATTTTTTGTTTACCCATAGGCATGATGCCAATTCTTTGGTTCTGTCGAAATTGTCTTTTGTAATAATCCTAGTCTAATATTATCCCTGAATATACAGAAATAGAGATTTTAATCATGGATTTCCTATTCAAAGATGTTTCCTTCAAATTTGCAACCCTGCGTGCTGCAGGCTTTGCAATTGACAACGGTGCCGATATCAGTGAAATTCTGACTGCCGCCGCGATTCCAGAGGGTGACGAAGAAGCCTGGATGCGTGGGTGGAGGCAACTGCGGACCGTATTTACGAACGCGGCATGTATTCTCTAGAGCATGGAGACAAGGTCAGCGCACGAGAGTCTTTCCTACGCGCGTCGGCCGACTATTATCTACACAAACGAAAATGAATACGCTCACAATGAAAGATGGTACACAGATTTATTTCAAAGACTGGGGAAAAGGACAGCCTGTCGTATTTAGCCACGGCTGACCGACGTGGACACGGTCGATCAAGTCAACCTTGGAACGCGATGACGATCAAATTGCTCCCATCGCGGACTCTGCTCTCTGCAGAGCTTGTAAAGGATGCGAAGCTCATCATTTACCCACGGAATGTGCACGACCGAGAAGAATAAGGTTAACTCAGATCTTCTTGCCTTTTTAAACTCTTAGATAAGAAGTAAATATTATGAAAAACGATAGTGCTACTACTGATGAAACCACCGAGAGTTCTCCAACTACTCTCGGTGACAGACCATTACCGAAACTGCTCCCGGCATGACCATCGAATACAAATGGCTGCCTTTTGAGTTAAATCCACAAATGCCCGAAGAAGGTAAAAACCGTAAGGAATACCGCTCCCATAAATTTGGTAGCTGGGAGCGCTCACTGAAACTTGACGCACAAGTAAAAGCAGCCGGTAAACCAGATAACATCAATTTTCGACACGATTTGATGACGCGCACACCGAATACGCTCAAAGCACACCGCATCACTTGGCTAGCAGCCAAGGAAGGTAAGGCAACTTCTCTCGCTGAACGAATCCTGCGTGGCTATTTTCTTGAAGGCAAAGATATAGGAGATGTAAAAACGTTGGTCGCACTTGCCAGCGAAATAGGTATGGATGCTACAAAAGTATCAGCATTTCTGACGACGAATGAAGGGACAAACGAAATACAATCCATTGAGATGGAAAACTCTCTTCGCGGTATACAGGGAGTTCCGTTTATCACCATCGGCAATCAAGGGATTAGTGGTGCACAACATGTACGGGTGTTTGCTGCAGCAATAAGAGAAGCTATTACACAGGGGATAACATGAGCGATACACAAAAAATAGGTAAACGTGCCATTGTTATCGGCGGCTCACTTGGCGGACTATTCACTGGCTGTTTGCTACAAAACATGGGATGGGATGTCGATATCTATGAGCGCTCCCCGCATGAACTGGAAAGCCGCGGTGGGGGCATTGTGTTGCAGCCGGAGGTGGTAAGAGCATTTAACCTGGCGGGTGTGCAATATCAAAAACCGTTAGGTGTGATTGCCAATGAACGTTATTACCTCGACAACAATGGCAATGTAACACAGGCAATGGTGATACACCAGATACTCACCTCATGGGGCATGCTGTTCGGTTCGATGAAACGGCATTTTCCTGCTGAACAGTACCACGTCGCCAAAAAGCTGGTTAATTTTACCCAAGATAAAGACACAGTAACTGCATTTTTTGAAGATGGCACATCCGAAACCGGTGATATGCTGATCGCTGCAGATGGAGCGCACTCGCATGTGCGCGCATTGCTTTTTCTTGGTTCCAAGCCGCATTATGCTGGATATGTAGCCTATCGCGGGCTGGTGGACGAGAAGGATTTACCCAATGAAGCCACCAAAATTTTCACCGAGCGTTTTGTGTTCCAGCAATTTCCTAACTCGCATATTCTCCAATATGTCGTGCCGGGTGAAGATGAATCGCTGGAACCCCAAAAGCGCCGCTTCAATTGGGTTTGGTATGTTAATTACGATGAGGAAAAAGAGTTACCGACTATCCTGACAGATAAGGGCGGCAAGCGGCACAACTATTCCATCCCTCCTGGGGAAATGCACCCCGATGTCGAGCGCAATATGCGAGCCTATGCAGCTAAAACCTTGTCGCCTCCTTTCCAACAGTTGATTACCGCCACAAAAGAGCCATTCGTGCAGAGCATTCTCGATTATGGTGCGCCCAAACTGGTAGAGGGACGAGTCGCACTATTGGGTGATGCTGGATTTATTCCCCGTCCGCATACGGCCGCCAGTACTTCAAAAGCAGCTGCGAACGCAATAGATTTAGCTGAAACTCTCGCGAAGCACAACCAGGAAGTTCTGGACGCTCTGCAAGCGTGGGAGCCGAGTCAAATGTCCCTCGGCCATCACCTGATGCAATCAGGTCAGACTCTTGGAAATCGATCGCAATTTTCATACGGTAAAGGTCGTCATCTGGACGATACACAAGAAAGCTAACGCATATGTTGCGGGTAAATTGATTGGTGCGGTTGTTTTTTTAGAGAGTACTCAAACAACAGCATCCCAATATTATTTATCTTCGTTATCCTAAAAAACTGAATTAATTGCAAAAAGCTTTATATCTTGTGATAAAACTTGACTCCAGGGAACTCCCGATCCTTCCTGCAAAGGCCCCCTCTAGGCAAGTGGCATAAAGGAGAAGGTTCATCATTTGCCGGTGTTGTTATACTAGCTCATTAAAAATTGAGTAAGGCATATTTAGGATTTTCCCTGCTCCATAATCAGGGTTTTTAATTCGGTTCTTTTGATTTTACCAAGAGCATTTGTAGGTAAGTTAAGGACCAAAATAACGTGGACTATTCGTAGATAGGACGGTAATTGTGTTCCTCGTTGAAAAATTCGAGTTTCTATCTCTTTTTTTGCTACCCTCAAATCGCCTTTGTATTTTTGGCTCAAGGACTCATCAATCACTACAAAACAAGCACCTCAGGGTCAAGCGTTGCCTTTTGCTTTCAGCGGTTTCCCGCTTTCCTTTTTCCACAAATTCAATACAACAAAACAAAGCAAGGCTTGACCCTGGGCGACTGCGCACAAGATATTAAAAACGACACCACCCCAGGCTTGAAAATATAATTACTTACCTTAATGTGTAAGGTAGTAATTAAAACAATGACGAAAGTGCGCTTTATAGCTTATTTTCGATGCAACTTGTTTGACTAATATCTCATAGTGAACTTGGCATTTATTTCTATAAAATAAGGCTACAATCCTTATCTGGCAAGGGTTTTAGCCCTTTTTGAAAACGAAGTGACCTATCCCCTGACTTATCCCGAATATGAGGCCTAGTATGTACGTCCGGTAGCGCTCTTATTAATCTTTATCAGATATTTAGCACTTGTGATTTGCCGACTCGAATATATATGAAATTTGGGAATGCTTACAATTATCTCCCCTTTAAAATTCAATTAGAGATTAAAATATTAATATCTGATATCGTAAACATTTTTTAATCCCAAATATAACAAGGAAATGTTTATTTTAAATGGGTGGATTCTATTTTTATTTAAGGAGCATGGAAAAGTGAAAGGAACTCTGCAAGAAGAGGTAAAAAGAAAAATTAAATTAATTACTGGTAAAATATCCCTACCAATCAAAACAAATTTAATGGTTCAAAGTGATTGTCCTTTTAATAGTCCAGGAACTCTTTTTTTATTGCTTTTACAGGTTTTCTTTACTGCGTGCCTCACTGTCTTCCCATTTATTCCGTTATACGCGGCTCAAACGTGCATCGTCAATGGAGGTACTATAGTCCTGACTAGCGGAACATGTGAGGCGTTGACGGGAACACAGCTCGGTACTAACACCGTGGGGACAGCAGTTGTCTCCGCGTCAGGTGCTGGCACTATCATAGATCTCACTACGGGCACGACAATTAACGCACAAGCAGGGCAACGGGCAATCTCAATGACTAATGGAGGCGTCGTTCTTCTTGGTGCCAATACTCCAATATTGGTCAACTCCACTAGCTCATCAAATGTAACAGGTATTAGTCTTTCAAACACTGTAGTTCCTGGCATTCTTGGCGATAATATCCCTATTTATTTGACTGGAGCAGGCTCCAGTACGTCTGGTTATGGGGTCCGCGCAAGTAATAATTCTTCGGTAACTCTGGGCGTAAATTTGATCTCAAATTTTTCTACCGGCATGTTTGGGATTCGAGCTGATACTGGGAGTAAGGTCTCTCTTCTTCCCGGCAGCACATTCATGATAAATGGTGTGGATCAAAAACCTGGTGGTGCAGTATTGATTGCTGTTGACCCGGGTAGCATTATCGATGCGCGTAATACAAATATGTCTATTGCAGGAACGGATGTCACTGCTATTAATATGACTAATGGCGGTCTAGTAAAAATTGATGCTACGACGGGGCCTCTAAATGTTACCAATTACGGTACTATTAATGCTGGATCAGCGGGTATTGTTGCCGATAATACAATTGTACCATTAGGGACAATAGATGGGGCTGTAATAAATTTCGCTGGCATTGCAGGAACAGGCATCACTGCGACCAATGGCGCTCAGGTTTGGGCATCAGACTTTACTATAAAGGGCGCAGGAATCGGGGTGATTGCCAATGCCAACTCTAGTACTTACGTTTCTGACTCGAAAATCAATATCACTAATTCTAATGGCGGTATAATCAGAACCATTTCAGGTATCGCGACCTACTCTACAACGTTCGTGCGTCAAAGTGCGGGCTTGGTTGCGTTGGGCGGTGAAATCAACGCTAATAGACTCAATATTTTAGTTCCTGCTAATAATGCTTATGGTCTTTACTCCACAACATCTATAACTTCTCCCGCTGTCAGTGGAGTGTTACAGTTTAGCAATGGTACAGTGAATACTTCCGGATCTGGCTCCCATGGAGCCGTTGCACTAGGTTCCCCTTTTGTAGCTGGCATCCCAACAATGCAATTACAAAATGCCCACATAGCCACAACTGGCATTGGCGCCCATGGACTGGTCACCATGACCGGGGGCAGTATTAGTTCCTTAAATAGTAATATACACACTGAGGGACTGGGTTAATAGTATGGACCCTACCCTTTAAAAAGGCTTCGAATCGAGCCAGAATGAAGGTGTAATAACGTCATTCATAAAAAGAGAGGGTCCATATGAACAATATTAAAGTATTAGGTATCGATTTGGCAAAGGATGTT
>JARLJR010000020.1 GCA_031291095.1 Legionella sp. | reverse complement strand
GTCTTGCACCGAAAGATTACTTCCCCAATGTTCCTTGATTATTTCTTGATACAGCTCATATTTTTTGGTTCCAAAACGCGTAAAGGCTGATTTCAATTGAACAAATTGCGCGGAATGATTTTCTTCAATCACCCATTGTTGGTTTTCTATATCGACCAATTTACTTAAGCCAGGATGAATCACTGGAATATGGTAATTATCTAAATAAACCTCCATAAAAATTTTCCAATTAAAAGGATAGGTTTGCGTTGCTACCTTAGAAAATTGATACCTGGTACTGTCAATATTATTAACAATCTCTGGTTGCAAATTAAATGGAGAATCTTCTTCCCCCATGAACAGCAGCCCGTGGAACGCGTTTAATAATTGTTTATCAAGATTAAGGCAGGGTTTCTCTGAAAATCTAGGTGCGTTTAAAAGAACGCCTTCGGTATTGTAAGACCAGCGATGCACAGGACAGATTATTTTTTGCGTATTTCCCCGAGAGGAAAGCATTAATGCTTCATGATGACGACACACATTGGAGATTAACGAATAAGAATCTTCATTATGAAAAAGAATTTTACTGTGATTTTCCCGCTCTAAAACGTGAAAATCATTTATATTGGGCACCATTAATTGATGACCAACATAAATAGGTTCTTTTTCAAATAAACGATTAATTTCTCGTTGAACTACATAATCATCAAAATACCATGAAATTGGGAGCGATATATTTTTGCTCATAAATCAACCATGTGTTTTAAGCTAATTATCTTCAAAAAAATTCTCTATGCTTACGCTGCTAATAGGGAATTTAAAAAATCGGTTATATTTTGAGCTACAATATGTTTTTCATTATCTAACGTAATCATATGGTAACTGTCTTTCAAGATAACCACCTGCGTCTTTGGCGCCTGAATATTATTTTGAATGTATTTAACATTACTTAAGCTTGCGGTTTCATCCTCTTCGGCGTGAATGATTAGCAACGGATTTGATATCTTTGATAAATTTTTTTTAACCTCCTGGGTTAATAAATATGCCTCATAAATACCTGTTGCTGATATTTTTGAGCTACCTGCTGATGAAACATGATGCTTTTGCATTGATAATTTAATCACATCCCTTATCGCCTCATTCTTAACCCCATAAGGTTCTTTTTCTTTGTAATGCACAAATTTTCTTAAGGGTGTTTTAAAAATCAAAGGTAAAAACTTTTGGTACCAAGGCATCGCCCATCCATCATAGAAAAATGGAGTGGATAACAGCGCAAGTCCAGCAATTTCCTCTTCAAACTCAATAGCTAAATCTAAAGCGATGATTGCCCCCATACATAAACCAACAACAAAAACTTTTTTATATTCTTTTTTCATTTGCATAAAATCGTTATGGGTCTCTTCACGCCATTTTTGCCAAGGTTCTATTACCCCTTGACTGTGATTTTGAGAATTCATGCCAAATGTTGAATAAAAAGGGATACGTACTGAAAAACCTGCTTTATAAAGCGCGCCAGCACAAGACACCATTTCTAAAGGGCTACTTGAAAGGCCATGTATAAGCAACACCGCATTCTCGCTATTTTTCATTTCAATAGATTTCATATTATTACCTTTAAATTGCCACAATTTTTTCCATTTTCTATTGAAATTGTAAAATCAATAAAATGAAGAGAAACCTTTTTCCATAAATAGGATGAAGCAAACCAAATTGATCTTCCTGTTCCTGATAAAAAGTTTTTCTCCCATCATTATTAATTTACATCTTTCAGCGTCCTCCTTGACTGTTTCCAAATATGCGGCCATCACAATAGCTACAAATTCAGGAAATTTTTTTATTACATCAGCACCAAAATAATATTCAATATAGTGAATGCAATCGATATTAAAATAGATTTCACCATCCTAACTATAAATATAAAGGGATAATGCTCTGCCGTATTATTGGAATAAAGAACAAACCAATGAGCATTCATACCAACAGATTGAGTACCTAAATAATCGATAATTATTTGTTGATAAAATTTATAGACTTCTGAGTGATAGTTATTGAGCGATTCTTTTAATTTCAGCGATTGAACTGAGTAATTTTTTTCAATGGCCCAACCTTGTTTGTCCACACCAATCAGATTTTTTAATCCTAGATAAGTTGCTGGAAGGAAGAATTTAAAAATTGAACTTTCAAAATACCATTCTACTGGAATAGATTTTTTCATAAATTGTTCTAAATATAACCATGTGAATAATTATAGACACAAAAATTAACTTTACCTTTTTTTTGTCTTTGTTTTATCACTATTTTAATGATTTATTGATTACGTATAGCCGGAAAGTCGAGTGAAATTTGATCAATTGGCTGGAAAAATGATGCAACTAAGCCTACATTTAGTATTAACTCAAATCACAAAGATGTTTAAATGTGCAAAGACGTAGCCAGAAATTTAATCTCTATTTTGAATGATAACGCGACACTCTATCCCAACAATCTTGCCTTCACCTTTTTAAGTGAAAATAAAAGCAACTCATTAACTAATAATGATCTTTTGCAAAAAGTCATTGGCATGGCTTCTCGTTTACTCACTGTAGTGCAACCCGGTGCGCGTGCCATCTTATTATTACCCCCGAGCTTGGATTATATTGTTTCCTTCCTAGGATGTTTAATGGCAGGTATCGTGGCTGTGCCAGCTTATCCTCCACGTGGTAATCGTCATGCCCAGCGCATTAGGTCAATTATTAATGATGCTAGAGCATCTGCTATTATCACTACATCTGCCATGGCACAGCAATACAATTTTGAACAGATTACGTTAATTGAAACAGATAAGAATATACCTGGGATTCCTTCAATGTTACCATTTCCCCAGGCTAGTCTCGACGATCTGGCTTTTCTGCAATACACCTCAGGCTCCACAGGAGATCCCAAGGGAGTTATGGTTAGTCATGGAAATATTATTGCCAATACAGTTACTATTGATGCGCTGTTCGAAGGAAGAGGAGAAACGCTTTGCTCCTGGCTGCCCCCATTTCATGACATGGGGCTAATTGGCGCTATTTTATATCCTTTAGTATACAATATGCATAGTGTTTTAATGGCACCTACCACCTTTTTAAAAAGACCATTTTTTTGGTTAAAGGCGATTAGTGATTATCGTGCTAATATCTCTCCGGCGCCTAATTTTTCTTATGAAATGTGCATAAGCACTATCACTGATGAAGAGAAAAAACAATTAGATTTGAGTTATTGGCTCGTTGCTCTTAACGGTGCAGAGCCTGTAAGTGCCAGAACTTTATCACGCTTTAGCGAGGCATTTAAAGAATGTGGCTTTCAAGCAGAGTTTTGTTATCCCGCCTATGGAATGGCAGAAACAACATTAATGGTTTGTGGCAAAAAACCGGGCAGTAACACAACTATTCTTCAGGTTGATAAGAAAGCGTTACAAGAAAAGCATGAAATTCAATTAACTAACTCAGAACATGGAAGTCTTTATCTCGTGGGTTGTGGTTATACTCCCCTTAAACATGAACTTAAGATTATTGATCCACAATCATTTGCTGAATTAAAACCTTTTCAAATAGGTGAAATAGTCGTGTCTGGTCCTAGTGTTGCTAAAGGCTATTGGGATAAATCCGATATTAATCGCGATATTTTTGAATTAACTCTACTTGATCCTAACAAAAAATATTTACGTACTGGTGATCTGGGATTCGTGAACGAGAATGGTGAGCTATTTGTCACTGGACGCTTGAAAGATTTAATTATTATTCGTGGACATAATATTTATCCTCAGGATATTGAAACGACTATAAATGACAGTCACCCTGATTTAATTCAACATGGCTGTGCTGCTTTTATCTATGAAATTGATGATGAGCCTGAGTTGGTTATTGTGCAAGAGGTACATCGTCGTAGTAAAGATTTTGATGCGATCTTTAATACGATTTTACAACGTTGTGCCGAAGATATCCCTCTATTACCTGCACGTATTATCTTGATTCAACAAGCAACTCTTCCTAAAACATCCAGTGGAAAAGTTCAGCGCGGTGCGTGTCGTCATGCAGTCGCAAATAATCATTTAAAAATTATTGCTGAATGGCATAAAGCAAATCAATGCGCTAAAAAGCAAACAGTAGATTCGAGTCCAAATGAATTACAACAATGGATAGAACAGTGGTTTGCAAATCACCTGTCTATTAATGTCGAGGACATTAATCCCAATGTCAATTTTGCTTATTATGGAGTTGACTCTGTTTTAGCGATCCAATTTTGTGAGGCTCTTGAACATGAAGTACTCCATGAGGTGAATCCCAATTTACTATGGGAGTATGCAACCATCGAACAATTAGCTAATTATCTGAGTTCTAATGTAGAATGTTTATAACTACGTTCTTTTTTCACAGACTGAGATAAAAAAAAGCCCCATCAGTATAAACTGACAGGGCTTTTTTAAGTCGCTAGCTGTATTACTTAGCAGCGGCTTTCTTTTCTTTTTCTTTGGCAATTACTGTTTCAGCTACGCTATTTGGGCAAGGAGCATAGTGAGAGAATTCCATTGAGAATTGACCACGGCCTGAAGTAAGAGTACGTAAGGTACTGATGTAACCAAACATTTCAGAAAGAGGAACATCGGCCTTGATACGTACGCCAGCCGCACTTGGCTCTTGACCAGAAATCATACCACGACGACGGTTCAAGTCACCAATCACGTTACCAACATCATCTTCAGTACTGTAAACGTCAACTTTCATAATTGGCTCAAGCAATTGTGGTGATGCCTTAGGTATTGATTGACGGAACGCGCCTTTTGCTGCAATTTCGAACGCAATTGCAGAAGAGTCAACTGGGTGATAAGCACCATCAGTCAGCGTAACGACCACATCGAGTACAGGGAATCCTGCCAACGTACCGGTACCCATCATTGAGCGGAAGCCTTTCTCAATCGCAGGGAAGAATTCTTTAGGAACGTTACCACCCACAACTTTTGAAGCAAATGTAAATCCAGAGTTTGGCTCACCTGGCTCAATAGTGTAATCAATCTTACCGTACTGACCAGAACCACCTGATTGCTTTTTGTGCGTATAGCTGTCTTCGATCTGTTTAGTAATCGTTTCGCGGTAAGCAACCTGTGGCTGACCTACGATTAACTCAACATCATAAGTACGCTTCAGAATATCCACTTTAATATCAAGGTGTAATTCACCCATACCACGAAGAATGGTTTCACCTGAATCTTCATCAGTTTCCACTCTAAAGGTCGGATCTTCTGCAACCATTTTACCAATCGCAATACCCATTTTTTCAGTTGAGCCTTTATCTTTTGGCGAAACTGCAATAGAGATTACGGGCTCAGGGAATACCATCGCTTCAAGTGTACACTCGTGGTTAGGATCGCAAAGAGTGTGACCGGTACGAACGTTTTTCATTCCTACAATCGCAATAATATCGCCTGCTTCAGCGCTTTGTAATTCATTACGCTCATTCGCTTGCATTTCAACCATACGGCCAACACGTTCAGTTTTACCAGTAAAGGAGTTAAGAATAGTATCCCCTTTATTTAGTTTTCCTGAATAGATACGTACGAAAGTTAACGCACCAAAACGGTCATCCATAATTTTGAACGCCAAGGCACGGAATGGCTCATCAGAAGAAACGATTGCGAATTGACCGTTTGGCTCACCTTCAGCGTCAGTTAACGGCTGAGGATTAACTTCATGAGGAGCTGGTAAATAGTCAACTACTGCGTCTAATAATAATTGCATTCCTTTGTTTTTGAATGCTGAACCACAATAAGTTGGGAAGAATGCTAATTCAAGCGTACCTTTACGGATACAACGCTTAATGTCTTCCATTGAAGGCTCTTCGCCATCTAAGTAAGCCATTAGCAAATCATCATCCATTTCAAGTGCTGTTTCAATTAATTGTGCACGGTACATTTCAACGTCATCATGCATATCAGCAGGTACATCAGTAACAGTGTAATTTTCTGGCTGTCCAGATTCATCCCAAACATAGGCTTTACGAGATAATAAATCAACAACACCAACGAAGGTGTCTTCGAAGCCGATCGGTAAAGTCATAATTAAAGGATTTGCACCCAATACTTTTTTGATTTGCTCGGTAACTTTCAAGAAGTTTGCGCCGACACGGTCGAGTTTGTTTACGAAAATCAAACGAGATACTTTTGAATTGTTCGCATAACGCCAGTTCGTTTCAGACTGAGGCTCAACACCACCGGAACCGCAGAATACCCCGATACCGCCATCGAGAACTTTAAGTGAACGATATACCTCAACGGTAAAGTCAACGTGTCCTGGGGTATCGATTACGTTAAAGCGAGTGCCCTTCCAGAAGCAACTTACAGCTGCGGACTGAATAGTAATACCGCGCTCAGCTTCTTGCTCCATGAAGTCGGTTGTTGATTCACCTTCGTGAACCTCACCCATTCTATGGATTTTACCAGTCAGTTTAAGAATACGTTCGGTAGTAGTGGTTTTTCCGGCATCTACGTGGGCGAAGATTCCAATGTTTCTATAAAGGTTTAAGTCAGTCATAATACTCTTATAAAATTTAATGGATAATAAATTGTCGCATATTGTACAGCATTTTATCCGGCTTTGCAGCAGAACTTGCCCCATTTTTTATGATTATTTTGCCTATTACATTACAAAGCAAATGAGCACTCATCTCAACATGGAAACCTGCAGCAATTAAAGGAATGTTACTCGAAAGAGCACAACAAAAAGTCAGACGTGCTTCGTTTTCTATAAAAGGCCTGTGCTATATCTAGCATACTATTAATAGTAATCACTAATTATTTAATGTTTTTTGAATTAATTTTGCCTGATTTAAATGCTTTTCTATTTGCGGCCGTGTTTCAAGAGCTAACCTTTCTAAGGAGGGATTGGAAACCGTTCTAAGCAGACTATAATCCATCATATGCAGTACCCTATCATGATCCTGGATCATCATTTTCATGTATTCTTTTTCTAATTCAGTATTTTTTAAGGAGAATAATTGATTCAATTCCCTTTTATCATGCTTTTTTAATGATCTCGTTATTACGGTTGCCGCAATACCGATGTGTTCATTCTTACTCAATTCCCTGCCTTTCTGTAGATTTGCAATATGTTCCTTCTTTAGCATTTGAGCATACCGCTTAACTTGAGGAGAACGTACATTTTTTAATAGTTCATTGGCTGCTGCGATTTCTCCCTCATCCACGGTGAGTAAAATAGTTAAAACTTCACTGTCTTTTTTAGTTTGCACTGCGTTTGATGCTTTTATGAAAAAAAACGCACTGATAAAAAAAAATACCGATAAGAAAGAGAAAAAGTTTTTTTTAGCATCCATGATGCTAATCCTTCATAACGTGATGAGGAGTCTATATTATGAAATGCCAACAAATATACAATTAGTACTTTCATGGGCAATTTATGGAAATCCTTAATCTATTTGATTTTTATTAGCTTAATTTATTTCCCATATCTTTAACAAATAACATGACCGCTGTCTGTGTGACCGTGTAGCCCAGGCACTGGAATACCGTATTTCAATACTAAGTTTTGGCCTAAAAACTAATCGAACTCCAATTAAGACAATTATTTTTTTCGATAACCCGAATTAGTTCAAATTTAATAAAAATAACAGTAAACCTGCCGCAACAAAAAATATTATTATTTATTATTTATGAATAAAGTAACAAATCTAATAATTGAACTTATCAACCCTCTTGGCCTTTTAGATAAACCAGGCCTCTATTTTATCTAAATCCTACCAATAGCGCATCCACTGAACAGTTGATGCGCTTTACTTTGTTTGTTTTTTTGTTACCATAGGCAAGAAAAAAATAAGTTAAATCAGATTCTACACAAACTGAGCATAAATAAGTTTAAGTGTCCTAGTCTAAAGAGCAACGCATAAACTACTTATATTGTGGATCTCCTTAATAGAAATATTAATTTTATTTTCCACAATAATATTAATTTTTAATAGAATCCAAGGCATTTAAGAGAGTTAAATTAATTAAATTTCTTAATTAATGTTTTTGTTATATTAAAGAAACATTTTATAACTTATTAATTGGCATAAAGTGAATATAATAAAAAATAAGCTAAACCAATCGATATTATCTATAGGAACTATTAATAGGATTTTTTCAAAAAAAATCCCTATAAAACTGATAAAAAAAATAATTAAACCGCATAACTCTTTTATTTCTTTTATAATTGATACTAGCTTTTCTATTAAGAAACTTAATAGCTCCGCATCTCGCCTATTAGAAACCAATAGAAAAATGTTAATAAACCAATCATTACTTAATTATATTCCGGCAAAACACCAGAAGCAGTTCCTGGAAAAAATCGAACAATTAATACACACTAATTTAAAACAAGCCTGTGAAATAGAAATTTTTCAACAAGATGGCACATCAAGAAATGTGATTTTCCAATGCAGCAGGGTAGGAAAAGAATTTATCTCTATTGATGGAATAGAAACTTCATCCATACGCCAATCACAATGCAATGATCATGATATTGAACTATTAACCCTAATCAATAAATTATTTCATCATGCCGATGATGCAATTGCCGTATTAGATAACGAATTAAATGTTAAAATTAGTAATCAATTATTTACAGACCTATTACTACGTATGACGTCACAAAGCATCCGTGTCGGCATGAATTTGGACAAAGTTTTTCCTAAGCAAACACAATTAAAAAGAAAAATTATCACTGCTTGCAAAAATGCTCTTTCAGGACAAAAAACCAGCATAATAATTGAGAATCCAAATAAAGAGAGCGATATTTATTATTGTTACGAGATACGACTTAACTCTATATATAATGCTTATCGTCAAAAAAACGAATTAATTTTCCGCATCAAAGACACTACGAATTACAAGTTACAACATAAACTTCAAGCAGATATTACCAAGACATGCAAAAACAGCGTAATTAGTGCGATGACCACCGCGCTAGCACATGAAATCATCCAGCCATTAACTGCCATTGCCACTTACAGTCGTAGTTGTCTTTTTATGCTTAAAAATAAATCATGCTCCGACAATTTAGAAGAAACACTGTCACTTTCATTAGAAAAAATTTCCTCGCAAGCAGAACTTGCCGGCGAAATCATTTCAAATATGAAACAATTCATTCGTGAGGAACATATTTACGTAGAAAAAACTGATATCAATCAATTAATACATGATGCCCTATCTATTTTTCACTATGAATTACTCGATCTTAAATTGAAAATCACCCTAAGTTTAGAAGATAACCTTCCACGAGTATTAATTAATAGAACCCACATTATTCAGGTTATTTTAAATTTGGGGAGAAATAGTATTGAAGCATTTCAAAAGAGCAATGAAGAAAACCCAGAACTAACTATTGAAACCTCAGCGTCTGAAAAATACGTCCAGATTACTATTCGGGACAATGGACCAGGAGTACCGAAAGAATATATGGATAAAATATTAAGCTCCTATTTTACCACGAAAAAACAAGGGCGTGGCATTGGCTTGCATATTTGCCGTACTTTGATTGAAAACCATGGGGGAAAACTTAATTTTCAAGCTGAAGATAGAAAAGGCGCTTGCTTTATTCTCAGCGTACCATTCGATACCTCTAATGAACAAAATTAAACTATATATTGTTGATGATAATGAAGCCATCTGCGATGCGTTATACTTTTTATTAAACTTAGTTTACAAAGACACATTGGAGTTGAAAATTTTTCACCACCCAGTTCATTTTTTACAACAATACTCTCCTGAGTGGGATGGCTGTTTAATTGTAGACATGAACATACCCTCAATGAATGGGCTGGAATTAGTTCAAAAAATCAAAAACAACTCGAGCAAGCTAAAAATTCTCATGATGAGTGGCTGCGCTAAAGAAAGTATTATTAACTCCCAATTAAACAACGAAATTGATGAATTTATAGAAAAACCGTTTAAAACTGACCTTTTTTTAGAAAAAATTACCAACTTGATTTAAGGATATTTTCTCATAAAAACTAATGTTTTCCATGATACTAATTTTAAAAAAAATCCACATATAATTCGAAAATTATATTTAATTCATGAAAAAGGGACAATCATGTCTGAAAAAATAAATGGTACGGTTAAATGGTTTAGGGATGACAAAGGCTTTGGTTTTATTCAAAGTGAAGGACAAGAATACTTTGTTCATTTTAGCGGAATACTAGGCAACGGATTTAAATCCCTTCCTGTTGGTGCAAAAGTTTCTTTCAATCTCACTAAAGGAACAAAAGGCATGCAAGCTCATGATGTAGAAGTTATTAATTAAATGTGAAAATTTATATAATTTTACTCATGTTTTTCATTATGTTTTATAGGGACATCTATAAAGACTGGCTTAGAGTCAGAATAAGGATTTAGGAATTGTCATGCAAACAAATAAGCAAACCATCTTTATCATCGATGATGAACCAGCAGTCTGTGATTCATTACAATGGCTATTTGAGTCCATACAATTTCAAGTAGAAACCTATAGAGCTGCATCCTCTTTTCAACAGAGTTATGACCCCAAAAAGGCTGGATTACTCATCACGGATGTGCGTCTTCCCGACATAAGTGGATTGGAACTATTAGAGAAACTAAGGCTACAAAAAATATTTTTACCCGTAATTGTCATTACGGGATATGGCGATATTCCCATGGCAGTAAGGGCCATGAAACTTGGTGCAAAAGATTTTCTTTTAAAGCCTGTTAATGAACAAGTTCTTTTGGAAAAAGTTCAAAAACATATTAACCAGTCCATTAATAATGAATCACTACACCTTCTCAATAAACGCATCAACAGTTTATCTAAACGAGAACAACAAATTATAAAACTCATTATCGACGGAAAATTAAATAAGCAAATAGCTCATGAACTTTCTATATCCATTTCCACAGTAGAGGCGCACCGTTCAAATATTATGGCGAAAGTTCAAGCCAAAAACTTAGCGCAGCTTATTAAATTATATCTACAAGCACAGCAAGATTATGAATTCGTTTAAGAATCAAGCAAGGGCCACAAAATTAGCTCAGGGCCCCCTCCCCTCTTCATCTATCTTAAGACAAATACACTAATAACCTTCGAACTTTATTATGGTAGAGCAAGTTTATCCCACTAGAGTATATACATAAGTAAAACCACTTCTCGCTGACAGGTTGTGTTAACAGCCAAAGCGACGACCATTCCTGTTCACGGATTATATTTTCTTAGTAGCTTTGCTTAACGCTTATGCACAAAGTTGTTCCTCATATTCGATTTGTTGTTCTAAAGTAGCTTGTTGTGCCCATAATGATTCGAGATCTTTTCTTAGCGATTGAATGTTCTCTCTGATTTTAACTATTAGTCCTTCATCAGATTGTTGATATAGATCTTCTGTTAATTGGTTAATTAAGGTTCCTTTTTCATATAGTTTCGCTTCAATTTGTACTAAACATTGATTTTTATACTTCGTTCCTTCTTTTTCGGGCTTTATTTCCAATTCTTTTTTCTTTTGCCATTTTTCATCACGTATTTTTTGTTGATCACCAAAGTTTTGGCCTAAATAAAAATGTTTATAAAACCCTTTTGGTGTTCGCCATGAATTTGTTCTTACTAGTTTAGACAAAATGTTGTTGCGGTATTTGAAACATTGAGTATTGGGCATGTAAAAATCTACGTTTAGAAGCGCATACAAATATTCTGCTACAAGTTGCTTTGGAGAAGAAAATACTTTGTGATGTTCAAATGTAAGATTAAAAAAGGTTCCAGAAACCATTTTTTTAACTTCGTCTGGAATTTCTTCTTTTATTTCAAAAAATAATAGTTGTTGTACATTGTTAAATTGTTGCATCAACGCTTGTTTATCGTTTTTATCCACAGAAGCTGTTCTTTTTTTAAAAATAACATTATTTAAAGATTTTTTATAAAGATCACTTATATATAATTCCCTCATATTGAGGGATTCGGACCCCTCATTTGGTGTTGATTTTAAACAGCTTGCTTCTTGTTTGGCTTTTGGTTGTTCTGGCAAATTATCTTTTGGTTCTTCAAACGCAAGTAAGCTTAACAGTTTATCTGTGATGCAGATGTAGGTGCCTTTTTTAACTTCGAATTCACCAAGCTCTTTTGTTCTGCTGTAGAGTGCTTGACGTCGTGTAATAAAACCTTCTTCATTCAATTCTCTAATGTACCGTTCTAGAGTACTTAAAGGAATGCCAGTGTCGGCTACAATTTGACTGTAGGGTTTCATAAACCACTTTTGCTCAGAACCTTTTAATTTGTAAGTGCTGCTTTGCCAACCTAAAAGAATGTAATCAATAAGTTGCGCTTTGCGTGAGGATTTAATAATCGTAACAAGTTTCTTAAATCTTAGGTGAAAAATTGAGCAAAGATTCCCCATAGATAATATCCTTATCCTATTGTGTTTTTTAGGGAACAGAGCTAAAATAAATGCGGATAGACACCAAAAAAATGAAGGAATTACCAGTTCCCTCATTTTAGGACATTTAGCTATGTTCGTTGTTAAATGTTTTGAGGTTATGAGGAGTTGCAGCTCTTCATAACCATTCTTTTTATTATTTCATTTGTTTTCCCATTTCATTTCCGTTTATTTAGCTATTCATATAGCGGCATATCAGTTTGCGTAACCGTCGTTTAATTTTGAATGAAGGCAAAGACAGATCTGGCTCAGGCTGAACGAAAAGCCGACGATAAATGCCATATACGATGTACGCGGCGTTTTCTCATCGACTTTTCCTTTCAATCTGAGCTTAAATCTGATGTTCCACCTAAATTCAAGCATTCCTCTCTGAATGGATACTCGGTTATTTCTACCCTACCCTTCTTTTTATAGTACGCATTAAATAATGATCCATTTATACGTGATCGTTATCCTTGATGTCAATACTCAATACGCAAAATGTCAAAGATTTATTTTTATCCCTTATACCCCTGATTTTACATGAACTATCGGCTTTTTATTCTTTGAAATTTATTCTTAATCAAATACCCAATACGGTATTGAGTATATGTTGCTTTTTCCTGTAATTTTAGGTAATGTATGGGTTTACAATTTAACTTACGGAGAGGGTATGGCCACGAAGAAACCTAAAGTTTTAGTCGTTGCTAATAATAAAGGCGGTGTTGGAAAAAGCCTGATTAGCCAATTAATATCAACTTATATTGCTTTTAAGAAAAACAAGAAGGTTTTGGTTCTTGATTTTGACCCCCAAGGCAACATGTCTTATCGATTTCTTCGCGATACGCGTATTCGTGATATGTCGAGTTACAAACCACCCTTGCATCCTGATTACGATCCAAATAACCCCGATGATGATGGGTGGGATGGGCGTTCATCTGCTCTTGATATGTGGACTGAAAATCCGGTAGTCCCCTACCCGACAGATCTTGAAAATTTGGATATTCTTCCCAGTGATGCCGGACTGATCAAAGACATCGAGGCGTTTGAGTACAGTGATAGTCTTGAAAGTATTGTGCAGCGCCCCTATGATTTTTTTGCCATGGATGAATTTATTGATTGTGGTTATGACTTGATACTTATTGATACGCCTCCTGCAAAAGGGCCTTTGACGCAAAGTGCTATTCGCGCCGCGACGCATGTTTTAATTCCTTTGGAGCTAAGTAACAAATCATTACAAGGTTTGGCAGGAATGGTTGATTTGGTTAATCGTCAAAACGTGTATCGTCCTAGCAATTCACAAGCCAAAATTATTGGTTTGCTGAAAAACAAAGTTGATTACAACAAGAGAACTCCTCAGAATCGTATAATTGACACAATTATGTCTAATCCAATGTTAAGACAGTTGTTAATTGAAGAGATTGAAGTTCATGACTCACCAAGAGCAGTTGATATCGATGAAGATCAAGCGCCCATTACGGCACCTTATACTGAATTAAAAGATAATGATCGATTTGCTATTGAAGCACTTGCCTTGGGTGAGTTTGTTTATAAAAAAGTATTAGGAGATAAAGAACGTGTCCATCAAAAAGAAAATAATGGCGAGCTCGTTAACGTCGAAAGTGAATAAGCCTGATACGATTACACGTGCAGGCATTACAGCGAATCTAAAGTTTACCCGGGGTAAGCAGCTTGTTGAGCACGATCCCTTTTCTTTGATTCCTGATCCGCAAAACCCACGACCAGGTGAGCTCATTGATGAGTCTTGGTTGCGTACTATGTTACATATTGGTACGGAGCAATCCTTGTGTAAGCTTTTGGAGTTTGGTGATTACGTTATCCCTGAATATTCTCAATTGCCTTGCGAGCACAGCGAGGTATTAGAGGATAGTTATAATGCACTTCGTGATTTAGCTTTTTCTATTCGAAATGATGGTTTAATTCAGCCAATTGAAATTTTTTTGGCTGATCGACAAAATGATCCCGATTATTTTCGTAATTCAAATTTAGAATATGGCTATGTAATTTTAGAAGGTCATCAAAGACGACTTGCTGCAATGATGGCTGGTGTCCCTGCGGTAACTTGCATTGAGATTACTGATGAGAGTATGTTAGCCAAACTAAAGGTGAAACATCGAAAATTAAGAAGACAATTATCAGAAAATAATCTTAGGAAAGGTTTGACTGTTTCTCAGAATTTTCAAATTGTACAGGCCCTTTTTTCTGATCCGAGCAGTCATTCGCTCACTAAAAAAGAGTTGTCTGGAATCATTGGTTTCAATGAAAGTATTGCCAGTGCTTTGCGTTCTATATGCACGAAACCTGAAAGTTACCCACCAGTATTTTTTTCGCGGATTCATGAAAATAAATTGACGTTTAAAACGATTAGAGCGCTTGTTCCTAAATCATATGAAGAAATAGAACATGCTTTGACGTTTCAACCTGATCTGAGCGAAGTTCAACTTAGTAGTCCTATTGAAAAAAATCCTAAACCTCGTGGAAGGCAAGGTGGGGCTATAAAGAAATCGGCTACGTTCAAGGTAAATGATGAGCAAGAGTCATTTACGATGCAGGCCTTATTACTTTCCAGGTTTCCCGAAATAAAAGAAATTGAAGGCGAATACTCTTTTAAAAGCTTAGAAAACATTTTAAATAAAATTAAAGAAATGGCCGTTGGAGAGTTGGCGTGACCCGGGTCACGCTTTCGTAACTCATTGATAAATATAAGAAAAATTGTATTTTTGATTTTTTTGATTCTGATAAGGGAAGCTTATGACTGAAAAAAGAAAAAGTAAAAAGTTGTTTTTTGCTTCGCCACAAAAAAAAGAAAAATGGCTGGTGTGTATACGTTTTCCAAGAGATATTAAAGAAAAGCTTAAGATACAGGCCGACAAAGAATACAGTGGACGAGGAAAACAATCGTTACTCATTGAAGATGCGGTTAAATACTATTTATATACGCTTGCCGAAATTAAATGGGCTGAATATGAAAAGGATCTTGATTACTGTGAACTCATTGATGATATTTATGAAGGATTAAATCAAGGGCCTTTGGAAAATGCGACGCAAGTATTTTTTACTGAAGAAACAAAAAATCAAATTCTAGAGTTAGAGAAAAAGATTAAACTAACGAAGCCGCTAATGAAAGATGTGCGCACAGGTTTGATAAGAAAGGCGGTCTCAATTAGGCTCAGTTTAGGCGATAAGGCATTCTTTGACTCAATTATGAGCTATAGCGACTAAGCTTGGGTGAAGGCTAAAAATTACTGTATGAGGCCGGGAATGGAACGCATTTCTTGATGAGGCATTTGCGTTTTGCTATTTATATGAAAAAAAAATGTAATATTAAGAATTTTTGCTCCTTTTCTTTTATGTTGTTAGGTTTTTTTAAACAAACTATTTATTAAATAATTTAGGAACATACGTCATCTATTTTCATTAGATTGACTATTAGATTGCCTGTCAGTTTTTTCTAAACAGGCTATTATAATAAATAAAGCATAAGGAGAATATCATGACTAAGTACAGTAAAGGAGCACAAAAAGAAGTAGAAAAAGAAATGCATAAATACAAAGAAGGTAGCGCCCATAGTGGCAAAGGAGATAAGAAGGTCACTAGCCGCAAACAAGCTATAGCGATTGGATTATCAAAAGCCAGGAAAAAAGGTAAAAAAATTCCTGCTAAAAAAAATTAATTAGCGTTCCTAATAAATTTGATCTATCCAGGGTTTCCTTGCTGTGTCTTCATTTGCTGTAGTAGGAAATTGCACGCATTCATGAGCAATTAGAATAACTATCTTAATAGTTCATCAAGGCGCAATGATTGTTTTATATGCCAAAAATCCTCCCAGGGATCTTTTTTTAATTGGGCCAATCGCTTAGGTAAGGTTTTAATAGTATATGAGTTGTCTTCCAAGTGCTTACTTAATTCATCCCAGGCTAGGGGAGTAGATACAGGGGCATGTGGTCGAGCACGGGTTGAATAAACGCTTATTGCAGAGGCCGTATGTTGATTACGTAAATAATCGATAAAAATCTTCCCGGAACGTTTGGACTTGTTCATTTTGCTAATATAGTCTTTAGGCTTTAACTCTTCTAATAGTTGTGCAAACACCAGAGAGAACTGTTTTACCTTGTCCCATGTGTATTCTGGTGTTATAGGAATGACCACATGTAGGCCCTTACCACCAGTGCTTTTAACAAATGATGTGAGTTTGTATTGGATTAAATAATCACGTAGTTCTAAAGCGGCTGCTATTACCTTAGACCAAGGCACATCAGGGGCGGGATCTAAGTCGAATACTAAAATATCAGGTTTGTCTAATTGCTTGATTTGACTACCCCAGGGATGTATTTCTAAGACATCCAGTTGTACAAGACTTAATAAGCCTTCTTTATCCTTTATATAAATATATTGTTCTGATTTTTTTTCATTATTATCAATAGGATAAAGATTTTTTGGCAGGGATTTAGTAAAATGGCGTTGATAAAAACAATCATCACGATGAGCCGGGCAGCGCAATAAGGTTAGGGGCCGTAAAGAAATATAGGGCAGCATGTACTCACTGACAGACTCGTAATAATTTAATAAATTCTGTTTTGTGATCTGATCTTCCGGATATAAGATCTTTTGTGGATTGCTAATAATAAATTCTTTTTCTTTGGAAGGGGAGGGGGGGGAATCATCGAATGGTTCCGCATATTCCCTGACCACTTCGGCTTTACTTTTATCAAAACGCAAACCTTTAAAGCTTGGATGGCGTAAGTGGTCGTTTTCCGTCCATTCAGTAAATTGGACTTCACAAACCAATTTGGGTTTTACCCAGTGTGCATGGGCAGAACCAGGAGGCTCGGAACTAAATGGGTTTGTTCTTAGTTCATCTTGTATCAATTGCAGGTAAATTTCTTTTTCTGTTGCTTCTGTAAATCCGGTGCCTACTTTACTGATAAAATCCAGGCCGCCTTGTTTATTATAGAGACCCAAAAAAAGTGAGCCAAAGTATGTTCTTCCACCTTTAGGTGGGGTATAGCCTCCAATTACGAACTCTTGACGTTTTATACATTTTATTTTTAGCCAATCATTGCTTCGTTTTGGATGATATGTGCCATGTGCTTGTTTAGATATAATGCCTTCATAACCATGATTACAGAATTGCTGCAGTAGGTTTTTTTTTGTCCCAATAACATGTTCGGTGTACCGAAGAATAGGGTTGGCCTGCTTAAGTAGCGTTTGCAAAAGAGATTTGCGTTCAATTAGAGGCAAATTTCGTAAGTCGTAACCATTGTAGTAAAGTAGATCAAAAATATAATAAACCAAAGACGCATTTTGAGGATGCTTTAAATAATTTTGCAATAATTGAAAATCTGAATTTCCTTTTGTATCTAAAGCAACAATCTCCCCATCAAATATGAGTTGTTCAAAAGGTAATTGGTCAATTGCATCAACAACAGGTTGGAAATTATTAGTCCAGTCGTTCTGGTTCCGTGATTTTAAGAGGGCGTTTTTGCCATTTTTAAACGTTAAAATACGATAACCATCTAATTTTATTTCATGAAGCCACTGTGCTCCTACTGGCAGTTTATCAACTAAGGTTGCTAATTGTGGGGAGATAAAATCAGGAAACTCACTGGGCTTT
Source organism: Legionella sp. (assembly GCA_031291095.1). Lineage (GTDB taxonomy): Bacteria > Pseudomonadota > Gammaproteobacteria > Legionellales > Legionellaceae > Legionella. The sequence continues at coordinate 46,819 of JARLJR010000020.1, read as the reverse complement.
ATGTTTGTGGACGCGACTTTTTTTTTGCTATTCCAGATCGCTTCAGCATGTTTGGCAATTTCTCCTAGGCTATATTCGCTTACAACACTTTTAGTTAATTCGCGTGTAATATCGTATTCTTTTTGTTCACGAGCATATTGGTCTTCGTGTTTGATTAAAAACCAGTTGTTGTCGTCTTTAAATCGTATTAAATCCCAGCGTCCTTTTAGTTTGTGGCCATACAGCGCAAAATGCAAATGACCCTGTTCATAAGCTTTATAGGGCTTATCATCCAACGATTCCCAGGTTCCCTCATCCCAAAGCATTACCGTACCACCACCATATTGCCCTTTAGGAATAATCCCTTCAAAACTGCCATATTCTATTGGATGATCTTCTACGTGGATTGCCAAGCGTTTCACATGAGGATCAAGGCTTGGTCCTTTAGGAATAGCCCAGCTTTTTAAAACACCACGTAATTCAATACGAAAGTCATAATGAAGATGGCTGGCAGCGTGTTTTTGAATTACATACAGGAGCTTTTTTTTATGAGTAGTTTTGCCTTTGGGTTCAGGCGTTTGAGAAAAATCCCTTTTTTTACGATATGGATCTAGGCTCATTGGCGCTACTCCTTATGTTTCGATCGCTTGATTTTCGAGGGCTTTCTGGTTTTTTGCTTCATGCTTTCTTTTAATAAAGAAACAAAATCAACGACTGCATCATGACTTGGGGCCGCTTTTACGACTTTTCTGCCAGTAGTCGTTAATTTATGTACTTGTTGATCGAGCCATCTTTGTAGGGTTTCGCGATAATCATTGTGGTATTTGTCAGGATTCCATGGAACACTCATATCATTGATTAAATCAACAGCCATTTTTATTTCTTTATCCGAAATTTTATAAGTTTTGGTTTCTTCTTTAGGGACATTTAGCTCTTCTTCATCACGAATTTCATCTTTAAAATGAATCAGGTATAAAAGAAGGCTATGTTGATGGGGTAGAATTAAACTTAAATATTCTTTGGTGCGTAAGATGGTTTTGGCTACACCTACTTTATGAGTTTTTCTCAAAGCTTCCCGCAGGAGTACATAAGCTTTTTTATTTTTTCCTTCAGGGATTAAGTAATAGGGTTTTGCGTAATATAAATTATCGATCTCATTGAGATCAACGAACTCTTCAATGTCGATGGTTTTAAATAGTTCAGGGCTTTTTTTCTCAAAATCCTTTTCATTTACAATGATGTAATTACCTTTTTCATATTCATAGCCTTTGACAATTTCATCCCAAGGCACTTCTTTACCGGTTTCTTCATCGACACGTTGATAGCGGACCCGGGAATTAGTTTTTACATTAAGCAGATGGAAATGAATCTCATTGTTTTCTTCTATAGAAAACAATGAGACTGGAATAGACACCAGCCCAAAAGATATGTCTCCCTTCCAAATTGATCGCGCCATTCCTAGCTCCATGTTATCCAAAGAACACCACAAGAAAGAGTACTTTTGCAGAAACAATTAGTGGCTTATTAGTATTATTTTAGAACTTAAGGCTGAATTGTTCAAAAATTTAACTAAATTATAAGTCGCTTTTAGCTTTTTTAACTAAGCAAAAGTAGGGTTTTCCAATAATAATGTCTCGGTATCTTCCCAATGCTCCAAAGCACGCTCCATGGGGTGGGCGAAAAATCGACATTGCCATTTACCCGTTTCATAGCGACTCTTTATGGTTGAGGCAAGTAAAATTGTGCCTAAAGAGATAACGGCAACAAGCCATTTACTTATGAGCGCTAAAAGGCTGGTTTGAGAGTTAAAAACAATTCGCGCCTGTTGAATTGCCAGCTCAGATGCTTGTTGAAATTCGGCACTAGTTAATGAATTGCTAAAATAGTCTGCCGCTGCCTGGGTAAGCTGCTGATAAAAGGTATGGTGTTCATATGCGTGTAATTGCTTTTGCAAGCCATCTAAATAGGCTTGTAATAAGCATTTCGCAGCTTCTGCTGTCCATATAGACACACAGCTGTTTAATTCTAATCGTACATTGCTAATAATGTTCGGGAGTAATGGCCCCAAAACTGGAAGCATTGCTTTTATTTGATATATATTTAATAAAGACAATAATTTAATAAGAGAATATTCTTCTTGCAAAATAGTAGTTAAAATCTTTTTATCCAGCTCGTTACAAAGCCTAAAACACTGGTCGGGATTGAGAAAAAGAAGGATGTTTCTTAAGTCATAGGCAGTATGAATTAAGTGCGGTAATCGAGGTTTCATCATTTCATAAACCTCATTACGCTGTTTTAGAGAGAGGCGATACAGTACATATTGAAAACTTTCGTTGTCATTAATTACATTGGGAATAAAGTCTAATTTTGTGGATTTATACAGTCGATGACGTTGTTTTTTAGGCAAAACCGCCATGAGCTTATTAAAATCTTCAGCTGATTTTAACATCTTAACCAGCATTGGGAGCGTTATTGCGTGATAAAATGCCGTGGTTTTTCGCTCAGGGAGTTCTTCATGTATAAAGCAAAAGTCATCTATGCACTCTACAATTTCTGGAAGTCGTTTTAACGTCCTACAGATTGTTTTATATAATCGTGGATCTGTCCATTCAAGTAATGAGTATAAATCTTGTTTTGTTTTAATTAGATTTTCTAGATGATCACCTAAAATATGATAAAAAATCCGAGTTTTTTCCAGGTCATTCAGCTCATCTAAAATTGTTAAGTTTTCTACCGAGTCAATTTTTTTTACTACTTTTCTCATACATTCTGGTGCCATGCCGCAAACGATCCCCAAATGCTTAGCTGGCAGCATGTAAAACAACAAGAAAAAATCATCCAAAGAGTTTAAAGAAAGTTGAGAACTAATATTTAATTGGCTACAGATGTAAATACTTTGCTCTGGATTAAGATAGCACAGAATACGTGCTAAAGTTTTTGCTGTGGGCGAGCTTTCTAATAATTGATCCAGTTTTTGTGTATAAACCTCGGTACGGTATGTTTCGGGAAGATATTTAAGTACCCAGTTAAAATTTTTCGCAGTTGCAATAAACGTTGGTTCATTTAATTTTTCTTGAATCTGGATATAAACTTCCATGCGTTCTTCAGGGCTCAAAAATTTTAAAATACATTTGAAATCATGCGCGGATTGAATCAGGTTTGGCACCATATGTTTAGCCATTTCATAAACTTCGTGGCGTTCAGTGATGCTGAGGCGTTGTAAAATAGCATTGAAATCTTCTGCTGAGTGAATTTTTGCGGTTAGTGTGCTTCTCATAGCTTGATAAGCTTGACTACGGCGCTCTGGTTTAAGCCACGAAAGAAACGAATTAACGTCACGTGCCGAAAAAATAATTTTCTCTATAACCTTTGTTAGCACGTTAAATGCCACCGTGCTTTGTTCTTCATTAAGAAAATCAAAGATCCTTGCTAGTTCTAGAGAAGAACAAATGAGTTGTGGTAGCTTTTCTTCTAAGTTATTAAATAATGAGGGATAGTGTTCTGTTGGGAAATGGGGCAATACACTACGCAGCTCATAAATCGAGGAAATTAGTTGTGGGAGCTTTTCTTGAAGACCGTTAAATAAGGATGGATAGTGCTCTACCGGAAAATACATCAATATGCTTTTAAGGTCATCAACTTCCCGTGCCATCGGCAATAAATTAGCTTGCACTAAATCTTTTAGAAAACGCGATTGCTCTAAAGATAGGTTTTCAAATAATTGCGTCAAGGTATAAATCGAAGGTGCTATTTGCGGCAGTACACGGTGAAGGGCGCGGTATACCGCCTCACAACGATAGGGGTCTAAAGGCATCAAGAATGCAATAAAATTTTTAATGTCAAAAAATTTTTGTTGTAATTGTGGCGCAATAGAGGGAAATATAACTTCTATTTTTTCTGGCTTGTTTTCAATACAAAAAATGCATAGGCTTTCAAGCGTAGGTAATTGATGTAAAATTTTTTCACAAAGCAATGGCTTGGTTTCTAAGAAATGCCTAATTTCTTCTGCTTCCAATTGCATAAAATCATGAAAATCGTGTTCATCATTAATAGAAAAACTCAGATTAAGCACGTTAAGTAGCTCAGGGGTTAGGGCCAAATATTCTCGTCCCTGGTACACCTTTTGTTGCAATTGCATTTGAATTATTTCTTGGCTTTTTTCGATAGTACTCTTTATGGCTTTTAGCATTTGGGTGTGTGTAGTCTCATCTGCTGCTAATTCGCTTAACTGTACTTCATGTGCTTCAATAATTTTTTTTAGCTCGATTGAACGGGTACCCAAACAGGTTTCACCATTTACTTCTCCAGTTGGAGTAAGGTTTTTCTTGGGATTTGAAGCCAGCTCCAGTAATAGTGTCAGCTCATTTTTTAATGCAGTAGGAATTTTTTGTCGTAATTCGTCAGATAGTTGCTGATAATAATCGTTAAACTCAATGATTGCAGCATAGGCAAAACGACCGGCATTCGTTTCTTGACCGATACCATGCACGCTATTGAACAATAAATTACGTTGCAAGCGACGCACATGGGTTAATAGACTTTTATCTTGGGTTAAGTAGGCCTCATAGGCCTGCAAATCTTGTTTTAGTGCTTGCGTCAACGAGGAGTGCATAAAGAGTTTTTCACGCTCAGTATCCAGAAGATATACCATAGACTCGTGGTGTCGTTGATAATCATAATAAAAGTTAAGAATAGGCTCCGAACCGGTTTTAATCTGCGTTAAATAGTCAATGGGGATTAAATAGGCTCTCTCTTGTCCAAGGATGTGAGTTTTCAAAATTTGTGCTAACGAAACTGTTGCGACTCGCGTTTGGCCTTGCTCGTCCATATAGCACCCTAGATGTGGATACTTATCATCCATACTTTCGGTATTCACTGTGGGCATCAGGAGATTCAATGCCCCTTGCTGTGAGCTTTGTAACCATTCCGCTACATCACATAATAGCAAGGTTATTGCATCATCAGGTATGGCGGTATAACACAAACTCGTGCGTTGAATGATTTTCCAATTTTTAGCTAAAAATAGCGGTAGCAATTCTTTGGAACCTTCACGGATGATCTGTTTCAGGCTTGATAAGACATAAGCGTGATAGGAAGTAATTACTCGTTCGCGTAGGGTTGTTGGGGCGAGTAACGTCTCATAATATGCCTCCAATAGACACATTTGATTCGATAAATCGGCAAAAGAATGAATAGGCATAGAAATAAAGTTCGATAAAAACGTTAGCTTAACGCAATTAGGCGGTATTAAATACCGTAAAAAATACCGTAGCGCGTATTAGTGCAGCTTAATACCGGATTGAAGCCAGATTCACCTTGATCTATGATTCGTATAAATCTTGGTTATTTCCGCACCAATAAAGAAAATTTGAGCTGAATAATAAACCCATATTAACAGCACGATAACGGAGCTTGCAGCACCAAAAACAGAGGCAATTGGTGCTTTATTCAAATAAAAGCCGATTGCTATTTTTCCAAGGCTAAACAATAACGCGGTAATTAAGGCGCCGACCCATACGTTACTCCATTTAAGCTCAATATCAGGCAGATTTTTAAACATCATGGCAAAGAGTAAGGTTACTAATAAAAAAGAAAATGAGTAACTAATAATGAGCTCGATGAAAATATTCGTGCCAATAAAATAATTAATATGACTGCTTAAAATAGCTAATAGGGCACTTAAGGCTAAAGAGGAAAATAATAAAAAAGCGAAAATTAATATCATCGCAAACGATGCAAATTGATTTTTAATCAGCGCAAACCATTTTTGGTGGGGATTAACCTGAACGCCCCAAATAATATTTAATCCTTCTTGAATTGAACTAAATACTCGCGAGGCGCTAAATAATAAAACGATAATACTAAAAAGTCGTGCGATTAACGCTGTTGAGGGGTGATTGGCATTATTTATCATTTCTTGGATTTGGAGGGCCGTTTGTTCTCCCAATAAGGCATTGACTTGCCCTAATATTTGTCCTCGGGCTGCATCTTCGCCAAATAACGTTCCCACTAAGGAAATGCAAATCAATAAAATTGGCGCTAGAGAAAATAGAGTGTAGTAAGCAAGGGCCGCGGCAAGGCTTGACACCCGATCGTTTTGCCAGTTGAGATAAAGTTCATGTAGCCAGCCTAATTTTAAGGTCATAATTTAATGGGGTCTTAATTAAATATTTAACTAATCATAGCCTAGCTCATTGCAAATAGACTTTCTATACTAATTCCATATTTGAGGAAAACCATAATTGTTAAAAACTAATCACAAACTAAAATGGTCGATCCTGATTGCTAATAAACGTTTGTTAGACAATTAATGAAGGAGTGATTATGGATAATAAAAGCATCGAGAAATCATTTGAAAACACAGATGATAAAATAGAAGGAATTGTGTTGCATCTCTTAAAAAAATATATAATAAAAAACGAATTATCACAGCAGGATATGGTGCTTAATGAAGACCATAAATGTGATCAATGGAACAAATAATGTTATTAAAAAATAATAATATTAATGTTCATCAATTATCAGTGCTTGCTGGCAACTGCGTAGCGTGAATGCGTAAGCTAGGTAACAGCCTAGCTTACGTCAAGATCGAGCGTCTTTATAAGTCAAATATCTTATTTAAAGAAACATTAACTGACTGCATCATCGTTGCTTTAAACGTATCTTTGGTTGCCAATATTCCAGAGGTTTCTATAGTAGTACTTCCAGCCGAAGAAGTATGAGCAAAAGATTGTTTGTGTGCGCTTGTGTAGTTTCCTGCAACAGAATAAGTATAGGAGGCATCTACAAACCAGGAAGGGCTGATAAAGTAGCTCATTCCAATTTGAGCCGCTCCTCCCCATGCCCAAATGGTGGGCGAACCATAGTTTACCAATCCGGTTACATTGAGCGTGGCTCCATCTACAATGGCATAGCCTATGGAATTGTAGTTTTGTGATTGAATACTGGTTAGAGAAGGACCCACTCCTAAGTAGATGTATTTATTACCCAGTTGTTTACCAATTAAGGCGAGTAAACTCATGTTATGGTTAATCGTTGTCTCAACGGAATCAGCGATTGCATAGCCAAACATGGAACTGGTGCCTGGAGGGTTGAAACTTCTAAGTTCCCCTGTTTGTGGAAGATAGAGATCACGATTAGTGGCCACGGAGCCTAGGTATTGATAAGTAAATTTAATCCCATAGTAGTTATTGGTATTAAAGTTTTTTAAATACCCCGCTTGGACTTCGGGCGCAAAGTTAAAACTGGTTTTTTGAAACGGTGCTGCGTTACCTTGAGCAACTCCTTGAGAAGTTAACACACTATTAGTATACAAATTAGAAAGCCCTAGCCCCCATGAGTCTTGGTGAATTCTTACTGCATTAATACTTCCTCCCGCACCAATAAAGAAGCCTTGAGGATTTGATACTGGGCCCATTGCGCCTGCAAAAGCCGAAGTTCCTAAAATAGAGCAGGATAAAATCACACTGTGTAGCCTTAAAAACATTTATAGTCCTTTATAAAAATTTGACGAGCGAGTGTATTCCTTAATTGACCGAATGACAAATAAAGAGGCTAAGATCTTATTTTAAATAGGAAAATTGGGTATTCCCTAATGTTCGATGCCAAAATCCATTAGGCCATATCGAGGATTATAATTAGTCCCAAATCCAAGGCCATAATCACTTACACCATACCCAGTAGAAGAGACATAACTTCCATTATATCCCGACGATACGTAGTCGCGAGAAGCGTTCGTATCAATAACACATCCGGTTAAAAATAGTTCAGGTATCAGTACCAATAGAGCTAAGATTATTTTTTTCATGAGAGCGGACATCCCTGAGTAGTTCTGTACTTAAATTATACAACATGATTGGATGTATTGGGTGTATTTAAGCATTACAATTTAGGGTCTTTTTTTGTGCTTTGGTCCGGTTGAGGTATATTATCGCTAGGTTCAGGTATCGAGGCAGAATGATTTTGAAAAAAGAAAGAATCTTTCTGCTTACTAAGTGATATCGAGTTTGATTGTTCCTCATCAGGTTGAGGCGTTACTCGATTTAATTGTTGTTCAAATAACTGAGAAAACTCTTCGATATAGGCGGTATGATTACCCAATTTTGCCAGTTCAAGTGCTGTTTGCCCTTTTTTATTGGGTAAAAACACATTAATTTCCGGGGCATTTTTATGGATAACTTTTAATAATTCAATATCGCCTTTTTCAGCAGAAGCATGCAAAAGCGCTTCATAGAAAATGCTTTTTAAGTGATTATAAAAATTATAATTTTTTTGTAACGAATCGCCAACAGTACCCCACGTTGTATGCAATTCATTCCAGTCCACCTGCAATAGTTTTTCGCGTCGATCTTTATGATCTAAACGCATATTTTTATCTAAAAAGTAATTACTCAGGTATTGTTTTAATTGGGGTGATGCTTCGGGTAAACAGTCTATGCTAATCGCGTATAAGGCACGCATAGCCGATTCAAATGTAAATTTATTCAGAGATTGTAGGAAAGGGAGCTTCTTGTGAGATAGTGCTTTTTCCAGTGTATTATCACCTGAGACCCCTACGATTGAGTCTGCGAGATGATATAACTTATTGTAATCTTCATCTTCTAAATAAAATCCAGTTAAAATTCTAACTGTTTTTTTAGTCGAGGCAGAGGCAGCGCCATAAGTGATCGTACGTGTGTTGCCATTAACATTAAGTTCTATATTTATTTCTATATCATCAAAGTCATATTTTTGAAAACCCTCATCCGTAAGGAGCGTATTTTCAAGCCATGGCAGTGCAACGTCCTCATCCCGATTTTCCATTGCGGAGAACGAGTAATCCTCTGCGCTTAATTCGTTAACGCTGAGCTGATAACGTAATCTAGGATTAAAAATATTATTATAATTATGAATGTGAAAAAGTATCTCTTTATCTGAATTCTTTTCATGCTCAATGCAATATAAAATAAATTTTATGATGCTTTCGAAATCCTGTAGATAAGCAGGTATAATTTGCGTCCTATTAAGAAAATCAGTTAATTCACTTTTTTCAATTGGCTCAGTACCTTCTTTTTTTAGCAAGGTGTGGACATAGTTTTGATCAGTAAAGGTTGACAGGGCTTCTTCTTTAGAAAGATCTAAGGGGGGCTGTAGTTTAATACCATATTTTAACGGACTTTCTAATGATTCTGGCAGGCCAAGCCAGCGATCGTTTATATTTTTTTCCCCTGAAAAATAATATCCCTCGTCAAAATCTCTTGGAAAATCAGTGAAGGAAGCTACAGTTCGTAATCCAGAATGCTCAGGAATGTTTACAATAGGGATGTTGGGAGAACAATGCGCTAAAAGAGTATCTTTTTGAGATTTAGTAGTGGCTGTAGAAATCTGAAAAATTGCGAGCGCATCGTTTAAATTATGTTGTAACTCGACATGACTTGTTACAAACTCAGCAAATTGCTGATGCAGTTCGTTTAAGGGAGGGGACTTCTCCATAGTAAAGACGAACGGTTTTAAGTTCAAATTTAAATCATTTAATTTTTTTTTTACCAAGTTTTCGTGTTTGGCAGAGCATAAAACTAAAGGAACAACTTCAATTCCAGCTTCTAATGCTAAGGGATGAATCTTCTTTGTTAGATCGAGAAGGTGTTGGAAATCACCAATACCATCATAATGAACATAATTAAAAAGAATAATAGAGGGCATAAAGTTCTTTTTTGCTGTTATGTGCCTAAAAGTATAGCAAAGACGATATATTATTCAAATATCGCTATATTTAAAGTACGTGCAAAAAATAGCGTAGTGACAATAATAAAAAATAATACAAGACAGTTAACTCTTTTTCAGGATCTTCTTGATGCTTATAAATATCCTTAAGGTTGGTTGTTTTACTCTAATTGCTCTCTCCTTGGTTATGTATGTCTTTCAAAGGAATTTAATTTATTTTCCAGCCAGGGAAGTGCCAAGTCGGCAGGTTTATCATGCTATGGACATGCAATCGTTGCATCTTAAAACGAGTGACGGCATCGAGCTACTGGCTTGGTACAAAGCGGCTAAAGCCAACCAGCCAACGGTATTGTTCCTACATGGAAATGCTGGGCATATTGGCTATCGCATGTTTTTGGCCCGCGCATTTTTGGATGCAGGATTTGGTGTTTTGCTGTTGGAGTATCGGGGGTTTGGAGGTAATAAGGGAAACCCAACAGAGGAGGGGTTCTATACTGATGCACGTACCGCCATACATTTTTTGCAGCAGCAAGGAATGTCACCATTACCTTTAGTGCTCTATGGCGAGTCAATAGGTACAGGAGTGGCGGTAAAAATGGCAGAAGAGTTTCCTACTTGTGCTGTAATTCTTCAGTCCCCGTATACCTCATTACCTGCAGTTGCTCGTTACCATTATCCGTGGATTTTTATACCGCCATGGGATAAATATAACTCGCTGGCGAGGATACATAATGTTAAATCTCCTGTGCTTATTTTGCATGGTAAACAGGATAAGCTCATACCCTTTGAGCAAGGGTTGACGCTTTTTAATCAAGCCAATGAGCCTAAAACTTTTGTTGCTTTGGATGATAAAGATCATAATAATCTTTGGGATCCGCATTTTGTCAAAACGGTTATAAATTTTATCCAATCACATTGTACTTAATTTCGTTGGGGGCTATACCGTGTTTCACGGTATGGTTTTTAGGGTATAAAGTTATTTTTTGGATGGGATCATGTGCTTTTCAGCTTCAACAGGGTTTATATTCTGATACTCTTGATTAGTTTTAATGAGGCATGTAATTATTTAAACTCTGCCATCATTACGAACGAAGTGAAGCAACCCAGGGTACAGTGCCTTGCGCTCCTGGGTTGCTTCGTCGCCAAGCGGCTCCAATGACAGAAAAATAATGAGCGTGGAAAAATACGGCCAAGAATATTTTTTAACCGGAAAGCTTCATCAATATTAGCCCACTAATAATTAATAGCCCTGCGGTTATTCTTGCCATATTTGCGGGTTCTCCTAGAAGCACGATACCTAATAAGAATGCCCCGATGGTACCTATCCCAGTCCAAATTGCATAAGCCGTGCCTAAGGAAAGACTCCGCATGGAGATGGATAAAAGTATAAAACTAAGGGCCATGGTGACGAGCGTAATAATCGAAGGGACCAGTTTTGTGAAACCTGAAGATTGTTTCATATAATATGCCCAAACAACTTCAAGTAATCCTGCGAAAAATAAATAGATCCAGGCCATTGTATTATTCCTTGTGAATAGTCTGGCCGTCCAGAAATGATAAACCATGGTGGATAAGGTCGTCCTTATAGTTACATTTTAGCATTTTCTGGTGAGCTGTGTGCATAGTACTGATCAAAAAGTTTATTCCTAAATTTATAATCAGGATCAACGTTGTTTTTTAAGCCGAAAAAATCAACGACATGTGGGTATGCTTTTAAAAATTGAGCATTGGATGCAATAATTTGATAAGGTAAGTAGTAGGTTCCGCCTTCCTCCAATGCCGCATCAATTAGTGCGGAGGTCCATTTTTTAACATTTATTTTATCTGATTCAGTAACCCCTTGTTTGTAATAAATAACAAATGAAAAAACCTCAGTTCTAGACCATGATAAATAAGATTCACGGTCGGGTAGGGCGTGGCGGATTGAAATATTTAAAACATTCACATGATCTTGTTTAAGGATCGAAATCATTTTTTTAGTAAATGACTCAAAATTATTAATGGGGATAAAATATTCTTGAAGCACATAGGTAGATTTTTCACGTGACATAGGCTCAATGCTGAGTACATCATAGCTTGCCTCATAGTTACGCCATTCGATAATGGAGCCTAAATTTTCGTATCGATTATAGATGTGTTGCCTAAAATATTTTCCTGATTTGGTATCTGATACCCAATTTAAAAGAAATTCTTGATAAGCAGAAGGGCGGCTTATCGGTGCTAGTCTCTCTTTTACCGTGACAGGTTCATTGGTTTTTTCCCAGGTTACTGCATTAATATATTGAAAACTAGGGGGATATAAATCGGCATTATGAAATACCGCATTGTGTGCGTGACGAATATTCTGGAGAAAGTAATTTTTATAGTCAGCCACTTTCATTTTTTGAGCAATTCTTTTTACTGGAGTGTTCGTACTCAGAGAGAGGGTGGCCTCAACAATAACACCAAGCCCACCATAGCCACCAATGGCACCGAAAAATAGCTCACTATTCTCATCCCTGCTGGCGTTTACGATTCGTCCATCTGCAAGTACAATTTTAATTGATTTGACGGATTTAATAATCGCCCCTTCATTTACATAGCGTCCATGTGCGTTAACACTCAGTGAACCACCCACCGTAAAGCTGGAGAATGACTGCATGATTTGCAGTGATAGATCATATTTATCAATGGCTTCCTGAATTTTTCTCCATGTAATCCCAGCTTCTACGGTGATTAAATGCTTTTCTTTATCAAGGGCTAAAATATGATTCAGACTTCGCATATCAATAAACAGAGTATTATCCGTGGCAATTTGCCCCCCTTGGCTAAATCTTCCCCCGCCAATAGAAATCGGACCATGATGATTTTTAATTAATAGGCTTATCTCGTCTACTGATTTAGGAACCAGGATTTCTTTTACCACGATAGGATTTAATAAGGTAATGTCGTTAACGACTAGAGCTGAGGCAAACGATTTGCTAAATAGTAAAAACCCTATAATTAATTTAGGGAAGAGAAAAATGCTTTTCTTGACGCAGGATCGAGGCAACATAATTTCTTAATTGGACTTTATATACGCTCAAGATAATACACTATTTTTTAGACACAATGCTAGAAATTCACGACGGCATTACCAACCAAACTGAATTTGAACCCCAACATAATTCGAATTTTTTCCTCCTACAGCGCGAATGGACTCAGCAACTTGATAATGTACCGCTTCAAGAGCACCGGTGAAATGACGGGATATGAGCCAATCAAAACGCAATTGATAATAATGGCCGGTAAATCTGCCCCCCTCACCGGCTGTACCAGGTACAGGGATAATCGGTTGGGTATAGACCGCATCTGCAATTGTTTCACGCCATAAAGCTGCTGCGGCAATCATCGCTGTAAATGAGGGATTAGGCTGTAGGCTGAATGATGGTTTAAGATGGACAAAGTTAGAATAGCCTGTATAGCCCGAAAGCGTGACATAATAGCCATTGGGGAAGAGGGGGTTAAAGGTTCCAAAGGTCTTTCCATGGGGATTATGGTTTCCTGAGGCTGCATCAACCTGCAAACCAAGTCGTGGTGACCAACGCAATTTATTTAGCGTATATCCAGAACGAGACCCCATCGCCCAGGCACGAATTTGCTTATTGGCAATGCTTCCTTCTTGCCCCATAAACTCTAAATCCCAGTCGAAAGCGGTACCTTTCCCGACAATACGCGCATCCAAAATAGTACGGCGCTCATTTCCAGAGACGGAAACGTAATGGACATTATCTTGTTTGAAATGAGCAATATAGGAATTTATCTTACCTAGACTTTGTACTTTGCGTTCAACCCGAAAACCACTAAAGGTATAGTGGCTGCTGCTGTAATCATCAAAAGCACGAAGATTGAGTGTCACAACCGGGCGGCTATAAAATGAAATAAAGCGCCAGGCCCCGTGCTCATAATCGCCCCATATTGCATCATAAGACAGACGCACGTTAGGTCCATCACGAACAGAAACAAAACGTTGTAAATCGAAAGCAAATTGTTGGCGGCCTGTGCGAAACTTAAAGGTACCTCCTGCAATCGGCTCAACTAATGTTGTAAATGCCTGTTCTAAATCCAAGCGGTCTTGGTCAACTGGGGTAATAATGGTTTTCCAAGGCGAAAAATCACTTTGAAATTGCACGAAACTTTGCAGTTTATTCGCAATGTGTAAATCAATATGTTGTTCAAAACGACTAATGACATAAGACTGCGGTACGCTATTGCCTACATCAAAATTAACGGCATCATTACTTTCAAAGCGCTCACGCAGATTAATCCCAAAAGAAAGATAGGTTTGCGGATTGGTTTTTGATAAGGGAATATATTTTAGTTCATCAAAGGGTTCACGTGGAACATTCGGATTAGCCAGAACAGACCAGTCTTCTTGCCAGCGATTAAACATAATCGTTGGACGCTTTGGCACCTGAGAAGGTGGTGTGTTCTGATTACCGAGTACGGTACATGAACTTAGCAGCAAGCTATAAAAAAGTAAGCTCCTGGGGTTCATTTACTGCTTAGTAGTGGGTTTCTGTGAGTCTTCAGTGCTCTTTGTTAGTTCGTGAATTTCTGCAATGTAACCTCCTGGGAATTGAACCATCGCCGAGATACGGCCTCCAGAAGTAACTGGTGCAACAAGAATTTTAGCTCCGGCAGCCTGTGCTTTATCTAAAGTTTCTTTTAAGTTAGGCACTTCATAGCCGGTCATTTCGTGACCATAAGGCCAGTTTAAATGCCCATTGGTCACAATGACTCGCATTTTACCAAAACCCGACTCTATAGACATACGTCGATAAGTAGTTCCCGGCTGACCAATTTCTATTCCTGAGGCTTTGGGGTCATCAGCAACAATTTTTCCTCGAGCAAAGCTGGAGAAGCGTTGGGCAAACAAATTAGCGCGATCAGTAGAAATATAAACCCGATTTTCTGGAATTGTTGCTAAAGGCTCATAGGATGGCGGGGTTGTATGCCAATAGATTTGCATGTTCACACCACCTGGCCACTGAATAATGGCATCACGACCAATTGGATCGGGAAATGGGGCTACAATCACATCAGCACCAGCAGAACGGGCGGCCAGAATTGCTTTATCAAAATCATTAACCAAATACCCAGTTCTTTCAGTACCAAAAGGATAAGGAATTGGTGTTTTAAATCCAAAGACAGAAATCGTCCCAGCAGGAGTTAACGCGAGCTGTGACATTGTTTGGCTGGGGGTCGGTGTTACCTGAAAAACACCCTTCTTTGATGTTTTTCCACCAAAGGTGCTGACAAAACTGGAAACAAAACGATCAAAATTTTCAGGAGCAACATAAACGTGGGTGGTATCATATTGAGGTCCAACAGCAAAACCTGGGCTTTGCATTGCATGGGCCGTGCACTGAGTCATAATGAATAAAATAAAAGCGCTTATCCCTAATTTTTTCATGTGAATATCCTTACTAAAATAATTATTAAAGTAAGAGGTTAGTGAGCTATGTCCTTTGACCTAGTACTTATTAAATCGCTTTTTTTAACGCGCGTAAAATTATACATTTATTTAGACTCCTTGTAACCATATACAGTATTTCAGCTTATCTTAATGGCCACATAAAATAATCCGTATGATCTATAATTGATCTATTGGCGCGGGCTATCACTTACACGCTACATTTCACACAAGGAAGAATGCTATGGATAAGAAAATCGAGTTACTGACACCTAAAAACTCCGTCCTTCTGATGATTGATTATCAACCACAAATGGCCTTTGGTGTCACCAGTATTGACCGTCAAAGTCTCAAAAACAATGCGACCGCTGTAGCCAAAGCGGCCAAGTTATTCAAAGTGCCTACCATTCTTACCTCCGTGGAAACAGAAAGTTTTAGTGGTTTTATCTGGCCTGAGCTGCTCGACGTATTTCCCCAAAATGACATCATTGAGCGCACCAGTATGAACTCATGGGATTCTCAGGCTGTACGACAACATGTAGAAGCTACCGGCAAAAAGAAACTAATTCTTGGCGGCTTATGGACGGAAGTGTGCATTAATATGTGCGCGTTCTCAGCAATGCACGATGGATATGAACTCTATGTTGTTGAGGATGCTTGTGGGGGCACCAGTCCCATAGGTCATGAGTCCTCCATGCGTCGTATGGAACAAGCGGGTGTAGTACCTTTAACCTGGCAACAGTTGTTATTGGAATGGCAACGTGATTGGGCAAGAAGAGAGACCTATGATGAGGTAATGAACATCGTCAAAGAACACAGTGGTGCCTATGGCATGGGTGTTGATTATGCGTACACCATGGTACACAAGCAAAAGCCAAGGAGTGAGTGGCGTGGCAAAATCGTGAAATAAAGCAATTCATATTAATTCAATTGAGCCTAGGGGCTATCTGATTCTTATTATTCCCGCAAGTGCGGGAATCTATTTCCTTAAGGCTCCTCTTAGGAGAACCTAGAGATGGATACTATTTATTACAATGGTAATTTTAAAGGCTCAGGTATTAGTAAAAAAATTACTGCTGTTGCCATTAAAAATCATCGATTTATGCAATTTGGTTTAGATGATGAAATTATGAAGCTGAAAATCTCATCAACTAAGCTAATCGATTTGCATAAGAAAACAGTGATTCCAGGCTTAAATGACTCTCATATCCACCTGATTCGTGGCGGCTTAAATTTTAATATGGAGTTACGCTGGGATGGGATTCGCAGCCTTAATGAGGCGTTGCATATGCTCAAAGAGCAGGCTGCCCGCACCCCAGCTCCACAATGGGTTCGTGTAGTAGGGGGCTGGACGGAGTTTCAATTCAAAGAACGCAGAATGCCCACCTTAGAGGAGATCAATGCGGTTTCTAAAGAGACGCCCGTTTTTATTTTGCATTTGTACGATAGGGCTTTACTCAACAAAGCTGCATTGAATGCGATTGGCTATGATAAAAACACCCAGGAAATGCCTGGAACGCAAATTCAACGGGATAAATCAGGCAATCCCACCGGGATGTTAATTGCTCACCCTAATGCCATTATTCTTTATTCAGCATTGGCACAGGGCCCTAAATTAGGCAGAAGCGATCAAATCAATTCGACCTTACATTTTATGCGTGAATTAAATCGTCTTGGAATTACTAGCGTTATTGATGCCGGCGGTGGTTTTCAGAACTACCCTGATGACTATGAGGTGATTCAACACCTGGATAAGGAAAATAAGCTGACTTTACGTATCGCCTATAATCTATTTACCCAAAAACCAGGACATGAACTAGAGGATTTTACGCATTGGACGCAAACCTCAAAATACCAACAAGGTAATGATTATTATCGTCATAATGGCGCGGGAGAAATGCTCGTTTTTTCTGCGGCTGATTTTGAAGATTTTCTGCAACCTCGTCCTGATTTACCTGACGTTATGGAAGAGCAATTAAAACCGGTAGTTGAGATTTTAGCAAAAAATCAATGGCCCTTTAGGCTACATGCAACCTACGAGGAATCCATTGCACGCGCATTAACGGTTTATGAGCAAGTGAATTCTGAAACGCCCATTGATCAATTACATTGGTTTTTTGACCATGCCGAAACTATTTCGGATAAGTCTATTGAGCGAGTGAAAAAACTCGGCGGTGGTATCGCAATTCAAGATAGAATGGCATTTCAAGGCGAGTATTTCAGTGAGCGTTATGGGAAAGAAAAAACCTTACGCACCCCACCAATTACTAAACTAATCGAAGCCGGTATTCCTGTAGGTATGGGAACTGATGCGACTCGAGTTTCTAGTTATAACCCATGGCTATGTTTGTATTGGCTCACTACTGGAAAAACGGTAGGAGGTCAAGCGCTGTATCAAGAAGATAATATTCTTTCTCGAGACAAAGCATTGGAACTTTATACCAAAGGAAGTGCCTGGTTTTCCAATGAAGAAGAAAGCAAAGGCTCATTCCTTCCCAATCAATTAGCGGATTTTGCGGTTTTATCGAAAAATTTTTTTCAGGTTCCTGATGAAGAAATCAAAGATATTTATTCGCTGATGACGGTTGTTGGCGGTGAGATTGTTCATGCTTGTGAACAGTTCTCTAAATTTAATCCTCCATTACCACCAGTGAGTCCTTCCTGGTCTCCAGTAAAATATTATGGTGGATATAACCGCGACAAACTCTTTACTTCAGCTGCATGTATCGTTCATCAACACCATCACTCATCGTCTCACTGTCAGCATAAATCATGGCAATGGGGTGGTTGTTTTTGTTGGGCATTTTAGATTGCAGTAGGTTAGGTCATTTTGACCCATCCAAACGTAGCCCATATTAGGCTATGGTAATACGGGCTACGTGGAGAGGCTGACTTTATTTTTGACTCTCTGTTCTTTTTGTGCTTACATAAGCCAAAAACATAATGGTTTCCTTGCTGTGAATGAAAAATCTGAAATTTTGTGTCCTACGCTAACTGATAGGGAATTTACTGCTCTTGTTATGGGACGGTGGAAAAGAGAGCCCTATGCAAGAACAACGGTAATTAATTATACTTTTGATCCAGGCTTTATTCCTGAAGTGCTACAAAGACGAGCCTACAAAGAACATCCAAATTTAACCATGGAATCTTTAGCATTATCTAGCCAAGAAAAAGTGAGCAATACTCTTGGTTTATGGCGTATTGCTTGTGGCGAAACCATTGAATTTAGCTATAAAAAAAACCTGCTTGCGAATCAACCAGGAATCATATTTGCGCTGTGTAAACAGTTCGTGCACGAAGGCGAGGCTTGGAATCATCCTGTTGGCGGTGCCTATCAATACTCATTAATCTGTTTGTCTTATAATGCAGCAAATAATCCATATCAAAATACCATTGCCCATGAAATTGGGCATGCTTTAGGCATTGACCATACCCATGAAATTGAGTCAGTTAAACAACAATTACTGGCACTACCTCAGGGTAGAGGATGTTCCGTCATGGGTTATGAATGGTTATTAAGTAGCCCCAATAATTATTGTTACTCGAATGTATACTGTCCATTTGGTGAGGGATACGCACTTGTTCCAGGTCCATTGGACAAACAAATATGTACTCGCATTTATAAATCGCCTCCATTTTCTTCTACTCTTCTTTTCAGTGGACTAAGAATTGGATTTATAAATAGTGCTGCAGAATCTGCTGTTGCTGCTTTTCTAGCTCAGGTAAAACTCTTTAACTTAGATCAGGAGACGGCAAATGGTCTTTCGCTGATTTCCTTTATTTTAATTCGCAGCTATTCAGAACATACGAGCTTCCGTTTTACTAATACACTCGCAATATTAGAGTTTATAGCGCGTATTACGAATGACAATCATATTGATTTAATTCATTTTATTAAAGCAATGTCGAATATTGTTGGCATTATGGTGTACTTTTATGAGCTCTATAATAATGAGGATGCTTTAATAAAGCTCTCTTATTTAAGTGCGCTATTAGCGGCAAGTTTGGCCGGTGTGGAGCTAGGCTCAATTATAGGTAAAACAACCGGCACAGTAACAAACACGATTGTTGATAATTGCAGTGCGCTTTTTAATTGGGGAAAACATGCGGTAATTAGGGCATCAAACATGTTTAGTCCAATGAGTTTTTTTCGTAAAAATAAATACACCAATGATGTATCATCGGAATCAGTAGTGTTGAACACCGAGGAATATCAACCTCAGGAGCGGATGATTTAACAGCCCAAAAAATCCACTTGCAAAACTTATCGCAGATAAGATAATTTTTTATTTGCTAAATACCCCGGAGTTTTGTGCTGTAAAGGTTAGATAATTCGTTGATGAAAAGATAAATTAATCTAGGGCATTAATGCTCAGCTTAAAGCTTCCGTCATTGCGAACGAAGTGAAGCAACCCAGGGTTCTGTGCTTCGAACCCTGAACATTAACTTTTCTTTTTTGTGCCCTGTAAGCGAATTCCCTTCTCTTCAATATTAATCAGACCACGTTTATAAAGTTGTCCAATTGCGCTTTTAAAATTTTTTTTGCTTTCAGCAAATGTCTGCTGAATTTCTGCCGGAGAGCTTTTATCATGCAAGGCTAAAAAACCGCCGGATTGTTCAAGCTTATCTAGAATGCGTTGTGCTAATTCATTAATGCTGTTTTGCCCTATTTGTCTTAAAGCAACATCAATTTTGCCATCTTCACGTACTTTTTTAATGTATCCCTGTATTTTTTTACCATAAATTAGTGTTTGAAAAATATCATCTGCATGGATTAATCCCCAGTGACGATTGTTGATAATTACTTTTCGACCTAAAGGTGTTGTGTCAGCAATAAGCAGGTTAACTTCTTCACCAGGTTTAAAATCAGCTTCCGTCTTATCCAAAAAATAATCGATTTTTGAACTGGCGATAATGCGTCCCTGATGATCTTGTTTTAAGTAGACAAGATAATATTTTCCCTTTTCCATAGGGCAATGTTGTTCTGGTTTGGGTACTAATAAATCTTTATCTAACCCCCAATCAAGAAAAGCCCCTACTGCATTTACATCAACTACTTTTAAAAATGCACAGCTACCCACTTTGGCGTGCGGGCGTACGGTTGTGGCAATGATTTTGTCTTCGGAATCAAAATAAACAAATACATCCAGCACATCACCAACCAAAGCGCCTTTGGGCACTGATTTATTGGGTAATAAAATGTCACCCAATTCTCCTCCTTGCAAATACACGCCAAAAGGAACTTCACGTACCATTTTTAATTTATTAAATTGTCCAACTTTAATCATGACTAAACTCGTTGCTCTTAGATTGGTACAGCTTATCACAGAACAAATGATGTGTTTATTATTTGTTGATATTGTTACGCGGGGAGCAATTGTCAACAAACCCTAATAATTGGCGACCATAATTTTTCTTTTGTTGTCGGTGTAGCACTCCATATCCGATTCGAGTTGATGCCGTTGCACATTGTTCTTTTTGATCCCCATGCTATTGTCCCGATCGGGTATGGCGGGAGCAAAAAACGTACTAACCTTTTGATTTGTTACCGCTTTATTGGCGTTGGAGATGCGTGCTGCCAATATATCATATAGGTGCGGAACATCTTGTTGTAATTGTTTTCCCAGAGTCCATCCCTTCATGGGCATGTCTAAATCAATACATAAATGAATTTGTTTTTTTACGGTGAGTTCGATAATTTCCAGGCCTGCAAAAGTATATGCAAGGTAATAGGCTAGCGGGCAATTATAGTTTGGATGTTTAGGATTTTTAGGCGCTGCATTTAATTCAAGGTTGCAATTCGGTTGCAAGGCAAGTTGTGTTTGCAGAATTTGCATGCCCTTCTCAGACTGGGCGAGTAACCATGCGAGTGTTATGCCGTTAAATTGTTCATTTAAATTCAGAAGCAGTTCGGGTTGCAGCATTAATTGCTGCATTAAAATTTCTATCCCCATGGTAGGGCTTTGTGCCAGTATATAAGCTAGAGAATAATTATTAAATGATGGATCAAACGTCACAACAAACTCGGGTTGTTTCGGTAGTTGTTCATACGATTTATTTAACTGCAGCGTAACCTGGGGTTGTTTTTGTAATTGCTCGTAAAGAATTTTTAAACCGACTTGAGGGCTGTTTGCTAGAAAATGTGGCAGTGAACCAGAGCTTCTTAAATCTAGCAGCAGCTGTGCTTGTCTTTGTAGTTGTTGCGCGACAATTGCCATCCCCATTTTCCCTTTTTTAACTAACAAATTGGCTAGGTTTAGGCTAGTACTCTGGGGGCTGGGTTTGGTAGGGGCTGCATTTAAGTCAAGGTTAATGTGCATTTGCTGTTGGTAGAATATCTCCCAATCGTCATCATCTCTTTCCATTGGTGAATTATAAATCATGTGGGCAAGGGTTACTCCATGCTTTGGATGTTTGGGGTGCAATGGTTTAGCATTTAAAGCTAACCGAAATGTAGGAGTTCTGCGCATTTGTTGTTTAAAAATTATTTGCAGCCAATGTTCTTGCATGAGCCACCAAGCCAGGTTTGTACCATAATCTGGATGCACCGGATTGCTTGCTTGCGTATTAAAATGAAGCACTACTCCTTGAGGTTGTATGGTGAGCAATCTTTGCAATTGCCAAGCTTGTGCTTGACGAGCTAAGTACCAGGCTGGGGTAAGGCCAAAATCAGGGTGTTTGGGATTTCTTATTGTATCATTTAAAATGATGGGCTGAGTAACGTGTTGTATCGCTTTTAATTGCTTGAGTAGTTTTGGATCTTCTTTGGCTAGATACTCGTTGAATTTTAGGCCAAAATAAGGATGTTCCTGTTGAAATGGGGTTGCATCAAAATCAATGAGGGGATTGTAAGGCAGATGCAAAGTTCCATTTCGGGCCATCAGCAGTGATTTCGGAATGCTGTATTGTGGATACTGGTTATCGGATACGGGTTCACTCCATTGTTTGAGAACGCGGACGTTTTGTTTTAAAATGTCTATTAGTAGCTCAACTTGATCTTTTATAACTAGAAGCCAGGCTAAATGGATCCCAGCATCGATATGAGCATAGTCATAGCTAACACAGTAGCGGTCATTGCGGTCTTTGTCGGTGTATTGTCCACATAAATCGATGATTGTGTCGGGCTGCTGAGCGATAATAGTTTTGAGTAGTTCAAATTCTCCATGGTAGACTAACCACCAAGCGATGGAGTTCTCTTCACCGTATGACTCGTCACAATCCTCGCTAGGGATCCCATTTAAATCAATTGCTGTATGGGGATTGGCTGCGTATAGTTGTTTAAACAAAGGAATAGTGCTTGCATCAGCTGCAAGTATCCAGGCTACGGACAGTCCTTCATAGCACGTAATGTTCTGCATGGTGCAATTAAAATCAATAACCGCTTCTGGTGATTTCGTAACATATTGTTCAATTAAATCAACTCTATCCAGCATCGCCGCGATATATAATGCCAGATTGCCTCCTGCCCTCCAGCGTGTAGGGGCAGATACAGTTGCATTGAAATTGATATCCGGTTCATCGAAGCTTAGCTCGTATTCTAATGCACGCGTGATGCCTGGCCAATACTCACTATCATTAAATGCATGTAATAATACGGTACTCCCATAATTGGGATGCATTTTATTTGCGGGTGCAGCATTAATTTTTAAACGAAAGCCGGTTAATTGAATCAGTTGTGGCAGCAATTTATTAAGCATCCAATAACAGTGGGCGTCATTGAAGGCCAGCATCCAGGCACAAGTTATGCCGGAGCGGGGATGCTCTGGGTTATCTAGGGAGGCATTGAAATTAATTTGATGTATGTTTTTGAGAATAAATTTTTGTAGCACCTGCTCATCGCGCTGATAGTCGATGATTAGCAGTAACACCGCCGTAGAATTGATTTCATAGGCCGTGCCTTCAGCTGTGGAAGAAGGGATGGGGTACTGATAGTTATTCCATAATTGCATGAGGAATTCATCGCTCTGTTTGCTCTCATTTAATAGAGAGCACCATGCATCTGCTAGCTGGAAAGAGAGAGTGAACTCGCTGTTGACGAGTTGTTTGGTGAATAAACTAGCATAATGTTGGAGCCATGTTGTTCTGATGAGTACTGCATCATCGTTGTCTTGCCCAAGCTCGATGAAATATTCGGCAAGTTGTAATTGTTCATCATGGCGCAGGGTTAATGATTCGAGTATTTGTGGTGATAATTGTGTTGGTGGATAGAGTACGGTGGTAAGCCATGATTGTCTAAACGTGTTTTGGATTAAGGAGCGCATATTACGATCACCCGTTTGCACTAATTTCTGCAGTGCAGTGACTGAAAATTGTCGCAGTAAATCAGGGCTATAGTGTAAGGTGGTTAATAAATTACTTGGTTGAGTGTGTGCCTGGGGTGAGTGTTCGTGAATAAACATGAATTCTTCTAAAGACTAACGAAATGTTTTTTTATTATACTTTGGCATCGATTATCGATCAATTTTTTTCAGGAGAGGTTGGCCTATAAAAGCATCATTGACTCGATTTTTCGTAGGTGTAATATTCATTAGCTTGCATAGTTGTTTGAGTTTTTTTTGCAATAGATCCAGAAATTTTACACTTCACAGCACGATCTTTAGTCCCAGGCCTCTAAGTTATACCAGACATTAAGGACATAAATGAATTTAGAAAAAAATATAGTTCAAACACAAGCACCTTATATTTTGCTATTTTTTATTAGTATGGCGGCAAGTATGATGCCCCCTTTATTAGGTGCTTTATTTTTATATCAAACTGGATTTGTATCTCAGTTCTCTCAATATGGCCGATTCAATATTTATGGTTTAACGGTCGGTATTTATTTTATTGGCACTACTATTGGAGGTTTGTTGTGGGGAATGTTGGCTGATCGATTTGGTGAAAGAGAAACCCTTTTATTCTGTTGCTTAGGCTCTTTAATGTCAGCTTGTATAGGTATTTTTAGTCTTTCACAAGGTAACCTTGCTTTATTTATTTTTAGCAGGGCGTTAGATGGTTTTATGTCTGGAAGAGTTGCGGTTTTATCGTTGTTTTCACATTTAAAAGAAACCAAAACCATTGTTTTTCGTAAAACTGAAATAATGAATGCTGCAGGTTTATTTGTTGGTCCTATCATTTGTGGTTTTTTAATTAATTTTAAAGAAGAAGTTCCTCTTTATTATTATGTAAGTCCTTTCTTAATTATAGTAGCCATGAATATGATTAATTTTTTCTTGATTATGCGCCTAAAAAAACCGATCTACATTCCCGTAGAAGAAGAGAAAGTACAGATAAAAAAACTTTATAAACATTCTATCTTCAAGGAATTTTTATTGTATCAAGTGGCCTGGTATTTTTATTTTATTGCGATAATTCCGTTTACTATCCTAACACTACATTTTGATACCTATCAGATCGGCCTTCTATTTTCCCTGATGGTAGTTTTATATATGTTGTGTTTGAGCATAACAAAAAAAATTCCTTTAAATCGACTTGAAAGTTTAACTATTAAAAAAATTGCTATTGGTATTTTGATGATTTCACTGCTTTATATCTCTTCTTTTAATACTTATATAGCCTTCATCTTAGGTAATATAGGTATCATTTTCTCTGCATCGCTTTTAATGCCTTTTTATCTATCAACAATGTCTAAACTCGCCTCTAATATTAATCATGGAGCAATCATGGGACTTCAGACGAGTATTATAGGAATATCTTCCGCCCTAACCGCATTTCTATCAGGTTCATTATTAAATATTTCTATTAGTTTGCCTTTCTATATGTCAGCAATATTACTATTCATTCTTTATTATTTCTTTTGTTATAAAAAATAGACGGTTATTTTTGATGAATATATTTGTTTCTCCTTAAATCATTGCATATAATATGCTCATATGGTTTATGGAGGAATCAAATGGCGATTGAAATAAAAGAAAAAATTTTTGACGAGATGTCTGAATATTATCGTTCACATATGCAGCATTTAAAAAAAATAAATAAAACAATTTACTGGCTAGATCTTTTTTTAACCGCTTTATTTGCTTGGACTCTTTTTGTACTAGCTTGCCAAACTAAAAATATGTTTCTTTCAATAGTTTTTTTAGGTATGTCTTCTATCTTTTTTTATAGAGGCTTGTCTTTTGTTCATGAAGTAACACATCATGCACCGCATATAAAAGGTTATCGAGTGGCTTGGAATCTTTTATTTGGAATGGCTTTCCTTTATCCAAGTTATGTGTACGAAAACCATTTATTGCATCACCGTATGGATCATTATGGTAGCAGTAAAGATGCTGAATATTTTATTATCAATAAAAAATTAAGTGGCCTTTTTCGCTTTTTATTTTGGGGGCAATTTGTAATGCCTGCTAAATTAATTATTCGTTCATTAATCTTTCCATTAGTTTTCATCTCTGAGAAGTTTTCTAATTTTTATGAAATGCATTTATGTGGTTTTTATCTAAATCCAGAATACGAGAAAAAACCTTTATCTAAGCGAATAAAAAAGAATTTATATAAAGAAGATTTACGTTGTACACTTTTTGCTTATATGATTTTAGGGCTAATTTTTGCTCATCAGCTTCCCGCTTATATCATTTTATATTGGTATTCAGCAGCTTTTATACTTAGTTTTATTAATAGCATCCGGGTAGTTGTTTGTACTCATAACTATAATTATTTATCCCCAAGGGACCGTGCAGAACAAATTATAGATACTTTTACTTTAGATAAGGGTTTAATTTTACCTGGTTTAATTGCTCCAATTGGCTTGCGCTACCATGCTTTACATCATTTATTTCCTGGTATTCCATACCATTCTTTGGGTAAGGCACACCGTATGGTCTGCGAAGCCTTTCCTAATAACACTGCCTATAAAGATACGTTTACCTCTATCCCTCAGCAATTAAGAAAATACACTAATTAGTTAAAATCTTATTGAGGCCTTAGGGTTTTTTAAAATAGCTATACTTAAATGAGCAAGGTAAAAGAGGAAGGGGTATGGCTCGTGCATTATGGAAAGAGAAGATTTCATTTGGTTTTGTCACTATACCCATTGGTATTTTGCCTGTAAAAATGAAAAAAAACTTCTCTTCCATATGCTTGATAAATAGGATGCATCACTTGGAGAGTTTGTTAATTTTCCAGAATTTGACAATTTGTATTTTGATAAACCTAATAGCGTCTGCGCTAAACTCTTTAAAGACAACTTAGCTGATTCAGTTATATTCTATATAGTAGTGATTACTCGAAGAAAATTTCTTACATTCTTTGACGTGGTCTAATAGATTTTGACACCCCAGTTAAGAGATAATGTACTTAACTGGAGAAAAAAATGGTAGCAAGAAAGAAGTATTCTAAAGAATTCAAACTGGATGCAGTTAGTCTGGTATTAGACTAAGGCTA
The DNA here is from genome assembly GCA_031291095.1 of Legionella sp. GTDB lineage: Bacteria > Pseudomonadota > Gammaproteobacteria > Legionellales > Legionellaceae > Legionella. Next base: position 20,322 of record JARLJR010000020.1, on the reverse strand, counting down.
TGGCTGTACAGAAGCGGCTAAAAGTTTGGGGATTCATCAAGCCTTGCTTAGTCGCTGGCTTAAAGAGCACCAAGAGCCTAATGGTCAAGCATTTCGAGGAAATGGTAAGTTAACAGCAGAACAATTAGAGATCCGTCGTCTGCAGGAAGAAAATAAACGCTTGAAAATGGAAAAGGAAATCTTAAAAAAGGCGGCGGTCTTCTTTGCTCAAGAAACGAAATAAAATATTCGTTTGTTCGTTTGTCGCCCAAAATAAGAAGACCCTGGCCGGTTGGCCTAATGTGCCAACTACTGGGCATTACACGACATGGATATTACAGTTATCAGCACTGCCAGAGAAATAAACCAGATGCTCTTGAGCATGAAGAAGTTATTGAGTGGGTGAAGAAAATAGCGGAAGCGAGCCAGTATTGTTATGGAAGTCGTAGGATGAAGAATGCTTTAAATGCATTAGGCTATCCAGTAGGTCGAAGACGAGCTCAAAGTTTAATGAAAGAAGCCAAAGTTTTTGTTCGATATCGAAAGAAATATAAGGTGACTACCCATAGCAACCATAAACAACCGGTTTATGAAAATGTTTTGAATAGGCAATTTCATACAGATAAGTCTAATAAAGCCTACGTATCAGATATTACGCAGGAAGGCTGGCTTTATTTAGCAGTCGTTCTGGATTTATTTTCAAGGAGGGTGGTTGGTTGGAGTATGGGATCCAGAATGAAAGCAACCTTGGTTTGTGATGCTCTGAATAGGGCAATTTGGCAGCGAAAACCTCCAGCAGGGCTTATTGTTCATTCCGATAGAGGGGCTCAGTATGCTAGTTACCAATACCGCAACTTATTAAAGAGCAAGGGATATATTGGTAGCATGAGCAGAAAAGGTGATTGCTGGGATAACAGTGTTGTTGAAAGCTTCTTTGGCAGCTTAAAACAAGAGCGAGTTCAGTGGCGAAATTATCAAAACCGATGGGAAGCTCAACAGGACATTTTGAATACATCACCATGTTCTATAACAGCCGAAGATTACATTCATATTTGGGATATTTAAGCCCAAATCAATTTGAAAAACAGAACGATTTTTTAATGAAAGTTGCTTAACTGGTGTGTAACAATTTGGTTGACCACGTCAGTTTGCAAATGGATTACAGATTATAGTCTTCTTCCTCGAACTGCATTCTAATCAAAGCCTATAAATCCACCCAAATCCTTAACTCTTCTTTATCCGATACAACACATTCTCCGCTAAAGGATGTTCTGCGGGAATCTCCGGATGTAAAAAATCATGCTCTTCATCACGCCACATCCCTATTTTTTCCATAACGCCCATTGAATTACGATTTGCTTTTACTGTAAACGAAACGATTTCGTCAAGATTTAATTCAATAAATGCAAATTGGATAACTGCTTTGGCAGCCTCGGACGCATAGCCTTTACCCCAGTATTGAGGCAATAAACGCCAACCTATTTCAGTGCAGGGAGTAAATGATGCCTGCCAATCAGGTGAATCCATTCCAATAAAACCAATAGGTTGTCGGCTCATTTTTTCTTCGATCATCCAAATGCATAGCGAATTTTGCGTCCGTCTTTTCATAAAGCTCATCCACAGATGGATGAATTCAAGAGTCCAATCGCCATATAGAAACTCAGTTACTTGGGGATTTTGATGCAGGGCAATAATAAAATCGTCATCCTCATCGGTGATACCACGTAACAATAATCGTTCAGTTTCAATAGGTTTTGACATGTTTCTTATTCCTTGTACACATTACCATAGTGTAGGTATAGCACATTGCTGCTATTTCTAACAAAGAGAAAAGTTAAGACCATATTTAAAACAGAGTAAACAATAAAAAGTAAAAAAATTTATTTGTTATACTTTTTTATCATGAACTATCATTACTAGTACTAGGCGTATTTATTGGGATGTTGATATGACTGTGCGTTTTTCATTAATGAATTGTTTTAATTCTCATCGGTTCATGATTTTCCTTGATTTAGACGAAACAATATTTGACCATAATGAACGAAGCCACCAAGCGTTTCATGCTCTGGAGGCTTACCTGAAATATTTAAAAAATTATTATTATATTTCCTATGGTGTCGTTACCGGGTGCAACCAGGAAGAAGCACAACGCAAGTTAAATGAACTTGATATGAGCCTTTTTCCTGATTTTGTAGCACTTGGTTTTGGGACGGATATTTATTACTACCATGCCAATCAATATTTTCATGACGTTGAATGGAATCAGCTACATCAATTAACTTTTAAAAAAGAAGAAATTAATGCAGTTTTACGCGCATTAAAAAATCAAAATATTCATTTAGTAAAAGAAGATCGCAGCGATAACCCATTGAAAGAAAGTTATTATTATTTCATTGGTGATAGTGAAGTAACCACGCATGAAGAACGAGCAAATTTGCGTTTGATTAAACTGCTAGCGAATAAACATCATCTTAAAGTTGTTATTAGTAAATGCAATCAAAACATAGGCGATCCGATGAATGCCTATGACATTGATTTTATTCCTATTACGAGCGGAAAAGAGAAAGCAGCCCAGTATTTAACTCGAAAATTTCATGTTGACAAAAATAATACTTTTGGCTTTGGTGATAGTGAAAATGATTTAGCCTTATTGAAGTATTGCGCTCACGGATATGCAGTATCTAATGCAACGACTAACCTAAAACATTACATTCAAAAGGTATGTAAACATCATCATGCTCAAGGAGTTCATGAAGTATTACAACAGCATTTTGAAAATATCTTATTATTTAATAAAAAGGAGTTTTATGAGTACTAAGCCTATTCGTTCCAATCCTTTACCCTGGGAGCTACCTGGAGCTCATTATTTGGATAATGAAGAAATAGAACAGGTTATCAGGGTGCTGAAATCAAAGAGTTTATTTCGTTTTTATGGCGATGACTTGCAAAATATGGTGAATCAGTTAGAGCAAAATTTTCGCCAAGCAATCGATAGAGAATTTGCACTTGCAGTAAGCAGTGGGACCGCTGCACTTTATATTGCCTTAAGTGCTTTTGGAGTCGGGCCGGGGGATGAAGTATTACTACCAGGCTATCTCTGGGTTAGCTGTGCCAGTGCTATAGTGCGGACGGGGGCCATTCCTCGTTTAGTTGATATTGATGATTCATTTTGCATGTCAGCAACGGACTTAGAGAAAAAAATTAACTCTCGCTCTAAGGTAATTCTTTACATCCATATGAGTGGCGCCATGGGAAATATTGAGCCGATTATGCAAATTGCCAAAAAACATGAATTACGTGTCTTGGAAGATTGTGCTCAAGCAGTAGGTGCCCATTTGCATGGAAAACCTGCGGGATCCTTTGGTGATATTGCCATTTTCAGCTTTCAGCTCAATAAGAATATGACTTCGGGTGAAGGAGGTATGCTCGTTTGTGACGATGAATCACTATACAAACGCTGTTTTGCCATTCATGACTTAGGCTACGCACGTAATGAAAAAGGCCGATTAGATACCATACATTCCGATTTATATTTATGGGGTATCGGGGCGCGAATGTCTGAATTAACCGGGGCGGTGGCTTTAGTACAATTGAGTAAATTAGTTAAAATTGTTGCAGCGATGCATCACTCTAAATACCGTATTAAAGAACAACTTAAAGATTTATCTGGTTTAACGTTTCGTCATATCCCTGATCCCGCAGGAGACAGCTCGGCCTTTTTGATTATTACTTTAAAGGACGAAGCAACCTGTCGATATTATGTGAAACGCTTGTGTGAAGAAGGGATCCATGGGCCTAAGGGCAGTGTCGCTTGTGTTGTTTTAGGCGATGTGGATTTTTATTGGTATTACAATACGCCTAGCTTAGTTGAGAAAACTTCAAATTCTGCCGATGGCTTTCCCTGGACAAATTCCTTAAACCAATTCGCTCAAGATATTTCCTATAAAAAAGGGACTTTACCTGATTGCGATGACTTAGCTTCTCGGAGTTTAAAATTAGCAATTGCTTCAAATTTAACACAACAGGATGAAGACGACATTATTGCCGCTTTTCATAAGATAAACAGGGAATGTGTTTAATATGAGTCCTTTAAAAAAACTACTAGAAACCTCTCTTGAAGCATGCCAAGCTGTTGAGTTTGATTATCTGGTGATTGGTAGTGGCGCTGCAGGTACAAGTACGGCGATTACTCTTGCTGAGCAAGGATTTAATATTTTAGTGGTAGAGGCCGGACCTTTACTGCTAACCGAACACATTGGTGTCTCAGCTTTACGCCATAATCCTAATTTAATTAAAGCGATAAGTAGTGCTCATTCTATTTCTAGCTCTTGGCACGATAAGGAAGGCATCTCGAATCAAGAACAAGTTTGGTCAGTGGCAGGAGGACGCACTCTATTTTGGGGAGGGCATACACCACGCTTTTTAAATAGTGATTTTGCTATGTGGCCAATACAAGCAGAGGCTTTGCAAGAAGATTATCAATGGGCCGAAAATTTTTTAGGAGTTAGTTCTACTTTTTTTGCGAATGCAAGCCAAGACTACTTGCTTGAACTTGCAAAAATTGCTCAAATTAATGTAGAGGCAGCATCTTTAGCAATTCACCACGATGCAGGTAAAACGGCATTACCTAATTTAATTTATAGTGGAATTAGTCGCTTATTAAGTAATCCTCGTTTTACTAATGATAGTACCCAGGTAGGAATTCATCTTTTATGTGACACCAAAGCTCTTAGTCTCATCCATCAACAAGAGCGAATTCATGGGCTTCAAGTTCGTGATCAAAGGACACAAGCATTAGCTCAATTAACCGCTAAAAACTATGTGCTTGCCTGCGGTGCTTTACGCTCCAATCAATTAGTTTTAAATTCTTCAATGCAATTTGACAGTCCCGTAGGTCATAAGTTAAGTGAACATTTATTTTGTAAAGGCCTAATTCGGTTGCATCAACCTCTTAAAGATCCTATCTATCTGCATGCCCCATCTTCAGAAATAGAGCCTTTTTTATTTGAATTGCATGGGCCATTAAATCGAACTTGGTATGATGATAATCATGCTACCGTATGGTTGGATTGGAAAGAAAATACTCAATATTTGTTACTTTACGGTTTTGGTGTTGCTGAAATTATTCCGGAAAATCGCGTAATTCTTAGCACGAACCTGCATGGGTATCAAGTTTATTACCAACATACAGGGAGAGATCACCAGACTTTTCAGGGCATGGTGGAGAAAGCTCAACGGCTTGCCACTTCTTTAAATGGCACTTTAGAGCAAATCGAATTACAGGCCCCTGGAGCCAGTTATCATGAGCGAGGCGGATTAGTTATGGGACATAATCCGCGTGAGAGTATTGTTAATTCTCAAGGTTCCTTTTGGAATTACAGTAATCTTTATTGTACTGATTCGGCTATTTGGCCTTCTCAAGGAGCAGCCAATTCCTGTTTAACAATAACAGCAATGGCCCATCATTTAATGAAAAAAATAAATGGATTCTAAAAAAAGGAATATTTTTATGAAACACTTTTTAAACAAAGAATCGCCTAATCGTTTTATTAAACAAGAACAGTTTATGGCCGATGGACGTGAATCGTACATTGTGACGGTAAGTGGTACCTATTACGATATGGGATTATTGTTAGGAAGAGCATTTGCCCCTTTATTAGTGCAAGAAATTAATACTTCATTTATTAGTCTCAAACGTAAAATTACTTTATTTTTAAATAAGCGAGAAGCGTTTGAACAGGAATTAGACCATGCAGTTAGAGCTTTTATGCCTCAAATTCCTTTAGCATGTAAAGAAGAAATCATGGGGATTTACGATGGCTGTGCCGAAGCAGGGCATCCTTTAACCGAACCCTTAATTTTAGAAAAATTCTTAGTGATGATTGAGTTGGGTGAGCAAGAATGTACTTTATTTGCAACCCAACCTCCCTTTACGGAAGGGCATACGTATCAACTTCGCGATTTGGATTATTATAAAAATGTTAACATGAGTTACATTCCCATGGTGACGGTACGAATTCCCCAAGATGAAACTGGAAAACCGGTTGAAAATGCTTATGCAGCTTTTGATTTTTTACCCAACATTACCGGCGGGGTTACCACCGGTATTAATGAACAAGGGGTAGTTTTTAGCCAAAGTAGGGGGCCTTTTCTCAAGCGTTTTAGTTTTGAGGGAATGCCGATTAAAAATTTGATTCAACAGATCTTAAGTAAAACGAATACCGCAGCGGAGGCAGTCAGCTATATTAGGCAGCATGTTCCTGCTACAGCGCATTTTGTGATTATTTCAGATCCCTTGCAAAAGAAAGAATCCTTACAATTAGTATTTATGGGACCTGATTTTGTTAATACCTATGAATATGATGCCTGCCCTGATTTATCCTTGGTTTTATATGATGATCCCAAATTACGTTTTTATGAGCCCTTAGAGGGAATGATTTATTGGACGGATATGGTGGGGCGAAAAGTAAATAATATTCCTGAAGAATTTATCATGCCTGATCTCCATCAACTTTTGCAGGAGGAAAAGCAGCAATTTTCTATAGAAACAGGCTTGAACATTGCACGACGAGTAGGTAATGACATTACTTTTCTTTCCGCACTTTTTGACAGTACAACCTTAGAAGCCTGGGTTGCTTTTGCCACACGCAAAACTCCAGCACATAATAATTCTTTTTTGCACTTTGATTTAAAGAAATATTTTTCGTATAAAAATGATTTGCTGTAAGCGTTTTTTGGCTCCCCAGTTGCTAAGCGCGAAAAACTGGGGCACTTAATGTGGCTTTAAAAAGGCTTGAGCCGTTTTTTTCTAATAAAATAATATCGGTACCTCGAACATGCGATACTTTTTTGACGGTGGTTGAAGTTTTCTGGAGTTGTGTTTGCATATCGGAAAATAAATCAAAACCATGATGTTTTAATGGGCGTAATAAAAAATAGGCTTTACCTTGATGGGCAAGTGAGTTTTCCAAAGCGCGAATATAATTCTGAAAAGAGCTATCTAAATAAAATCTGCAGCGATTTTTAAATTCGGAGGGTGAAAGTACTCCATGGCCGAGTTGGAAATAGGGTGGGTTGCTAATAATCAAATCATATTTACTTTCCCATTTTTTTTCATGTAATTCATCATAATTTAAAAGATGCCAGCGACATTGTAATTCGGGGCGATTGATATGGGCCAAGTTTTGGTGAAAATAGTCGGTATAAATATCTTGGACCTCAATAAAGTCAATTTGCCGGATTGCATGAAGATGCCAGGATAGCTCCATCCCAATGACGCCACAACCTGCGCAGAGATCCAATATTCGTAATGAACCCAGATCTGAGTGGGACTGCAATTCTGTTGCGACAAATTGTGCAAGCTGAATTGAATCAAGACTAAAATGATATTCGTCAGGTTGTTTGTAATTATAAGTAAAAGGCATTATTTGTGTTCGTTCTGCATTGGATAAATCATTTTGAACTGTATGGAGAGTCTATTTTTTGTTTTATTTTAAGTGATTTTATCCGTTAATTATAGCTCTAAGCATCTTTTTGTTCTACCTCTCATGCTTCCTCTAAGGCGTATTAAAATTAAAAGTAGAGCACTAAGGATAAAATAAAGGCAACTTCATGTATAATAGCTGATTTTTTCAGGGATATTCACATGTCAAAATCATATGATGAGTTATTACATAGCGTACAATTCACTAAATTAATTGTTAATATTAAGAATGATATCAATAAGTTACGACAAGCACATGCGGGAGAGCACGTGGCTTCAAATTTTGATGATTTATTGAATAGGTACCTTAATAGTGGTCGTAGCCTAAATGAATATATAGTCTTTAGAGACGAGGCATTGAGAATTAAGAGGAGAGCCATGCATGCTCTAGATAACACGGATACAAAGCAAATTGTTTATAACATTGCTTTAGGAATTTTAGGCTTAGGGATAGTCTATGGATTAGCTGTTGGCATGAATTATCTATTAACGGGTAAAGCTTTATTCTTTAAGCCCGAGGCAGTCAGCCGGCTTGAGGCAGTTTTTGATGATGTGGACGCATTAAAACATAATGCTTTTGCTGCCATTGCATAATTTTTGAATTTCGTTGCCACATTTTAGTAGCTAAAAGGGTTAATTTTTGAGAAATGAGCCTTTGGTGTATAGAAGTCGGTTTGTTTGTAAAATAAAAGAGTTAATCACTGAATCGCCTACATCAACAATTGTTCATTTTTCTGAGGAAAACTGTACCATCATGTAATGAAACGGTACTTCTTTGTGCTAAAGCTTGCTTTGGCACAAAGTTTTTTGCATGTACGCACGAGTATGTTTGTCCGCAAAATTTTTATAGCCTTTATAACAGCAACGGGCAATTAGATTGATTAGTGGATCAGTTACCCCGTTTAAAAAGGCATACTGAATATTATCAGAACAATGATGTGCCTTATGATGCTTTTTGGAAAGTAATACGTGATGATTCTGCAGCCATAGGATGAGTCGATTTTTTTCAGTGGCGTTATGACACCAATAATGTGACAACTCAGCAACAGATGAAAAAATACCAAAGGCGACCAATCCTGTATTTAAGAGAGCGCTTAAGTGAACGCTAAATTGAATGCCTGCTAAAAAAAACAAATAGACCAATAACCAAAATTTAGTTCCTGATTCATCAAAATAGACTTTTAATGGGTGTCTTACGGTATAAAAATATTTCGCATGATGTAGGTGAAAAGCGGCAATATAAGGTCCAACAGGAGATGTATAATAAGTGTTATTATCCATGTACATATGTACTAAACCATTAACAAAATCTGTAATGATATAGGCAATAATCAAAACCAAGATTAAACAAAAATAGGAAGTACTCTCATAAGTATAAATTAAATTAAAGAACGTAATCGCTTGTAGCGAAATGATTGAAAATGAAACTAATCGCTCAAAAGATTTATATTTCCAATGACTTAAGTACTTCTGAATTGCCTGAATAAATTCGTTAACTTTATTATCACTATGGGAGTCTAGAGTAGCCATTTCTATATATTTAAGTATGATTAATTTCAGGTAGGCGCTAATGATATCATTAATAAACAATATTTCCTTGATGAATTCATGACTTGACCTGAGGTACTTGGGTAGACTTGTCTTAGAGCGCAAGTTATTGATAATAGCAAAACCCTTAATAACTAAGGACTAGTATGTTGCAGCTAAGAGCGCTTCGATTAGAAGATGAGGAACAGTTCATTGACGTAATGAAAAAAAGTAAAGAGTTTTATTACCCCTTTATTACGCCTATCACAGAGCATGAACAATTCCATCAATATTATTTGGAGTCCAGGACGGAATCATTAAAAAGTTATCTTGCCCTTGATGATAATGAAACAATTGTTGGTGTGTTCACCATCAGTGAAATAGTTCGTGGATGCTTTCAAAGTGGTTATCTTGGTTACGGGGTCAATGTAGATTATGCTGGGGCTGGGTTAATGAGCCAAGCCTTAAAAATGGTTCTTGAAAAGGCTTTTTTGGAATTGAAATTACACCGAGTTGAAGCGAATGTGCAGCCAACAAATACGCCATCCATTCGTTTTATCACCCAAAACGGTTTTCGCAAAGAGGGATTTTCTCCTCGATATCTTAAAGTAAATAATCAATGGTGCGATCATTTTAGATTTGCTCTTACTTATGAAGATTGGTTAGCTTATAACGTATAAATTATTTTTAAATTTTCTGGAATTTATTAAATGCATATTGAACGACGAAAATTGCAAGATGTTGATAAGCAGTTAATTATGCAGTTACTCAATGACCCCATGATAAAACGCCATATGCCTTTATCGGTTGAGAACTTTGACGAAAAACAATACATTAAGTTCATTGAGGCGAAAGAATCGATATGGAACGAGTTTGGTTTTGGACCCTGGGCTTACTTTATTGATGAGCAATTTGTGGGATGGGGAGGGATTCAACCTGATGAAGGTGATTTTGAGTTGGCTCTAGTCCTTTCTCCAGATGCTTGGGGATATGGAAGACATTTATATAATAATTTAATTGAGGAAGCATTCACCGAATTACACCTGAGTTCGGTTACCATTCTTTTCCCTCCTTCACGCACCAAAATTAAATGGATTTTCAAAGTTGGATTTATTGAGGAGGATAGAGTACTTATTGATGGTAAACGTTTTATTCGATTTCGCCTTAACAATCCTGCCCTTGGACTAAGATAGATAACTTAACTACCTTTATCAAAGGTGAGAAGAATAGGGCAGGGGGCAGATTTAGTGTCTCTACATTCTTCCACCAAGTGTGAGAGTGAGTCTCGAGCCTCAGTTAATTCAGTAATTTTTAGATTAAGTTTCTCAATTCGTTTTTGAGCTAATTCTCGTACACGCTCCCGATCATTTTTAGCATCTAATTCTAATAGTTCTTTTATTTCTTTTAGAGTAAAGCCTGCTTTTTTGGCCGAAAGGATAAATTTCAAGCGACTTATATCCTTATCACCATAACGCCTTATTTTCCCCTCGCTTAATTCTTTGCTAAGTGGTGGAACAAGAAGGAGTTCTTTACGCTGATAATAACGAATAGTTTCTACCCCGACCCCACATGATTTAGCAAATTCACTAATAGTTTTATTATCCATTGCTTGACTCCGTACTATAGTACATACCCTATATTTAAATTATGTCTCAATGGAGAATTAAAATGAACAACGTAGTCGCTAAAAAAGCTACTCTTTATCGTATGGTGATGCCAAAACATACTTGTCCTTATGGCCTTAAGGCAAAAGATTTGTTGCAACGTAGAGGCTATATTGTTGAAGACAAATGGCTCACTACTCGTGAACAAGTGGATGCCTTCAAAGAGAAACACAACGTTGAGACCACCCCGCAAACGTTTATCGATGGGGTGCGGATTGGGGGCTATGATGATTTATGCCATTATTTTGGCAAAAAAGTACGTGACCCTAAAGAAAAAAGCTATCGGCCAGTAATTGTGCTTTTTGCAGTGACCGCACTTATGGCCATGGCAACCAGCTATGCTTTTTTACATAACCCGTTTACAGCAAAGGCACTAGGATGGTTTATTTCTTTTAGTATGGCGGTTCTTGCGTTGCTGAAGTTACAGAATATTGAAGGCTTCTCGACCATGTTTCTAAATTACGATCTTTTAGCCCAGCGTTGGGTACCCTATAGCTATATCTATCCTTTTGCAGAAGCGTTAGCGGGTATTTTGATGAGTGCACATGCGCTGAATTGGCTTTCAATTCCTATTGCCTTGTTTATCGGCAGCATAGGAGCTTTTTCCGTATTTAAAGCCGTTTACATTGATAAACGAGACTTGAAATGTGCCTGTGTTGGCGGTGACAGCAATGTACCATTAGGATTTATTTCACTTACTGAAAACCTAATGATGATCGGAATGGCTTTAGCGATGTGGTTTATGATTGCGAGCTGTAACATTTACCTGAAATTATGATCGTAATTGGCCTTAAACTGGATAAGATAGTAGGCGAAATGAGAATAAATGACAACTACAATTTTAAAGTGGGAACTAATGTTGACCTAAAACAGGGTCTACGTACATATATGGACTCCTCGGATTTTGCAATATTATTATCATTTATCAATCAATTTTAGTCTGCAAACATATATTCGGCATCAAAACCTAAAGTTCGTGCCATGATGAAATTTGCGGGCTCTCCTATCCTAAAATCACACTAACGATCTTTATAGATCAGTGTACGTACCAGGTTTTTAAGAGAGTAGTTGACACTTTATGATCACCATTTGATAACTTATCGCAAACTGGGGTATCTATTTAGTTAACGTTACTATGCCAGCTCCAGATTATATACAGTTGATTTAGTAATCACTGACCATGCAATACGAGCATTTTTATTAGCCACAGCAACAACCGTTTTATTAAATCCGTTTCGCTCTAATAACTTTTTTATCCAGAGGCTTGTTTTATCCACTTTTTCTTTGACTTGGTTCACTACAGCTCGAGCCCCATGAATAAGAAGGGTCCTCAGATATTTATCACCTCGTTTACTAATACCCAATAACCTGTTCTTTTGGCCACTTGAATTTTGCCTTGGCACTAAGCCAATCCATGCTGATAAATTACGACCATTTTTAAAGTTATTGAAATCTCCTATTGAAGAGACCAAAGTGGTTGCTGTAATTTCACCAATACCAGGAATACTCATCAAACTTTTACATTGTTCATTTTGTTTGCTAATTAATACTAACTTTTTCGTATAATCCTCAATCCTTAGCTCAAGATTTAAAAATTCCGTATACAACTCATTAAAAATAAAGAGTGAGTGCGCTGTCAGGTCACTGTTCTTGAAATCAGGTAGATCTGCAAGTGCTTTTTTTAGAGATGAATCACCTTGAGGAATTGCTACCCCATATTCCATCAATAACCCTCTAATTTGGTTTCCAAGCGCGACTTTATCTTTTATAATTTTTGTTCGAACTGTGTGCAATAACTGGATATCCTGCTGCTCCACTGTTTTTATGGGAACAAAACGCATTGTAGGTCTTGTTACTGCTTCACAAATAGCTTCTGCATCATTACGATCATTTTTGTTCGTTTTTACATAAGGTTTAACATATTGTGGACTCATTAATTGTACTATGTGGCCCATTTGGGTAAATTTCCGGGCCCAATAATGCGCGCTTCCACAAGCCTCCATTCCTATTAAACTTTTAGGAATCTGTTGGATAGTCTCTGCAAATTTTTCACGACTAACGCGTTTACCAAATACTTTCTTTCCGCAATCATTTGTACCATGCAATTGAAAAACATTTTTTGCAAGGTCAATACCAAGGGTCGTCATATTCATTGTAAGATCCTCTTTTTTAATTCCTCAAAAAGGCATTATTATTGCCTCGATTAGGAGAGGAGTCCATTTCATTACACTAGGCCCTATTGAAAGAATTAATAAATAAAACAAGAAAATAATCCCCCCATTTTTTTACTTTGAAATGTAGACAAGTTACTACTTTTGTTATATATTGTAGTTAGGTAACTACATTATTAAGCTGAGATTAATATGACTATTTCAACATTTTCCAGCCGCGAATTTAATCAAGATGTTAGTAGAATAAAAAAAGCTACTAGACAAGGTCCTGTTTTCATTACTGATAGAGGGCATCCAGCACATGTTCTTTTATCCATTGAGGATTATTTAAAGCTAACTCAAACTAAAGAGACTATCGTGGACTTGCTGGCCATGCCTGATTCAGCAGATATCGATTTTGAAGCACCTAAAATAAAAGGTTCTATTTATCGTGTTGAGGAATTTGAGTAATGTACTTACTAGATACGAATATAGTTTCCGAAATAAGAAAAGGAGCCAAAGGTGATACAAACGTATTAAATTGGGCGAGGGCAGCATCAGCTTCTTCACTATTTTTGTCTGTAATCACTATTTTAGAAATAGAGGCGGGAATTCTGAAGAAAGAACGTAAGGATCCCTCTCAAGGAGCGATTTTACGAAGTTGGCTAGATTCTCATGTATTGCCAACTTTTTCAGATAGGATTCTAAATATAGATGTCGCAGTTGCACTACGTTGTGCGAAATTGCATCTTCCTGATCCTCGTTCTGAACGAGATGCTCTTATATCAGCTACTGCATTAGTTCATGGTCTGATAGTAGTAACAAGAAATATTAAAGATTTTAAAGAAACAGGTGTAGAGCTTCTTAACCCATGGGAAGTTGTTATTTAAGAAGAGGTAACTTGATATAGCCTGACAGAAGGGTGGTTTAGCCTCTAATATTATCACTAAGGTCTGATTAATTAGTTTAATCAGACTTAAGTAAGATCGCATTTTTGTTATTAGAAAATAAATCCATGAAGGGTTTTCCGAGATGATATTTGTGTGCTTTATTAAATAATTTGTCTACAGAAAAATCATTATCCAACAATGGCTTGGCCTAAAGCATAAAGAAATCATCTTCGGTTAATATTTTTCTAATCTCTTCATTTTTTTCTTTTAGAAGAATTTCAACAGCACAGGCAGTGATCCATTTTGTAGGTTGAATCAAACCTTGAGGTTATAGGAAATTCAAAAGGAAAAAGGATTAAATTTGTACAGTAAAATTGTCATGGATTATCGATGACCCCCGGCCGGGATCCTGGTAAAAAAGGTCATGTTCAAATTTAGTACACAATTTAGTTTAATCTGAGATCAGTTATAGATCTAATAGAGGGTCGGCCGGGATTCTGACGAAAAGGGGCGTTTATAAAATAATTCGATAAAAACAGGATGTTAAAAAATATTTTTTTTTTCTTTTAGAAGTTGGGCTTTAATTTAATAAAAGTCATTATGTATAACTATAAATAAATTTGTTCAGATTAAATCAGGAAACGGTCTTTTTCGTCAGAATCCCGGCCGACCCTCAGTTAATAGTTTTAGCTAGAAGTATAAACTACTGTTCGTTTTTGCAACGGAGCCTAATACACTAACTCATATATCACTTTTGCCACATAAGCATTTGATTACAATGGGTACTTATTTTACCAATACTACTATTGATCAATCGGAAATAGAGGATGTGGGAGAACTTACGGTTTTAGAGCAAATTTAGATCTCAAACCGTAAATTCTGACACGGATGGGGTCGCTACCCCTATTAATAGGGATTAAAAAATTGAACATGACCCTTTTTTACCAGGATCCCAGCCGGGGGGCATTAAGTAATTTGAGTACCATAAGCAACAGGCTTCGCGGTATTGGTCTTGGTGTGACGTCTTTCTTAGTGGCTCATGCTACTGCCTGGCCGTGACAACTCGAAGTGGCTTGAATCAGGTGACGATGCCTGCGCTGCGAAGGGAGCAAACAGGCCAGTGCCCTGAACGCAAACAGAGTTACTTTTTGACTGGAAGGGCAGCTCGGATGAGGGCCCAACCTTACAACCTAAAGCACTACCTATTATTGCTAAACTATCAGGCTCCAAATAATCGGCATCTCCCTCGCTCGAATTGGTTATTGGGGTGTTCGCAGCAATCGATTCAGTCGCTTTTATAATACCCCATCCTAATAAGCCAGATACCAGCCCTGCTGCTACACCAGTAAGTGCCGCTACCGTGACCATACCCAATACCCCTACGCCTAAGGGAGCTAGAACACCAGCAGCTACTAGCGCCAATCCAAGCCCCGCTCCAGCCAAAAGGTCGGCGCGCCGAGGGTCTGAAGGAGTACTTACTTTTAAAGAGGCAAGCAGTAAACTAACCCACTCATCAGTCTTCACCTGCTCATCTATAGAAGCGGGTAATGCAGATAAATAATCACTCAGGGTTTGATTGCTGGAAACATACTCTTTATAGCCCGTCATGTCAATATTTAGACCCTGTAAGTAACTCAACCAGGATGGAATTCGCTATTGATCTGGGCAATTCTTTCTGCAGAATAACCTATGGTAATCCCCCCATTTTTAACCGCAGTTAAAAATGGGGGGATTACCGGGCATTCAGCTAAAAACTCAAAAGATAGGTAGTCAAGTTCTCTTTTAACTCCTTTTATTAAAATTCGAGTTTCTTTGTTACCGAAAAGTCCTAAATATAAAGCTATTACGGATGCGCATAGCGTGAGAAAAGCTGATATCCAAGACGCATAATCAGGACTCTTTAATGTACATTCCATAGCTTTCAAGATAGAAATAAGGTCGTAGTTCATAAATTTTCACTAATATCTGTATTAAAGTGTTTAACAAATACTATCAATTATAGTTCTTATTTATAGCAACTCGGTGTGCAAAAGCCAATGGTAAAAAAAACCTCTGAACAACCCTGTCAATTCGCAAAAATCCAATACTTGTTCTGCTTCTATTCAACGGCCAGTGTGCTTAAGTTTGAAGAAAATCACCAAGCCAATGAAGGGATTCAAGGAATTTTATTCAGTAGATGCGACATTAGCGGGCATTGAATTGCATCACATGCTCAGAAAAACCAGCATAACCAATCGACCAATAAAACTATTTTTGAACAGTTCTATGGATTGGCGGCCTAAACTCGCCCAAAATAAATCCGTTCTTGGTCTAATAATATTTTTGCGACAAAACCTTTTTTTATCGGATATTTGTAAAGTATAGTAAATTTTGCTATAGTATTAATTACTATAGAAGGCGTTATTTGTTGAAAATAATAAAAACTAAACATTTCGACAAATGAGCTATAAAAAAATCGAGTTAGTGATGAGTCTCTTAACATCGCCGCTAAAGAAATTGCTATTGAAATTATGAAGCCAATTATGGTGGTGGTGTAATTAAAAAGCGTGTTGCCAACAAAGGAAGAGGAAAAAGTGGTAGTACCAGAACTATCGTTGCTTTCAAAAAAGGTAAACATTGTTTTTTTTTGGGTTTTAATAAGAATGCCAAAAGTAATATTTCTTCTAATGAAGAAAAAGCTTTTAAAATTGTTGCTAAATCTTTGTTAGCTTATTCTGATGTAGAAATTGATAAGCTGATAGAAGAGGGGGCATTGGTGGGGGTTGAAAATGAGTAAAATTATTGATGCTATGTTAGAAACAGCCAGAGATCTTCGATTAGATGCAATTACTATTAAAGAAATAGAAATGCTTAACTTAAGTGAAGTTAAAGAACTTGAGGCACAAGAAATAAAGAAAATGCGAATTAAAGAAAAATTTAGCCAAGCTGTAATGGCTAAAATATTGAATGTTACTCCATCTACCTATCAAAAGTGGGAAAGAGGAGAGGTGCACCCCAAAGGAGCCAATCTTAAACTACTGCGTTTAGCTCATGATCATGGAGTTCAATATATTTTATCTTAGATGGCGGTCGAGTTGTTATTGACTCGAACGGCCTGTTAAGTCTGATTAATAGTATTTGAATTAGTAGGGTTTAGCGAAGTCTAGACTAAACCTCTAATGTGCAACAAAAAAAGGTATAGTTGATGGACAGAACTTATAATGATCCACTGCACGGCATTACCCTAGAGGTTATCTTAAATAGGTTGTTGATTTGTTATGGCTGGGAAGGCTTGGCGGAAAGAGTCAAGATTAACTGTTTTTCTTCCAACCCTAGCATCAAATCAAGCCTTAAATTCCTGCGCAAAACACCATGGGCAAGGACTGAAATTGAAACCCTTTATCTTGCTTCCTTAAAAAGTAAAGATTGCGACAACTCATAATTACTGGAGTAATAAATAATATGAAAGATGTTTTCATTAATAAAGATCATGTTGAACTCTTTAAAATTCTTAAATTTGAAGGTATCGCCTCGAGTGGAGCAGAAGCTAAGGATATGATAGCTGCGGGTACTGTATTGGTAAACGGCGTAATAGAAAAACAGAAAAGAAAAAAGATGGTTGCAGGAGATACGATTGAATTGAAAGGTGAGATCTTTCGGCTAAAGTTGAGTGCCAATTAACATTTCTATACACCCAGGCCCTAGAAAAAATGGGTGAAAATCAAGAAGGATTACAGCGTTCTAAAGGTATTTTCATATTGTGTGAGTAGGGTATTTTGCTGCGAGCTAGAAAATTAAGTCTGATTGACCTCTGGGCGGTATCTTTGTAAAAAATAGTCATGATCAAATTTCAATCAAACTATGTCTTCTACACGTAGAGCTTCGTGGATAATTTCAGTATTACCACATTTTGCTGCAATCCAAAGTAGACTATCTTGGGTAGCAGATTTAAATTGTACCTTCTCAGAATAAAGAGTATTGGCAGATTTGTATTCATCTGAGTTTTTTAATTCTTGAATGAGAGATAAAAGTGTTTTTTCGTCATTAACAGAACAATAAATATGTGAACCAAAACCAATCATTGGCGTGTTGTCTATATTAGAAAAACTATGGAAAAATCCAGTAATAATAGTTGCTAGTTTAGGCAAAGGCACATTTGGAACCATAGGTAAATTAGCGTCAATTAATGTCCATGCTAGCGTTTCTACATCATATAAAATGAGGTGACACAGTTAAATGAACACTCTCTAAAAAATACTGAACAGAACGTGCAAAATTACATATGGTGCGGTTGATTTCTTGTTCTCATCATTATTTGGGATCTTATTTGGAAACCCAGGGCTGGGCCCATAAATTACGGCAATACCATTGCATAATATGGATTAATTATTATACAATCCATCCATTATTTGTAATTAGTCGCATTATTCAGAACCTAGTGAGGATGATGCGGAGGTTACGAGTTAATCATTCTTTAATAGAGGAGTTATGTTATGCGTTTTTCAATTTTCGAAAGTGATAATAAATTGGACAATTTGGCAACGAAAGAAAATATGCTTATTGTTGGCGGTATTTTTGCTGCTTGCGCATTAGCTGCGGTATCACTAACGGCTTTTTTTGTTGCGCTAGCTGCTACAATTTGCTTTTTCGGATTCCAAGCTTTGCAAGAGAACGACGATTCAATTACCGTTAGCTTTAAACTCTAGTAAATAGTAAGGGAGGCTTCGTTCGGAAGTCTGGCTCCGAGTGTATAGATTCTCAATAGAATACTTTATGCCCATATCATGGGCATAAAGGGATTTTTTTCACTAACTTAACCAAATTATGTTGACCAGATAGATTTGTCAGAAGATAAAACAATCATTATTCATTTGGATTCTATTCATGTTATAAACTGTATGTTTAGGCCCTCAAGATTGGATTTTGGCACGACTCAATCGACATAAGAAAGATACGTGATGTCACATTAGGACAGGGCTGGCTAGTACTCGATAGTTCATGAAAACCCCAGTATTATTTCCTTAATGTTTCTATAATTGAGCTCTACCTATAGCGGCTGGTAGAAATTTATAATGTAGTGCTTAAGGAAAAGCTAGCACATAGTTTATGCACGGGGACCATTTCTGTTTTCTTCTCTCAACTCAATGAGTTCCTCTTCCAGGATAGTTTGTTTTTTAGCTAGAATCACATTTTTGGTTTGGGCCGTTTTAAGCATACTGGTCATCCTTGCACTCATCCACTAAATGCATGTATCAAGTCTTGCTTTTTGTTTTGTTGTATTGAATTTGTGGAAAAAGGAAAGCGGATACCGCTGAAAGCAAACGGGTTTGACCCTGAGGTGCTCCAGAGCTCTCACCAAAAAAATATTTGAAAAGATTGCATAAAGCCGTTGAGCGAGCAAGGGAAAGAGAACTAAGTCAAAAGTTGTCTGATCAAGATTAATTTTAATTTTTACAGGATACACTTATGAAGTTATCAAATAAGATGTTAATAATTGGTGGATTTTTATTATTATCCAGCAATATTATGGCTGATTCATGGAGCTCTTATTTTCCTCCCAACAAACAAATAAAAGCTAAAGTCATGGAATTAGCCGCATCTGCAGAAGTAAATAAAAGTGTACAGAAACTACAAAAAGGAGTAGCTGAGCATCAGGAGTGGTTTAAATCCTATATAAAAGATCGCAAGCCAGGTGAAATTTTGCCCTATCACAAAAATATGGGGATCACTGAAAATGAGTATAAAATATTTCTGGATAATTTAAACCATGTGGGAATAAAGCAAATTGGTACCGTTGATGTTTCATTTCAACAAGAAAAGGATGGTTCCTTCAAAATTAAAACAGAACAAAAATCGCCCATTGATGGCTTGATTATCGGACAACAAGCTGTCACCACCCCATTTGGTAAAGCAACAAAATACTCCATAATTAATAACTCAGACAAAAATGCACCTACGGGTCCATGGAAAGGAGTGCAATGGAGTTTGATTGACTTTGATGAGCAACAAATGAAAACAAAAAGCTTTAGAGAAATGAAAGGGAAAGACGTAAAACTTGCAGTAGGTAAATTATCCAATACTGGTGAAGGAATTCTTTATTATAATGTCAATGACATTGATATGCCTAAAGATAAAAAAGTACAAATCTCTTATATTATTTTTTATCCTTTAAATGACGAAGTTTTATCAAAACGTGCGTAAAACCCCGATCTAAAAGGCTGGATTTTACGTGCGTTTTGATAAGTAGTACCTATAATAAACTTACAGATTAAGAGATGTAACGATCCACCTTATAATCATCTACCCGCATTGATAATCAAACTCAGACCAGTATTCCAAACTTTAAATAAAATTTTGGAGCTGATCCTCATCCCCACTAGGTATTTTGTTTTAGGTGGTTTAAAATATGGTTTAATTTTTCTTCAGAGGACTGGTTTTTTTTCATAATAGAATCCTCTCTTTCTTTAAGAGTTTGTAGTTCTGCAAAATATTCATTATATTTTTTTACTGCATGAGACTGTATATAAATTTGTGTAACTGTCTATCATAGCAGCCTTAAAGGCTAAGGATAGACAGTAATGAAAAGAGAAGAGTTAGAAGCATTTGCCCGAGAAGCAGCGAAGAGTCTAAAGACAGAAAAAGATCTCAAT
>JARLJR010000019.1 GCA_031291095.1 Legionella sp. | reverse complement strand
TCTGAATACTAAAACTCCCGATGGAACTTTATTGAACAGCCAGTATAACGATAATAACCTCTCCGCCGATATTGGCATTAAACCATTTAGTAATCATGAACTTTTACTTAAGTACCAGCGCTTTCATGGCCAGGATATCGGCATCCCGGGTGGAGCCGCATTCCCCACGCTCACCGCGGCTCCTGATCAAACCCCCGCTAAATATTTGCTCGCTGAACGCGATATGTATAGCGCCGAATATCTCATAAATGATCTTCTTCCTTCTTTATCTAATTTATCTCTTAAATATTTCTACCAGGAAATTAAACGTGATGTTCAGTTAAAAGTTATCCCCGCCCATACCACCGTTACCCCCTCTGCCGATCATACTACTTTTGGCGTCCAGCTTCAGTCCGCATGGATTTTATCCCCCTTCGATCATCTCTCCGCAGGTATCGATGTCTGGCAAAGAAGTTTTACCGGCTTCAGGGAAACTAAAGTTACTCCGACTCCTGCAAAGACAATAATCACCGGCGATTTCCCTGTCCCTGATTCCAAATATCTTAGCACAGGTCTGTTCGCTCAGGATGAAGCTACCCTCCTCGATAATAAGCTTAAATTAAATATCGGCGGCAGATACGATTTTATAAAAGTCACTAACGATAACGCTCTTAATCCTTCATACACCGATACCAATGGCGTCCGGTATAATAACCCAAAACCAAACCCCTTGTCTTCTTTCTATGCAGGTACCGCAAATGATAAAAGCTGGAGCGGCAGCCTCGGAATTTTATATTCACTCTTCCCCGATTTCGATGTTACCTTCAATGTCGCCCATGCTTTCCGCTCCCCGGTTCAGGAGGAACGCTTTCAATATATAAACCTCGGCGGCAATATCTATCTCGGCAACCCGAACCTTAAACCCGAACAGGGCACCTTCCTCGATCTGGGTATCCGTATCTGGAAATCAAATTTAACATTCAAAGGAAATCTCTTCCTCAATAATATTAAAGATCTCGTAATCGATAAATTGGATACCGGAATAGTTTACAGG
>JARLJR010000124.1 GCA_031291095.1 Legionella sp. | reverse complement strand
TTGGAGTTGCGTTGGGTAAATCCATAGTGTTTTCCAAGTGCGTGCGCTTCTTTGTTTAAAAAGTTAAAGATTTTTTTCGGAATATTTGATAAGTTAGCAGCGAGCATAGAGTCCCTTTTTCTTTTTATTTCCCGCCAGGAAAAAATTTAAAAGGGAAATCTAGCTTTTTTTCTTGATAATTCAATACCTTATTGTAAAAATATCTGGGCTTAGCTTGACGGCTATGGGCCATGGGCCCAACCTACAGAAACCTACATTGATGGACTAACGCTAGATTCCTCTTCCACTGGTTCAGAATTCGCAATGGCTTTCTGGCGGTTTGATTGGATCTTAGCCATGACCACTTCAAACTTTTCTAATAATTTTCGACCTGCTTGAATGTCTGATAGCTTTATAGGCTTTTTGGTAATAGGATCCTTATCTAGTAGATTCAAAGTAGACAGGTCATAATAGGCTTCTTTATACCCAACCGGAATATCACTGAAATAATATTTCATGATGGGATCGATAAACTCTTCAAGCAACTCCTCTTCTTCGGTGCTTAACTTACCCAATTTTTCGACACGAGCAGCGATTGATTCAGGATTTGCCCGATGGAATCCATCAATATAGGCTTGAGTATGTTCTGTATATTGATCTGCAACAGGAGCTTGCTGCGAAGATGAAGAAGCGGCCACAGGCACATTTCGCACAACAATCCGCTCGACAACCCGTTCAACAACTCGTGTTTCAGGGATAAACCGCCCCATATTATGATGGGTATAGCTTGGGCTAGGTGCTGGCAGAAGCACACCTTCACAATAGATCTCAGCAGTAACACTGACTCTATGGATGGATTTTATGACATCGTCATGGGGTCGGCGTGTAAAATATACTTTTCCTTGACCATAAACGGTTAATTTTAAATCTCTTTTTACATCACCATCAATCGTCAATGTCCCGTCGCCATCTTTGAGAATCTGGCATTTGTCACCGATAGTTCCACTGATAACTACATTGCTTTGTTCAGAAATATTTATTTTGACATTGTATCCTACTGATCCCCTAATGGTAGTTGAACCACTGTCTTGTCGAAAGAAGTTGGTGTCATTTGCAATCTCATCTAACTCGACATTATCTGAGCCGGTATGGGTGATGGTGGGTCTTTGAGACCCAAAAAAATAGTTAAACAGTCCCATTATATCTCCTTATTAAAGGTCGGATAAAAAAAGCGATTTTGAAATTTAAAAGAATAAAATGCAAGATATTTAAGCGCTTAGGAGCATGTTATTTTAAAATTAAATTGTAACCTGGGAGACGTAGCCATAATCCGGGGAGCTGAGTTCGAATTAAACGTCGCATCCCGGATTATGGTTATATTTTACGCATAAGGGAGAATTAACACGGTTGTTCCTACATCAATAAATTGCTCATTTAACCACTTCGCAGCCCCAGGCAGCACACGAATGCATCCATGGCTGGAATTTCCTTTAGGAACCTCATAAGCTGCATGAATTGCATAGCCATTATGGAAATGCATGCAATAAGGCATTTTAGCCCCGCCAATTACATGCCCATCTTTAGCAATAGGGTATTCATTAGATTTGCAATCAGCGCCTTTTTTATTAAACACAGAATAAGTTCCGGTTACTGTTTTACAGTCTTCTTTGATGTCACCACAGTAGTTCATCCCACCGGACGCACTCCCAGTCATAACCCGATTACCTTTAGCATCATAAGCTGCCCAAGCGTATTTTTTAGGATTAAATACAAATAATTTCTTACCTTTAACATCCCAAGTTTTGGGGAAGGCTTTTCTTCCTCGGATATCATCTTGATAAGGAGTTGTATAATGTAGGCCTCCGGCATCATCCGTAATTACATCTTGTTTTGTGCATGATGCAACCATTATTGCTGATAGGAGTATTATTAGTATTGTTTTTTTTATCATTTATTTGTCATCCCTATTAACTAAAAGATGCCTGTATCATACGTCCTTTTGCTATAACTAGGGAATAGTTTTAAATAAATCAATCGGTTGCGGTCAAGGATTACTCTGTATCCAGACACGATGAACAAATAGGATTAATCTTTTGCATTTACCAGTAGAACCCATAACGAATTGATGCCATTATCCAATAGCTTATTTTTAAGGAGAATTACATGTTGGTTAAGGATTTATTTATTGACATCCCTGAACGAGCTAATGCCCCAAAAACTCGATTGCATATACGGATGGTCAGTGAAAATGAGGACAGCCTCAATACTATGCCATACGTTTTTATGCTCCCTGGTGGTCCTGGAGCTAACCATTCTCATTACAAAGATTATGAATGTCTTCATTCAACCGGTAATATAGTATTTTTTGATCCCAGAGGATGTGGGTTAAGTGAAAAAGGTGAGCCTTCATCATACACTATGGATAATTACATTCAGGATGTTGATGTAATTCGTAAGCAGCTTAATCTGGAAAAAATAGCTTTATTGGGCAAATCATACGGAGCAATGTGTGCCTTAGGATATACCCTGACTTATCCAGAACATGTTTCTAGCCTGGTTCTGGCTGCAGGCTCTCCAAGCTTCAAAAACATTGACTCCGCGCGTTTAAATATTGAAAAAAGAGGCTCTCTTGCTCAACAACAAGTCTGTGAACAATTATGGGCAGGAAATTTTAAAAGCGATGAAGACGTAGATAAATTTTTTGATGTCATGGACACAATGTATTCCTGGAGGAAAAGACATAATCTGCCTGTAAATCGCCCCGCAGCAGATCATCCTTTTGCACGTGAACCATTGAATCAAGGATTTGGTGGATTTTTGCGAACCTTTAATTATGAAGATCGTCTGCATGAAGTAGCATGCAATACGCTTATTCTTGTTGGTGAAGAAGATTGGGTTACTGATAAAAAACATTCTGAGTTCATGGCGAGCAAGATTCCGAACAATCAATTTATTGTGTTCGCCAATGCCGATCATTCAATGGAATCTGATGTTCCAGAAGAATTTTTTTCAAGTATTAGCGTATTTTTGAAAAGCCAATGTGAAAAAAGAAATCAGCATCATTTTTTCCAGGAAGGAAAGAATACTGTGAAAGAGCAATCAGGTGTGAATACTGATGCAGCTAAGGATTGTTCATTTAATTAAACGAAATGTAGCCTTTATTAGCCACTGCGTTAATCGGCTACATTCTAGGAAGATAAAAAATTTGCATGCTTGGTGTGCTAATAATATACTCATATTGGTTAACTTTGTTTTATTTTTGATGTAGTCAAGGAAAAGGAGCTCTATATGATAATCAAATCAATAGCAGCTGGATTAGTGCTTGTTACTTCTATAATTTTAGCAAATAGTCCAAACCAATCAGCATGTTATAAGGAGTTTCATGAAGAGAAAGGATGGCATATGGTTTCAAAAACCTGTCCTATCCCGCCGGCTCGAAATTGGCAAGAATATTACAGTGGGGGTTATACCCGGCCTGCATTGTAGGGTAAAAGGTTTGCAGAGTTCGGCTCCTGCTGTGTCTTATTATAGTGTATATGGACGTAGTATTTGCTCATTAGATTCATCAACAAATTGTAGTTCATATTTTACTGATTGAGCAAAAGCAGCTTTCATTTTCATTTGGGTATTTGCTGATGACTCAAGTGCTAAAGCATCTATCGCATCAGCAAGTGTTAGTGTTGCCTCAACAAAGGTGCTACTCGAATAGGTTTTTATCCAGTCTTTATAGGGATTTACAGCTAATTGCCTTGGCTCTAATTTTTTGGTACCTATTTGATAGTAAATCCAAAAACAAGGAAAAACACTGCAAATTGATACCGGAAGCTCTTCTGTATCAAGCGACTTTTTTTCAAGAAACTTAATGTAAGATGAAATGGCCATGCCGGGTTGAGAAGTTTTTGTGTGAGTAAAATATTTTTTATACCGTTCTTGCATGCGTTGTTCACCAGAAATGATATCTCTGTGCATATAGTCTAGTTGTTGAGACAGTTTAGGATTAACTTTAGCCGCTCTTTTTGAGATATTTTTTAATATGAATGCATAGTGATGCAGATAAATATAGTCATCGTGTAAAAAGTAGCTAAAAGCTTCCTTTTTTAAGGTGCCGTCAAGCAATTGTTGATTAAAAGGATGTTTATAAATTTTTTCTAAGTTTTGGGCAATGGCGGGTGTTTTCAACAAAGACGAAATAAAATTAACTGAACTTGGTACTGGAAAAAAAGTATACATAATTCACTCTTCCTTCGCTGGCATTATCCAGAGCAGGTACAAAGGGTGATTCTCAGCTAAACCTGGTATTGGTTCAGCACCCCTGGTGATAAAAATGTGATCCTACCGTTTAAACTATGGGCTTGTCAATGAAACTTTTAACCTATGTTTTTATTGACAATAATGTAGTCTGAAAGCTTCTAGCTAATGGTACTTACTTAAGTGTTGCATGGCTTATAGAGGAGCGAATTACCAGAGGCTGACCGCGGCAATTCGAGAGTATTATTTGGTAATAAGTGCCATTAGCTGCAAGCAACCAAGAGGACAATACAGTGATGTGGTATAAGATATTTAGAGCGAAAATCTGGTTGCAAGCAACCAGATTTAATAAGATTAGTGCCTTAGTTCTTCATCAGGTACATCTAAGATAATTTTTCTTTGCTGTGTTAAGCCTAACACCACAGCCTCGTGACTTAGTTTTTGTAAGTCTTGAATGAGTCGTTTAGTTGGGCTGAAATATAAATGAGCAACCTGGTCATTTGTTTTTAATAAAATGCTATGGAATTGGTCTACATCAAAATTGTATTCTTGTTCTTCATGAAAGCAATCCAATACTGCATTAAGTAGTTGCTTTTGGGTCTCATTACGTTTTTTGAATAGCGGATTACTTATTTTTTGCAGGTTAGCCTCTATATCTTTTTTTATACTCAGAAGTGACTGGGATAAGTTTGAAGAAAAAACATCTTTTTGTGCTTTAAGTGTTTTTATTCTCGCTTCCTGTAATTGTTTTCCTGATTCTAACCAAGATGAATCATTGACCTCGCCTTCGCTAGCACCAAGGAACTTCATCATTCCTAATGGATTCTCATGTAATGGGATTGAGTTTGGCGATTTAAATGCATGCTGTAATTGATAATGGTTAAATGATAGCACTTGTACTTCATTGATAAATTCAGGGCTATTCATTACATATTTACCAAAAAGTGCGTTGGCGATTTCAACGGGTCCTGTTGTACAAACAATGATGGATTTAAGGTAAAGATTAATTTCTTTTTTCCTGTAACAGGTTAAAAAATCATCATTATTTAATTGTAGAATCTGTTTAGTTTCTGTGTACTCTTTATTAAAAAATAAAAACTTAACCAGGTTCATGTTTTGCTCTAACTCATTTCTGAGTCTTTGTATGGTATCTGTTGATGATTCGTTTCCTTGCTTATTAAAACGTAAAAATAAATCATTACTCGCCATGATTTGTTGAATATAATTCCTATAGCTCCGTGAGGAATTCAATGGTGTTGAATCAATAAGCTCAGGCTGTTTTTTCAGATCTTTTGATTTAGCAATATAGAGGGTCTCGGGGCGATTTCTCATCAGTCGGATTATGTAACGACTTAATAAAGTATCACTAAATTGTTTTTCCACTTTCTCATTAAAATCATTGTCATAATGTGTTAGCTTCGCTAATAGGTTATGATGAACTTTATTTATTAATTGCCCCGCGGCTTGTTCATCAACTACGGCAATGAAATCATTGTTCGCCAGGATAAACTCCTTGCTTCCTAGCTTTAAACTACCAATATTAAGTAAGAGGGGCGCATCAACATTAATTAGTTCGGGAAGTGCAGAAGTATCAATTGGATAATCAAAATCGGAATAAGTACCCAATTTATAAAGTGGTGATAACCATCTCAATATATCACTGGCAACGGCAAGATTCCCCCCCTGATTTAAGTGAGTAATTTCATCATTATAAAAATGAAATAGCTTTTGCTCATTATCAGAAACGATCTCGGTTAATGCCATGCGTATGTCAACGGGTATAATTCGATGCTCTTGGCAGTAGTGCATTAAATCTTGAATTGCTTTACTATTAAGGAGCAATGAATCGTATATCAAATAAATGACATCAGATAGGTTGGTCTCGCGCATTTTACTTAGGCGAATCTGATTTTCCAGATTCATAAATAGATCGCGATTATTGCTCAACCATATTTTTATGTGATGGTGCGGATTGTATCTGTATGTATTCATAATCATAATTTTTTAATTAGTACTCATTTAATTAAAGTATTAGATTGCTGAATATTCCACTTTATGTTATAAATACGGCGCTTTTTAAATACACACACGTTTCGGCACGTACGTTAGGGTCCCTTGGGGTGGCGTATGGGGAACGTGGAGGCTTAACCCTGGAGAAAAAATAATGAATGTAAGTATGCGTGAATTGCTCGAAGCGGGCGCTCATTTTGGACATAGAACACGTTTCTGGAATCCTGAAATGGGAGAGTACATTTTTGGTGCTCGTAACAAGATCCACATCATCAATCTTGAAAGAACGATGGTTATGTTAAACGACGTAGTGAACTACGTTGGTCGTTTAGCTTCTAATAAAGCAAAAATCCTTTTTGTTGGTACTAAACGAGCCGCACAAGAAAGCATTCGTGAACACGCGAAGCGTTGTGGCATGCCTTATGTTGATCACCGTTGGTTAGGTGGTATGTTAACTAACTACAAAACTGTTCGTCAGTCGATCTTTCGTTTGAAAGAATTAAAAGAAATGAAAGAGAAAGGATTGTTCGAAGGGATGATCAAGAAAGAAGCATTAATGCTAACCCGCGAGCTTGAAAAATTAGAGCGTGGTTTGGGTGGTATTGAGCACATGGGCGGATTGCCTGATGCATTATTTGTTGTTGACGTTGGTTTTGAACACATCGCTGTTGAAGAAGCTCGTCGCTTGAAGATCCCGGTTATTGGTATTGTTGATACAAATAACAGCCCAAAAAACATCGATTACATTATTCCTGGTAATGATGATTCTATGCGTGCAGTAGACATTTATGTTCGTTGCATTGCTGATGCTATTTTAGATGCAAAAAACAGTAATTCTGTTGGTGGACTTTCTTCTGATGCTGAATTTGTTGAAGTTGTTGAGAAGGAAGGCAGTGCTGAAAAAGCTGGTGAATAATTAATATTATGAATAGGGGCAAGTAGGTTTTCGAACCTCACTCAGCCCCTTTTTTCTATGCGGAGAAATGAAGATGTCAATTAGTGCAAAATTAGTCATGGAATTACGCGAGCGCACAGGTGCTGGCATGATGGAATGCAAAAAATTCCTGATTGCTACCAATGGTGATATTGAAGCTGCTATTACTGAAATGCGTAAAGCAGGTCAAGCAAAAGCTGATAAGAAAGCAGATCGTGTAGCTGCTGAAGGTGTGGTTATTATTGCTCGTTCTGCTGATGGACGTTCTGCTGTAATGATTGAAATCAACAGTGAAACAGACTTCGTTGCTCGTGATGAGAACTTCACTAGCTTTGCGGACAAAGTTGCAGCAGCTGCATTAAACAGCTCAGTTACTACAATAGAAGAACTGTCTGCACTTACATTAGATTCTGGTAGTACGGTTGAGCAAGCAAGACAAGAACTTGTTGCCAAGATCGGTGAAAACATTAAATTACGTCGTATCGAGCGTAAGAATACTGATGGCGTTATTGGTCATTACATGCATGGTTCACGTATTGGTGTAATGGTTGCGCTGAAAAATGGCGACGAAACTCTTGCTAAAGACATTGCAATGCACATCGCTGCGAGCAAGCCAATTGTTGTTAGCCGTGATCAGGTTTCTGCTGAAACAATTGAAAATGAGCGCGAAATCTTCACTGCTCAAGCTAAAGAAAGTGGTAAGCCACAAGAAATTATCGACAAAATGATTGAAGGTCGAATCAACAAGTTTGTTGATGAAGTAAGCCTGTTGGGTCAACCTTATGTTAAAAACCCGGATCTGAAGGTTGGTCAACTTTTAAAAGAGAAAAATGCCGAAGTAACTGCATTCATTCGTTATGAAGTTGGTGAAGGTATTGAGAAGAAAGAAGACAACTTTGTTGAAGAAGTAATGGCTCAGGTTCGCTCATGATGAATGAAAGTCACCTAAAACTAAAATATAAACGTATTCTACTGAAGTTTAGTGGCGAAGCCCTTATGGGTAAGTCACAGTTTGGTATCGATCCTGCGGTTTTAGATACTTTAGCCAAAGACATCGCTGAACTAATTCAAATGGGTGTAGAAGTTGGGTTGGTATTAGGTGGTGGCAATTTATTCCGTGGTAAAGCGCTTTTCCAAGCTGGCGTTGGACGTGTAACCGGTGACCATATGGGGATGCTGGCTACAGTTATGAATGCTTTAGCAATGCGAGATGCATTAGAGCGTATCGATTTACCTGCTCGTATTATGTCAGCTATTCCTATGATGGGAGTAGTTGATTCATACCACAGACGTAAAGCGATTACTCATTTGCGTACCGGTCATGTAGTTATTTTTGCAGCCGGAACAGGGAATCCATTTTTCACTACTGATACTGCTGCTTGCTTAAGAGCTATTGAAATAGGCGCTGATGTGGTTTTAAAAGCGACTAAAGTAGATGGGGTTTATTCCGAAGATCCTGTTAAAAATCCTAATGCCACGCGTTATGATTATCTAACTTATAAAGAAGTGTTAACTCAAGGCTTAGAAGTAATGGATTCTACGGCAATTTGTTTATGCCAAGATCAAAACATGCCATTACAGGTGTTTGACATGGCTGCTCCTAATGCGCTAAAACGCATTGTAGAGGGCGAACGTGTAGGAACTATAGTTGGAGCGAATAATGATTAATGAAATTAAACAAGACTCAGAAAGACGCATGAAAAAAACCATTGAATCATTGCAAGTTGATATGACAAAGATTCGTACGGGAAGAGCTAATGTTGGTTTACTGGATCATGTTCAGGTTGATTATTATGGCACCCCAACACCTCTAAACCAAATCGCGAATGTCACAGCAAGTGATTCACGAACTATCATGGTTACTCCTTGGGAAAAGTCTATGGTTGCTGCTGTTGAAAAAGCAATTTTGACTTCTGATTTGGGACTTAATCCATCAACTGCTGGTGCTGCGATTCGTGTACCTATGCCTCCATTGACTGAAGAGCGCAGAAAAGAGTTGATTAAAGTAGTCCGTAATGAAGGCGAACAAGGGAAGGTTTCTATTCGTAATATTAGACGTGATGCGAATAACCAATTAAAAGACTTAGTTAAAGACAAATCTATTTCTGAGGACGATGAACGTCGTGCTACAGAAGTAATTCAAAAATTAACTGATAAGTACATTGCTGAAGTGGATGTATTATTGGCAAATAAAGAAAAAGATTTAATGGAAATTTAATCATTGTTGTTGTGTAGCCTGGTTGCGAGCAACCAGGCTACGCTATTTAAATAAGTACTCCAATTTTTTTTTTTAAATATTGGAAGTCAAGACTGTTTTTTATTTTTATCTTTGATAAGATACATGAGTTTTCTTCCCCTTGAAAATATTCTGTGGATATCTCCAATTTCATCCAATCGCTCTAACCCCTCTTTTTTATTGTAAATTAATTAAGGCCCTTATTTTATAAGGATTTTAGCTTATTTATTCTCTTTGGATTCGCGGAAATGTTATCCACAGAATCTGTGGATAACTCTGTGTATAGGGTGTAAAATTTCGTGTATTATAAGCTGAAATGCTGATGTTTCAGAACTTATCAATGTGCCTCTACTATACTGCACTGATATGGACTAGGGAGGGAGCAAGAATGACAGTAAATGATGAAGAGCACGCTAATTCAGTTTATCAGCAGGCATGTCGCTACTTATCTGATTTGGATACGGATTGGTCGTTAATCATTGAGCGGGTTGGCCCTTGTGGATTAGTGCCTAAATTAACTGATGAGCCTTATGAGACGTTGATTCGAGCGATTGCGCATCAACAATTGCATGGCAGGGCGGCTGAAGCGATTTTAAAGCGTTTTTTGGCCTTATTTCCTGAAGGAGAATTTCCTGAGCCGCAGCAGATTTTATCTATTGAGAGTGATGTCATAAGGAAATGTGGTTTTTCAATGAGGAAAATTAATACGATCAAGGCGATAGCTGAGGCTTGTCTTAATGGACGTGTACCGAACTTTGCTAAGGCAAAAGAATTATCAAATGACGTGTTGATTCGTGAGCTTACTGTTTTACCAGGTATTGGGCCTTGGACTGTTGAAATGCTCTTAATTTTTAATCTGGGACGTTTGGATGTGCTTCCCGTCCATGATTTTGGTATTCGAGAGGGCTATAAGCGGATGAAGTCTTTGGATAAACAGCCTACGCCTAAAGAATTAGCAAAATTAGGCGAGAGTTGGAGTCCTTATCGAAGTATTGCTTCCTGGTATTTGTGGCGAGCGTAGGTTCGGCTGTTAAGTTCAGCTTACGTTCTAATATGACGGACGATGCGTTTATTATAAATCCCCCACATAATCCCATGACTCGACCCACATAATTTGCTTCAACTCCCCGGATTTACCTACTTGCTGAAAAAAATGTTCTTTGCTCTCATCATTGGAGGCGATGATTACCATATTGGCGCTTTTTTTAATGGGAACAACAAGAGTGTGCTTAAAGTATTTTTTTACTAGTTGGAACAAGGGCCATTGTTCTCTTATATTGGCGAGATTTAGCGCCAAGAAGCCATCTTGAGCAATGATTCTTTGGCATGAGCTAAAAAATAATTCATTGTTGCATTCAGGAGGGAAAAAGTTGGCGTTGTAAAGATCGATCATTACGTGTGCATATGTCATATCGGTTTGGGCAACATAATCCATGGCATCTTCATGAATGATTGTCAGGTTCTTAAGTTCTTCTGAAATAAAAAAGCGTTTTGCAATATCAATTACTTCATCACTTTTATCTATCACAACTAACGGCGGTGGCTGCTGTTCTGTAGAGAGCATTAATGGAATTCCTGCGCCACCAAGCCCAAGTAGGCAGCTTGGCCCAGGATATTGACGTGCCATCAGGGTTAAAGCAGGTAAATAATGGAGTGCTGGTTTTTGTGGATGGCGCCGGTTAATGACCGTTTGAAGCGCGGTTGAGCCTAAGGTTAGCCAACGATAAAAAAAGTTTTGATAAACCTTATAGCCTGAAGGCGATTCGTAAATACATTTTCCAAACTTTGTTTTCCACATCGTAGTGAGTCTATTCTGTTTGGAAGGGGTAGATGGAACCAAGCTTAAGTATCTGGGTTAATTCATCTAAAGCATGAAAGCTCTCAGTAATTAACTGCGGATCAACTAAATCCGCCGTACTTAATTCCGTACGGTAATGTTTTAATACCCAGGAGTCTAAGGTATCTAATAGTTGATTATCCACTAAAACACCTTGATGCATCGCTTGAAGTTCTTGTTCTTGCAAAGGAATACGCAATCTTAAACAGGCAGGGCCTCCACCATTGCGCATGCTTTGTTTAAGATCCATATAATGCACGGAATTAATTGGATTTTGATTATTGGCAACTAACTCATCAATGCAGAGCTTAACGCGTGGATTAGTTTTACATTCAATCGGTGCAACAAGCATCATCTCATTTTGATTCGCTAAGCTAATAATCTGTGAATTAAAAAGATAGGATTCTACCGCGTCTTTAACACTAAGTTGTTCCTTGGTGATTTCAATAATTGATAAAGGAAAAGATGCTTTTTCGCGTAATTCATTCAAAACTATTTCTTGATTATGGAATGCCTGCTCATGGACAAGAAATACTGACTCATTCGCAACAGAAATAACGTCATTGTGAAAGACCCCTTGGTCAATCGCAATAGGGTTTTGGCAAGCAAAAATGACCTGATTACTTGGTAATTGATGATTACGAACAATGGCTTCAGATGCTTCCAAAGTTTGACGAGCAGGGTATTTGCTTGGACCTATAGAGTGCTCGCTTCTATTTAACGCTTTTCTTCCATAGACAAAAAGATGAATCCCTGATTGCGAGTGGTTTTGGCAGATACGACTGTGATTCGCGGCCCCCTCATCGCCAGTAACGGTTGAGCGAGGTACTATTGGATGATGGCGAAAATAGTTCGCATCAGCAAAGATAAATTGCAACAATTTTTGCGAAAAATCGGCTTCTTGGTGGCGATGCAAATTGCCAATCAGATTGGCTGCGGTAAAATGAGTTTTCTGATCTAAGGTATCGATACTCGGCGAAACGGTTGCTGCATTGGCAGTCCACATGCTGGATGCTGAATAGCTGGCGCTAAGAAGCTCGGGCGCTATTTTAAATGCTTTATTTATCTGCTCTGCGGCACTTCCTTGAAAACCTAATTGTCTTAGTAATTCAAGATTTGGGCGTTGGTGCGGGGGTAATACACCTTGTTTTAGTCCCATATTATGCAGCAGGCGCATTTTTTCTAAACCTTGTCGCGCGGCTGCTTGTGGATTAGCCATACTGAATGCATTATTTGTCGATGCAACGTTACCCGCAGCCAATCCCGCATAATTATGGGTTGGGCCAACCAGGCCATCCATGTTTAATTCATACATTGTCATTTACTAATCCAATAGAATGCCAGGTAATTGTTGGGCTGGCGTTGTTAATAAAGGCTGCTCCATGCTTGCTACTGGATAGGCGCAATAATCTGCCGCAAAATAGGCACTGGGCCGGTGATTACCGCTAAAACCAACTCCGCCAAAGGGCAGGTTACTCGCAGCCCCAGTTGTTGGTCTATTCCAATTAATTAATCCCGCCCGAACCTTTTGATAAAAGTACTGATAATTTGCTTCATTATCACTGAGCAAACCTGCAGCCAAACCATAACGTGTTTGATTCGCCAGGCTAATCGCCTCATCAAAATGTTTGTAGCGATGAATTTGAACCAGGGGCGCAAAAATCTCTTCATCCGCAGGATTAAGCACTTTAGTCATATCAATAATACCAGGTGAGAGCAACCCCGTATTTTCTGCCAATAGGCTCATGGATAATAAGGATTCGCCTCCAGATTCAAGCAGCTTTTTTTGGCTTTGTAGGTGTTTTAATGCTTGGTTATGGTTAATTACTGGGCCCATGAATGGCTCTGGCTGTTGATCATAGGGGCCTACTTTTAATGATTGGCAGGCTTTAATAAAGCTTTTTAGAAATACATCGCCTTGTGCTGTATCAGGAATCATAACTCGTCGTGCACAGGTACAACGTTGTCCCGCAGTAAGCAGGGTGGACAGTAGGGTATGATATACTGCGGCATTGATATTACTGATTTCATCAATAACTAAGGGATTATTACCCCCCATTTCCAGGGCTAGAATTACTTCGGGTCGATCACTAAATTGTTGATGAATGCGTAAGCCGGTTGGATAACTACCCGTAAAATAAACTCCCTGAATATCTTGAGCTAGAAGCGTTTTACCTGAGTGTGCATCACCCTGGATGCAGTTGATTACGCCAGCGGGCAATCCACTATCATGCCAGCATTGCATAATTAATTCAGCTACAGCTGGGGTCTGTTCGCTGGGTTTATATAGAATCGTATTCCCTGCTAAAAGTGCGGGAACAATATGCCCATTACTTAAATGTGCAGGAAAATTAAAGGCACCTAAGACAACAACAACGCCTTGAGGTTTAAAACGCAGGCAGGCATTTGCTTCGGCTGTTGCATTGTGTTTTGCCGCTGTGCGTTCTTGATAAGCTTGAATCGATATATTAATTTTAGCTAGTACAGAACTTACTTCCGTTTGTGATTCCCACAACGGTTTTCCTGTTTCCTGAGCAATCAGTAGTGTAAGTTGCTCCCGCTTTTTTTCTACTTGTTCAGCAAATTTTTTGGTGTATTGAGCTCGTTGTTCAAAATCAAGAGCAGCCCATGCGGGTAGCGCTTGATGAGCCGTTTCTGCTGCTACAGAAATTTCATGTTCTGTGGCGCTCGTTCCTTGCCAGAATACTGTGCCGTAACTGGGATTAATGGACTCTAAAGCAGAACCATTGCTTTTTACCCATTGCCCATTAATGTATTGACCTTTGCTTTGCATCATAATTTAAGCTTCCTAAGGTGTGGTCGCAATTTGTAAGGGAGAAACACGGACTACATCCCCTCGATTTACCTGCAACAGATCAGCGGTTTTTTTGCTGAGAATACAGGTATTTTGTTCTTTATTAACTAATGCAGTATTGATGGTGGCACGAAAATTTAATTGGGCATTTGTTAATAAGTAATTCGAGCTACTTACTTCATCACTTAGGCTGCCAACGGTAACTAAACGACTTAATTTAACTGTTCTTATTTCGTTTAATGGCACTTCCAGTGTAGGGCCCCCATCAAAAATATCAACGTAATTGTTATAACGAAAACCTTCTTTTAATAAAATGCTCATTGCAGGCGCAGTTAATGGATGTGGCTGACCAATGACTTCCTGGGCTTCTGCAGAAAGTAATTTGACGTAGATTGGATTGCGTGGCATTAAATCAGCAATAAATTGTTTATCCGTTGCTAAGGTCAGTCTATCGGCCTCGGCAAAAGGCATTTGGAAAAAATGGCTGCACACATTATCCCAGAAAGGTGAGCGCCCATGCTTATCGGAGACACCGCGCATGTCGGCAATCACAATCGGCGCAAAACGCCCAGGAAATTGGGCCATAAAAATAAAACGTCCTTTAGAGAGCAAGAGCCCATTATTGTCCTTTCTATATTTAGGATTCAAAAAGAGGGTACATATTTCACTGCGCCCTTGATTATCATTTACCAGGCTTAATACTTCATACTCACTGCGGATGTTTAAGGTGCGTGATATTCGTGTGCGTTTGGAGAGTTTATAAGAGTAAAAGGGCGTATCATGACCGATGCGGGCTTCAATAGCGGATACGCCAACAATTTCTTTGTTTTTTTGATTTTCTAAAACAAAAAGATAGTACTCGCTATTTGGATGGACTATCTTTTTTTTATACGATGCACACGACCAGTCGATCCGTTTTTTTAATAGATTAATATCCTTAGGAAGCGTAGTCATCCCTATACCGCTTTGTTCTGCTAAATCGTGAATTGCTTCTAAATCAGAATCAAGCGCGCTGCGAAATAGCATCATTTTTTTAAGTCCTCTAAACCACCTTGTGCCAAATCAAGTAAAAGCAAGGCACTTAGAGTTGCTCGCTCAGCCAAACTATCCAATAAAATATATTCGTCATGGCTATGTATATTTCCGCCTCGTACTCCTAGTGTATCTAAAACAGGTAAGCCATGACGGGCTAAATTATTGCCATCACAACAGCCTCCACTGTCTTTCCAATCAATGGTTAACCCCAGCTCTTTACCTAGGTGTTGAACTCGTTGAAATAAGCGTTCTGTACCGGCGCATACTCGCTTGACCGGTCTACCAAAAGTGCCATGCATTGCCAAGGAGTAATCAGGGCGGGTTAATTTTTTGCCAATTTTGGCAAGCTCATTTTTTACCCACATCTCATCTTCGGGTTGGCTAATACGGATATCAAGTTTTGCAACGGCTTTATCTGGAACGACGTTTAGCGCTTCACCACCGGCAATTTTTCCAACATTAATTGTCACGCCTTCACGTTTGCCGTTTAGGGCATGAACTTCACAAACCGCTTCCGCTAAATAACAAATAGCATTTCTGCCTTCAGTAAATGCTCTGCCGGCATGGGCTGCTTTGCCCGTGGCGATTAACGTGTATTTAGCGCTACCTTTCCTGTTCTTCGCCAAAGTTCCTGTAGCGGTCATTGCGGGCTCATAAACTAAGGCTGCTTGATAATGTGAGGCTAACTCATCAAAAAGAATGCTGGAGGCTGGCGAGCCAATTTCTTCATCAGAATTAATCAGTACATCCCAGCCTAATTGTGTTGCCTGTTCTGTTTGCTCAAAAGCAGCTAAGGCATGCAGCATTACGATTAACCCACCTTTCATATCGGCAACACCGGGACCATTTACATGGTTATCATTCATGTAGGTTAATTTTTGAAAAGAACTATTAGCCGGGTATACAGTATCCATATGTCCGCTCAGTAAGATTCGTCGCTTTAGATGAGGACGTTTCCTAATGAATAAGGCATCACCACAACTTTGTATGGCTTCATCCCCTGACATATTAATTATGGATAAGGGGACTAATTTTTTTACCTCAATTGTATCGGCAATGGGGTTGTACGCATCACTTAGCGCCGTGGCGATTTGCGCCAGCCCTTGTAAGTTCGTGGTTCCGGAATTAATTTCACAAAAATGGTGTAACTGTTGCACCATAAGTTCTTGATTATTGCCTATGGTACTTATTAGTTGTTTGTATGCTTCCATCATGACTTCAAACTCTAAATCTTAATTTTAAACGATAACTTAAATTGAAAGGATTCTCAACTAGGAGGCTTGCCCTATTCCTGAATCCCACGGACAGGCCGCGGGACGTTGGTGAGGATTATTTCTCGTAGCTAGAAGTACAAGCGTGTAAAACTCAGGAGAAAATAATTACCTTATGTTATTTATATGTTACTTATAGGTTGTTTGGCTACTGTTTCATGGTTATCACCTTCAGGTGATAAGCCGGAGGTTTTTCCCAAAAAGCCATAGGTACATAGTGCATCGATATTTATTTTACTGTCTCGAGTTAAGGGTGCTTCGGGAACTAATTGATCGATCAATTCCAGTCGTTCAATCAACTTTTCTTGTGTTTTCATTAATTCTTCATGGCGTTTTAGACTCTCTTCCAATTGTTTCTTAACAGAGATCAGCTCTGCTTCTACTGTATAAATACGATCGGCAACTTGAGTAAAACCTTGTTCGTTATTTTTTACAAAGTTTTCCAACCGTTTTTGGAAAACGTCTCGTTGTTGAGCATCATTAATTACGGTACTTGAAAGAGTATGTACAGCTACTTGCAATGTTGATGTAAGCTTTCTCGTTTTTTCTAACTCTTCCTCTAGTTGTTTTCTTTTTATAGTTAGGTCATCAACTTGTAGTGTTAATAACTGGGTGCATCGTTCATGCTGTTGTTTTAATGTACTGATTTCATTTACAGCGGTATCATATTTTTTCTGATTAAGTCCCAAATCTTTTTTTAGTTCTTCGGCGGTTTGTTCTAGTTGCTCTTTAGTTTGTCGTAAATGCTTTTCTGTGATCATGTAGCTTTCAATTTGTACGCTAAGATCATATGTTTCATCGGAGAGTTTATTGATATTGTCCGTCAGTCGTGTATTTTCTTGTTGAAACTTTTCAACCTCAGTAGCTAGTTTTTGACGGATGATGTCTAACGAGCGAATGGTTAATACAAGTACATCCGCAACCTCAAAAACACCTTGTTTTAGTTTTTCCGTAATTATTTTCGTGTTCTCAAAGTGATCTTCAAACACGATACCACTAGTAATATAGGCACCGGCACTTAAACCACTTAGAGTAACAAGAAAACCAACATTGGCAGCAACGCCTACAACTAAAGTGGGACCCGTAATTAAAATTCCACCAAAAATCTTTTCCCATAAGGAAAGACTACCCCAATATTTAGTGATTGATGTGAGTATGCTTGGGTTTTGCTCTAGTGAGTCAATAATGTCTCCCAAGCTCTTTCTGACTTGGATTAATAGCTCATTTGATGGAGCAATTGACTCGAGTCCTTTGGCATTTTGGTCAAATGAATTGGGGTCTAATATGATTTTTTTTGCTGCATCAGAAAATTGCAATTGTGAAAGTACATGCTGTGCGGTTGAGGTATTTAGCTTTACCTTATCATCTGCCTGTACAAACTCTGCAAGCTTGTGTTCTGTCGTCGCCATAGCTCACTCCCTGTTGTTAAGAATTTCCATATAATGACTATTTTTAATCACAAATTCATAGAGAAGCAAGTAAAATATTAAATTTTATAAAATCTGTTAATTTAAACGCGATTGAAAACTTGGTTGCAAGCAACCAAGCTATATATAAACTATATTGAGAGTTCTTTTGAGAAATTTTCCATTTCTTTAGATAATTGTTCACTTTGTTCTGCAAAAAAGCCTGTTTTTCTTAGAGCATTTCCATGCGTGATTAAGGATTGAGAAAATCCAAGTGAAGGCAAATATAAGAGAATCCCTAAAATCATTTCCATAATTCCCGCTAAATTAGTGAGTTTTGGATGCTCCACCTTTAGTTCTTTAGCCAACAGCTCATAATTCTTGATGGCTTTTTCTGAGGGCATCATGAGTAGCTCCGAGGTGCGTGAAGCCGCTTCAAGTAAAAGCCGCTTTCCATTGATATCCATATCATTTAGAGTGCTTATCATGGCAAATAACCGAATACCAAGTTCTTTAATCGCAGGATTTATTTGAGGCAAGTCGAGTAGCTCTCTTCCTTGCTTAATTCGAATAGGGAGCAATTCTTTGACTCGTAAATGAGGGCAATTCATATCACGCCAATAAATTAACCATGATTTGCGTGAATCTGCAGCCAGTTCCTCATAATGTGCATGCACATAAGTATCTAAAGCGTTCCATATAATCTTCCGGTGAAAGTTCATCCCGCGTCCCTTTACCATCGCTGCCGCGGCATCTAAAGAGCGTTCAAACTCTTCTTTGGTGAGCGGGTAATTAGATTCAAACGACTTGAGCAGATTAAAATAGGTAGAGGAGACGGCACCTCGATCAATTGCGTCTTTGCATGAAAAATTATAGCTCTTAGGTTTGACTTTTCTAATTATATAATCTGTTAGCTCATATTTTATAAAATGCATCCAAACAGCTTGTTTTTGTGCGGTTGATAATGAGCTTTCGGGGGATATCCCTTGTTTTTCAAAACTTTTTTTCAACCGATCGCTCAGTACTGCGTGTTCCTCTTCTGGGCTCTGAAATAAGATTGCCCTAGCTTTAGGACTAATAATGAAATCAGAAACACCGCTTTGATGTAATTTACCTTCCGCAATCTCGAAAAGCTCATTAAATACATCATCATAGGCGTGTTCATCATCAGTAATTTGATAATTATGTGAAGCCATTATCCCCTCATGCGCGGGAAGGGTAATAACCATTACTTTTAATTCAGAAGCATCTTCTAATTCATGAAGCGTACGGGTTAAATTGCGCTCTTTAGAACCTGGTATGTCTAAATCACTTCGATGATAGCCTAAGTTATTAAAGTAAATATGATTTATTTCTTGTGATGACTCTTTTGCATTGATTCTAAGCCAGCGTATAAAGAGGGGGCTTACGCGTTCGTGCCCCTTATGACGTTGGGCTTGGGTACTAAAACGATATTCAACTGCATCATCAGTAGTTTTATAGGGAAAATTTTTAATCGTTGGAATATTTGTAGAAAGTTGCGGCTTAAAATTTCGTGAAAATAAAGAGTGAAGACGATTAAATAATCCTTCCGCATCAGCAGGTGACATTTCGTTTACAGTATTTTCGGAGTTATTTAACTGTTTTTTAATTAAGCTACTGGTGTTCGATGCTAAGGGACGCGCCTGCGACGAAAGCGCATTTATCCATCCTGCTAACTCCTGTTCCAGTATGTGGTTATCGTTATGGTAAATGACTTTAACTAATTGATCTAATGCATCATTTTGATCTTCAGTTAGGGGGGCTTCTGTTTCAATTAATTGCTCTAGAGAAGTAATAGTTGAAGAGTATAAATTTCCATAAGGAGTATTTTCATTATAAGCTTCTTCGAGGTGCTGCTTTAATTGACGAAGTTCGGGCAACAATTCTACAAGAGTAGTATTTAGTGCGGGTTTTAATTGAAGAAAATAGGCATAGCAGTTACGATTGTGTACCGCATCGCTAGATAATAATGAAGTGGGTGCAGTAGTAGTCATAACGTGAACTCCGCTGAACAAATATTCGTCATTATATTGAAAATAAGGGCATAATGGAAGTGGTTTAGCATTTCTCTACAAATTTTTTGTTTAAAGGTAAAACTGTGAAAAATTATAGTTGTCTTGATGTGTGCCATTCGGATTGGAAAGGTATTTTGAGCCAGGCTTTAGACGCTATGGATAAGGATTACTTACAGCAGTTAATGGATAGTCCTAGTTGGCTCCCTGGGGCTGAGCGTATTTTTGCCGCATTTAGTTTGCCTATGGCGAACACTCAATATATTTTATTTGGTGAGTCTCCTTATCCTCGCGAGGAATCCGCTAATGGCTATGCCTTTTGGGATAATGCTGTTGGTGGTTTGTGGAGCCCTAAAGGGTTAAGTACACCAGTTAATCGGGCTACCTCATTACGTAACTGGATTAAAATGATGCTGGTTGCACGTGGGGATTTATCTATTGATAATACGTCACAAGAGTCCATTGCGCAGTTGGATAAAAACAGCTTAGTAAAAACAGGAGAGCAACTGTTTCAGGGAATGATGAATAAAGGAATTTTATTACTTAATGCCTGTTTAGTTTATAGCGAAGGAAAGGTGCCTTATCATGCGCGTCAATGGAAGCCCTTCATGCAAAGTTTTTTGAGTCAATTAGCGTCTATTAGGCCGACTATCAAGTTAATTTTATTAGGAAAAATTGCAGAAACAATTTCTCAAGATCAATTGCCCGTAGGATTGTGTGCTGAACATCCATATAATGTAAGCTTTATAAGCAATCCTAATGTGATTGAATTTTTTAAACCCCTGGACTTAATGTCATTATGAATAAATCAACTATTAATGCAGAGGAAGTAAATAAATTTGCTCAACATGCGAAACACTGGTGGAATCCTGAGGGGCCATTAAAAACCCTACATGATATTAATGGGATTCGATTAGAGTTTATTGCTCAGCATGTCACCTTAGAGGGAGCCACTGTTTTGGATGTGGGCTGTGGTGGTGGGATTTTATGCGAAGCACTGGCAAAATCAGGAGCGAAGGTTACAGGTATTGATGCGGAGCAAGATGCTATTCATACCGCTCAAGAGCATGCGAAAGACAATAATCTATCAATCGACTACTTTTGTACCCCTATTGAACAGTATGAAGACACACGTTATGACGTGATCACCTGCATGGAAATGTTGGAGCATGTAGAGAATCCGCATATGGTTTTCGAGCATTGTAAACGATTACTTAAGCCTAATGGATTTTTGTTTTTATCAACGATTAGCCGTACCTTAAAGGCCTATGCAAGCGCAATCATTGCAGCTGAATATATATTGAATCTGCTGCCGAGACAAACGCATGATTACAACAAATTTATAAAACCTAGTGAGTTGATTGCTATGGCACGGTCTTTTGATTTTAATTTAGTGGATATGAAGGGGATGGATTACAACCCTATTTTGAGAACTGCCTCGTTAGGGACTGATGTGCAGGTGAACTATTTGGTGGCTTTGAGCATCCCTGATTCCTCATCCTAATGTAGGCTGGGCTGTAAAGCCCGACATTGGGAGCAGCACGAGCTGTGTTTGCTGGGCTTTACAGCCCAGCCTACGTCTTGATTCCATTCCAGTTAACTAGCTATGCGCTTGTTCTGTATCCTTCTTCTTATTATAACGTTCCTGAAATCTCTGGTACGCATACTTAGCCTGTTCCGTTGTCACTACATCCACTTCATTTCCATAGATGTCCACACGGGCCGTGTTTTCTTTTTGGCAGCTTAAATAAGCAGGAGAGGCACTGTAATAGCTTAATGCTTCACGAAGTGCTTTTTTACTAAATGGAGGAGAATCCAGCCGCTCATAAAAATCAATTATGTCGTCAAAGATTCCAATTTTTAGCGGTTTAATCTGGCTTCCCTTTTTAAAGAAGGCACTGGGGAAGTGTTCGATTAACCAATCTATAATTTGCAGCTTATCTTTTTTTATTGCGATTTGTTGTTGCTTATCCATCATTTTGCTCTAAAGCGTTATCATTTGCCGAATAAGCTACCATATCC
The DNA here is from genome assembly GCA_031291095.1 of Legionella sp. GTDB lineage: Bacteria > Pseudomonadota > Gammaproteobacteria > Legionellales > Legionellaceae > Legionella. Next base: position 69,067 of record JARLJR010000124.1, on the reverse strand, counting down.
GAGGACAGAATCAAGCTTTGTGTGCAACTTAACCAAAATTTATTGTTAAATTGTAGAACAAAAAAGACCTTATTGCTCAATAATTTGTAAGAAATCTCTCAATATGTGCGTAGAAAATAGCCGATATCGCTTGTCTGTGAATTTATCGGGCAAAATAACTTCTTGTTTTATAAGGGGTTTTATTAATCTTTAATAAAATTTTAAATAAAAATTAATATTTTTTTATATTTTTTGATGCTTGCACTTCGTTATCACAATTGCTAAATTCAATACATGGCTTATAGGGAAATGAAAGTCATACAAATGGATCTTGAAATCAAACGGATTTGATTTTGTCAGGGATGACTTATAAGGACTAGACGTTCTTATACGGATGACTGCGAAAAAAGCCAGGTTAAAACCTGGCTTTTTTATTTTAACAAATAATTTCTTAAGCGACTAGATAGCCTGAGCGAGATAAGAAGTTCTTATCAGGGAAGTAAGCAAAGATAACAGAACCATTTTTAATGGTATTAATTACAGGCTTTGCTAATTTTTCAGAGATTGCAGGGCATCCCCAAGATAAGCCAGCGCGGCCCGATTTGCGAATGAAGCCGGGATCCATATACCAGGCGCCATGCATTACCACGCGTCGGTTGTATGCATTGTCATTGAAGCCTTTATCTAATCCTTGCAGATTTAATGAGTATCCTTTGTGACCGATATAGGTTCCTTTAGTAATGTAGGTACCTAGACTGGATTGCTTACTTGAGTTTGTGTTTGAAAAATGAGTTGCCGTGTTGCCCCCTGAGTTTCTGCCATGAGCAACATAAGTGTTATACAATAAGCGTTCGGAGTTGAGATCAAATACCCACATACGTTCTTTATTTGAAGGCAATGAGTAATCAATTACTGTAAGTACGGGCTTCTTTACGGCACCTTTTCTGTCCGCATTGGTGTATGCGGTTAACGCAAGTTTTAAGACCCTTTTATTTAACCTTGGCGCTTTCGATGCCAGGTGTTGGAGTTTGGAGTTTATATCTGTTTCTGTGTGTGCAAAAGACGGGGTACTCGATGTTAAATTACCGGTTAACAGGACGGTTGAAATTAGAGTTAATAATGTATTCATACAGCTCCCTATTCTTATAAAATCACCGTTATTGGCTCTTAAAAAAACGGTAATTATATTAACAATTGAGGCAATTGTAAAATCACAAGATCTTTCCTTGTCCATAAGGGTGGAATATTATTCAATTCAGGGGCTTAGCAAAGTAAGCAAAAAGAGTATGAAACAATTACCGGGCTTTCTGTGCAAAATTTACACAGATCTCAGGTTAACTAATAGTTCATTTTGTTTTAAATTACACAAAATAGATTATAATTTACACAACGTTTACATTAAATTTGGCACAGTTGTTGCTTTATTGATGCGGCTAAAAATCATATAATGTCGCAAAACTGAAGTGAATCATTCCCTTTTTCCTGGGGCTCATCTATGATGTCCCGTTGTTATTTTTAGTTCGGAGAATACTATGCTTGAAAAGCAGACCATACAATTACCAGAAGGGTTACGCGCTGCTATTAATCATGCTTATCGCGGTGATGAGTTATCGTTGATAACAGAGCTTTGTGATAAAGCAGATTTAGATGCATCACAATTAGCGGCAATTAAAGACAGTGCAACTAAATTAGTTGAGTCCGTACGCTCCGATCGTAAAAAAAGTACAGGTATCGATTCCTTTTTAACTGAATATGCTTTATCCAGTGAGGAAGGGATCGCTTTAATGTGTTTGGCAGAAGCCTTATTGCGTGTGCCTGATAGTGCAACAATCGATAATTTGATTAAAGATAAGCTGGCCGGTGGTAATTGGAAGTCTCATATAGGCCAGAGCGATTCTTTTTTTGTTAATGCGACAACTTGGGCTTTAATGTTAACTGGAAAAGTATTAACTCCTGAAAAAGCAGAAAACACCTTGACCAAGTCCCTAATGAAAGTGGTTAATCGCAGTAGCGAGGCAGTAGTACGGACTGCTGTTGATAAAGCGATGCGGATCATGAGTAAGCAATTTGTGAAAGGACGCACAATCAAAGAAGCACTGACTCGCGCTAAAAAGAAAGAGGCGATAGGTTACCGTTTTTCTTATGATATGTTAGGAGAGGCCGCTTTAACTACCGTTGATGCAGCACGCTATTTTGAAGCATACCGAGATGCAATCGAAGCGATTGGCAAAGACGCAGAGAAAAACTCTGATGTTTATCGACGTCCCGGAATCTCAATTAAATTATCTGCATTACATCCACGCTATAATGAAAGCCAATATGACCGTGTCATGGCTGAGTTACCGCCCAAACTCTTAGCGCTTGCGCGTTTAGCAAAAGAATATGGGATAGGATTAACCATTGATGCTGAAGAGTCTGAGCGTTTGGATCTGTCTCTTGATGTAATGGAGCGGGTTTTTGTTGATGACAGTTTGGACGGATGGAATGGCTTTGGATTGGCAGTACAATCCTATCAAAAAAGAGCCTTTTATGTATTAGACTGGGTTGCTGCTTTAGCTCGTAGCAAGAAACGCCGAATAATGGTGCGTTTGATTAAAGGTGCTTATTGGGATAGTGAAATTAAAAAATCTCAAATGCAGGGACTTACAGAATATCCTGTATTTACTCGAAAAGTGTTTACCGATGTATCTTTCCAAGCGTGTGCTAAAAAAATACTAACGATGACGGATGCTATTTATCCTCAGTTTGCAACGCATAATGCGTATTCGGTAGCGATGATTCTAAATATTACTGGAAGTTATCGTGACTTTGAATTTCAATGTTTGCATGGAATGGGAGGTGAGCTTTATCAACAAGTCGTTCCTGCGAATTGCCATGGAATTGCTTGCCGTATTTATGCTCCCGTAGGAAGTCATGAAGATTTACTTCCTTATTTAGTACGCCGTTTGTTAGAAAATGGGGCGAACTCATCCTTTGTGAATCGTATTGTTGATGATAATGCGCCTATTGATTCTTTAGTTGAAGATCCGGTAGCCAAAGCACGTTCTTTGTTTGGACGAATTAATAAAAATATTCCGTTGCCCAAGGATATTTTTGCTCCACGCAAAAACTCTCAAGGTATTGATTTTAGTAACCGTTCTGATCGCGCTCAACTGCAGGAAATCTTAGCTGGTTTCACTGGAAAACAATGGACTGCAGGTCCCATTATTGCTGGCACTCCGGAGCCAAGAGAAGCGCAAAAGGTACGTTCACCACAGCAGGCTGAGCGTGTTGTAGGTATGGTGCAGACTGCTTCAGCCAATGATGTGGAAAAAGCCCTATCCGCCGCGGCGACTACATTTTCGACTTGGGCTGAAACACCTGTTTCAGAGCGCGCTGCTTGTTTGAATCGTTATGCTGATTTATTACAAGAGCAAGGTGCTGAATTTTTAGCTCTTGCTTGTCTTGAGGCTGGAAAAACGCTTAATGATGGAATCGCAGAACTACGCGAAGCGATCGATTTTTGCCGTTATTATGCCACCTTAGCTCAAGAAATTTTAATGCCAACGCGTTTGACTGGATATACAGGTGAGCTAAATGAACTAAGCTTACATCCACGTGGTACGGTACTATGCATTAGCCCTTGGAACTTTCCATTAGCAATCTTTACTGGTCAGGTGGTTGCGGCACTGGTTACAGGTAACTGTGTCATTGCAAAACCAGCAGAACAAACTCCATTGATTGCTGCGTTGGCTGTGAAATTAATGCATCAGGCTGGCGTTCCTGTTGGCGCAATACAATTGCTTCCTGGGGATGGTGAAACTGTTGGAGCAGCTTTAGTTGCTGATAAACGAATTAAGGCAGTCTTGTTTACTGGTTCTACAGATACTGCGAATTTAATTAATCGTACTTTAGCTACACGCGGTGGAGAAATTATTCCATTAGTTGCTGAAACGGGTGGTCAAAATGCGATGCTGGTTGACTCATCTGCATTATTGGAGCAGGTTGTTGTCGACGCAGTGAACTCGGCATTTGGGAGTGCAGGGCAGCGTTGTTCTGCATTACGCGTGCTGTTTGTTCAAGAGGAAGTTTATCCACGCACTGTAGCACTGTTGAAAGGAGCCATGGAGGAGTTAGTTGTTGGAGAACCACAATGGTTAGTTACTGATGTGGGTCCGGTGATTGATAAACCCGCTTTATCTGTGCTTAAAGCTCATGTGGACAATATGAAGAAACGTCATGAGGTGATTTACCAGTGCCGCTTGAATGAGTCATTGGAGTCGGGATATTTTATGCCACCAACAGCACTTGCTCTTGATAGCATTGACTCTTTGGAAAAAGAGGTATTTGGTCCTGTATTGCATGTGGTTAAGTTTAAACGCAAAGATTTGGATAAGGTTATTGAGCAAATTAATGCGACTGGTTATGGCTTAACTTTAGGAATTCATAGCCGTATTGATGAAACGGTTGAGTACATCAGAAAGCGTGTCCATGCTGGAAATTGTTATGTAAACCGTAATATGACTGGAGCTGTGGTTGGTTTGCAGCCTTTTGGTGGTGAGGGCTTATCAGGTACTGGTCCTAAAGCAGGTGGGCCGAATTACTTGATTAGACTGTGCCATGAGCGTACTTATACGGTAGATACGACCGCAGCGGGTGGAAATGCGAGTTTGATGTCTTTGCCGGATTAAAAGCTTGGATGAGGCACTGCGCCATAAGAGATCGGGCTTCGCTCCCGTATGGCGCTGTGCTAATACGGGTTGCGGCTCCTCCAAATATTACAAATTTTTCTTCAACCTCGGAGTTCGAGGCACAGAACCCTGGGTTGCTTCACTTCGTTCGCAATGACGAGAATTTTTCAGGCCCACTCTCAATCTACTGCATTAAGCTTTTTATTGATTCTTTCAGTTTTTCAGGAATCACGATAGGATCTTGGATGGCAATGGCATAAAGATCAGAAATCCCGGTGCTATAAATGCACTCATGATAATAAATACCTGACCCATTCATGCTGCTCAAGGCGGAATATGCTGCTTCTAAAGCGGCTTCACGGGTAGGGACTGCAAATGGCCCCATGATAAAGCCCCAACTTGTATCGGTATTATAATTACTAAGCTTATAAGTGAAATAATGATTTGCAGTACCAAAGGCTACAGAGAATCCACCTAATTGAATTTCTTTGAGATCTGGACATACTGGATCAGCAAAAGAGGAACCTGCGAAGATTAAGGCTCCGGCTAATAGTGATAATTTGGTACTGAATTTCATAAAAGCTCCATTAATTATTATTTTTAAGTCTGTGTTAATGACGCGCCACTAACCGGGCACGTGTACTTGTATTTTAAGCGATATACTTCTAGTAATAAATGAACATTTGGTCAGAAAGGGAATAATGAATACAGTGCGTGTTTTTTTCGCCATTCGTCCACCTAAATCCATACACGAGCCATTAAGACGTATTTTGGAGCTTGCTCGACCGGTATTTCCAAAGAAAACGTTAAGATGGATTGGTTTAGAGAATTTACATTGTACCTTGCAATTTATCAATGCAATTCCGCAAGAGCAGATAGCCGTGCTCATTGAGCGGGCCACTATTTTGGTGAAAAACCAGCCTTCATTTTGGTTGCACTTAGGTCCTCTGGAGTGGTTTCCAAGCCTGGATCATCCTAAAATACTTTCGTTATCTGTGGAGCCCCAGAAAACACTAAAGCAATTGTCTGAGTGCATCAACCCGATTCTTGTTGAATTGGGATGTTCTGTTGAAACTCGTCCATTTCGAGGGCATATGTCCATGGGGAGAGTCCAAAGACATAATCTATCTCAAGGCTGGATAAAACAAATTAAGAACACTACTATCTCTCCTGTTTTAATTGATAAAATTTATCTTATTGAAAGTCGGCCTGCACAAGGAGGGCGTTTATATTGCACTTTAGCAGAGTTTAATTTAGCTTAATAAAATTTTAGGTTAATATAGGGACTGTTTAAACGATAAGGAACATCAATGCTAAGGATATTATTTTTATTCACGCTCTTATTTTCTTCTATATGTAGTGCGCAAGATAAAGAAATTGCCATTACTATAGATGATTTACCCCTGGTTGCTTCGCAAATGAATACGCCTGGCAATAAACAACGATCCACGGAGCGTTTTACACAAATCGTACAAACATTCCAAAAATATAAAGTTCCTGCCACAGGTTTTGTTATTGCAGGTGCGATTGAAAAAGGGCAATGGGAATTTCTCGAACAATTTCGTCAGGCAGGATTCATGCTGGGAAATCACACTTATTCGCATTATAACTTGAATCAAATGAGTGCTGAGAAATACATTGGAGATGTTGAGCGTGCTGATAAGATTCTTGCTCCTATTATGACGGAGCCTAAGTATTTTCGTTATCCTTATTTGGCTGAAGGGAATAAAAAGACCAAACAAAAGGTTTATGATTATCTGAGTGAGCATCACTACATCATTGCTCCAGTGACGATTGATAGTAAAGATTATGAATTTAATAAAATGGCGTATGGAGTGCCTTTTCGTGCACGTGTAGCCTATATTCAAAAATTAAAATCGCGTTATTTAGCCTTCATTTGGAAGCAAACTCTTTTAGCAGAGAAAAAAAGTGAAGGGAGAAATGGCAAGCAAATATTACTTATTCATGCTAATTTACTTAATAGCTATTTGTTAGGTGATGTGCTTGAAATGTATCAAAAAAATGGATACAAGTTTATTAGCTTAACTGATGCATTAAAAAATCCAGCTCCAGCGCTTAATTTTCCACCTGTTCATGAGCATAAAGATGAAAATGGTAGTGACGGTTTAGAAACATTGTTAGAGGATGAGATGTTATATATTAATTAAGGGAGGGAGCTTGTATGTTAATATTGGCAATCTGTTTATTTCTATTGGTAGTAACTTTTGGTTTAGCTATTTTAGTCGCTATATTGCAGGACTTGCCGCCAAATAAAATCGCATTGATTGGGCATGGTACTGTTGCAGGGATAGCGATTGCGATCATGGTGACTTATCTAATCATTTATGGGACCGCGCCGTTATTGGTTGCCAGTTTGATTTTATTTTTACTCGCGGCCATGGGTGGGTTAACTTTATTTACAATGGGACGTAAGAAGATGAAAGTTCCCAAGTTATTAGTCATCATTCATCCTTTGGTCGCATTGGCAGGATTAGTTACTTTAGTTATTTATGTTTTGCCATAAGTAGCCTGGTTTCAAGCAACCAGGCCATACTGTTTTTTATGACCGGTCATAAAATTTTAGGGCTAATGTCCCATGAGTAATTGCGGCTCCAGCACGTAAATTAGCCGCAATAAAGCAGGCCTCAGCAACTTCTTCTCGCGTTGCTCCTGCACGTTTTGCTGCGGCAGTGTGTACTTCTAAGCAATAAGGGCATTGAGTGGTAAATGACACAGCCAGCGCCATTAGTTCACGATATTTTTTTGGGATCGCACCGTCGTCACGATTAAATGCCTTATTTAAGGATAAATATCCATCAGCTTCGGGTTTTGCTAATCCAAAAAGATCTTTTAAGCGTGCTAGATCGGCGTGTTCATGATAATCGGCCATGATTTATTCTCCCTATTGTAAAATACTTGGTCAGCTAAAATTCAATATAGATGATTAATCTGTATTTCGCTAATTTATGGTTTAAGGAAATTAACTTGTGGTGATTTTGGAAGTTTGAATGGCTGGACTGCAATGAATAGGGAGCAGGAAAATATGGATACCACTTGATCGCGGTATCCATAAATTCGGGATAAGGAGCAAGATAAATCTGGCTACCTCAGTTAAGTCTCGACCATGCCGTAGGACAGGATGATGCTATTTACAGCTTACACAAAACTCGGTGCAGAAGATGATTGATCAACTAACATCGCATTTTGACATTTACTCAATATCAAAGTGGCGATTGCCTCAGATTGATTTCCAACACTATGTTCTGTTTTTAACGTATCCCCAATAAATTGAAGAAGTTTCGTAAATAGTTCATCTAATTGTTTTTGATTGTTTTCAATTAAATAGGTTTGAACATTTTTAATACTGTCTGCAATTGAATGGTTAAAAATACCTGAAGGGGTTTTGTATTGAGCAGCAGCTTGCTTTTTATCGCTCAGGACAAGCTTAAGAACCTGGGCACCAAAAGGAGTACTTTTGAGTTCATCTTTTTTGCTTCGGGCTACCTCATGTTTTGGATTGAGCCTGAGTACATCCTCATACAATGAACAGGCTATAAACATCGCTTTTGGTGATTGCGAATGTTTGCCTTGATAATAAAAATCCGCAACGACGATTAGCAAATTAGCCAAGGTCTCAGGGTTAGTATAGCTTCTGGCTAGTTCCTTCATTGTTTCACTAAAAGTAGTTTGACTCGGTTTTTGCATAGGAACAGGAGCAAAAAATGGAAGTGTGGGGGCAACTCGAGATAGGTTTAGTTCTGCTTGAGGCCCAGGTTTAGCAACCATATCAACTTGAGGAAGAGGGGGCATTGGAGCCTGTTCTTGTGCAGGTACATCATTCTCTAATTGTGGTGCTTCTTCCAATAAATGAGGGGCATCTGACGCCATCACATTCTCAGTGAGTTTTGCTTTTTTAGTTAAAGAGAATACTTCCTCCTCTTCCCCTTCTTCTCGGTCTCGTTTTTTAGGATTATGCTCTGAAACTGGTTCTGGTTCTATAGCCTCTTCTGTCGCATTAACTTTGGCTAGTAAATTCTTAATATCTTGAATAAGGAAACAGTTTTCATCAAAATCAGGGTCGTTAATTAATATTTCATCATAGTATTGGCTAAGAATATGGATGGCTTCTTCATCGTTCTCTTCAACAGCAACGAGAAGCTCATAACTCAAAAGCTCTAGCTGGTCTTCGCTTGTTAAATTCAATCCATGCAATCTGTTGTCGCTAATATATTTAGTTATCTCAAGGAGATAAGTCTCATCATGATTACAGTAATATGCACGCTCCATAAGGTTTAAACATCCAAGATGCAGCTCAGTTCTTACAAGACTCCTTGTTTTATTGTTGCTTTGTTCAATTTCTAAAGAACTATTTGCTTTAAGCTGATATTTTTGGGCACGTTTTAACCACATAACGGCTTTCATATATGCTTTGTCTCTTCCTGCCCAGTCTTTTTCACTGTCCGCATAATCACTAATGGCATCGCTAATTTTTTCAGCAGCCACAGCTAAAGAATCAAAAACTTCCGTTAGACGTTCGGTGGAATTTCGACTAATGCCACCAAAATATTGAGCAAGTGTGTTGTGGAGAACTAAAAAATCCTTTCGATTACTGCGCGCTTTTCTCATGTGCAATTGGATAAGAGCATAATCTATATTAGGAGACTCAGCAATTAGGGCTTGTACTGTTTGAGAAATACACTTAATAATTTGGCTGTGGGTATAAGCCAACTCATCATAGTAGAATTTTGTGGGGGAAAAACCTTTTTGCGCACCAAGTTCACGAAGTTTAGTTATCGCATTTTCGTAATTTGTTAATGCGTCTGAATAGTTACCAAGTTGATATGCAGCATTAGCCGCCTCTAACTCTTTTTTTGCTAAATAAGTCATGTCCAATACAAGCCCATAAAAAATATATATTATACCAAGTGCGGCTTTTTCGATCAATGATTTCTGGTGAAAAATTTTCCTTGGCGTACGTTTATTATGCTACGTAACGCCAAGTGAATGTGAGCGCCTGATAATTCTAATATTTCATAGCAACAGGCTCTGGTGCTACGTCATGAACTGCCTCTGCTTCCATTTCCATTACGGGGTTGCTTTCTTTCAACTCATTCATTTTCTGCTTAAACTGATGGAAAGATCCAGAAGCTTTTTTCTCATCAACATGCCCATTCTCATGGTAAACTTTTCCGTGCTTATGGCGGTGTGAGGCAAGGGCATCTAATACAGGCTCTGCGTCTTGGACTTTTCCTCGTTCGGAAATAGGTACATTGTCACCAATCGCCCGTTCAATGCGATTTGCTTTGCTTTTCATGCCAACACTAAATACATTTGACCTGTCGCGAAAATCTTGAATAATATTTTTTAATTCATCAATTGCTGGTTTATTTTTTTCTAAGGTGGTTAAAGTGGATTTTAGTTCTTCTTTAAGCTCCTTAAGCTCATCTAGATTAGCGCATCGCTCCATTTTTTTTATCGTATCTTGAACAAATTTATGCATTTGCTTGTCATGAGGGCCAAAGCGAGTCGCTTCAATTTTTTGTAGAAGATCTTTGCACTCTAGCTGTTCTTTTATTTGCTCAAGCCGAACAACACTTTTGGTACGAAGAATCTCCTCATTCATTGGACCGATAAAATTATTGATGCTGTTATCTTTGAGTTGATCTCCCTGGTCTTTAATTTCACTTAATTTAACTAAGCAATCGAATTTTTTAGTGGCGAGTAAATCTTTGCTAATGTCATCTCTTATTTTTAGCAGTTCAGTGACACCAAACTCGCCAAAACCATTTGGATATTTGGCAAGTAATGGACCGTATTGAGGACTATTAGCTGCTTGGAGCTCGTTCATTACCATCCGGCATTCATTAGAAAGCTGAAAGGCTGCCATGTGTTTCTCAGCATCTCGTTTTTGCTCTATTTCTTCCTGATAGGCAGCAAATTTTGCATGATTTTTTAGCGCGTTTGCACTTATATCTGACAATTTATTCCACATGACGCTTAGATCAGCTGCAATGTTTGCAGGACTTGGGTTTTTATCTAGTTCATTTAATTTAACGATAGCCCAGGTTTTTATTTCATCGACCTGAGCCTTATAAATTTTATATTCTTCTGGAGAACAATGAGCTTTCAGCGTCTGATCAATTACTTTTAGGTAATTATATAACTCATGAACCTTAGAAGTATTTACGTTACTTGCGTGAGCAGACTCTTGAGCCTTCTCATGAATTAAATTTAAATCCACCACCGGTTTTGCGTGAAAATAGTGTACTCCATTTTCCTGAGTATACCCTTCATAAGTCATTTGAGTGGGGGGAATTAAAAATTCTTTTTCATGAGGATATCGGGATAAAGGGCCTACATATTTTCCAACAAGCCCAGAATAAGTAATTGCTACTTTATTTTTAAACCCCAGTGCGGGTTCTTCGCCAGTACTAATAAAACCTCTTACTATTTCAGCACCACCTTCTTGAGCTATTTTTATGCGATTTTCTAATAAGGCCGGATTATAAACGCTTTCATAACGGAACGTTCCGTCAATTACTTTATTCGGAGCATGAGCCAGTGCTTGTCCACACATCGCGCTATGTACAATAACATCTCTTATTTGAGCGGGGGTTTTATCAGCAAAATTGTAATATCCACGTAATAGTGGATTCATCTCTTCATAATAATTTGTAGAATAAACATTCAGCGCTAATTTTTCTCCATAATGCATATCCTTAAATACGCCCCCCGCTTTTTTATCTTGCTTCTCAAAATATTCTTCCGTAGGGAACTCTTCATGCTCATTTTCGGGACGTACAATTGAGGTATTTTGGCAGTAATCTGCATATTGGTCCAAATCATTTTGGCTGAAGGTTAAATGATCTAAATTTGCGTAGGCTATGATTTCAGTAAGGTTATATACCTTGTTCTTAAATCGAATGAGATTGCTGCCGTCTTCCGCTTTTTCGTAAGCAAATGGCTCACCTGCCATAAGTCGACGAGTTAATTCTTCATAGTGAAAAGTATAATCTGTTTTGGGTAGTGGACCTAAAGCTGGATTATAATCGCGGGCAGCCTGATTGTTAAGTTGTTTAAACGAGTCAATTACATCGACTACATTACCTTTTTCAAAGTGTTCTTCTACATGTGGTTTAGGCATATAGTTCTCATAAAATAATGCGCTATATGATTATTATATGCCTATTTAGTATATTTTTCCCGCACACCGAAAGGGATTTATCTTTGATCAAAATAATCAGGAGTAACACCATAAATCGAGCACGCCAATGGGTTTGTTGATTTTTCTTCCCATTTAGGCTCGCTTAATACTCCAATGGCATTTTCATATCCCGTTTTCATGCGCCGCTCGATAACCGCACTCCCAAAATTATAATCTTTGAATGAATGGGCAAACGGCGAACCTCGATAAATAATATGCACTACACTAAAACGCTTTTGATTACCTAATTGCAAAATTTGCTGTACTTGGGGATCATTTTGGGCCTCTGGTGTTAAATGTTGCCCTAATATGGTAATTGCCGCTTGTAAATTTTGCCGGCTACTGTAGACATTAGTCAGGCGGCGAGAATGACTGGCATAACGAATGTCTTTTTGCCGTTCATCCACCTGATCCATGTTCTTGGGTAACTGGCCTGCTAAACTAAAGCAATCAACGACAAAACACAAAGTATCCTCCTCCGGTAGGGCATCGAGCACCGTAACCAGCGGGGTATTCGCATAAATTCCGCCATCCCAGTAATAATTATCATCTATTTTCATTGCTGGGAATCCGGGGGGCAGGGAGCAACTAGCCATAATATGATCTGGAGTAATAGTCATTAATTGGTTATTAAAAAATGTCATTTCCCCTGATTCGACATTCACTGCACCAAGACATAAAGTAACTTCTTTTGAGTTAATTCGGTCAAAATCAATTACTTTTTCAAGGGTATCTCGTAGCTCTGAAGTGTCATAATAACTTAATTTATCAGGAGTACCTGTTGTAAATTCATTAGGAGCTATACAACGAGGTTTAAAAAAGCCCTCTAAACCACACATAATGACATGGAGCGCCGTGATGCTGTTGTTTACATGACGGAAATAATCAAAAGAGTTCCACGGGGAAAATTGATCGCTCCATAATTTAGGAATGATCGTATTCCAAAATTCCATTAATTTTTCGATCTGCTTTTCAGGAGGATTTCCTGCAACAATAGAGCTATTAATTGCTCCAATGGATACCCCTGAAAGATAGTTAGGGATATATCCACGCTCATGAATTGCACGATAAGCCCCAACTTGATATGCACCTAAGGCCCCTCCGCCTTGAAATACACAGGCAATGCGCTTGTATGTTTGCTTTTCGTGGATAGGTTTGTAAGGCCTATTAATTATACCAAGAGCTTGTTTTTGTACTTGTCCTTTAGTTTTTTTAACCATTGTTATTGGTCCATCAAATAAACTATATTAAACAAGTATATACTGCTTAAAGAGGTTTGTAGTAGATGAAGCTTATTTGTTGTACATGAATAGGTAAAAAAAATAGTTTTCAACGCCAAGCATTGCTTCCTATATTGACTAAATGTCTAATTTTGTTACTATATGCATATTCTATTATGCCTTAATTTCGGAGTGTTCATGCAACAAAAACAAGAAGCAACATCTACTGTGAGTCAGGAACAAAGTGATTTTGTCCCCATTTTCAAGATGGAGCTACCGAATTATCCTCATTTAGAGGTTATAGAAGGGTATCATGAATTTTTTAAAACAAAAGTACCTGGCTCCTGGTTGATGCGTGAAAGTCGTGTCCCTGGAATGATATCGGTAACTTTTAAACAAGAAAATAGGAAAGTCGGTCATACTCGTTTTGCTTTTGTTGCTGATAAATGGCTTGTCGTAAATAACGATATGCGAAATAAGCATACTGAAGGCTCTTCTCTAATCAATTATGAGCATGTAGATAGAATGAGTGTAAAATCAAAATTCGAGTTGTTATTGGAGGCAATCTATAAGTCCTCTGAGGAATCTACAAGCAAATTTGTATTTGAAAATGACAAAATGATTGAACCAGTTGCGGAACAGGCTACCCAACAACGTGCTTATTACATTGATACTGCCGGCTATACGCCAGTCAAACAAAGGACGAAGGATCAAGCTATTTATGCTAATCTTTTGCAGTCCTTAGAATCAGTAAAAAAGGCTATGAGAGACTGTATGAATGATTTAAGTACAGGCACAGAACTCAAAGAAAGGAAGATGGATTGTCTTGATAAGATTCAAATTTCCTATAAAAAATCAGATTTATCGCACATCTTACGGGATGTGAGCAAACCCTTTCAATCAGACAATAGTGATGCTCTAGAACTGAAAGAATTATTGGAGGTTTGGTTAGAGGAAAATTCTTTAACATTTGATCTGATGTGTCCTGTATTACACGCGCTCTTTGAGGAACCTTATTATGTTGTTGAAACAGGTATGGTTTATGATGCCGCAGCATTATTTCATAAGGGACAATGCCTTGAAACCTGTCCTTTAACAAAAACTAACATCGAGTATAACCCGGTTCATTTTGGTGGTTATCGAAAAGCATTATATGAAACGCTAGAGCAGTTCTTTGATTTAATACAGCTATATCAAGAGAAGATGAGCTTGGCTAAAGAGAGAAAAGAAGATTTTAGCAGTCTTCCTCTTTTTTCAGTTTTTGCTCCAGCAACATCTAATGAAGCCTCGTCAGTGGTAGATGAGTCATTACAAAATAGCACGAAAGTAGAGTCTGAGGCTGGACCCTTTAATGCTGCCTTCGGGTAGTCTCTACAAATCGAGCCATGATACTTGTGTTATCATGGCATACCCTCCAAATTACGGCAGTATCTCCATAACCTGCGCCAGCCATTGTTTATTGTCTGCCCGGATAATAGTATTTTTACGACCATAAAGTGCCTTATGCAAATCACAAGGCATGAGCGAGGCAATTTCTTTGGTACAAGCCGTTGTAAAATATACCCGATTTTGAGTAAGTATTTTTATTTGATACTTTTCTATGAGCTTACCAAAAGGAGTATTTGTATGGCGAATTTCCTCAATAACCTCTTTAGGTAATTCACTAAAGTTCATTTTAATAAATGCTAATTCGATTACTTGCGCCACACCTGTTTTTTGTGCATAGGTAGCATTATTTCTCTGCTTATCACGATCAATGAGCATTGTAATGGTTCGAGCGTAGTTATTCTGGGTTGGATCAAAATAGGTTGATTGTGTTTGAATAATGGGCGTTCGTTTATAATATTGTTCAAGCGTTTGAGTCATTAAAGGTTGGGTTAGTAAAAAATTATAGGGCCGAGGAAGTTTAGATTGCTCTATGTTGGTGATGGAAAGGGCTTGTGCGCTGGAACTAGTCAGGATTAGTAATAGCAATGAGGACAGTGATTTTTTTAGCATTTGAACCAGATCCTTTGTTCGAGTATTAAATAAATGGAGGCTGAGCTGTCAAGCGCAGCCGACGGATTACACTCTATTTCTTAATTTATAATACATAATTGCTAAGGGCTCTTTGGCAAAATAAAGTGTCAGATATTTATTGTTAGCCCAGCACATACTTTTTATTGCTGGAGAACCGACCGCTTTAAGCCCTGCTTTTTCTGCGGCAAGCATGGCTCGGGGAAGGTGGAATGGTTCTGTTACGATAATAATCGAATTCATATGCTCTTCATTTAATATTTTTTTAGAAAGCAGCATATTTTCATAGGTTGATGTCGATTCTGACTCAAGCAAAATGTCTGTTTCAGGAACTCCTAGAGACATTGCGATTTTTTTCATTTCCTGGGCTTCATTAGCATTATCTTCTTTATCAACCCCGCCTGAAACCAGCAGTTTAGGAGCATAATGTGCTTTATATAACTCAACAGCATGCTCAACTCGCGCGACCAGGCAAGGGTTAATTGCATTATCTCGATAGATTTTGGCACCGAGCACTAAAATTACATCCGCTTGCTTTTTATTATCATGTTCCGCATTTTTGGCAATATAAAACGCGAGTAGTAAGTAAATAACAGCAGGGATCAATAAGATAAGGAAGCAAAAACGAATAATTGTGGTATAGTTCATCGACTTTTTAATAGGTTAATTTTTTGCTGTATTCTTTGTGAGAATGCTGATTTTTGCAAGATATTCGATAAAAAAAAAGGATCATCATGGCTAAAGCTATTTTCAATCGTTATTTGCTTGTTATGTTTATCTTGGTTTTTTCAATCGTCCATGCTACGGCAGTCCAGGTAAATCCACCCAGTGTTAATTTAAAAACCAAACATCAAAAAGAAATTATTATATTAATTCATGGCTTAATGCGCACTTCCCTGAGTATGCGTCCGTTAAAATCCTTCTTAGAAGATTATGGATATCAGGTTCACTTATATAGCTATCCATCAGCACGTTATTCGATTCAGCAGCATGGGGCTCGTTTAATGCACTTTGTTGATGATTTAATTGCCAAAAATCCTGGAATAAAAATTAATTTTATTACACATAGCCTTGGGGGAATCATTACTCGTGAGGCAGTATCGAAATTAAAGCCAAAACAAGTGAAACAAATTGGTTGCTTAATTATGTTAGCTCCACCAAATCAAGGTTCTGCTTTGGCTAAACTATCCACAAAAATATTTCCCCTATTTACTTCACCCATAAAGCCTTTAGCCGAACTTAGTTCAGAACAATCGTCTTATGTTCATCGTGTGCCTGTTCCAAAAATTAAAATGGCCATAATAGCCGGAAGATACGATGCTAAAGTACCGCCTGAATACGCACGCTTGAATGGGCAGATGGAACCTATTGTAATTAATACAAATCATATGGTTATTATGAATAATTCAAAAGTACGTGAACTTATTCTTCAGTTTCTAGCGAGTGGGACATTTGAAAAAGCAGGGAACGAGTAAACGTACTAAATGTTGCTCTGCACAAAAATTATACCATATTTTCACTAAACCATTTGCAATTCCGGTATTCTCAACTATGTTTTAACAAGGACCAATTTGAAAAAATTGGATAAAAAACATGTGGAGATGCGTCCAATGAATAATAACTACTATAAGATCAATGGTAGATTATCTCACACAAATACCTTTATTTTACCCCCAGATTTAATGAGTTTTTTGGTAACGATGGAGCGTTTTGCACGCGATCGTCGACATGAACTCTTAAAGGCTCGACAGAGAAGACAACATGAGTTTGATAAAGGCGTGTATCCTGATTTTCTAGAAGAAACAGCCTCTATTCGTCAAGACAATTGGCGCGTTAATAATACCCCGCCCGATCTGCAAGACAGACGAGTTGAAATTACAGGCCCGGTAGAGCGCAAAATGATTATTAATGCACTAAATAGTGGTGCAAAAGTATTTATGGCTGATTTTGAAGACTCAAATTCGCCGACATGGAATAACTGTATTGAGGGGCAAGTTAATTTATATGATGCGGTCCGTAAAGAAATAACGTATACAGATCCACAATCCAATAAGCATTACAAACTTAATGAAAAAACAGCAGTTCTTGTTGTACGTCCAAGAGGTTGGCATTTAGATGAACCCCATGTATTAATTGATGAAAAGCCTATGTCTGCCTCATTATTTGATGCACTAACCTATCTCTTTCACAATGCAAAGCCTTTATTAGAGCAGGGCACAGGACCTTATTTCTATTTACCAAAAATGGAGTCTCATTTGGAGGCTCGATTGTGGAATGATGTGTTTCTTAAAGCTCAAGATCTATTAGGTTTACCACGTGGTTGCGTCAAGGTAACCGTATTGATTGAAACCATTACCGCAGGCTTTGAAATGGATGAAATCATTTATGAGTTACGTGATCATATTGTTGGTTTAAATTGTGGTCGTTGGGATTATATATTTTCTTATATTAAAAAATTCCGTAATCATAAAGAGTTTTTATTACCTGACAGACAACAAGTGACCATGACCAGTCATTTTCTTAGTTCTTATGTCAATTTATTAATTAAAACCTGCCATCGTCGTGGGGTACATGCCATGGGAGGTATGGCGGCGCAAATTCCTATTAAAGGGGATGAGCACGCGAATCAAGAGGCAATGGAACGTGTCTATGCCGATAAACGACGAGAAGCTCTTGCTGGACATGATGGGACCTGGGTTGCACATCCAGGCCTTATTCCCGTAGCACTTAAAGCGTTTGATGAGCTAATGCCGGCAGCAAACCAATTATCAAAAATACCTGAAGTATTGATTATAGCGCAAGACTTATTAATGGTTCCTCCAGGAACGATTACTGAAACAGGTGTTCGAAACAATATTACGGTTGGATTACTTTATGTTGAGGCATGGTTAACTGGTAATGGTTGTGTTCCTATCCGTAATTTGATGGAAGACGCTGCTACTGCAGAAATTTGCAGAGCACAATTATGGCAATGGTTAAAGTTTTCGGCTTCGTTAGACAATGGAGTAGCGCTCACTGTCCCTATGCTTCATCAGTGGTTTGATGAAGAGTACAACATAGTTATGCAAAGCCGTGGTACCGATGAAGCAAGTTCAGAAGCGTTAACAAATGCCAAAATATTAATGGAAGAAATGATATTCAAAGAAACATTTGATGACTTTTTAACCACAAAAGCTTACTCCCATTTAATTTAGTGAAAGGATCATAGAATGAAAATCCAAGAGCAAATTGATGAATTAAAAAATGATTGGAAAAATAACTCCCGATGGAGTGGAATAACGCGTACTTACAGTGCAGAAGATGTGGTTAAATTAAGGCCATCTCTTAAAATCGAGTACAGCATTGCTACTCATGGGGCTAATAAATTATGGAAGATGTTGCAACATAATGAGCTAGTAAGCGCTTTAGGTTGCATGACTGGTAACCAGGCAATTCAAGCAGTACAAGCTGGATTACAGGCTATTTATTGCTCAGGCTGGCAAGTTGCAGGGGATCAGAATAGTTCTGGACAAATGTATCCTGATCAAAGTCTTTATCCCGTTGATTCCGTGCCTAATTTAGTACAAGCAATTAATAATGCGCTAAGACGAACTGATGAAATCCATTGTTTGGATCAGGATTATTCTATTGATTGGTTTGCGCCTATTATTGCCGATGCTGAATCAGGATTTGGTGGTAATTTGAATGCGTTTGAACTAATGAAACACATGATTCAGGCTGGAGCTGCTGCGGTACATTTTGAAGATCAATTATCTTCTGCTAAAAAATGTGGCCATATGGGCGGTAAAGTTCTGGTTTCAACAACTGAGGCAGTTCAAAAATTAATCGCCGCTCGTCTTGCTGCGGACGTTAAAGGTGTTCCTACCTTAATTATTGCACGTACAGATGCTAATGGCGCTAATTTAATCACCAGTGATTTTGATGATAATGATGTTACTTTTTTAACTGGAAAACGTTCTAAAGAAGGATTTTTCTATGTAAGAGCAGGCTTAGAACAGGCAATCAGTCGTGGTTTAGCTTATGCGCCTTATGCGGATCTTATTTGGTGTGAAACATCAAAACCGAATATTGCTGAAGCGGAAGAGTTTGCGCGAGCAATTCACCATAAATTCCCAGGCAAATTATTATGCTATAACTGCTCTCCATCATTTAATTGGCAAGCTAATTTAAGTGAAAAAGATTTACGTACATTTAGGGAACAATTATTTGAGATGGGATATAAATATCAATTTATTACCCTTGCAGGTTGGCACAGTTTGAATCTAAGCATGTTTGAAATTGCTAAAGATTACAAAAGTGAGGGAATGTTTGCTTATTCACAAATGCAACAACGTGAGATGCAACAAGAGAAAAATGGCTTTAGAGCGACCAAACATCAAAGCTTTGTCGGCACCGGCTATTTTGACGCAGTACAAAATGTCATTATGCAAGGTCAAAGCGCGACAACAGCGCTAAATGGTAGTACTGAAGACGAGCAATTCTCTAAGTAGTCTGATGTTGTTTTTGCAGTTTCGAATTATCGTGGCTTGACCGCGGCATCCAGATTTATCTTGCTTTTCACTCCGAACTTATGGATACCGCGGTCAAGCCGCGGTAATTAGGGCGTTGCTTGCAACCAGGCTATGGATTATAAACATATGATTATTTCATCGGTCGACGATTATCGTAACGTTGCTCGACGCAAATTACCCCGCTTTTTATTTGACTATATTGATGGCGGTGCGTATGCGGAGCACACTCTTAAAAGAAACATTGCTGATTTGGCAGAAGTTACTTTACGTCAACGCGTTTTAAAAAGTATCGCACAAGTTTCTCTTGAAACAGAATTATTTGGCCAAAAATTAGCTATGCCGGTAATCTTAAGCCCCGTGGGCTTATCAGGGATGTATGCTCGGCGGGGTGAGGTTCAAGCCGCTAAGGCTGCTGCAAATAAAGGTATTCCTTATACGTTATCAACTCTGTCTGTCTGCTCTATGGAAGAGGTTTCTCGACATAGTCCAGTTCCTATCTGGTATCAACTTTATGTAATTAAAGATCGTGGCTTTATGAAAAATGCCTTAGAACGGGCGCAAGCTTGTGGTATCACTCATCTGGTATTTACTGTCGATATGCCTGTTCCGGGAGCGCGTTACCGTGATGCTCACTCGGGAATGTCGGGTCCATTTGCCCGTGAACGTCGCTGGTTACAAGTATTAAGGAAACCATCTTGGGCATGGAATGTGGGGTTGATGGGAAAACCACATGAATTGGGAAATATTTCCGCTTATCTAGGCAAAGAAATTGGCCTCGAAGATTATATGGGTTGGTTAAGTACTAATTTTGATCCGTCAATTAGTTGGTCTGATCTCGAGTGGATACGGAGTTTTTGGAAAGGCGCTATCATCATCAAAGGAATCCTTGATCCTGAGGATGCAAAAGATGCGGTAAGCTTTGGTGCTGATGGTATTGTCGTATCCAATCACGGTGGGCGGCAATTGGATGGCGCCTTATCAACGACTAAAGCACTACCCGGAATTGTCGATAGGGTGGGTGATGATTTAACCGTTCTGGTTGACTCTGGCGTGCGCTCTGGGCTAGATGTTGTGCGTATGCTCGCTTTGGGAGCCAAAGCGGTATTGCTTGGACGGGCAGGGGTTTATGCTTTAGCTGCGCGAGGACAAGCTGGAGTAGAACATATGTTGGATCTTATTGCTCAAGAGATGAACGCTGCAATGGTATTAACTGGAGTGGCGGCAGCGGCGGATATTAGCCGATCGCAATTGGTAGTGTGTAGCCCGTATTAGCAGGGCTACAATTAAAAACTAGAGTGTACAACTTCTCTCTAATTCAGGGCGCCCGACACTCTTAAATGCATTTTTAGATGCATTTTGGGTAAAATGTCCTAGCTTCCCATGACACAGTGCAGAAATAGATATTGGTGTGCTACTACTCTGTTCAAGTTCTACTTTTGCTTGCTCCATGTGGCAATAATCCTCAAAAACAGTCAATCGTTCAACACTGGTTGCTTTATGATTTTTTAACCAACGCTTGTATCCATGTTCAAAATCCAAGTCTGTAGCGTTACTGCGATCCGTTGGATCAGGAAATATCGTTTCCAGTAAAATTTTATTTCTGTCGTCAAAGTCCTCTTTTCCCTGAAGATAAAGGCAGATATTTTGTGTCATTTTATGCAGAATTTTACCTAGCTTATTAGTTGCATTCATATAGTCTTTAGAGGCCTTATCTGTACAAGTCCTGCAAATATCAATATAACTTCTTAATGCCTGAAGATCATCTTCTTTTGGCAGCTTTGTTTTAACGGATAAAGACTTTTTGGATCCATGTAACAGTAGCGCAACTACTTTACTGCTTTCGATAACAGGATCATAAGCTTCCATAAATCCATGAATAGAAAAAGATTGCTCAATTTTAGTCTCAAGGTTACCAAGCTTCCCTTGTAATATAGACATCGAAGCAGGTTTATCAGCCACATTTTGATGTTGTGGCGTCATTTGATTCTTTTGTCTATACTCACTGGCAGTTAGCCCCTTTAAACCATTGCATTGTAATGCACTTATTTGCGTTATTTTAATTTCGTGGTTCGACACTAGAGATACAACTGCTTTTACCACCTCATCTGATAAATCATTAACACCTGCCGCGCCATGTGTATTAAGCACAATATGGCATTCGTCATAATTTGCTAATTGAATTTCACGCAAAGGGTCTAACGCTTCGCCAATATTTAAATTCTTTTTTTGCTTATCCGTTACAGCGGTAACTGGGATATCAACAATAGTGTCTTCGTTGAATACAGCTCTGACAGTTTGTGCATCCTTATTAACTTCGTTATCCCATAGCAAAGTTTGTTCATTTTTTGTATAATCGGAGTACGACGTATAGATGTGAATACAGAGCTTTTTCATTTTACACCACGCAAATTTAGTTACTTCTGTCATTGATACTAAAGCATGTATCATTAAGGAATCCTTAACAACAAGTATTTTTTTACAAGAGGTTATTGATGTATACATTAATTATAAGCAGCTTATATGCTAACTCATTGGCGAATCAGGAAATGCTAAACGAAGAGGTACAAACAGATAGCCAAACTGTTAAAAAATTATTTGGTGAATGTTATGAACTAATCGTGCCAGCAGGGTCTTTAACTCACGAGAAGTTTACTGAGCAGAAGACTGAACTGCGCAAATTAATGCGTCAATTAAGAAATATTCACGAAAAAGAAGTAAAGATTGTACTTAATACCCATGGTACGCCAGGCAGACACGATATAGATGTTTCCCTTATTACCGAATTAGTGCGGCAACTCTCTGCTGAAGATATAAAAATTAATACCATCTATGCGCTTATGTGTGATGGTTTTACCCAACGAAAAGGGACTGATGGACCTTTCTATAAAACTAGTTTACTTTCCCTCGAAACACGTCCAAAACCTTCCTCAATGGCCAATTTACGTTTAAAGCTAAATAATCTTGAAACTAAAATTGAACAGAGTTTTGCAATTAAAGGGTTTGCATATCCCTATACGCCAAGTCAAGCGCAAAAGCTAATTATGAGTTTTCTTCTTGATGAGGGGGGAGGTGAAACAATTTATGTGCACACTCAAGAACAAAAGGAAGATGATTTCAACTATTTACTTGGGTGTATTGAATTGTGCCGCAGTGGTATTAGTGCTCAAGATCCTGCATATATAAAAGCGTCTAATGCCTTAGGCGCACTACTTCATGAGATGAAGACGCATATTGACGCGTACCTTAACGGATTTGATGAAAAATTATATGAAGGAAGTATTCCTTTATTTACAGGAGTACGTTGTCTTGCAAATTGTAGAAGTGACAATCCAACAACTACACAATTTGAACATCAATATAAACGATGGATAAAAGAATGTAAGCTAACCAGCGCTACACGATTGGCCATTCTGGAAGGTTATTGTCATTATCAGAAGCAATGTCAAAAGGAACATCTTTTATTTTCAGCAGAAAATACCCGAATGACATTTTTTTCAGGAAAAATAGATCTGAGTGATGAACCTCTAGCGGGTAAAGAGATTGAGTACAATCAAAAAATGTAAAGAGACGCTTACTTTTGAAGTTTAATTGGTATGGTATTTGTTGCTCTTGCTTGAGTATTTTCAACTATTCGCTCAGCAAAGAACAAAGTGTCTTTAGCGAATAAAACACTAGTTGAGCAACGTGTCCCATACTGGCGGCTGGGTATATTAACAAAGATTGAACTTAGTGCGCGTTCAGACTCTAACGGTATTCCAGTTTGAGGTAATAAATGCTCTGGGGCAAAATGATGATTCTCCAGAATTGGAAATAAAAGGGCATTGATTTCTTCTGGAGTTTGAGCACATATCAGCTGAGGCGCTATTTTATGAAAAAGTTCTTTTGCTTTTAATACCTTATACCAGGGCGTATCTAATAAATGATTGCTCAGACCATAGATGCCTGGACTGAGTTTTTTTATCTTATTTTCTCTATTTGAAAAATAAACAACATCTTGCATGGTGCCGACTAATAAATTGAATCCATTATAGCTGTCGGTACTTGGGATTATCTCGTGCACATAGTCTTCGGGGGATGCCAGAACATTTTTTAATAAAAAATTTTTTGCTAAAAGTCCCCTTGATAAGCGCTCCGGATTATAATGACCTGGATCCCTATAATTGGTGATCAATGAAAAGCGTCCCTGTTGATTCACACCAAGCCAAGTCCCGCCGCTGACTAAATCTTTACCTGCAAAAACGCCAGGCGCATCGTCCCAATAATGAGCTGGGGCAGTTGCTCTATTATAAAACTCATCCCGGTTAGATAAAATAATCAATGGATAGAGTGGGTGCTGTTCAATTGCGATTAATGCAAGACACATGATGCGCTCAATAAAGGTCAATTATCTTTACTTAACTGTATAGTATATACTGAATTCAATAAAAACTTTGCACGGATTCTACTTATGGATATTCACTCTGTTGTCGAAAAGCAACGAGCGTTTGCAGCTGCAGGGACGGCTAAGGATATTAATTTCCGCAAACAACAACTGCACAAGTTAAAAGGCATTATTAAAGAAAATGAGCCTCTTCTTTATCAAGCAATTCATAAAGATATAAAAAAATCGAAATTTGAAACTTATCTTACTGAATTAGCATTGATTTATCATGAAATCGATACAGCCATCAAACGGGTTGGCAAATGGGCAAAGCCCAAAAATGTAAAAACAGATCTGGCGAATCAACCTGGAAAAAGTTTTATAATTCCTGAGCCTTATGGCACTACCTTAATTATTGGAGCCTGGAACTATCCTTATCAGCTGACTTTTGCACCATTAGTTGCAGCCATGGCTGCAGGCAATACCAGTATTATTAAGCCCAGTGAGTTGCCACCGAATACCTCTGCAGCAATCGCACAACTTATCAATCAACATTTTGATCCGGCGTATCTTTATGTGGCGGAAGGAGACGTTGAGATGACGCAGGAATTATTGACGCATCGCTTTGATAAATTATTTTTTACGGGCAGCACCACGGTGGGGCGAATTGTGGCCAAAGCGGCGGCAGAGCATTTAACTCCAGTAACATTAGAACTTGGGGGAAAGAGTCCCTGTTTCGTTTTTGCTGATGCCGATCTGAATCGTTCCGCACAACGCATTACTTGGGGGAAGTTTTTAAATGCAGGCCAGACTTGTATTGCTCCTGATTACCTTTTAGTTGAGGAGTCAATCTACCAATTATTCCTTGACACGCTTAAAAAACAAATTGAGCAGATTGTCGGTTTAAATCCTCTTGAGAGTGAAAGTTATGTGCGTATTATTAACCAAAAACATGTAGCGCGCTTAAAAAAGCTGATTGACCCTCAAAAATTATTTACCGGGGGGCAGGTTATTGAAGAGGAAAACTATATTGCACCAACAATTTTGAAAGACGTTCGTTTTACAGATGAAATTATGAATGAAGAAATTTTTGGTCCTATTTTGCCAGTGATTCCCTTTACTGATTTATCTGCGGCTCTGCTCGAGATAAAAGCCCGTCCTCGTCCCTTATCACTTTATGTATTTGGTAAAGATGCAGCGGTACAACAACGAATTCTACATGATGTATCTTTTGGAGGTGGCTGCATTAACGACGTGTTAATGCATATTACCGGCTCGCAACTTCCTTTTGGTGGGGTCGGTGAAAGTGGTATGGGGAACTATCATGGTGAAGCGGGATTTAAGACATTTAGTCATTTCAAAAGTATTTTGAAAAAACCATTTTGGTTTGAAGCACCTATAAAGTATCCGCCTTATACGAATCTTAAGTTGAAGATTATCAAGGCATTATTTGGGTAGAGTCTATAAACTGTACGTCATCCTGAGGCGTTTACGACGAAGGATCTCCTGATTGTGGCATTGCACTCACTCATAGCACTATGCCTCATTTAGAAGATCCCTCACGGTGTTCGGGATGACGTGCCCCTTTATTCTCACAAGCGATAAGTTAAATTATCTTCCAGATCAGTTCTATCCAATGGAAAATCAACTGTCCATGCAACTTTGGGAGTAGGTAAAACAGTCTTAGTACAATAACTCGCTAAGTCCTCAGCTGAAATATGCTGAATATCAAACTCCTGCTCTAATAACCGTTGTCCTTCTTCAAAGTCATTGATAACGATTTGGGTATATTGACCGTTCTCTTGCTTAGAAAATTTTAATAAGTCTGATTGCTCATCCCAGAATAATGATTTACGCCCTTGCTCCGTAATAATGCCAATCACGGTTTTATTATCACGTATATTTAGGGGGACTGGGTGAAGTTGTAATTTAAGCATGTTGAATGCTGCAGTTTTCGAACTTATAGGCACTAAATCTGATTGCGTTTGATGGAACCAACCTTGGCGAGTTTTTTTATCAAGTACATAGACATTATCTATTCGACAAACTCGGAACTCTTCACCATCTTGCAACATCGGCTCTTCTGTTTCTGTTATGGGTACCGGATAGCGGGGTGATGATGAACCTAATCCAGGATCAAGTAAAAAGCGTTTTTCACCTAAGCGAACATCTAAAATCAAATGCGTACGGGGAAATGCAAGCATCTTAGGTGCATTTACTGCGGCGCCTAAAAGGGCATGGGCTGCGCACAAATTAACTTGGTATCCTATTTGTGATAGAGCATCAGCGAGTAAAGCCGCCGTTTGAAAGCAAAAGCCTCCATGTCTTTCTTCGGAAAGCAACGAGTGATAGTTGAAAAAAGAAATAGGGACTCTTTGAACTGGATGATATTGGGAAACCTGGCGTAGCTCAAGGTTGGAGTAAGGGAAGGTTTTAACATGCGCAAAATAAATATCGTTTAATAGTTGAAGGCGCTCAACTGGTGATAAATCAACAAGAGCTGCGGGAACTGTTAGCTGTATTTTTTTGAGATAGTGTTCTAAGTTAACTTTTGTCATGATTCATCCCTTATCCAATAGGAATAGTTCTGTAGCTTGCTTTTGTATTTATAAATGCTCTAAGGGCAGTGCTGTTGTTTCACAAATGGTTCTTAAAATAAAACTAGAGTGCACACTACTTACACAATTAATACGAGTTAACTGTTCTAGCAAAAAAGCCTGATAAGCGTTTAAATCGGGTACTATTACTTTTAATAAATAATCAGCTGATTGGCCTGTAATCAAATAACATTGTACCACCTCAGGAAGAAAACGAATATGTTCCTCAAATTGCGCCATTACGGCGGGCTGATGGCTATTTAGGCCTACTAAGATAATCACTGTCAGGTTTAACCCTAGCTTTTCAGGCTCAAGGAGCGCAACTTGTTTTTTAATATAGCCATGATCCATTAATAAACTAACACGGCGAAGGCAGGAGGAAGGCGATAGGGCCACGCGCTCAGCGAGCTCTTGATTGCTAATTTGACAATTTGCTTGTAGGATTTCAAGAATCTTTTTATCAATTCGATCTAAGGTCATTTTATTCTAATAAGTATCATGATTATTTTTCATGATAGCATTTTATTTCATTTTTTTATGAAAAAATGAAATTTTAATTCAAATTTAATCTTTTTATGTTGATTTTTGAAAAAAAATTTCAAGCCAAATGCGATAAAATATCTCTTGCTCATAGAGTGAGCAAGATGTGTTTTAGGTTGCTTTATTTTGAGGATACTTATGTCTGCTTCACGCGTTGTCGCCTGGTTTGTTTGGATTATCGTTTCAATTTTTTATGCCTACCAATATATATTAAGAGTGATGCCAAGTATCATGCTTAATGATATTACCTCACAGTTTCATATTAATGCGACAGAGTTTGGTCAATTCTCTGGTGTTTATTACCTTGGTTATTCCTTGCTGCATTTACCTATTGGTATTATGTTGGACCGTTTCGGACCACGCAAAGTAATGACGGGTTGTATTTTACTGACCGTCATTGGGCTGTTACCGATTATTTTTGCAGAACATTGGGTTTACCCCTTAGTTGGTAGGGCGTTAATTGGTGTTGGCTCTTCAGCGGCAATCTTAGGTGTTTTTAAAATAATTCGCATGACATTTAATGAGCGTCTTTTCCCACGTATGCTAAGTTTGTCTGTTATGATAGGACTTCTAGGTGCGATTTATGGTGGTGGTCCAGTAAGTTATCTGTGCCAGTGGTTGGGCTATAAACAAGTAGTTGAGATATTTATTGTAATGGGCTTGGTTTTGGCTTCAATTACCTGGTTTATTGTACCCGATGCCAAGCCAGTTCAACACGAGTCGGTCCGCGCCAACATAAAAGCTATTTTCTCGAACAGTAAAATCATGATGATGTGCTTTTTTGCAGGTCTAATGCTTGGACCGCTTGAAGGGTTTTCTGATGTCTGGGGACCGGTTTTCTTAAAAGAGGCTTATCAGTTAAATAGTGCTACAGCCACTTATCTGCCCTCAATGATTTATTTAGGTATGTGCTTTGGAGCGCCAGTATTAAGTTTTATCGCCGAAAAAACGGGTTATTACTTAGGAACTATTATTGCTTCAGGCATTATCATGTGCTTAATCTTTGCCTTATTAATTACAGGAACTCTAGCAGTACCCAGCATTACTATAAGTTTTGCGCTGGTAGGGGTTTGTTGTGCTTATCAGATTTTAGCTATCTATAAAATATCGACTTATGTGCCCGAAGATCAGGCTGGTCTTGCCACTGCAATTGCGAATATGATTATTATGATTTTTGGCTATGCGTTCCACTCTACAATTGGCTTTGTGATTAATGCTTATGGTGGGGTTAATGATTCGCAAGCTTTTGTTTATGGAATTGGGGTAATTCCTGTGACTCTGGCAGCAGGAGTAATCGGGTTTCTTATTTTGGCTTATCAGGAAAAATCTTACTTAAGTCGGGTTAGCGCGGCTTAAAAATCCTTCGATGCAGCCTGGTTGCAAGCAATCAGGCTACGAGGCTAACCTCATCGTGGTTTTATAATCACGAGCAAATTGTATCAGCATGTCTAAAAAATCTTTTCCTTCTTGAGACAAACCTATATCGTCAACCATTCCAGTCTGAATTATGGAAATTACTTCTTCCGGGGTTGCGTTAACTTGAGCTTTAATTGCTTCCGCAATTTTTATAAACAATGCCTTATCACCATGTCTAAATAACACAGCATGCTCTATTACCGGTAAACGATCTGCTGGCTCAATATTCATAAGACAGGTGCATAATTGCTTTTGTAAGGGAATTGCATGTTTTAATGCTTGATAGAGATTAAGTAGTAAGGCTATATTTTTGCTATTTATATTCATCTCTTCATTACAAGGAATGCCATGGTGTACATACCAAGATAAAATTTTACTAATGGTCGGAATATGTCTTTGATAAATCGCAAGATGTAAGGTTGAAATAAAACCCGTATTCATTCTAGGCTCAATCCCTTGAGCCAATAATAAATCCACTAAATGGTAGTGCTTTTGACGAATAGCGAGATCAAGTAGGCTAATACCTTGATGTAATTGTCCAAAATTAGCTCCATGCTCTGCAAGCAAGGTAACTAGTGGCAACGATCCATTTTCAATCACAGTAAGTAAACAGGATAACTCACCAGGACTATTAATCCGAGTTGATGCGCCATACTGGAGCAGTAATTGAGCCATTTTAAAGTTATTTTGAAGGCAGGCAATATAAAGAGGGCTCATAAGCGAACTTGGGGAATTCACTGGAGCACTCAATGCATTCGGATCCGCTCCACCTTCCAATAGCTGTTTCGCTAAAAGCAGGTTATTGGACCAAATTACCCGATGTAATAAGGTGACACCATATTGATCTTTTTCATGAACCACATTACGGTGCTGAATTAATAGATTGAGCATCGCGCTATTTTCATTACGAATAGCACACATTGCAGCAGTATGATTTGCATAAAATGGTGCGAACACTGCACCAAAAAAATCCAGTGCTCTCAGGCTCTTCTCATCGGGAGTAATTAACTCTGGAGTTGTAGGTTTTCTAAGTAAAGAATCAACCTGAGCATTGTTTTCTAATAAATAACTAACCACTTCTGCATGGCCTTTAAGTAAGGCGATAATAATGGGGTTCATGCCTGTAGATGAGCAGGCATTGATGTTTGCTCCATGGGCAATTAAAAGTTTGATCTTATCTAACGCACCGAAATTGCAAGCAATATAAAGAGGAGTAACATTCTCTATGGAGTAATATAATGATTCGCTTGGCTCTTTGAGTTGTATTGTTTTCTTTACAGGCTGATTCACATCAGCGCCATGAGCAATCAGGATTTTTGCAACGCTCGCTGTAGCATAATGAAGCGCTGAAAACCCTAAGCCATCTAGAGTGTTTACTTCAACACCGCGAGTAAGTAATTGTTCTATATTTCTCTGAGCATTAGCCAAAACGGCTAAATGTAAAGGAGCTAAATGGTCGGTGGGATAATCGTCAAGCGCTGTGGTTATAACTTGCTGGGCTGCGGTTTTTTCATCGATAAATTCACTACAAAGTCGCTCTAGCTCTCCAGAATCAAAAACAAGGTCTTTATTTTGTTTGGGAACTATTAGCCCTAGTGGAATGTGTGTGCCCTTAGATTCATTTTTATAAACAGAACTAAGGATAAAATTGGATAGGGAGTCTACATTAGTGAATGGCGGGATTATTTTTAAATGATTCGAATTATAATAAATCCATTCATTTGAGGATAATCGATGATAAATCGCAAAAATTTTTCGTCCTGTACTCATTAAAATTGGGACATTGGCCGGAAGTTTTTGTAGTACCTCTATGAATCTTTGTTTAGGTAAAACTTGATAGGATTCAAATTCAGAACGGGCTGTGGCGTCTGTCTCATGTGGAGAGCCAAGGCGCAAATGTAGGTTTTGCGAAGTTTCCAGCATATCAATAAACTCGTCCATGAATGGATCATTAGGAATCTCTACGCTTAATAAGCAATGTCGTTGTTCGGGGCTGATGTGCAAGGATGAAACCAATTGTTGAATTTGATCGCTAAAAGCTAGATTTTTAAGTCCTGGAAATTGGGACAAAAGTTCTTTATATTTTTCATTGGCCTGGATCCACTCCTGGGTTTCCTTGAGCCGCAGAACTTGCTCCAATAAATGTTCATCTTCTTTCCAGTCATTAATACTATCGATTAGAGTATAAAACTCATTCCATTGTTCCGTTTCAGCAAACTTACAGAATAAAAGTCCTAACCCCAGGCTATAACCAGGTATTAATGTGTTTGTTAATTTGACGCGGCCTCGATTAATGCGATAAATATTTATCTTATCATCGATTAGCCATTCTTGTTTGGGTGGGGTCATAACAGCTTACATCAAAGTTACCCTTATTAAGTATAGCCAGTATTGGATTAATATCTAACTTATTAGTTTAAATAATAATCACGCGATTCGTAAATATAACAATAAATCATCATCTATACTTGAAAATAATATTCTCAAGAATAGGGCGCACTCGTGCTTGATCCTTTATTTGACCTCAATATCCCGGGAAAAAATTATGATGAATACTACAGAAGTAATTTGGCAAGATGGGGTTTTTGTACCATGGACTGAAGCAAAAACACATGTTCTCTCTCATACGCTTCATTACGGTGGTGGTGCATTTGAAGGGATACGTTTTTATAAGACAGAGCAAGGTCCTGCCATTTTTCGATTAGAAGATCATATTAATCGCCTTTTTTATTCCGCTTCAGCATTAAGAATGGTTTTAGAGTATTCCAAAGAAGAAGTTATTGATGCAATTAAAGAGGTTGTTGCAATAAATAAGCTTGATGAAGGCTATATACGTCCTATCGCTTTTTATGGTTATGGAAAATTGGGGGTAAATCCCATTGGCAATCCCGTTGTTTTAGCGATTGCCTGTTGGCCATGGGGAGCATATCTTCCTCATGAGAGTGTGGATATCAAAACCAGCTGTTATATACGCATTCATCCTGATTCAACAGTCGTTGATGCAAAACTTTGCGGTCATTATGTTAATAGCATTCTTGCCTCATTAGAGCTACAGGGAACTCATTATCATGAAGCCTTATTCCTTGACTCTAATGGTTACATCACTGAAGGTTCCGGCGAAAACTTTTTCATGGTTAAAAATGACCTGATTTATACCCCTAAATTAGGTGGAATTCTCTCAGGCATTACCCGGAATACGATTATACAGCTAGCAGGCACATTAGAGCTCGATGTCATTGAAGAAAATATTACCGTAGATGAAGCATATCAAGCAGATGAGGCATTTTTTACCGGAACAGCAGCTGAGGTCACAGCAATTCGTTCAATTAATGACAAACATTTTGGGCAAGAGGGGGTGGGCCGTATTACAAAATTAATAAAAGCAGCATACATGGAACTGGTCCGAGGTAAAAATAGTCAGTTTCAGAATTATTTGACCTATTTAACTAAATAATTGTTTAGCAAAGGCGGGTATCAATGAAAACCAAAATCAGCATTTTTATAATCCTCTGCCTATTTTATTACCCTTCCTACTCTTTTAACCAAAATAGCTTACCCAACGATGCGACGACCACATTAAATACCCTCTACGAAAAGGATAAAGCGATTACGCAAGGAAAGCAGGCATCTTATATTCCGGAGTTGGCAAAGGTTGACCCTGAGTTATTCGCTATTTCTATTGTAACTGTTGATGGGCAATCGCTGTCAGTAGGTAATGCAGAGACCTTGTTTTCCTTGCAATCCATGTCCAAAATTTTTGCCTATGCCTTGGCATTAGCGGATAATGGCGAAGAGATTATTTTTAATAACATCGGTCTTGAAGCCACTGGGGAACCCTTTAATTCAATTCGATCTCTAGAGCAGAATACACCTCATAATCCCTTTGTTAATCTCGGTGCCATACAAACTACGAGCTACATCAAGGGGGATGATTCAACTCAGAAATGGAATCGTCTTTTATCGTTTATTGGGAGCTTAAGTGATGGCAAACCATTTTTAAGCCAGAAAATTTATGCATCAGAATCACAGACCAATAGACGTAATCATGCAATAGCTCAATTACTAAAATCCCGTGACATGCTTGTTGGTGAGCCGGATGAGGTTTTAGATAGATACACTAAGGCTTGCTCGATTATGGTGAATACCAAACAGCTGGCTTTAATGGGGGCAACCTTGGCAAATCATGGAATTAACCCAATAACCAAACAACAGGTTATTGCTCCTGAGTTTGTGCGTGATGTCTTGTCTGAAATGGTGATTAATGGGATTTATGAAAAAAGTGGATCGTGGTTTGTTACAATTGGGATTCCATCAAAAAGCGGGGTTAGTGGGGGGATCATTGCGATTATACCCAATAAAATGGCGATTGCAGTTTATTCTCCTCGTCTTGATAAAGCAGGTACCAGTGTTCGTGGACAGGCGGTTCTTAAAGCTCTTTCTCGGAAGTGGAAATTGCATTTGTTGGATCAGCGGTAGGTAAGAACAACCGAATTACCGTGGTCAAGCTGCGGTAATTCGGGCAAATGAACAATAGTGTGGGTGTTTTACATCCCTAAAACCAAAGCGTGCTCTTCATTTTGCTGTGCAATAATTGCTGGCTCCAGTTCCTTTCGATGCTTTAAACACTCCAGTTTTTTCACTACCACAGGATCTAACTCTAAATCATGGCGTCGTGTCGGAGCAGCCGTAACGTTCAGCAGACTCGCCATTTTTGCAGGTGAGCTTGTTCTTACTTCCTTCGGCGATTTATGATCTAAAGCATACATTGCATCGGCAATGGCAGGAATAGTCAGATTGGGGCCTTTTTCTTCAGACCACCAACCTAAATCACTCATGGCTTCACGAACATAATCTCCAGCTTGCGTGTGAGTTTTAAGTGCATAATTTAAAATTGTCATCAATGCTTCTTGAGGAGCTGTATAATCAATTGGTAATCCTTTTCTAGAGTAAGACCACAAGCCTAAGAAATTTCCTTGCAATTTCTCGTGGTATTTTTCTCTAAATAAGTGACACAATTTTTCAGCAGGTTGCTCCTTTGGAGCGGAAACATCATACATCGCCAAGCCTTTTTTATCTTGAACGAATCGCTCCATCAATAAAGCATGCATCGTGGCGGTAGGGTGTACATCGTCCCAAAACATATGTTTACATCCAGGAGAAGTTCCCTCTGGAGTGATTTGGAAATCTTTTGAGGCAATATACGGTTCTTTAAGTTTGCCTTGGTCAAAATATTCAGCATATTTTGATTGCTCACCATGGGTAAGAACATCTTGATAGATTTCACTAAAAACCGACCCAATATCAAAGAGTTCAATTGAACAATTAGGATGTCGTGCTTTTAACTCATTGTATTTTAGTTTGAGTTGCGCATTAAAATATTCGGATACTTTACGCGCATTTGCACGCTCTTCATCAGAACTATTTTGAAAACGTGGCGTTAATGATAAATCAGGTGCGTTACAGACAACAACATGACTATAGCCTTGAGCTAATAAACGCTCAAGGCTGTCCATGGTTCCTTTAACAGCAAGATCTGCTGCTGCTTCCATCGGTCTTGAATTCGCTGTAATTAAGTCATTAGCACCAGAAAACAAGGTAACTAATGTTTTGTCTTTTTGTTCCTGAGAAATTTCTCGCTGTTCATTGTTTTTCAAAAATTGAGTGATCTGCTCCGGCAAGCTGGAAACGATTAAACGAGTAAAAAACAGTTTTAATGCCCTAAATGGGGAGAAAATAGAAAGGAATTTGGTTGACCATTTGTAGTTATGAGATGTAGAGCCACCTTGGCTATTGTTTTCAAGAAACACCTGACCATTAAAATGAGCTTTACGACCACTGTCAAGCGTATAGCTATCTTGTACGTAACGGCTATAACGGGGATCTGTAATATATTTGTCTGCTAAATCATCGCTAGATTCTTGGAGTTCTGCATTTAAAGGCCCCTGATCGGCGTTTTTATCGTGAGCAAGAATAGCATCTGCTGCATCAGCGCTATCGAGAACATGACCTTTCCCCTTTGCTTTATTTGCATCTTGAGCGACTAAAAGATTCTCTTCCGCATCTTGCTCTCTTTTCTTACGTTTCACTTGAACTGATTGGTCATATACCTCATCCCAAGTAAATTTTTTACGATCTGCATGCATCTTGGAAATTACATCATCACTTATGTCTGCATTATCCATATTATGTCGACTAAAACCATGAGCCGAATCTTTTTCTATTTGAGCATCATTTGCAAATTTGCTGACAAGCCTTGCTTTTAGCGCATCAGCCCAAGTGTATCCATTAGTAAATCGCTCTTTGGGTGATTTATCTAAATCAAGCATTTTTAACCATAACCATCTTGCCCATGAGCCTAGGAATGAAGCTTTTTCACCCATGTTTTTGCCGTCAGAAAGACTATCACCAAAGATTACAAAGTAATTTATTTCTGGTTTTTTCTTGGCATTAACATTTGAGTGTTCATTAGGCTGTTTCGAGATCGTCATATAGTCAAAACCTGAGCAGAGTGAATTATAGTTGGATATTTTATCTGAAAATTATTAAGGTTTTATTAGGCCTGGCTAAAGCAATCTACAGGGGGAGGGTGGTTTGGTTTTTATTGGCTATACTTAAAACAAGTCTCTTTATCCCGTGGCTTATATGAGTAAAAAGTCAAAATGTACAGTTGGTTTCCTAGTCTCCGCCGCACAAATGGCTTATAAAATAGGAAAAAACAATCATGTTGACCCTTCACTACCGCAAGCAACTGAAATTGCTCAAGAGATTGAGGACAATGGTTATTCCATCGAACGTTCTATTGCGCCAATTGGAAGTCAGGGAACCGGGGAAACTTCCTTGGCAGCGGTATGCCTTAAATCTGAAGATCCTGATGCTCCAATTATCGTCTCGTTTCGCGGTACGAAAACATTCAGTGATGTTCTTTCTGATGGGAGATTAACTGCTACTGGGGTAGTTGAAGAAAATTTTCGTAATGCCGCTTTTGATTTTTATCAGAAGGTGCGTAAGGAAAATCCAAATAAAGAAATTATTATTACCGGCCATTCTTTGGGCGGGCATTTAGCACAGTATGTGGGCACTAAAGCCTATAATACGGATCCAGAGCTGCAATCGAGCCATGCCCTGCAGGTAAGAACGTTTAATACTGCTCCGATAAAAACCGCTCATGATAAGGTGTTTACAGAACACCCAGAATTATCATCCCAATTTGTTAATTACAGGTTATCTCCTGATGTAGTGAGTAATTTACCACTTCAGCAGTACTATGGTAATACTTTTGTGTTTAAAAGTGACCAAAATGCGTTGAACTCTCATAAACTAGGCGTACTTAAAGATCTTTTACCAGAGCAAGTTAAGCAGCAAGAGATGACCGGAACGACCTCCTTAGAAAAGCAACAAAATATGCTAGTCGAATTAGTTAAAGGGGTGGAATCCAGTTATGAATGCCGGGTAGAAGGGCAATTCTTTTCACGTTTACGTGCTGGCTCAAAAAATCTCGCTGAGATGAAAAAAGCCTTTCCAGATGTACTTGATTCAATGGAAAAAGGAAATCATAACGAGGCAATTTTGAAACTGGAGGCTTTAAAAGATAAACTTGATGGTACTGTATCAAAACAAATGGTGGATGCACTCATTCAAAGAACTGTTGAAGTGAAAGTAGCTTATCAAATGGAACAGGCAGAAAAGAATTCAATGGCCCCCATAATGGAAGCGCCGGAGTGTTCTGTAGTAATGCAAGCGCCTGAGAGTATTGTTCTTGAAAGTCCGCCAGAGCAACCTCAGGAAAGCCCCAAAGTGGAACAACCAGAGCCCATTGCATTAAGCGCATCGGAGCGACAAAAGCAATTTAAGGCTGAGTTATTCAAAATGAAAAGCACCGAGGAATCTCCCAAAGAGGGGCCATCACTTGAGAGCCCCAATGATAATACAACTGTATTTAGTCCCGGCTAGTTAAAACAGACCTGGTTGTTTGCAACCAGGTCATTATTAAGAAAACTTCGGTGACTCAGGTATCTCACCGGGGAAGTCATCGGACTCTGAAGCGGTTAAACCCGCAATGTCATCATTGCTTTCTATCAACGCGTCCTCACTTAATGACGTACTCGATGTTGCGACAGCCGTAATTTGTTGGCGATAAGCGTTCACGTGAGCTGCATAATTATCCCCAACTTCTTTTAATTGCGCATCCTGCTTGATGTCTTTTCCCAGCAAATGAGCAAGTAAAATACTCTTAAAAGAGTGTAGATTTTGTGTCGAGTGTTTTCCCTGCTCAAGAAACTCTATTATCTTCATAGAGCGCTCTTCAGGATCAGTCAATTTATTGAATTGCTTAATAAATCCTTCTGCTGTCTGTAAACCTTTGGGATTATGCGTACTGAAAGAGTAACTACCCACAAAATTTCTATAATGAGCTAAGACCGCACCAAATGGATTAGCATCTTGCAGTAACAATTTATATTTTGCCTGCTCCTCCACTGTTTGATACTCGACGGGTTTGATGACGATTAACTTCATGGGAATTTGACGTGCCTGGGCAACCGAATCAATTTTTTGAAGACAA
The DNA here is from genome assembly GCA_031291095.1 of Legionella sp. Lineage (GTDB taxonomy): Bacteria > Pseudomonadota > Gammaproteobacteria > Legionellales > Legionellaceae > Legionella. Next base: position 31,994 of record JARLJR010000124.1, on the reverse strand, counting down.
CTGATGTCATCATCCGCATAAAGCAATGTCCCTAACTCCTCATCGCTCATGTGAGCTAAAAAGTAACGAAAGGCCTGTTCCTTTTGGAATGCAGCCTGCTCTTCTCTTGTAGGCTTCACCGTAGCCGTATCATAGGGTTGGCTCGCATAAGCATGCCAACGCGTTTGATACGTTTGATGGTCTTCTTTCTTTTTCGTCGCATAAGCTGCCGTATAAAGATCTTTATAGGCGGCTCCAGGTCCCTTACCATAGGCAACATCGGCAACAGTAAGCACGGCTTTTACCTTAATCCCCTGGCGTTGTAGCTCATCAATAAGGATTTTACGCGTCATGCGCTCCTCATCGGTTTGCACCTCACGATTACTAGGGGCAGAATCAGACAAATCCATATTCGTTAGAAAATAAACTTCTTTTACCCCGCTGGCTTTGAGCCCGTCAACGAGCGTCTGATTAAGCGCACGGTAACGCCCACCCTCCGCACTTTGATGCGTCATTCGTAGTGTGTCATCTACATCTAAAAGTACAGTAAGAGGCATAGTTAATTTCCTTAGGTTATATATATTAAACAATACAACATGATTAAATATTTTTCAAAGATCGCACCCATATATAGAAAAAAACGCTACTAAGCGCAAACATTAGGACAATAAAGGTTTTTATTGAGCAATGCTTTGTTTGTATGTATCATCTCGCGCAAATGTGATTTCAATTTAAATAGATGGGGTGAGAATGGGCCAACTTGCAAATAACGCTTTGCGTACAAAAAATATGATTCAGTTATTAAATGATATGGGTATCAGCCTCGATGGTACAGAGGTATCCTGTTATGATGAATTACTTGTATTTAAGTCAGATGCCCTCCAGCGTAGTGAGCAACTCTCCAAAAACTTGCAATCTTTATTAGCAAATGAGTCAATCCAGCCTCAATACAGACAGTTTTCTCTGGAAGAGTTACTGACTAATGAAATAGCAATGAGCACCTGCACTGATCAGAAAAAAGAAAAAACAAATAAATTATCTTGTAATATGGTTCTGCAGGTATTAATCGAGGATGGCTTAAAATATACGCTTGATGAAGAAAAAGAGCATATTGAATTTGAACTTCCTGATCCCGCATACGCCATTTTTTTCAACATGCTCCAATATAAAAATCTCAGTATTGCGGATAATAAGTTACGATTTAACATTAAAAAATTTCTTACAGCTTATCCTGATGAGCTCATTGCGATTAATAGTGAATCCCCGTTACTTCTTGTTAATGCAAGTGCTTTTGAAAATAAAAAAGTATTTTATGCTCAAAAAACATTAGAAACGGGTGAGCTTGAAATAAAACCTTATTTTTTCGTTCCTCATGCTTCATCACCTCCAGAATATACTTTTATTTTAGACACCAGTGGCAGTATGAGTGGAGCCAATCGTCTTGAAACGTTAAAGCAAAGCGTCATTAAACTGTCAGAAGCTTTATTCCTGTTTCAACCTCAGGCAAACATCTCTATTGTTGAGTTTAATACAACACATACAACCCTTGGAACCTACAATAAGGATGAATTTAATAAGTTACAAAAGTCTGTGAATACTTTATACCCACAGGGATCTACCTGTCTTTATGAGGTCAGCAAAGAGCAATTGAAACGGCTGGTTAGTTCAAATAAACATCATAATGTTTTGTTATTTACTGATGGAAGAAATGAGTCTGATTACAGAAGTTCTGAGTCGCAATTGGCGAGTTTAATAAAAGAGGTAGAAGATGATTTGCCATTAGTTAAGGCACGAAACAAGTTTTTCGTTATTAGTTATGATTATGAACAATCAGCTATTATAAAGCAGCTTGCCGCTTTATTTGGTTCACTGATAATTAATTCACAAAGTGCTGATTTTACACAAGCTTTATCTGATGTGCAAAAAACTCAGGAATGGGCTGCAAAACGAGAATTATTTACCTGCCAACTCAGTATTGATGACGAAACAACAGAATACGTCCAGCCTTATGACATGTCAGGCCAGTTTGTTGCTCTGAATTCTCAGCGTAGTACGGATGGAAAGGTTCATTTAAAGATTACAGATGGAAATGGCAAGGTAATTCTTGATGATCAACGCTCTCTGCTTAAAGAAGGGCCTGTCAAACAGAGCTCCTCTGCACCATTAGTAGGCTTTTTTAGTGGTAGCAACGGGGGAACATCAAGTGCTCCAGTGGTGCCTAGTTCAGGCTTGGGCTTTAATTTAAGTTACACACGTAGCCCGTATTCGACGAAGTCGTAATACGGGCCATTCCATACCCTGGTTAAAACTTGGGAGTGGGGTGTGAATGTGTGTGGTTATGAGCTTGGTCATGCTGCACTACATGCACATGCGGATAACCATGGCCATGCTGGTTTGGTGAAGGATATCCATGCCCAGCATGCTGCTGCCCTGGATGAACGTGCTGAGATTGTACTGGATGTCCATGTTGGCCATTATGTTGTTGGCCTGGATGCCCATGCTGTCCAGTATGTCCGTGTTGGTTATAAAATGAATGAGGATTACCTGATACTATTATTTCCTTGGGCATAATTTAATCCTTAATTTAAATATGTGGTAAAACCCAGAACAATCTGGGTCTTTTAATATAGCATTGCTCGATTAGGTCAGCAAATAATAAAGCGCCACTCCAAGCTCACTTAAGAATAAAACCGCTGTTGCGATAACCATGCCAGGGAAAAAGTATCGTTTCCAACTTTTCTTTTTATTGGCTCCACCTTTTACGGCTAAAGTATTCGTATTAGTTAAGCGAAAGCTGAGAATATCAATAATCGAGTCAAGAATGGATTCATAGCATTGGTTGTATTCTAAATGACGTAACTTGCTAAGTAATATGCATAAAACAACAGTGGATGAGCTGGTGGTAACCGTTAAAGAGCAAGGACGATTTTTAATTACCCGCATCTCCCCAATTGATTGGCCACTTGTTAGACTACCAATTAAATATTGATTCGTGCCGGTAGATTTATAAAGATCAACTCCGCCAGAGATTACAATGTATAAGTAATCACTGTGTTTTCCTTCTTCAAGTAAGATTTCATTTTTAGAATAAGCCGCGCGATGCGATAAACTCAGAAAAGTATTAAAATTTTTTTCAGAGAGTCCTTTTAATAATTCGCTGGTTCTTAAAAGGCTGTGTTCTGTTTCAGAAAAGTGGTCCATGATGTTCTTCTTATCCATTCAATACTGTTTAACTTTATTTTATAATTATTTTAGCAGAGTCTGGATAAATAGTTCGTGACTCAATTACCGCAGCTTGACTGCGGTAATTCGAAATCGATGTCCACCGCTATTGTGCGAACCTAATTACGAATTTGCGTAATAGAAATAAGGTCAAAGCTCCCAAAGCACTTACACCCAAAACAAGTACAGGCTCTAAGGCACAGCCTATGATGGTTGCTAACAGGGAATAAATAGGGAGGAGCACTAATTGGAGTGCTATTTGCCAGTATTGATGATCCGCGATGCGTTCTATAAACTCAGTTTGCAGGAAACTACAAAGTGCTAAAAAAAATAAAATCCAGAACAGCGTGGCAATACTAATAACCCATCCATAAACAAGCGTCTTAAGCCAATTAAGTATGTGCCAATTTGGAAGTTCGATTATTAAATAACCATAATGATAGCCTAAATAGTAGGACGCAACAGCACCTGAAATCAAGCCTACTATGAGACTTAAAAAGCTAGAACTTGGCTGAGAAAGTTGAATAAACTCTATCAGTACGGAAATAAGAGTGCCTGAAAGAAACCATAAACCTGTAAGTTGATGTTTTGTTAACTTCATTTAAACCTCGATTATCTATTTCATACATTGTTCCAAACGCTTTTTTACCTCAACTAATCCTAATTCTCGCAAACAGCGTATATTATTTTCAGGGATAACGTCCGTATCGCCATAATAAGAAATAGCCTGATCCAGCATTTCCTCTCTTAAAAGATGAAGCATAGGATATGGGGAGCGGTTGGTATAATTGGTAACATCATCTGTTTTCACGCCTTGAAAACAATAGTCAGGGTGAAACGTTGCGATTTGGTAGATGCCTTCGTATCCTGATTTAGCTAATAAATCATTCGCTAAATCAACAAAATCTAAATACTCGAAAAAATCGCGTAGGATGTGTGGGTAAATAAGCACTGTGGTGCCGGTTGTCGGGTTTGTCTGTAAGTACTCTACTTCCATCATGAAATCAACGAGCGCATCGTCAATGACTGTAGCAGAACTGGCTTCGATTCGTGCAGTATTATTACTCATCTCACGCTTTGCGAAAGGACACAAATTGAGCCCAATAACCATGGATTGAATCCATTCTACGGTCTGTTTGATATACATTTTCTTGTTCAACTAATTAATAATAATGCATAGTGTATCATATTGTGCAGGCAGGGAGTGAAAGGCTTGTCGCCTTTCACTTAGACGATTAGTGAGCAGGGGAGATTCGTGAAACTTCGATGACGAGTAATTTAAAATAATCGTAGGACATATAGAATTCACCAGCGTCTCCGAGCAAACGCCCCCATGAATTACGTATCTTTAATAATCCTTGATGCTTTTGCCCTTTATCGTCAATCGCTACAGCGTTGTCATCATAGCCAGTAATAATCATTTCATGGCCTGCCTCAACGCTCTCCAAGCCATTGATTATTTCTGGAGTTACAACCCAGGTGTCTTGGAAGTAAATTGCTTTATGCTTCGCTAATGCACCGGCTAAACCGAGATCCGTACGTGGTAAAAGTACACCAAAAACTAATCGATCGCCTGCATTTAATGCTTGTTTTACTTCGTTTAAAGTAAGCTCAGAATTATTTTCCTGCAATACATTAAACCAGTTTACCTGATTGCCAAAAACTAATTCGCGCATCGCAATATACTGTGCTGGATCCATAATTAGCGCGGAATTATGTGGCAAATAAGTAGGGTACTCTTTGTAACCGCCACAACCTATTGTTCGTTCTTTTTCTTTATTAACAATTCCAAATTGTTGAATTTGACTAATTACTTGCTCTGCATAGCTGCCATCCCAGCCGCTTGAACCATAACCGAATTTTTCCAAGTAATTTCCTAATTGTAAATTACATACTTGGCTGATGTAGTCGCCTTTAGCAAGTGCTGCATCAATGACACCTGTTACAGCAAAAGTAACACAGGTTCCATGAACTCCTTGGTCCAGTACAGGTACGTTACTCATACCTAACTGAACACGTGCAGGAAATGCTGATGCATCCGCTTTTAGCATGGTTTGAGGGTGAGCTAAAGCTTGAGCCTGATTAATTAAATGGTTTTTTGCCTCTTCAGAAAGCTCAACATGCAATAATTGGATCACTTTTTCATTAGTATCTTTATTAATGACACCATATTGAGCAGAAGGAGTTGTATGAGATTGTTTCAATGTTTGTTTTATTGAACCGACGACAGTAACATCCCCAGAAAAAACAGTGCCTGTCATTGATAATGCAAGGATAGAGACTTGCATTAATGTGCTTGTCATTTGTTTAAACTGCATGATAACCCTTATGTCTAGAAAATAAACTGGGGGATTATTGATCAGTTTGATTATTTTTGTCAATGTGCAAGGCGGGTAAGGCGAGGACTGCCAGCTTCTTTAGCCCAAGCACTCATAATTCCCAAGGTTATCAAAAGTTGCGCGCTGTAATATAGAAGCATAACAAATAGGGTGATGTTTGCGATCCCTGCAAATTGCCCTAATGCCAAAATGCAATCCGAAAATAAAAACAAAGTGGCACCACTTCCAATTAATAGAACGTATTGATGTACCTGGAAGGAACAAAGCAGCATGGTGCCAAGCAAACAGATATAAATCGCTACAGGAATTTTCATATTGCCTAAGTAAGGCCATATATAGCTAAAAAATGCGAGGATCAGGAGTAATATCGGTAAAAAAGCAATTATTCTTCTTTTTTGAAAATGTCCTTTCTTTAAAAATAAACAAATGTAGGAACAGTGCGTTACCATAAATGCCAGTATTCCCATTGATAAGGCATCAGATCCTGGAAAGGTTAAACTAATATCGCCTAGGGCTGAGAAGCCTAGCGCTAATATTAAAAAAATTTTTTCTATTTGCCGTTTAGGCTGAACATGCGTGGTAAGAAGCATGAGTAGGATTATAGGAATTGGTTTGAGCAGCGTGGTCCATGGGTAATGAATAAATGGAAGTAATAATAGGTAAAGCACCATGAAAATCAAAATAAGTGCTAAGTTTATTTTAAAATATCGTCCTGACATAAAAACCTCATTAATTAATTATCCAAACTTGTCCGTCGTTGCTGCAAACGAAGTGAAGCAACAATCTAAGGTACGTGCCACAGACTCCTGGGTTGCTTCGTCACTACGTTCCTCGCAAAGTTCTATTTTTTAATTTAAAACCAAATGGGATTAATTTCATTATTTGGTAATTAGTATATCTTTTTTGTTTATTTAAATGAAATATGATTTAATTACCATCTTTGTGACTTATAAAGAACCCAACTATGAAAAAATTAATCTTCATGCTCTGTCTGATGTGTTTTATCTCTATTGGTCATGCGAGCAAACTAAGTAAATTTTTTAAAGACTTAGATAAAGAAGACCGAGCTCGACAGGAACGTGAATGGCAAAAAGACATGAATTTTGGCGATTTTTCATTTCGCCTGGATAAGCGATACATTGATGAGCGTGGCCAGCATTGTCGTGACTATAAATTTAGAGCACGCAGCAATCCTTACCGCCATGGTTATTATACTGTTTGTGAAGAACACTAACTCGAGATAAAAGGGCGTGTTGGCGCATTGGTATTCGTGATCAACATGCCCTAAACTAACTGGATGCTTAGGACAATAAGGATTAAAGGAGTATTATTATGATGTTTAAAACTGAAGTTGATCATGTAAAAGAACTCAATAAACAAGCAATTAGCAAAGCAATTCATAGCCTAGATGTCATCAATTACCAAAAAGTTTCAGAATTACTACCTAAATTAATTGTAGAAGGTAAATTGAAATTAAACACTTCTGCTTATAAGCCAGAAGATCCGACTAAGAGCACCTGTGTCGGTAGACATCTTATTTATGATCATCAAGATGGAGAAAACCCTTTTTCCATATGGGTATTTGTCTTTTTACGAAAACAAAAAACATTAATTCATGATCACAAATTTAAGGGAACCGTAACGGTTCTTGAGGGACCGATAACGGAGAAATTTTATTTACCTACAGGGGAAAATACGGCCGCATTGGATAAATGTGTTGAGCGAGAGCAATTTGATACGAATCGAGATGATTTACAGGGTAGCTTTGTGCATCAACTTAAGTGTAGAAAAACATCCCGTACAGAAATTAGCATGACCTTACATATTTATGAAATGAGAGCTTATCAGTGCCTTGATGTTCAAAATAGAAATTTAAATGTAATTTATATTAAAGATGAAACACCCACGGCTACCTATGATTCCGATTGTGAAGAAAATAACGATCAAGTTGAAGGTTGTTCCCCTTCATTATCATTTGCGTAGGAACCTTACTCCTGAATTGGTTCGGGCAGCAGGGCTTTAAAGCCCTGCTTATGCTGAAACCATTTATGAACGAGTTATTACTATAATAACCCTGCGTTATTTCAATATCCATCTTGAGCTATAAGTGCTCACACGGCTGAAGGGCTTCACTAAGTTCAAATTTTAAATGAGGCATATAAACCCAGCAAACAAAAGGTTACGTTATGAGTATATATTATGTTTTACGTAGCTTTGAGGCGGACAGCCTTTCAGAACTCTTACCCATTTTTCAGCAAATTTTTGATATGTCCAAATAAAATTAAAACCTGGGTTAACTTATTGAAAGTATTTTCTTTCTCTTGGTTTAATACAGATCACTGCACACAGTAAGGGATTAATAATCGCAAAATGGTATTTTGTGTACTATATTAGATCTTATCGGTTAATTATAGTGCAGCGCACAAATGGAATTACTTGTACTGTGCGATAGATTTAGAAGCTGTTTATGCTACACGAAATGAATAAAAATGAAATGTCAGACAAAATTAGATTTTTTCAAGACTCACTGACGAAGAAATATATCTGGCGGTCCTCCCATAATAATTATACCTGTTGGTCCAATCAAACTATTAAAACTATAAAACTTCAGTGCGTAATTAATTTAAGCCTGGAGGAAACCTCGCTCGATATTGAAGTTTAAGAATAAACATCTTCATTGGAGGCATTAGATGGCTATTATTTTAACAGATGTTATTGAAAATAATCTTGCTAAAATGGATGAGGTTGAATTTACTTTTTTGAAAGATAATCAGAATTCAATTGTAAAAAGATACAGTGAATTAATTATTGATGCAAAAAAACTGGCTGTCTACCTTCAAGAGCGCTTTGCCCCTCAATCTAGAGTTCTATTGATTTATCCCCCCAGTCTTGATTTTATTTCAGCTATATTAGCTTGCTTTTACTCTGGAATGATTGCTGTACCTGCATATCCATTGCAAAATCCAAGACATGCTTATCGATTACACAGCATCATTGAATCCTGCGATCCAAAGTTAATTTTGGGAACTCAAACAATAATTGATGATTTATCATCAATTGACATGTTATCCGATGTTGAAAAGTTAGCAACAGAAGCAATTTTTGCTTCAAATACGTTAAATGGTACCTTAATCAAGTCAACAATTGATGCGTCAGCACTTGCTTTTTTACAATACACTTCAGGATCGACCGGACAGCCCAAAGGAGTCATGGTCAGCCACGTGAACTTGCTACACAATCTATCGACTATAAAATACTCAGCGGGGCTAGACGCTACTAAAACCAGTGTGATATGGCTGCCATCTCAGCATGATTTTGGTTTAATTGGTGGGATATTATCATCCATTTACACCCATAATCCTTTGGTTTTGTTATCCCCAGTCTCTGTTATTGAAAAACCATATCGTTGGCTCAAGGCAATAACCGATTATAAGGCTTATTTTACCGCGAGCCCCAATTTTGCCTATCAATTATGCGTTAATAAAATTTTGGATGAAGAACTGGAAACGCTTGATTTATCCTCTATCGGTTATGCAATAGCGGCAGCAGAACCTAATCGATTTGAAACCTATGAGCAATTTTGCACAAAATTTGCGGCCTGTGGATTTAAACGAGAATCTTATTGTGTTGCCTATGGATTAGCTGAAAATACCCTTCATGTATCATCCAATCTTAAAGGTCAAATATCTGACTTTATGTATGTATCCAAAGAACACTTATCCAAGGGAAAAATTGTACCGAGTACCCATAAAGATGATGAATACCTAATTATGAGTGCTGGCGCAATAGAGCCAGAACATGAGGTTGTCATCGTTGATCCCGTTTCTAAAACTCTTTGTAACGAGGATGAAGTGGGTGAAATTTGGATTAGTGGCCGCAGTGTGGCACAGGGTTACTGGGATAATCCTGTGCGTTCAGAGGAAACATTTAACGTTATATTAGATGGAACAAATAAATATTATTTACGCAGTGGCGATTTAGGTTTTATCCATGGTAATCAGCTCTACTTAACTGGCCGACAAAAGGATTTAATCATTATCGATGGACGCAATATTTATCCACAGGACTTAGAAGCCGTTGTAGATGAAAGTCATGACTATATTAAACCTGGAAATACTTCAGCGTTTAGCGTGGATACAGGCAAACATGAAGCTATTGTTATTTGTGCTGAAATAAAACGCACTGCCATGAGAAAAGATTTAAGTGAAATTATTCCCGCCATTCGCCATAACGTTGCAAAACACTATGGTGTTGCAATCCATGACATTAAATTATTAAGACCTAATCGTGCCTTTAAAACAACAAGCGGAAAAATTCAACGCAGTAAGACCCGCATAGCATATCTAGGAAACAAACTGGAATGCGTTGATGTCAAAGTAAATACTATTAACGATAAGACGAGCAAGCTTGCTGCAGATGTGGAGCATATTTTGGCAGATATTTTAGGTTTAAAGAGTATTGATCCCCACCAAAGCTTTTCAGATATGGGGGGAACATCGATACATGCCACTATGCTTCATCAAAAACTACAAGAATACTTTGGACCTGAACTACCGATTTCACAAACCATAGCATTTGATTACCCAACACTTGCAGAGTTAATTGATTTTGCTAATAACCCCAAAGGGGGCATTAATGAGTTTGTCCAAGAAAAGCCAACAACTACTGACAAACAGTTTAAAGTCGCGATTATTGGCATAGGATGTCGTTTACCTGGGAAAGTGAGAAACATGGATGATTTATGGACTTTATTGAGCACTGGGGTCGATGCGATCGAACCTATTCCGAATTGGCGATGGGATATTGAACATTATGATAATGAAGTAAAAAATCGCATTAGCCTGGCTGGAGTTTTGGAGGATATTGATCAGTTTGAACCAGCTTTTTTTAACATTAGCCCCAGAGAAGCACTGCAAATGGACCCTCAACATCGTCTCTTGTTGGAGGTTGCATGGGAGGCATTAGAAAACGCAGCAATACCTGCACATTTGCTTAAAAAGAAAAAAGTAGGGGTCTTTATTGGAAGCAGTAGCGCAGATTATAGAAGTTTAATTTCTTCTCATCACAGCGAGGCCGCACGTGATCCGTTTTTCATTGTTGATAATGCCTCTAGTGTTATGGCAGGGCGAATTGCTTATTATTTAGGAACTCGAGGTCCCGCTGAAACGATAGATACTGCATGCTCATCCTCGTTGGTGGTTTTAGATTCTGCATGTCAGGCATTACAGTTAGGTCGAATTAACATGGCTATTGCTGGTGGCGTAAATATCATTTTGTCCCCAGAAAATTCTGTGGGACTGGCAAATGCTAAAATGTTATCACCAACTAATCGCTGTCGCACTTTTTCGCAGGATGCGGATGGATATGTCCGTGCCGAGGGATGTGCATTGATTGTTTTGAAGCGTTTAGAAGATGCGTTAAAAGATGGCGACATTATTCATGCAGTAATTCAAAGTACAGCAGTTAATCAAGACGGAGCATCAAGTGGAATCACGGTGCCAAGCCTTCAAGCACAAAAACAATTGTTAGTTAATGCGTTAAATCAGGCCAACCTGAGTCCTAACGACATTGATTACATTGAAGCCCATGGTTCAGCAACTGTTCTTGGTGACCCAATTGAATTTGGTGCAATTAGTGCCGTGTATGGTAATCAGAATCGAAATAAGCCCTTATATATTGGCTCTGTGAAGTCTAATATCGGACATCTTGAGGCTGCCTCTGGTATCGCCGGCGTATTAAAAACAATCGCGGCATTAACGCATCAAATGCTTCCAGCAAACATCCATATTAATTCGATTAATCCAAAGTTGGATATTAATCCTGAGGTGATTGAAATAGTTCGTTCGAACAGTCCATGGACTCCATCTACTCAATTAAGAAGAGCAGGGGTGAGCTCTTTTGGCTTTAGTGGTACGAACGCACATATAATACTAGAAGAGGCGCCAGCTCTTGCAATAAAGGGTGAATCCGGGCTATCCGGCATTGAGCAGTTATTAGTTTTATCGGCACGATCACAACACTCATTGCATGAATTAATTACTGCATATGTTTATTACTTAGAACGAAGTGTTGAAGACATAGAAGACATATGCTTCACTGCGGCGGCAGGGCGAAGCCATTTTACCCATCGTTTGGCCCTAATTATTAAAGATAAAGAGGATCTATTAGAGCAACTAAAAGCAAGTGAGTCGAGAGTTGCTGAGGTCACTTTAAACGATGAGGTGATAACCTCAACTGATTTACATGTGCTGGTCGCTGCCTATTTACAAGGGAACAGCATAAACTGGGATGCCTATTATAAACCCTATCTTAAATCTTTGCGCAAAGTCGTTTTGCCAACCTACTGTTTTAATAGACAACGCTACTGGTTAGACATCAAGAAGAGAAAAAAACTTCCTTATGGTGAGCGAGTTCATGAATTATTAGGTACTAAAGTTCCTGGTCATTCCCATGAAGTTCACTTCATCAATCGGCTTGATTTTAATGAATTAGAGTATTTAAAAGAGTATTGCATTGATGGCCATCGAGTATTTCCTGGGGCGGGTTTTATCGAAGGCGCATTAGCTTGTGGAGTAAATCTGCTGGGGGAAAATCCGCTCTCTTTAAAGGATGTTTTATTACTGGCTCCTCTGACTTTAGAAACTGTAGTGGATTGTGAGTACACCTTAGATCCTATTAGTGAAGGAGCTTATAGGGGCGTCATTTATGCCCATCATGAACAAAAATCTGACTGGGTTCGTCAAGCTGATTTTACGGTGGAGCACTTACCCAACCCCGATCGAAAAGTGACGGACTTAGCCAGGTTACAAGCTACTCTTGATGTAATAGACGTCAGTCAAAGAGAACGTATAAAAGAAGCTTTTGTAGGTCAAGGAGTAGCTTTAGTTGCTATTAAAAATGATACTTTAACTACTAACGGATATTATTTTCATCCATCGTTATTTGATGGAGTGCTTGAGGCAGTTGCATTGGTTTTTCATCAAGAACCTACTGTAACTTATATTCCTACACGTATCGCGTGTATGAATTGGTATCAAAAAGCAGAGGGACTCCTTTGGGCTAAAGTTACGTTGACAAATCAAGATGCTCAGTCAGCGATCGTTGACGTTAAAATAACAGATAATCATGGGATGCTGTTGGCAGAAATTGAAGATTTTGTGGTTTCTGCGGTAACACAAGACACACTAAAAAATATTCTTTCTCAAAAGGGTCAATTAAGTCATTACGTTCAAAATTATCAAATATACACCTTACCTAAAGTACAAAAAACCAAAAACGAGGCAATAATCGTTTATGCCAACAACAATACTGAGGTGGCTTTATTAAGTGCGTACGTCAAGACGAATCATTATCAGGAGCTAAATAACAAACACGTAGTATTTATATATGAAGATAATTTTTCGACTTTAGTCTCTTTGGCAAAACAATTATTCATTCACAAACCCTTAAGCTTTACTTTAGTAACCCGCTCTGCGTTTAGTGTTTCTCATGAGGATGAAATCAATCCAAATCATACTCTGGCCTTAGGTTTTTGGCGATCTTTGCAGCAAGAGGCAAGAGAGTTTCCCTGTTATCTAATCGATATAAAGGGGACCGAGAATATCAGTAACCTACTAGATATCATTCGTGAAGGAGCGTTACCTGAGCCACAAGTGATTGTTCGTCAGCAAATCTATATTCCTCGCTTATTAATGATGAAAGAGTATACCGAACCTCATCATACTCCTTTTTCATTAAAGCCTGAGGCTACCTATTTAATTACAGGAGGAACAGGTGGCATCGGATTGGCGCTGGCTAAATATTTAATTACTAAAGGGGCTGTTCACTTGGCTTTAACAAGTCGCCATAAGCCTTCGAAAGCGATGAACCAATGGATGGAAGCGCAAAATGCGCAAGGAGTATTGATTACGCATTATACAGCTGATGTAGCCAATCAAGGGGATATGAATAATCTTTTTGTTGCAATTGCTAAAAGTAAATATCCCTTAAAAGGAATCTTTCATGCTGCGGGTATGATTCATGATGGTTTATTAACCAATTTAAGTGATGAGGATTTTCATAGCGTATTCGCTCCTAAAATTACGGGAAGTATCCATTTACATGAACTGAGCAAAGAGTTAGATTTAGATTGTTTTGTTTTATTTTCATCCATCGTCTCCTTGATTGGAAATGCAGGCCAAACGAACTATGCAACTGCTAATGCGTTTATGGACGGATTAGCAATACAACGATGTAATCAAGGACTCCCCGCAGTAAGCATTAATTTAGGACCTTTTGCCAATATTGGTATGGCATCAGATCTTAATGCGGTTCATCTTTCCCAGGGAGTAAGAGCAATAAATATTCATCAAGGCTTAGAGGCTCTATATGCCACGCTCTCCAATACTCATCAGGGACAAGTTGGAATTATGGACGTGGACTGGTCCAAAATATCTGTATCGAATAATCCTTATTTAGAACATTTGGTGGTTGTTAATAAAACCACGGTGCAAAGCGAGTGGCAGTTGTTACTTGAAGCCTCTCCACAAGAACGCTATGAGCAGGTGCTTACCGACAAAATCAAAGAAGTATTAGCTCAGGCATTAAGAATTCCAGATCCTAATGACATTGACATCAATCAAGGTTTTTTTGAGATGGGTGTGGACTCGCTGGTTGCTATTGAACTGAAAAACATTCTGCAATCCAAGATTGGCGATGCCCTGACACTGAGTAATACGATTACTTTTGATTACCCCAATGTGAAACAAATGGTGAATTATTTGCTGCAAAGTTTTGCACCTAAAAAAACTACGGCAATAACACCTAAGCAAAACACCAGCATACAGGACGAAGAAATTGCGATTATTGGTGTAAGTGGTGAGTTTCCTGGGGCAGGTAATCTTGATGAGTTTTGGCAATTACTTCTCAATGCTCAAGAGTCAGTCAGTGACGTGCCTAGCTCGCGCTGGAATATTGATGACTTCTATGATACCAATCAAGAAGCCTATGGCAAAATGATAACTCGTCGTGGTGGATTTATTAAAGACATTGAACAGTTCGATGCTAATTTTTTCTCAATAAGCCCTAAGGAAGCAACTTATCTGGATCCTCAGCATCGTTTACTTCTGAAACATGCCTGGCTTGCTTTGGAATCGGCAGGCATTTCTCCACACAGCCTTAATGGCAGTGATACAGGGGTCTTTATTGGAATCTCAACCAATGACTATGGCGAGTTGATTCAACAAAATGAGCATTTAAATGAAATTAATGCGTACATTGGGACAGGCAATGCATTAAGCACCGCAAGCGGTCGAATCTCTTATTTGCTAGGGTTACAAGGTCCTAATCTCGCGATTGATACGGCATGCTCCTCTTCTTTAGTTGCTTTAAATGAGGCTTGTGCACGATTACGAAGTGGTGAATGTAGTTGTGTACTGGTAGGTGGAGTCAATGTGTTGCTATCGCCTACACTGTCAATTATTTTCTCAAAAGCCGGGATGTTAGCCCCTGATGGTAAATGTAAGACTTTTGATGAAAAAGCGGATGGATATGTTCGTGGTGAAGGTTGTG
Organism: Legionella sp.; assembly: GCA_031291095.1. Taxonomy (GTDB): domain Bacteria; phylum Pseudomonadota; class Gammaproteobacteria; order Legionellales; family Legionellaceae; genus Legionella. The sequence goes on along the minus strand of JARLJR010000124.1, from coordinate 16,905 downwards.
GAATGGTTGTTCTCAAACGACTATCTGATGCATTACGCGATAATGATCCCATTTGGGCGGTGGTTAAAGCTTCAGCGATTAATCAGGATGGAGCATCCAGTGGTCTTACCGTTCCTAGTGGTGTTGCCCAAAAACGTTTGTTAACGCGGGTATTGGAGCTTTCGAATTTAAACCCAGAAGACATTGATTATCTAGAATGTCATGGTACTGGAACACGTCTTGGTGATCCTATTGAAGTACATGCATTAGGGCAAGTCTATGGTAAAAATAGAGCGCAAGAGGCTCCTCTAATGATCGGTTCAGTAAAAACAAATATTGGACACTTGGAATCTGCTGCAGGTATAGCTGGTTTAATCAAAGTGGTCCTGGCTTTAAAAAATAATAAAATACCCGGGCATTTAAATTTTACTCAGTTAAATTCAAACATTAGCCTTAATTTTCCTGCTGAAATCGTAACTGAAACAACAGACTGGAAAACAAAAGAGACCCCGAGACGTGCCGCGGTAAGTTCTTTTGGATTTAGTGGCACCAATGCACATGTCATTTTAGAAGAGGCTCCACTACAATCCATAAAGCAACATAAAGCAATAGAGCTTCCAGCAACACATGTATTTATTTTATCCGCGAAAACTAAAAAATCACTCGATGATTTGGTTAAATCGTATCTTTATTATTTGGATCACAGTAATGAATGCATCGAAGACATTTGTTTTACAGCAGCGATGGGACGAGCTCACTTTACTCATCGTCTGGCCTTGATTGTTAAAAATAAAGACAACTTATTAGTTCAATTACAATCTCATAAATTAAATAGTATCGAGGTTTCTTTAACTGATGGGATTATTGTTTCACAAGATCCCAATGTTTTAGTCAATAAGTACTTGGCCGGCCATTCCATTGATTGGAACGAATATTATAAACCTTATGTTAAGGCCCTAAGGAAGATAAACTTACCAACCTATTGCTTTGATACGCAACAATATTGGGTTTCTGAGAATAAAAAGAATACAAAAAATACGTTTAAACCTCAAGAAACCACTGCTAATGAGGTGTCTTTTCAAACTTTAGGAATGCTTATTAAGCAATCAACGGCATTAGATAAAAAACATTTAATCCTGAACTATCTTGTAATTACCATGAATAAAATTTCTGGAGCTTCTTTTGAGTTTTTACGAGCCAAAAACTCCGTTCAAAACTTAGGATTAGACTCGATTATGTTAATGCAATTGCAAGCTCGTATTGAGAAAGATCTCGGCGTTGCGATGGATTTTATAGCGCTCCAGAGTAGTGATGATCTTAATGCTATTTCTGATTTGATAGAAACCGCAATTGCTGCACATGGGACGACAATACAAGAGCAAGTATATGACCGCCGTGAAAGCCAGCTATTAAACAAACCAGAGAATGTCGACTATCAACTTTTTATTATATCTCCACTTGGTTTTGGGGCAGATGCCTATTCAAAATGGCCCGCAAGACTCGCCAATAATATTGAGATTGTTTATCTGGGATATCAGTATCAAGGCAGCTGGCGCGACATGATTAAAGCGATGGCAACAGAGCTTAAAGCGCATTGTAAGAGGCCATTTATTATTTATGGGCATTCATTAGGTGGCATGGTTGCTTATGAATTAGCGGCCTATTTAGAGCATCATACTCCTTTACGTCCTGAAACACTGATAATTTCATCTCTTGTGCCACCCATGCAATTTGAACGAGTCGAATATGTCTTTCCTTTTAATCAAATGGTGACGGGAGCTGGTGTTGATGTGGTGGAGTTGCTGACTTTAGGGCATTATCTGCCCCCTGGTGCTATGGGATTAACCACGGTTTCTCCTGATGAAATTAGCCGAGATGCCCAAGCAATAATCGATTATTCATATAATGACAGCGCTACGATATCAACTCCTATTGTTGCAATACAAGCAAATAATGATGTGCTGGTACGAGATGCAAGCTTTGTTTCAGCGTGGAGTAAGTACACAACCGATTATTTCACCTATCTTGAAATAGAGGGCACTCATCTGTTTTTTACCAATCCACCGCAAGAAGTATTTAATACAATTGAGGAAGTATTTCGAGAGACGAATACACCACAGGGTGTTGAGTTAAAGGTATATCAATTGAAGGAGTATATCCAAGGCTCTAGTCAAAATAATACCTACCCACTCGGTATAGAGCCTAAAGGTTATATTATTTATGATCAGCCGACACACTCTATGGCGGTTCATTTATGGAATGCTCAAGCAGAAAAGAGTTTAAAATCTTTGTCGGCAAATGAGAATAAACGAATCATTGAGTTTATGATGAATCACATGGCTTATTGTGGGCGCTTCGTGATGAACTCAAGTGAAGTTCATCATCACATCAAGAGTTCAAGCATACCTAATTATACTGATGATATATTGTCGCGTTATTATCACTTAGAGCATGGTAATTTAACCTTAACGACACTTCCTAAAACACTAAAAAAACAAAGACATGAGCTCTATCAACAACTCGTTTGGAACGCTACTAATAATGATAAACAGCCGCAGTCTCCATTAGTTGGCTGCTGGGATCTCATTAATTATTATGAGAATGATGAAGCAGTTTTAGGGAGTGAGCCGATAGGGCAAATGCTTATCACGGATACCGCTTATTTTTCAATGCAAATAGCTCAAAAAAATCGACAAGAATTTAAAGATACTAATATCTATTTAGCAAGCAATGAAGAGTTGCTTACTGCGTACTATTCGAATCGAAATTTATTCGGTACTTGCAAAATGAGCAATCAGGATGGCGTTATGCTTTGTAATGTACTTTCACCAACTTCATTCGATTCACGGTTTTTAAGTTCTTATGTGATCAAAAAGAATGAACTATATATGAACTATGAACTAGAGATTGAGAATAAAACAATCAAAGTGAAATCACGTTGGAGAATAAAACAAAATCAATAATGAAGAAAAATCAGTAAGTTATTTTGTAGCTTGAGATTCGAGTGATGCACGAAATCCGTCTCAACGGGAGATTAAATATGATTGAGAGTAAGCCTGTAATGGACAATCTTATAGAAGAACGAGAAACAATCATTATTGGAGCCGGTCTTTCCGGAATGACTTCAGGAGCGCTACTGAGAAAGCGTAATTTAGATTTTTTAATTCTTGAAGCCTCTGATGAAGTAGGGGGCACGTGGCGATGGACGAATTATCCTGGTGCGGGTACCGATACTGAAGTGATGACTTATCTCCCAACCTTTGCTCCAGGAAATACAAAATATAAATATGCAACACGTGATGAGTTATTTGAATATTGCATTGAATTTTCCAAACAACATGTTGGTCGAAACAATATTAAATTTAATTGCCAAGTTAAGGCGCTAGAATATTGTTCTAAAGAAAAGAAATGGCGAGTTAAAACAAATCAAGGGATTTATAAAGCCCGATTTATAGTACATGCAATCGCGGGTATTAACATACCAAAGACAGTTACTTTTCCAGGGGAGGAATTATTTAACGGGACGATTATTCATTCATCCAAACTCGGGCCTGAGCTTGATTTTTTTAAAGATAAGCGTGTTGCAATTATTGGTATGGGTGCGACTACAATCCAACTGGCCCCTAGTATTGTCGACGCAGCACAAAGCGTGACTGTCTTTAGAAAAACCGTACCCTACGTTTTTAAATATAAACGAAAACTAGCTCCAAAAAGTCGTTTGACCTATAATTTTTACAGACGTTTATTTGAGCTTCGTAATGATTTATATACTCTTTTTGATGGAATCCGTCAGTTGGAGTTTATGTTAAGATGGCCTCTTTGGATTAAAGAATATTTTATTAGAGGAGGTAGGTTACCTCCAGCCGCTGTTCCCCCCATTTCTCAACCAATTCATTGTACAAGAAGAGCCTTCGATTATTTAGGATTTATGGATTGCGTTAAAAACAAACAAATCAACGTTGTTGACGTATCAAATACCAATGGTATTAGTGGTTTTAATGAAAAGGGCGTCTTGGCAAATGGGCAATTGTGGGAAGCTGATGTGGTTATTCTTGCCATCGGTTTTGAAATAGGACAAATAAATCACCCTGTTTTTATTGACGGTAAACTAGTACCTATAGGACTAGTAATGGATTACCGGTGGAATATGTTTGGAAATATACCTAATTTCTTTCTACCCGCAGCAGGCGGTCCATTTTTCTCAGTACCTCCTCGCATTGTAGAGGACAATATCCCCTATTTAATCAAGCTTATAGAGCATATGCATCAACATGATTATCATGAATTCAGGCTTGGGGATGAAGAAATTGAACGCGCAGTAAAAATGAATACTTTAGTAATGAACTTTCTTAATAAGCATAGTGTCGTTTTCAGTCCCTCGTGTCATTCATTGAGATATATTATGCCATCCATGCTGACACCCGATGAAGAAAAAACGTATAAAACAATTCAAACTGCTACAGAACGACGTTCAGGGCATTTAATGTCACCACTTCCAAGAGTTCTCACTAAATTAGATATGTATTTTAATTTTAAATTACATAAATTCTCATTTAGTAAAGAAGATCCTGACTTGAGAGGATAGGGAGTTCAACCTGTTTTTTCCTCGGCATAAATCTTGGTTATTTCAGCGCCAATAAAGAAAATTTGTGCCGAATAATGAACCCATAGTAAAAGGACAATGATTGAGCTTGCTGCTCCAAAGGCCGAATCAAGATGAGCTTTATTTAGGTAAAAACCAATGAGTATTATTCCCAAATGAAACATTAAGGCAGTAATTAAGGATCCTACCCAAATATTATTCCATCGAAGCGCAACACCAGGTAAGTTTTTAAACATTAGCGCAAATAATAGAGTCACGAATAAAAATGAACAAATATAACTAACGATGAGTTCAAGATAGATATTTACTCCCATAAAGTAGGTCATATGACTGCTTAAAATAGCCAAAAAAGCGCTTACCGCTAAGGAGGCAAACAATAATAAAGCAGAAATGAATACCATCGTAAACGGAAAAAAACGTTGTTTAAGTGCATCAAACCAAGTCCTATTCGGAGAAGGCTGCACGCCCCAGATAATATTTAATCCTTCTTGAATTGCACCAAAAGCTCGTGATGCACTTAATAATAAAAGGAGAATACCGAAAATCCGGGCTATTAACGCAGTAGAAGGCTGATTGACATTTTGTATCATTTCTTGGATTTGTAAAGCCGTCTGCTCTCCTAAAAAGGAATTGAGTTGCCCAAATATTTGCCCACGAGCAGCTTCTTCACCAAATAAAGCCCCGGTTATTGATATACAAATTAATAAAAGTGGTGCTAGTGAAAATAAAGTATAATAAGCAAGGGCTGCAGCAAGGCTCGAGATTCGATCCTTTCGCCAACTTTTAAGAACCTCATTTATTAAGCTTAATTTTAAAATTATAACAATTTTCATTCACATTTCTCAAAATGAACCAAATTAAGCTCCCAGTAAAATAACCAACCCGAAACGCGAAAACGATGAATAGAGTGCGAGACCGATTAAAATTCCGAGTACTCCTGGCTATACTCCTTCAAGCAACTCATCGAGGTCAAATGAGGAGCGCTTCCCGAGATCTGCAGCATGGTTTGTAAGAAACTCTTCTGCCGAACGACGTCCTTCATCTCGCAACATGAGCAAAAAGTCCCATTCCGCATTAAGCTTGGACGAATAACCAAGTTCAACCATAATGTCACTGTTCACACGGTGTATCCGCATACCCGCCCATTTTCCCCCTTCGCAATCTGCAGGAATTGCCAGTTGCCGTAATAGGGCAATCATGCGAAGCTCCTTGAGTAATACAGCATTGAATGAAACTTCGTTCAGACGATTGAGAATATCTCTTGCTGATTGAGGAAAATCAGGTCGAGTGACGGGGTTTATTTGCACCAAAATGGTATCTTGGGATTTGCATTCACGTATGAGCGGCGTAATTGTTGGATTTCCTGAATAGCCACCATCCCAGTAGTGTTCACCATTGATTTCTACCGCTTTGAAAATAGTAGGGAGGCAAGCTGATGCAAGAAGAACCTCTGGTGTAATTTCGTTATTGCGAAAGACTCTTCCTCTGCCGGTACTTACATTAGTCGCCGTAATAAATAATTTTATTGAACTTTTTGATAGTTGTTTAAAATCAATGGATTTAGTTAAAATGTCACACAGTGGGTTAATCCCTAATGGATTAAGATCATAAGGAGAAAACAATCTGGAGAGAATATCCATGGTGATAAAAAACGGAGTATGATCCAGGGACCATTTCCCCAACATCACATCAAGGGGACTTCGTTGTAAGAAACTAAAACGAGCCGCATCGGAGACCTGTTTCCAGAATGCCTCTAGTGCATCACGTGCTCCTTGAGCACCACCTTTGCTGTACCCATCCGCAAGAACTACTGCATTCATTGCACCCGCAGAGGTACCTGAAATACCATCGATTCGCAGATTTTCCTCTTCGAGTAAACGATCTAATACGCCCCATGTATACGCACCATGAGCCCCACCACCTTGTAGTGCTAAATCAATTAGTTTTTCAGCCATGGTGAATGACATCCTTTTCGTTGATTATTGAGGAGATAAGAATCCTTCTCTTCTCTCATTATGGCATAAAATAGTACTGATTTTATTTTTCAGGACGGCATAATTAACATAGGCTCTGGAGGTCTTTTGATTCCTTCAACTAAAGCAGAAATAAAAGGCGCAATGCTTAGTTCCGTGCAATGTAGAAGTTTAGATTTTAATTTTTCATTCGCGGGTGCATTAAACGTATCGTACTCATTATGTTTATAACAATTAAGTAACCATTGGATGTCGCCTTGAGTCACCGAAGAGAAGAATATCGATTTGAGTCGGGAAGGGGGCTGTAATAAACGGCTTTTTTCACTTAAATGTTCCGCAAGACTAGTTCTCAACCGCTCGATCAGTTCGGGCGCTGCATTATGTTCTTGAACACGTCGATATAATAAAAGATTGATGCTCGAGTTCATTAATCCAATGAGTCGATCTTGTATATTATATTCTAAGTTTAAAAACCGTTGGAAGAATTGAGGTTTTGCAAGCCAATTCTCGTTTTGGGCTGCAATGTCTAAACGTAATAGATAAAAATCATGCTCTTTATCTGAAGGATTAGTTAGACATAATTGCCTTAATGCCGTAAAAAACTCAAGGATAGCATCCGATAACGGGCGATTTTTATGCTCCTTAGATCCCATTTGTATAATAAAACGTTCCAGTAACGCAAGGACACCAGGCTCCGGTTTCTTAGTAAAATGAGAAAATAGTCCTTCAGTGCAAAAAGGAATATCACGAAATTTTTTTATTAATTCAGCTTTCTCCATAGACTCATGGCTGTTTCGGAATTCAATAATAGCTTGAAAAGGATTATGAGCACCAAAAAGGCTCAATAATAGAGGCGTTAAGGCAAAAAAATCACTGGCTTCGGAATAGATACCATCAAGAACTTCAAGTGCGAGATGCTCTGGGGTCCCCTGAGGAGCTTGATAAGTGCCCGTTATCCGTTTGGCAAAATCCAAATCCAGATATAAGGCATCCATTTTACGTATTTCTCTTCCATCGATTAGCTGTTCGTTGACTCTTATTTTGACATTATTACCCGTAATGTCTCCGTGCACGATGGGTGAACCACTAAGGTTATTATAATGCAGATGATTAAGACCTAGGATTAACTGCCATGCAAGATCCACAGCTTGAAAAAAGCTTAATTGCTTTATTGGGGAGTTATCATTCAATTCTGGAGCAATATGGAATCCTTCGATGTAATCCATAATGAGCACATCGCGATCCTCAATATTTAAAACGGCAATTTCAGAAGCATAATATTGATAGGGGGAAGGTTGCTGCTCCCCATCATAGACTTTGATTGCTACAGGCTTTTCTCTCTGAATAACTAATTGTTCTTTTTCCAGGCGTGTTGGCGTTAAGCCAGACGGGAGCGGCGGGGTTAGGGTGCAGGGATATCCCTTATAGACTTGATGGCCTAATTCTTCACTGAAATCACTGCAATAGTATGAAATCCTACCATTAGCTTGTTTTACTGGAAACAAGGTATAGGGTAATGACTTGTCGTCCTTTTTTGAAGCTCCCATGAGATGGCCTTAAATTAAGTTATTGGTTGTAATTATAACATTTTACCATTTTAAGGTAACGACATGTATTAAAAAATACCACAATGCTTATCATAAGATTAACGTACTATACTTTAAATTAGTCAATATGGTCATGTAAACGCCATCTAAAATTGTTTAAGGGATTTAAACTTTTCATTTTTTTTACAAGCAGATTAATGGTTCCTTAATTTTAGAAGCATAAAGTAGTTAGTAACGAAGCAGATTTTTATAATAAGGCTTCATATTTTTGTCATTAATCTCAGAGAGGACAATGATATGTTATCTACAAGCGAAGCAGTAAGCACATTAGATGAAGAAAAAACACGTCGTATTATCGAACTTTATCTAAGAGCGCGATTCAAAGAGCGATTTGATCCTGCTTGGCTGGACACTATGGGTAACTATGCATCTTTAGCACAAGCACTTAATTTTTTTGACCAATTAGGGAATGACAACTTAAAACTCGCTGCTATGGGCAGTAGTAATGAAACAACACGCGAAGATCATAAAGAACAATTCTTGATGCTACAGAGAATGTTACATGATGTAGCTCCTTTGACCGATGGTATCCCACCCGTAGCTAGCGCATTTAATGAAAAAAAGGCTGTTCTTTGGAGCTTGCACCTTAATCAACATTTAGAAAGCCGCTCCTTACGCGATTTGCATGCTCAGAGCAGTAATTTAGGTATTGTAGAAAAATTATTAAATGGGGACTTGGGACAAGAAGAATGGCTTGGTGAAGTTGATTTAGAGCGTATGCTAATTAAATTGGGAGTCAAAGATCGAACGCATATTACACGCTTAAATGCAGAAGACATCGGTATGGTATTGCATTTTGAGCGAATTAAGCATGGAGCTGATACAACACCTTATACGATTCCTTTGTTAATTAACTGCGGTAGTAGTTCTTTACTCAGCCAGGGTTCACATTGGACTTATGCGATGGTTTCCGTGAATCCCACAACCAATTCGGTTACCATTAATTACCAAGACTCAATGCCTCTTAGAGGCTCCGAACGCGACGTTCTTATCGCCGCCATTAATTATTCAGATGGTGCATACAGCGCCTTCCCCACGTATGCAACACAAACAGTAAATACAGCGTCTACTGGGCTACAAAGAGATGGTTGGAGTTGTGGCTATCGCGCATTAAAAGGTTTAATCACCGCTCCCGGATTCCCGACTACCCCAGGAAATGTAGACCAAGGGGCTACTTGGTTAAGGCTTAGCAATGCGGCAAATACTTCTAATGCTCTGCGTGATGGCGTGTACGATGAGCTGTTAGATGGGGTGGTAATTGACCATCAATATGCTGAAGACATGGGATTGGATCCATCAATGGTCACTTCAACGAGTGATACATCCTTCAAGCTCGACAGTAAATTTACTCAGCATTACCGAGAGTTGCTCGGAGGGGGGCATGGGGCCACTCGTCTTGGTGCATCAGAGAACTTTGCAGAAGATTATAGAAAAATAAGTATTTTGCTGAAAACCATACGTGTTTCTACCAATAGAACAACTGCTCTTGAAGAGCTAAAGCGCGGCGTAAATGAAGTAATTACGAATAAAGAGTTATCTTCTGACGAAAAACTATTTGCGATTCTCAATGTTATGGGAACTGAGTACTCAAAAATTATAACCTCATTTGGTGGGGCCAATAGTGAATTAGGCACTTACATTAAAGTGTTCTGTGACAAACAGATGGGTGTAGAATTAGGTAAAGACCCTCTTTATCGATTTAAAAAAGATGGTTTAATGAGTCGTATGCTAGATAACCAGGCTGGAATTACATTGGAGAGAAGAGAAACGGAGTCTTTATTGCCCCCAGTTAAAAAGAAAACGACAGGTACAGGAGTATCTCATAGCGCGCCAACAGTAAGAACAACTGAAACCGTTGAGCCTAAAGTAACTCCTTCAGAGGGTTCAATAGCCAAGAAAGGAGCGCGTCTGAATCAGCCTGAATTACGCGAACATGAAAAGGACGCACGTCTAGGTACCATGTTTGGTCTTACTCAATTTTGTTATGGCCACAAACCTTCTGGCGTTGAGCCTGGATTTAGAGCCATTGATTTAAATGAGGTTTTTTTTAAAGAATTAAGCAAAATTTTAGCCAAAGTACCTTCCGACGACCCACATAACCTCGCTCAATTAGGAGCAGCGCTGGGTAGAGTCGATGATCTAAAACGAAAACAGGAAATTTTTGCTGTTTTTATTAATGCTCATACACCCAAACCATACGGTGAGAGTACGGTACTTAATCCGGGTATTCAGTGGCTTTGTAAAGAAATCAAAGATGCGGTTGCGAGTAATCATAATTTGCAGGCGTGGATGTACAAGCTTGATTATGCGGAAGGACAAAAAGAACGAGTCAAAGCCAATAAAGAAGCCATAAGAGAGTTCGTAGGTACACGATTAGCCGGTATTTTTAGTGAACAAAACCAAAAACAAGAACTTGCCTGGGTAAATAACAAAGATGATGGGGCGCATGCCTTATTAGCTTGTGGTTGGAAAAATGGTTTGCGTGAGCTTACTGATTTTCTTTGTTATGGAAAAGAACCTGATTATCGTGGCGTGTTAGTTGAAAATAAAGACGCTCCTCTGAAACACTCCATGCTCATTCCAGGCTTGGCGAAAAATTTAATTTTTGGTGTTGCCATTGGCGACCGCGATGGTATCGGTAAAAATGCCCAGAATAAAGGCTTTGCCGATGGGGCATTCTATGGTTTTGACTATGGTAAGCCTTATGAAGGCGATGGTGTGTGTGATAGTTTGAAAGATGATTTTTCCTTTGATGATTTTTACGCTAAAGCGCCTGAATTCCTTAGAAGAGAAACCAAAGTTGGTGTGGCACGGCACTTAATGTACCGAAACTATAGCGTGTTTTATGATACTCCCTTATCTGAACGTATGATCGGTTTGCATTTATTAAGAAAAATGATCACCGGGGAAAATCCTGATGAAGAAGTGATTAAAAGCTATCCAGGTTTAAGACAAGAGTTACACCGCATTCAAGAAAATACGCCCACTCCCAAGTCTTTATTAAGACAATTAGATCTTATTAGACATAATTGCAGTAATTCAAAAACTATGGCTTTGCTCGAAGCTCACGTAATGGATGTAGGTTCAGGAAAATTATCAAATTTTGATTTGTATTTTTACAAAATCAAAGCGGATATTATGGAGATGGCGGTAAAAAGTGAAATGCCTTATGAAGAGCTTTCTGGCTACATAAAATTTATTGATAAAATGGCAGCCCAAGCTCATACAAATAATGCACGGATATTACAAACCTTTGCGCAACGTGTACCGCTCACTCGACAAGAACTTGACTTACTTGATAATTTGGAAAAAGTTTGTTCACCTACGTCAATCATGTCTCCAGATGGTGAGGTGTTCCTAAACAGGCTACGTTTTGAACCGCAAAATAAACGTGTTCCTTTTCAATTAAAACATGAAGACAATGGTACTTATACTTTGAGTACTACCAATAAGGCCATGGCCAAGACTATAGAAAAAGAATTTGGCTTAGTTACACCGAACGTATCTAAAGGAGGAATGAGTTACACGCTGACTCCAGATCAACTAAGTAAATTAATGGTTATTGCTGATCGAAAATACAATGAAAAAGTACAAGAGCAACTCGTCCAGCCTACATATAGGGCAACTGTATTAAAGCGTGCTTCAGCAATGATAAATAGTGATAATACGCCTGAAACACCTAAAGCTGGATTTGGGATTAAATGGGAAAAGGATGGCCGTTTATCGATACGAGTTGAAGCAAGAACAGCAGAGCAAGCGGAACACATTCATAAAATTTTTGGACTGCACGTGACGCTAAATAAGGCTGAAATTCTTAACATTCGTCACGGTACTTTGCAAGTTTTCAAGGAACGAGTCGATGCAATTTATGCTCGTGATGACTACGCAAGCCGTATCAACAGTAGGTCCAGTGTTGAAGACGTGGGAATAGAACTTAGTTCAATAGTGAAAACAGGTTCTGAACCCCTCAGTTCTGCTTCAGGGAAATGGAAAGCATTTCATAAAAAAGAGCATGAGCTAACTCCTACCGAACAACTGGTGAAGCGATTCGAAAAATTAGTTGATAAAACGGAGGTTGTAGCACAGATTAAAGACATACTTATTGAAGCCCGTCCTGATGTTGTTGCACGATTACTGCAATGCAATGATAAAACATTAGGTAATGAAGACAATATCAAGGCAATTATTCAAGAAAGATTAGGAGATATTAAAGAAATACCTGATGAGCTGGTAATAACACCAACGACACCAAGTGATGATGTCCGTCCAGGGTTTCAATAAAGAAAGGTTGACGTTATACACATACGTCGACGAAGGATCTCCTGAGTGAGGCTCTGTACTAACCGCTAACACAGATCTTCATTCAGGAGATCCTCATGCGTTCGGGATTACGTGAAATCCAAGGATGATGAGATGATATCAGCTAGCGATGCCCAAAAAGTATTGGATGCCGACAAGAAGCGCCAGATTATCGAGCGTTACTTAAGAGATACCTTCAAAGAGCAATTTAATCCGGCCTGGTTAGGGAATATGGCCAATTTTGCACAATTGGCTGCGGCACTCGATCATATTAATAAGCTAGACAATGGAAACAACTTAAATCTCGCGGGTATTGGGAGCAATAATCCTGAAACCCGTAAAGATTATACGACGGAATACCTGTTTTTAAAGCAATTATTAGATAAGCAAATTAAGTTCACCGATACAGCCCCACCAGTTGCCACTGGATTTGATGAAAAAAATGCCTCTCTGCTGTGGTTAGAAGAAAATCAAAAGGTGGTAAGACGCTCCTTACGTGATTTACATGCTCAACATAATAATTTAGGTGTTGCAGAAAAGTTACTTAGCGGTGAGCTAGGAGCCACTGAATGGCTTGGTGAAGTTGATTTAGAACGTATGTTGATTAAACTCAATATAAAAAACAGCACCCATATTACCCGTTTAAATGCTGATGACATGGGGATGATTTTACATTTTGAACGAGTAAAACATGCGAATAGCAATGTACCTTATACCATTCCTTTATTGATCAATTGCGGCAATAATGGCTCTTTACGCGCTCAAGGTTCGCATTGGACTTGCGCGATGGTAACGGTTAATCCGGTCACCAATGCAATTAGCATTGATTATAAAGACTCAATGCCACTAAGAGGAAACGAGCAGGCTATTCTTCTAAATGCAATTAATTATCAAGATGGCCTTTATAGAGCGTTCCCAAATGCAGCAGCAAAAAATGTTAATCCCGCGACTGATAATTTACAAAAAGACAGTTGGAGTTGTGGTTATCGTGCACTCCAAGGTTTAATTACTAATCCTAGGTTTCCAGGTCAAGGGAACATCAATTATGCGGCCGATTGGCAAAGACTTGCCAATGCAGGCAATGACTCTGCTGCCTTACGCGATGCGGTTTATCATTCATTGCTCGATGGAATACAACTTGACCCTCGGTATGTTGAGCGCATGAAACTAGCTAATAAAGTAGTTCCACAAGTAGAGCTGGGACAGCCCTATAACCTGGATAGCAAATTTGCGCAAAATTATATGGAGTCCATCACCAGCAATAAAAAAACTGCCAATTCAATTTCATCAGCACATTGTGTAAAAGAGTATGTAGCCTTTGTTGAGGCACTAAAACCCTTAGGGGAACTGGCCACAAAGGATGCTGATGCCAAAAATGTGCATAAAAAAATATCTGAGGTCTTACTGCGTAAAGACTTATCTGAAGATGCAAAACTCATTGCGATGCTAGACGTTATGGGTACTGCATATGCATCATTAGGAACTAATAATAAAGTTAGTCAGCATATTAAACTGCTTTGTGAACAGAACTTGGGAGTCGAAATAAACATTAATCCTCGCTATCAATTGAAAAAAGATGGGGTAATTCGGCGTTTACTCGATGCTCAAGCAGAGATTAAGCCAGAATCGCTGTTGCCGCCAATTCAAAAAAAACAAGTAGGGAGCAATCCTGTTTCACAAAGTGCTCCAACTTTAAGTTCAGTCCCAAAAGTTGAGCCCAGAATAACACCTTCGGAAGGCTCAATTAGTCAAAGTACCTTACGTAAAAATAAAGAGCTTAGCCGCTTGGGGTCAATGTTTGGACCAAACCAATTTTGTTATGCCCAAAAGCCTAGCGGGGTTGAACCTGGGTTTCGAGCGATTGATTTAGATGATGCCTTCTTTAAGGAGCTGGAACGAATTTTAGCTAATCCCCAAAGCGTAAAAAAAGAAAATGATAAACTTATGCTCGCGGAGTTAGATAAGGCACTTAAAAATGGAGATTTGAATCAAAAACAAAAAATCTTTGCTGACTTTATTAATTCATTTGTTCCTGGTCCACATGACCCAAAACAGGTGCATTCCTGTATTGAATGGCTTTGTGATCAGGTCAAAGAGGGTGTGGCTAAGAATGATAAATTAAGCTCCTGGATGTATAAGCTTGATTATGCTGAGGGACAAAAAGAGCGAACCAAAGCCAATAAAGAGGCAATAAGAGAATTTGTAGGAACTCGGTTAGCCGGTATCTTTAGTGCCCACAATCAAAGACAAGAACTTGCCTGGGTTAATAATAAAGGAACCGATGTACATGCCTTATTAGCTTGTGCTTGGAAAAATGGCCTACAAGAACTCACCAGTTTTCTTCATGATGGAGGAGAGCCTGATTACAATGGGATTCTGGTTGATAAGAAAAACGTATCTCTAACCCATTCAAAACAGATTCCAGGCTTAGCTAAAAATTTAATCTTTGGTATTGCAGTAGGTGACCGAGATGGCATCGGTAAAGATGCCCAAAATAAAGGCTTTGCTGACGAGGCTTTCTATGGTTTTGACTATGGGAAACCCTATGAAGGAGAGGGGGTATGCGCCAGTCTTCAGGATGATTTTTCATTTGTAAATCCCTATGCAAATGTACCTTCTGTGTTTAGAGGCTCATCAGCAATTGGCGTAGCACGCCACGCAATGTACCGCAATTACAGTATCTTTTATGATACCGACTTATCCGAACGTATGGTTGGTTTTCATTTATTAAAAAAAATGATCACCGGAAAAAATCCTGATGAAGAAGTAATACAAAGCTTTCCCGGACTAAGGCAGGAGCTACGCCGTATCGAAGAGAACACACCATCCCCCCAAGATTTATTAAAACAGTTGGCGGCAATTAAAAGCAGTGGCGCTAATGCAAGCAAAATACAGGCTTTAGTGGATGCCTACAGCATGGAGCTTGCTACCGGAAAAGCCAGCCATTTTGATTTATATTTTATCAAAATTAAAGCGGATATGATTGAAATGGCGGTAAAAAGCGGAATGCCTTATGCAGAGCTCGATGACTACATTAAGTTTGTTGATGGTATGGCTGCCCAGGCTCATAAAAATAATCAGCAGATTTTGACGGTATTTGAGCAACGTATGCCGCTAACTCGACACGAGCTGAATTTACTCGACCACTTAGAAAAGTATTGCTCTAAAAGTTCTGCTGTCTATCCGGATGGAAAGGTTTTACTTAATACACTACATATTGATCCGCCAGGCGGCCGCATTCCTTTTCAATTAAAACGAGAAGAAAATGGAACCTATACCCTCAGTACTACTAATAGTTCAGTTGCAAAGACCCTAGGCGAGGAGTTTGGCTTGGCTATGGCCCAATCATCTAAAGGATTAAGTTGCAATTTATCTCAAGAAAAATTAAATAAGCTCTTAGAAACGGTTGAAAACAAATACCAACAGAAAAAAGAACTTTCCCAACTGCATATTATTTGTGATAAGCATGTCTTTCCTCGAGTTGCAGCAATAGTTAATGCGAAAAATGGACCTAACCAAGAAAAAGCGGATATTGGACGCCTATGGAGTGCAGATCAAAAGACAGTCTCACTACAAATTGTCCCTAAAACAGAAGCGCAAGCACTGCAATTAACTAAGATCTTTGGCGATAATTTTCGAGTTAATCAGGCGAAGGTCATTCCACTTAACCAAGACGGGCAGATGCGTCTAAAAAATAATGTTAACAAGCTTTACGCCATAGAATGTCCCTCTAAACCAATAATTACTCCTGCCCCCTTGTCATCTCAAGTGCCACACAAAGCCCCCCCAATAAATAGATGGCAAGAGCTTCATAATAAACAATCAGCTGAGCAACCAACTGCTGCAGAACAATTAATTAAACGATTTGAGGAATTAATTGTTCCAGGAGTAGTTCTTGAGCAAATAAAAAATGTGATTAATGAAGCCAATCCTCAAGATGTTGAAAAATTATTGAAATATAACACTAAAACATTAACCAATGCAGATAATATTAGAGCGATTTATGAGGATCAATTGGAGAAAGTTAAAGAGGTTTCTGATGAAGTGGTAATAACGGCTACAACGACAGCGCCCACAGATCAGATCCAACCAACTTTATAAGAGAACGAAGCGCAATCCAGGCTCTGCCCAAAGACACCTGCCGATTTGTAAAGTGTCCCCAACACACGTCATCCTGAGGAGTGTACGACGAAGGACCTCCCGAAGGTGGCATGATGCTCACCAATAACTCAAATGCCTCATTCAGGAGATCCCTCGCGATGCTCGGGATGACCTGCGAGGTGTAAAGTTCCCCCAACACACGTCATCCCGAGGAGTTTACGACGAAGGACCTCCCGAAGGTGGCATAATGCTCACCAATAACTCAAATGCCTCATTCAGGAGATCCCTCGCGATGCTCGGGATGACGTGCAGATATGTAAAGTTCCCCCAACACACGTCATCC
>JARLJR010000123.1 GCA_031291095.1 Legionella sp. | reverse complement strand
CATCCGTTTTCGTATCTCAACAAACAAGCTCGGAGCAAAGGGCTGTTCATCCTTGTAACACGAGAACCCGGCAAAGTATTGCAGGTACGGGTTCTCCTGAATCTGCAACACCGTCTCCTCGTCGCTGAGATTCAGCTTGTGTTTTATAATCACCGCCCCGATTATCAGCCGGGCATCCTTGCAGGGACGTCCACGCCCTGAATCCATGGCCTTGTAATACCCAAGCGCCAGTTCATCCCAGGGTATGACCCTGCTCCATTTTACCCATCTATTTTCTGGATTCAGTTCTCCACCAAAAGGGAGGTGGAAACCTTCTAAGCCCATCTGACGGTTACTTTTGTATCTGATCATGTGCAAGCCTATTAAGGGTTTTTGTGGTATTTCTTGCACATTATAGCATGTATACAGATATTTACATCAATAATATCATCTTATTAACTGTTTTTGAGGTTAATCTACCTAAGGCGTTGAAAGGGCAATTGCCGTCACCAACAGAGATTGCAACGTTGCTGGAAGACCTATGAAACTGATATTTCAAAAAAAGGACATGATAAGATCGAGGGATTACTCACGTCGTTTACTGCCTATCTGTTTCACAGGATCTGGCAATGTTGATGAGAAGGGTTGAAAATCAGCGAAGTTAAAATGTGAAGGGCGTCCCTCTTTTCCCCCGCAAAACTGACCTTGTGAAGCATTCCACCTCAATGCCATACCTTTTTCCAATCTAAGAATTCTGAGGGACGTAATTGGTAACGGGCAAAATTTCCTTCGTGCAGATTGATAAGCTCTGTCTCGACCACTTCAACAAAGCGAGCCTTATCGGCGGTTGGAATTTCTTTTTCTGACATCTTGGCTATCCGGTTCGCAGCCCTTCGCTTATCCATGCAATCACGCACCACCTCTGCCACGAGTTTTTTTATCTGTTGCCGGTATTGCAGCCTGAAGGGATCGGGCTCGCCGAGGGATTGCCGTATTGCAGAGTACCGCTTACAGGATCGTCCATAGGCCCAGACAAAGACGTCACGAAGGAGTTCAACCTTATTCAACTCGTAAACAGCCAGAGTGCCGTCAATGTAGGCCTGATTCGGCACATCAAGGAATGAGAGAGGACAGAGATTTCGACGAATCAACGGGATATTGGCGTCAAGACGCGAAACACGTTTGTTAACATCCAAAAACGGCTGCAGATATGGCAGGTGTATCATTGCAAAAAAAGCCTGTTCGAAAGGGTCCTTAACTTCTGATGTAAGGGTAAGGATCTGCCCGAAACATTCATCAATCAGTTGAGGCACTTCCAAGGGATGATACACACTCCCACCGATCGTTACCGGAGTGGTTCTTAATCGCCCGCATGCCTGAGGGTCTGCCAAAAGATTGTTGGACAGCAAGGCATGCAGATTGAGAATGGTGTATCTGTTGAAACCTACATCAGCTGCCTGCTCAACCAAGAGCTCGATGGCATCCTTATGGTTCAGGAGCATCTGCGTTTCCATGGCATTTTTGCCTTCTGCTGCTTCACCTTGCTCAAGAAGCTGTTCGGTTTCTAATAGCGAATATGTATTTCCTTCCAATCGGCTGGAGTTCCAGGAAAGGTCAATCAATAATCGATTGAAGATCTGCCTCGCATAGGTTCCGGCGAATTGCTGATCGTCCGACGATCGTCCCATATCGTACAGCCTGTGCCGAATGTCCTCAGTAAGATAGAATGTCCGGTTTGGGTGGTATGCATCAAGAAAGGTGCGATTGTAGCCCACAGGGTTGCGATTCTGGATGGGTGCGCGAATAACCCTTTTTATCTCTTCTCCTTCGGGAGATAAAGGGATATACGTTTCACCCGATAGAGCCACTATTGGTGGAGGGATTACGACATCGAGGGTATTGGGTAATCCATAGCGACTAGCCCTGCCCTTGCCTTCTGCTATGAGACGTTTCTGTTCGACAAGCAGCGACAGACGCCGCAGTAAGGTTCGGCGAGGCATCTTTCCCTCTAGTGCGGAATTGATTTTTTCAATTCCACCCCCATCTGGAAGGGAACTCACGGCTTTTACTATACTATCGAGGTCTTTCTGAGAGATTTGTTTTGGCATAGTAAAATTATTATGGCGCAATTTTTAGAATCACGCCACAAAAATTCGTTTTTACTGGCGCGATTATTTATTGCGCCACTTAATTGGAAGGAATGGGAGGATCGGGACGTTGATGATTTTATGTTTTTTTTGTAGGACATGGGGAGAAAGAGGGATATTGAACTAATATTTTGGTGAATCGGCTACAAGGTTAAGATCCTGATCTCCGCTTGCTTCCGAACCCGGGTATCCTGAATTCCCATCTGGCGCGACAAGGATTCATAAGCAACGCATATAAAAAAATAGTTTATCTATACATACCCCTGGTAATATATATAGAAAAGTGGCATTTTGTATACATGTAGTTAATCCCATGTATAGAGAACATGACAAACTTTACTCTCAAACCACTGCCCGTGGATGTGGACCTTGAAACCCGGGCGGTTCTCAAGAAGACAGCCTCTGCGCATCGCTACCTGGCAGAGCTCAAAGGGATGGCCGCTACAATTCCCAATGAGACCATCCTGATTTCCACCCTGACCTTGCAAGAGGCTAAGGATAGTTCCGAGATTGAGAACATCATTACCACTCATGACGATCTTTATAAGTCGGAGTTATTCTCAGACTTCATCACCAGTCCGGCAGCAAAGGAAGTCGGGAATTATGCCGCTGCTTTGCAGAAGGGGTTTGCCCAGGTTCGGATAAGCCGTTTACTCACGATAAACCATATTCTTGAGATTCATAAGGAGCTTGAGCAAAATGATGCCGGTATCCGCAAATTGCCGGGCACGGAATTAAAAAATGAACGGACTGGGGCCACAATCTATACACCGCCCCAGAATCATGAAGACATTCTTCGCCTGATGAGCAATCTTGAGCGATTTATGAATGATGAAACGCTTACCGATCTTGATCCCTTGGTCAAAATGGCAGTGATTCACTATCAATTTGAATCCATCCATCCTTTTTATGACGGCAACGGCCGCACTGGGCGCATCATCAATATTCTCTATCTGGTGGCAAAAGGCCTTCTTGATATACCTATCCTTTATTTGAGCCGCTACATTATCAGCAATAAAATGGAATATTATCGTCTGCTCCAGGATGTCCGCGACAAAGGCGATTGGGAACGATGGATTCTCTATATGCTGGAAGGCGTGGAAACTACAGCCCGTCAGACAATCTGGCTTATTCAGTCTATCAAGAAGATTATGATGGAGTATAAGCACCGGATCAGGAAGGAACTTCCGAAGATCTACAGCCAAGATCTGTTGAACAACCTTTTTCGGCATCCCTACACAAAAATTGAATATCTACAAAATGACCTGCGGGTTTCAAGACTAACCGCGACGAAATATTTGCAGCAGCTGACAGAACATGGTTTCTTGAGCAAGTCCAAAATAGGGCGTTATAACTATTATATCAATCGGCAACTTATGGAGTTGTTGTGGGATATTCCCAAGGAGTAATTCGAACTCTATATGGAAATTGATAGGGGACACAGAATATTTATGGCAATTTGTGGTTCATTGTGCCGTCAATATCACAAAAGAAAAGTTGTAGTGATCAGCGGGATGCTAATTAAGAGTCAAGCAGAGACTTGACCCCTGTGCCTCCTTATATCAAGAGTCAAGAAAAGATTTGACCCCTTTATAATTTGAATCGTGGAGCGTAACAATACTATGACCAATATCTACATGGGCAAAGCTCTTTTGTCAGAAAGTGATGTTGAACAAAAATTTGTTAACGTGTTATTAACTCAAGATATTCCAATAGGGTTGGGTTATTCAGATTTTGATTTTCGTACTAAAGCTGATATTCGAAAAATTGCAATTGATAAAGGAACAAAGAAGAAACTCTATTACCCTGATTATGCAATTATTGTAAACGGATTGCCTTCCATTATTATTGAAGTGAAAACGCCTGACGAAAATGTAATGGAAGCATTCAGGCAAGCCAGACTTTATGCGACTGAAATAAATTCCCTGTACATTAGTAAGATAAACCCATGTGAAAGAATCATAGTAACCGATGGTAAAATAGTTATTGCCGGTTTTTGGGATCAAGATGACCCTACGGTAAGTGTTGCCATAGAAAATTGTGACCCCCTCGATCCTGAGTTTGAAAAGCTCATTGAATTTACTTCAAAGAAATCAATCCTAAAACGATCTCAAGAAATATTAAAATCAATTAGGAAAACAGCACGTTACCACAAACCTATTTTTATGCTTGGAGGGAAATCGGTAATTAATGAGAGTGTCGGTGAAAACTCGTTTGGATCCAATGTATCAGTGGAATACAAATATCTATTCAATCCAGAATCAAGGGAAGAACGAGATGCAATAATAGACAATGCCTATATAGAATCTAAAAGAAAACTCGCTCATGTATCTCCAATTGATAAAATAATACGAGCCGCTACACCAAAACATGTAGTTGATGCCAGAAAAATTAACGATACCGGCAGTCCTACTGAAATATTACACGAATTACAAAATTTAACCAAAGTTAAGAATGAGATTTGTTTACTTATCGGAAGTGTAGGTTCAGGAAAGTCGACATTCACCGACTATCTGCGAGTTAAAGCCCTTCCGGAAAGTATTCGGAACTCTACAAAGTGGATAAATGTAAACTTAAATAAAGCACCTCTGACAAGAGATCTGATTTATGCCTGGGTCTTGGACAGATGTATCGAATGTATCAAACGCCAAAATAATTCAATCGATTTTGATCACATCGACACCATCCTTAGGATATATAACAAGGAAGTTAGCGCGGTAAAAAAAGGAAAGGCTGCGTTATATCCTGAGGATTCTGAAAAACATGTTGATATCATATACTCAGAAATTGATAGGTTGCAAAAAGATAAAAATGCAACCTTAAACTGCCTAATCAGATACTTATATACGTATCGTGAGATATTATTAATAATTGTATTGGATAACTGTGACAAAAGAAATAGGGAAGATCAATTTCTTATGTTTGAGGTTGCTTCATGGCTTAAAAATTCCTTTCCTTGCATGGTGTTTCTTCCACTTCGAGACACTACCTATGATCAATATCGAAACGAACCACCGCTTGATACGGTAATTAAGGATTTAGTTTTTCGCATTGACCCCCCATTGTTGGAAAAAGTCATATATAAGAGGTTGAATTTTGTAATAAGAGAAATTGGTTTACAGGGTTCCTCTTTTTCCTATCTCTTACCGAATCAGATGAGTGTCGCTTGCAATAGAGACGAAGTGAAGCTGTATTTAAAATCCATGATTGCATCTCTTTTTCAGGATAATTTATTCAAACGAATAGTTTCCGGTTTAGCCGGAAGAAATATTCGAAAAGGTTTAGAAATCCTGCTGGATTTTTGCAAAAGCGGTCATATCAGTGAATCTGAAATACTTAAAATGCGATGCTCGGCCGGAGAATATAAGCTTCCACCCCACCTTGTTGCAAAAATCCTTTTTAAGGGCAAAAGGAAATATTATTCTGATGAAGAGTCTTATATAAAAAATCTATTCAATTGTAACGATGCCGATCCCTTACCCAATCCATTTATTCGTATAGCAATATTACAATGGTTAAAGGAAAACTTTAGGAAATATGGCCCAAACAGGACAAAAGGTTACCATAAAATTAGTGAATTATTCAAGGCGCTCCAAGCGTCTGGGCATCCAATTGAAAATGCGCTGGATAATGTTTCAAAGCTAGTGCTTGCTGGTTGTATTTATTCAGAATCACAACATCATGATTTAACCCTTGAAGATTTAATTTCAATATCGCCAGCAGGAGTTATTCACCTGGATTTATTGAAAAATATAAACTACCTATCAACGGTAGCTGAAGATTCATATTTCAGAGAAAATCAAGTAGCTAAAGAGATTGCTGATAATTTAATAGGTAGAGGTAAATTCAAACCAGATAGTCACCAAGCAGCTATTGATAATAGTAGACTATTATTAGATTACATGTCGTCTTACTACGTAAAATACTTCTTGGGGGTTGCAAAAGTGTTGGATGCAAGCAATCAAGAAGAGTTCATTAATATTGATCACATAAGGGATTACGTCAAAGAAGTCGCAGAAAATGACCCTCATTACTCAAAAGTTATTAATTTTGAAAAAGAATATCCTCCTGGTTTAGAAATTGAAGGCCAAATAGTTTCCATCAAAGAATATGGTTTTTTTGTTGAATTTGGTTTAACTGGTTTTGGGTTTGTTCATAATAGCAAATACAATGGAATTGATAATGAAAATATAAAAAACGCCGAATTAGGAGACTGGGTTATTGCTGAAATCATTCAATATAGTGATAAAAATTCGAGATATGATCTGAAATTAATTGATATTTGACGGAATCGTCCAATTATTAGTCGGAGTTTCAATAGAAGCGGGGACGTTCTTAAATTATCTGGCAACTTGGTAAAATTTCTTATAGTTAGATTAACCTCAAAAACAGTTAATAGTTTGATATTATTTATGTAAATATCTGTATATATGCTATAATGTGCAAGAAATACTACAAAAACCCTTAATAGGCTTGCACATGATCAGATACAAAAGTAACCGTCAGATGGGCT
>JARLJR010000122.1 GCA_031291095.1 Legionella sp. | reverse complement strand
GCTTAAGCATTAATCCAACGGCTGGTCAAAGTGTGGTTTATGGAATAAGTGATCCAGTCAGTGGCTTTACTTACAGTCAAACAGGCTTGGTCAATGGCATCACTCCTTCTTATTGGAACAGCAGTGGCCAATACGTAGCTGCATCTACAATCAATGACACGTTATCTGGTAATTTAGGCCGCGCTGCGGGTGAAAATGTAGGTACTTACGCCTACACCATGGGTAGTCTTGCGGCCACTACACCGGCTAATTACACCACCACCCTTAATGCCGGAAGCTTTGCTATTACGCCCGCAAGCTTAAGCATTAATCCAACGGCTGCTCAAAGTATCATCTACGGAGCAAGTGACCCTATTGGTGGCTTTACTTACAGTCAAACAGGCTTAGTCAATGGCGTGACTCCTTCTTATTGGAACAGCAGTGGCCAATACGTAGCTGCATCTACAATCAATGATATTTTATCTGGTAAGTTAGGCCGTGCTACCGGTGAAAATGTAGGTACTTACGCCTACACCATGGGTAGTCTTGCGGCCAGTACACCGGCTAATTACACCACCACCCTGAATGCTGGAAGCTTTGCTATTACTCCTGCCAGTTTAAGTATTACCCCAACCGTGGGTCAAAGCATCATCTACGGAGCTAGTGATCCAGCTAGTGGCTTTACTTACAGTCAAACAGGCTTAGTCAATGGCATCACTCCTTCTTATTGGAACAGCAGTGGCCAATACATAGCTGCATCTACAATCAATGACATTTTATCTGGTAATTTAGGCCGCGCTGCGGGTGAAAATGTAGGTGCTTACGCCTACACCATGGGTAGTCTTGCAGCCACTACACCGACTAATTACACCACCACCCTGAATGCAGGAACTTTCGCCATCACACCCGCAAGCTTAAGCATTACCCCAACGGCTGGCCAAAGTGTGGTTTATGGAGTGAGTGACCCGGCTGCAGGTTTTGCTTATACCAATACAGGTTTAGTCAATGGCGTGACTCCTTCTTATTGGAATACTAGCGGTGCCTATGTAACTGCCGCCACAATCAATGACACGTTATCTGGTAAATTAGGTCGTGCTGCCGGCGAAAATGTAGGTACTTACGCCTACACCATTGGTAATCTTGCGGCCAGTACACCGACTAATTACACCACTACCCTGAATGCAGGAACCTTTGCCATTACACCTGCCAGTTTAAGCATTACGCCAACTGCTGGTCAAAGTGAGATCGCCCGAGCGTGGGGCCGCGTTGGTGGGTTTACTTACGGGCTCCCCGGATTAATTAATCGCGTGCGTGGGGCGTG
>JARLJR010000121.1 GCA_031291095.1 Legionella sp. | reverse complement strand
GTTATCCTTGATTCTTTACACACTTAATCAGATGATAAAAAAGACTCACATCAGGTCAATTAAGTCCGGCGACATCTTGGAAATATTTATGTACAAGAAGCCTCTTTACCGTGGCTTTACAATTGCCAAGAAAAAGCCGAGCCTTTCCGTCATCCCCAAAACCTTGGAGGAGCGGTTAAAAAACCGTGAACGCTCAATGATGAGGTCAAGGGGGAAAGTTAAAAGATTGGTTAATGCTAATGCATACAAATGGCATACAATATCCGGCCGCCCTTTCCGGCCATTGTTTTTAACCCTGACTTTTAAAGAAAATATCCGAGACTTAAAATCCGCCAATTACGAGCTGACAAAATTCATCCAGCGCTTTAATTATTTCATTACCCACATTAAAAGGTCTTACTGCAAATATCTGGGCGTGCCGGAATTCCAACAGCGTGGAGCAGTCCATTACCACATAATTCTGTTTAACATCCCATTCATTGAAAATATTTATGACGAATTAAAAAAACTCTGGCCTATGGGGATGTTTAAAGTTAACGCCGTGGACAATGTTAAAAATGTCGGCAATTATGTTAGCGCGTATATGACCAAAGGCAAAGTAGACACCCGCCTTATCAGCCAAATGTCCTACACGGCCAGCAAGGGGCTACTTAAACCCAAAGAGGAATGGTCGGCTGATAAAATACAAAAACAGGTTGCGGAAGTCCCCAAAAACTTTGAGCAATTTGAAAAAGATTATGAAGACCCGTATTATGAGGCTACGAGGTATATTAAATTTTCACCCAAATGAATATCATTTACTGCCGCAAGTCCAGCGAGGACGGCTCTCGCCAAGTGCTTTCCATAGATTCGCAAAAAACCAACCTGCTTGAATTAGCGGCGCGGGATAATTTAAGCGTGGATAAAATATTTGTGGAAAGTATGTCAGCTAAACAACCCGGCCGCCCTGAATTTGAAAAAATGATTACGCTTATTGAAAAACACCCCGGCTGTATATTATTTGTTTGGAAACTTGACCGCCTTGCTCGTAACCCCGTGGATGAAGGAAAAATTAAATGGCTCCTCCAACAAAAAACTATTTCTAAAATCATCACGCCGGACAGAATCTACCTGCCCGAAGATAATGCTTTAATTTCTGCCGTGGAGTTTGGAATGGCTAATCAGTATCTGCGAGATTTAGCCTCTAACGTTAAACGCGGACTTGAAACCAAATTAAAAAATGGCGGCTATACCGGCAAAGCTCCGTTCGGTTATTTAAACGACCCCACCGGACTTAAAGGCGAAAAGAAAGTTTTTGTTGACCCTGTCCGTTCCCCTTATGTTGAAAAAATATTCAGGCTGTTTGCTACCGGCGGTTATAGCCTCAAAGATACTGCTGCCAAAATGTACGATGACGGCCTAAGAACCAAGAGCGGCAAAAAAATCCACCCAAGCCTGTTGTTCCGAATGATTACCAATCCTTTTTACACCGGCGTTATGGTCAGGCACGGCCAGCACTACCAAGGCAACCATACTCCCTTGGTGTCCCCGGAGCTTTACCAAGACTGCCAGCGAGTGTTATCCGGCAACCGTTCCAAGAAGCAACATCTTATGTTCCCCCTTAGAGGCTTTGTTTCCTGCCCCCTGTGCGGATGTATGATAACCGCCAGCCTTCGTAAAGGCCACCAGTATTACCATTGCACGGACGGCAAGGGAAAACACAAACAACAGCAGGAAGCACGGGAGCATTTTCGCTCCGAGGTATTAAACAAGGAAGTCGCTAAAAAACTCAAAGATTTACAGTTTGATGAGCGGCAAGTGGAAATTATGTACAAGGCTTCGGTGGAGAAAAACAAACAGGATGATAACTTTTTAGAAAATGCTAAAATTGAAATCCTGAATTCTTTAAAATCACTAACCCAGAAACGAGCAAGAACCGAGGATGTGTTTATTGACGGCTCCCTACCCAAAGACCGCTACGAGGCCAGGATTTTAGATTTAAACAACCAAGAGACTGCCCTAACCAACCAGCTAAAACAGTTAGAGCTAAAATCCAAAGCATACGGACTGGACACTATCGGACAAACAAAAAAAGCTTTCCTGACCGCTATTTACGCGGAGAAAAACTTTCTTTGCGGCGATGATAATCAAAAACGGGAATTGGCGGAAATTTTACTATCGGACGTTTTAGTCAAAGACCAGAAAATCCAACAGATACAGTTCAAACCGGCATTTCAGAGGATGTATTTATCACCTAAAAAACTTGATTTTGGTGCGTGGAGCGGG
>JARLJR010000120.1 GCA_031291095.1 Legionella sp. | reverse complement strand
TGCCAAATCGATACCTAATACTTTAATATTGTTCATATGGACCCTCTCTTTTTATGAATGACGTTATTACACCTTCATTCTGGCTCGATTCGAAGCCTTTTTAAAGGGTAGGGTCCATACTATTAACCCAGGAGTTCGAAGCACGGAACCCTGGGTTGCTTCACTTTGTTCGCAATGACGAAAGTTTTTTTTCATGCCTATAAACAAAAGATCCTGATTGCAAACGCCCTAGCTAAGCCCCCCTTCATAGTAATAAAACCACGTTTAAGCTATTATTGGCGTTTATTCGCTTTTTGGAATTTACACCATGCATACTGCTATTATTATTCCTGCACGCTATGCGTCAACCCGCTTACCTGGAAAACCATTAGCGCTCATTCATGGTCAAACCATGTTGCAACGTGTCGTAGCGCTTTCACGTGCCGCAGCAGTAGGCCTAAACGATATCTCGATTATTGTCGCCACCGACGATCAGCGCATTGCCGATCATTGCCGGACGCTTGAAGTGGATGTAGTGATGACTTCAGCGAGTGCCCTTACGGGGACTGATCGCGTTGCTGAAGCAGTACGACAAATGCCTCGCAAGCCAGATTTTATTTTAAATATGCAAGGAGATGCCCCCTTAACGCCGCCCGATTTCTTACGCGCTTTAATTGATGCCTTTGCCACCTCACCTTGCGATGTGGTCACTCCAGTAACCCAACTGTCGTGGAGGCAATTAGATGAGTTACGCCACGATAAGCAAACAACACCGTTTAGTGGCACGACAGCCGTGTTTGATGCTCAAAGTGGAAACGCATTCTGGTTCAGTAAAAACATTATTCCGGCCTTACGGAAAGAATCCGAATTACAACAAAAAGCAGATAAAAGCCCCATATTTCGCCATATAGGCTTATACGGTTATTCCTTAGCAATGCTGGAAAAGTTCGTCACTCTGCCAGAAAGCACCTTTGAGCAACTCGAAGGCTTAGAGCAATTACGTATATTAGAAAACGGTTATCGCATTCGTTGCATACCAGTTGACTACCAAGGTCGGGCCAACATGTCTGGGGTGGATAGCCCCCAAGATATCGTCCGTGCAGAAGCCTTAATTAGTCAACATGGCGAATTACTATCTATAAAGGCTTCCTAAACCATGACCACACGATTATTAATTGCACGCCACGGCAATACCTTTGCTCCAGGAGAAACGGTTCGACGTGTAGGAACTACCGATTTACCTTTAGTTGAAAGTGGCCTACTTCAAGGATACGCACTGGGAACCTATTTAAAGCAAGAGCGGCTTATCCCTGATGTCATTTTTACCTCAACCTTACAACGTACCATTCAAACTGCAGAACAAGCACAAAAGGCCATGGACACGCAACTCCCCATGGAAAACTTATCCATTTTTAATGAGCTCGACTATGGTCCTGATGAAAATCAACCCGAAGAACAGGTCGTAGCGCGCCTTGGCAAAGAGGCACTTGCCGCCTGGGAGGCTCAAGCCCTTGTACCCAATGACTGGCATGTCTCTCCAACGGAGATAATTACTCATTGGCAACACTTTGCAGAACACCTACGCCACCAGCATCAGGGAAAAACCTGTTTAGTCATTACCAGTAATGGCATTGCCCGTTTTGCTCCCTATCTTACCGGCGATTTTGCCACGTTTAGTACGCAATACCCCATTAAAATTGCGACCGGTGCTCTTTGTATTTTTACGAATGAAACTGGGTCTGCAGCGTGGGATTGTCTGGGCTGGAATGTGAAGCCTCCGAAGAATCCCTAATAAATTGTGGGCTGAACTGAAGAGACCGGCAACCACCCTTTTGTCTCACTCCCAAATGCTGGGCTTTTCAGCCCAGGCTACATTAAAACAAAATGTCATGGGGTATTTTATTGTTATACTTCACCATTTTGTTCATAATTTGGGTATAATATAGGTTATTTAATGATCTGGGAGAAAAAATGCGTGGCTTAATTACACAAGTATGTAATGGGGTTCTTCATGGAGAAGTTTACCGCTCTCGCCCTAACTCCTTAGATCAAGGGAATAGCGAAATTTTCGCTTCCAGTCTATTTATTCATCTAGATGAAGAGGGGAAAAGTATTGCTAAACCTAAAAACAGTGATGACAAATTAGTGATTGGCTATACCAACGGAGGTATGGCCTTTCAAATTGTCGTTGATGGATTTTATGGTGGTGAGCGGCAAGCAACCTTTGCATTCATTGATAACCATGTGGTGCCCTTAATGGAGCACTACTCAGCAGAGCTTAGTGCCGTGCCCGCTGAAAAAACACCCCAAGAAATTACCGAGCAATTAATCCATACCATCTATTCGTTACGTACACGGCATGCAATAAACTCCGAATTTACAATGTCATTGAGCATGATGTATCAAAAAGAAGATGCATTTTATTGCGCTGGTTTTGGCATTGGTGATACCGGAATCGCCATCAAACGCATTGATGGCACCATCGAGCAGCTGACTTATCATACTGAGGTTGATGGCTCTAAAGATGCTTTTGATAATTATTCCTCACACCAGATTGATTCAGTAATTCAACGAAACTCCATTTTTAATACCCCGGTAACATCTGGAGATGAGCTCGTTGGCTACACGTATCTCCCTCAAGAATTAGAAAAAATAGAGCATGAATTTGAGATAGAAGAGACATCTAAACGGGGAGAAAAACTTCAAAAAGAAGTGCAACAACGTCGTTTGGCTCTTCAACATGTTACTAATCAAAGTTCCTTATTTTCCCAATTACTGGATGCCGTAAACACTACTCAGCAGCAATTAATTAAACAAGCTAAAAATTCCGGGGAATATCATCGCTTTGGAGATGATTTTTCCGTAGCTCGTTTGATTATCCCAGATACTTTACTGATAAAACAATTACAAACGAAAGCTACTTTACATGCTTTGCAGCTAGGATTAACCGCTTATCTTGCGCAGGAAAATAAAGGGCTCTTTGGGCTCGTGGATATCTTTACCGGTACAGCACAATGTAGAGAGCGAGCCTCTCGTTATCAAAGCTTACTGGTTAAATACCAAGATAATGATTTAATAAGCGTAATTATTTTATTAACTCTCGCTTCTAACGATAAAGAAAAACCCATTCAAAACTATTTAAAGCCCCATCTGGAATTGCCATCAGATTTAATTCTAGAGATGAAACTTAGAGACCATCTTAAGCGATTAGAAGGCACAACTGCTAATGTTGAGGAATTAATGGAACAAATCACCGCCTACATCAATGCTCCCAAGCGAGAGGATATTGACTTGTTATTGGAATTTGAACATCAAGAACAAGATAGTTTCTCATTGGAGAATGTAGGATCTTGAATGCGGGGCTTTGCAGCAAAGCCCTACATTCATTAATCGGATTATCCTTTTCTGTGTTGATATCCAAAACCTACAGCCACAATCGCGGTTAATGCAACGGCACCAGCGGCCAGAATACCTGCATTTCGAGAGAAAAATCCATTTGCTTTTTCGGCCTTAAATGTAAGCGCATACAGGCGTCCCGCAGCCATTTCCCTAAGCCATTCAACCTCCGCCAGCATATCGTCTGCTGCGTCATAAGGCATTTCATCATGCTCTTTGTAATGTTCGGCATGTAATTGAAATCGCTTATTCATTGCTTGATTATAGAGCTCTTCTATACGTGTAATATCAGCATCAGGAAGCGCCTTTTCTGCACGCAATAAACTAATTGTTCCTGGCACCGAAAGATGAGCCCCATCTTCACTGTATAAATTAAACTCTTTCCGTAATCCCATGAGCACAAAATCAATTGGACGCATGATATGATTCTTAACATTCACTGAGGCGATTTCTTTGGAAGGTGCGATAAAATCATGGAGCGCCAATCGATAAAACGCTTTTGCAGAACAATATTTGTTTAAAACAGGATCTGCATTAATTTGATTACGTAATTGCTCGCCAAGTTCATAGCGCGGCAAAATAGGTTTTGACGTCAAAATCGAAGTAGTAATAGTCTTGGTATCAACGACATCCCCTGCTTTTAGCCTCAAATATAATTCATCGGGGGTGCCAATAAGCCGACTTGGGTTAATACCTATCGGATCAGGATATAACTGATTGGTTGCCGTAAACATGCGTTGACACAAATTATTTAAGGCATCAAATACTGGTTTAACTAAAGCAACCTCATCCGCATGCTTCACAATAACTAATGCATCGAGATCACTGTATTCGGTTGCTTGAGCTTTAGCTAAGGAGCCAGCAAAATGAACTTCCATTTGAGGAGGAACTGCGAGATTAAATGCGGTAAACGCATCAAAAATCATGTCCTTATAAATCTGGCGCAACCCATTTTCCCAAGTTTGCCAGGGCGATACGTTACGATCACCGCTGTAGTGCTTTCGGGTCATCTCCCCCAATGCAGCGAGTTGTTCTTTATAGCCATCAAAGAGTGCTTGAGCGAATGAGTCAAGCTGAGTTTCCTCTCGCTCATCGCTGTATAGATTTCCAAAATTAGGACCCATTTGTCATTCCTGCTCGAATTCGGGGAAAAATGCTCTATGAAAAATAGGCATGATATCGAGTTATTCAGGGAGATGTAAATAGGGTCCGCCTACAGATAAACCGTAGAGAACCCCTATTCAGTAAACGCTTATATGACCAAACTCTCTTTCTTTGGTTGAGGTTCTTGAGATAAATTTACCTCAGAGCTACTTACTGAAGCAAATATATTGTCATACCCTACAACGACTTGAGGATTGGCTTCTGCCTTCTTGTTAGTAGCCGTCTTATCCTGCATCAATTTGTTCATTGGACCGGTGTAACTATTAGATGCATTTTCGCTTTTAGAAGTAATAACTGTTTCTGGAGCCACATTATTTTTAGCAGAGAACCAATTACTAATTGCTTGTATTCCCTTATAGAGGCTATAACCCACCACCGCAGCCGCCAAAAGTGCACCTACGGCCAATAATACAGCAGGGACAACTGCAACTCCGGCTACAATCCCTCCGGCCGCAACCAGGGGAGCCATTATTTCACCCCCCATTAAGCCCAAGCCAAGGCTTATCGCAGCAACAGCAACAAAAGCAGTCGTCGTTACCGCCATGCCTTTGAAAACACCCGCATTATGCGCAAAAAAACCTGTTTTTTCAGAGCTAGGAACCACGACAGGACGAGGAGCATCTAACTGTTGCACCCGTTGAATCGCTAACCTTCTAAGCCACTCCACTTCGGCCAACATGTCCTGAGCCTCACCATAGGACATTTCATCATGCTCTGACTTATGATCTGCATGCAATTGAAACCGCTTTGTCATTGCTTTATTACACAATGCCTCAATGCGATTAATGTCCGTCTCAGGGAGCAATTTATTTTCACGTAAGAGACTAATCGTCCCTAGCCCGGAAAGATGTCCACCATCTTCACGGTATAAACCAAATTCGGTACGCATTCCCATCAAAATAAAATCAAGCGGGCGCATAATATGAGTTTTAACACTCACATGCAATGTATCTGGGGATGGGGCTTTAAAGTCGTAAATCGCTAAACTATAAAGTTTCTTCGCCGAGCAATATCCGCCTAACTCCGAATCATTCCTTATTTTATTGCATAATTGTTCGCCCAGTTCATAGCGAGGAAATATAGGTTTTGAAGAAACGAGCGAGCGTACCGTCGCCTCAGCATCAACGACCGCTCCTTCCTTAAGTTGTTCGTATATACTTTCAGGTGTGCCAATAAGTCTACTAGGATTAATGCCAATGGGGTCAGGATATAATTGATTGGTTGCCGTAAACATACGTTGGCATAAATTATTTAGGGCATCAAATACCGGTTTAACCCGTTCAATGTCTTCTTCCTTCTCTACAAGAACAAAAGCATCCAAATCAGAATATTGCGTTGCTTGTGCCTTGGCTAAAGAGCCGGCAAAATGAATTTCCATTTTGGGAGGAATTTCAATATTACATGCTTTAAAGGCATCAAAAATCATTTCCTTATAGATTTGGCGTAATCCATTTTCCCATTCTTGCCATGCTGAAACATTCACATTATCATCATTTGGCTGGCGGACATTTCGCTCTAAATCATCGAGTAGTCCAAGGTACTTATCAAACTGCTTTTGGGCAACAGGATTTAATCCTGCTTCATCGCGTTCATCACTATATAAATTTCCAAATAATGTGCCAGTCATTCTGTATCTCCGCCAAACACTCACCAAAATAAAGCGAGATTTATTTACCTTATACCTATATTATATAAGATTAATTGTTAAGAAATTATTAAGTACGATGCATAAGCTCAAATTTGTCTTAATAGTAAGCACTTTTTGTGCGCCACGACTTTATGCAGATTGCTCTGATTTTATGAACTTGGCGGATAGGCCTAGCGTCATGGACAGTGCCTGTGCTACCGCCTACCGCCGCGTCGTTATTGAATCCAATTTTATTGCCCAACAGTTAAACGCCAATGCAGGAACCCAATACAATCTTCCAAATACAGAGGTTCGTATTGGCTTGCCATCAAACACTGAATTTATGGTTTTGCTGCCCAATTATATTCGGCAAACAACGGCCCCAAAATCGGGCTCCACGGGCGTCTTTGCGGGCTTGAAGCATTCCATCAATTACAGTGAGCAATGGCTTTTTGCAGTCATAGGAAACATTAATATCCCCAGTGGCAGTTATGATTATGGAAATCTAGGTTGGGGAGGCCTGATAAATGGCATTGCCACATATAACATCAACTCAAAGTGGAGTATCAGCGGCATGCTGGGGGTCAGTGAATTAAGTGACTCCCAATCGCTCGATGGACGTTATTTTACCAGTATTAATCCAGACATTTCCCTAAGTTACTCCCCCTCGGACTGGACTTCTGTTTATGCCGAAGTTTATGGGCAAAGCAAAATTGACTCTGTTCAAAGTGCCGGGTTCAATTTTGATGCGGGTGTATTAGTTCTCGTTCATTCAAATGTAATTATCAATTTAAGCGCAGGACAACAGCTGTATGGTTATTTGGGTGGGTTTACGCATTATATCAATGCAGGTATTTCGATACGGGTTTGATGTAGCCTTGATGCAGCTGCATCAAGGCTATGTGTGCGTATTATATTTAACCTATATGAGCAAAAAGACGGTCGCTTAAATGAATTGATTTTTTCACCAATTCGTCCATCTCTGGTGTAGGTTCGCATGATTGATATGCTGCTTTCAGTGGGGAAAGATCTACTGTTGAATGCGTTACATCATTTTGTAAATAACCATCAAGCGCTCTAAATGTTTGGTATTTATCGGTAGCAAACTCTTGGCAATTGGCTAAGGTTTCGTCTTGGCAGATTGAGAAGCGCGTTAAATGCTCTACATGAAAAGGCTCTTGGCTTTTAGAAAAGAAATATTCCATGGTGTAAACTGAACTATTTGAGCCAGCACAGAAATAATAGCCTGATTTAAATTTATTGTTTTCAAAAACATCGCCGCGAATAACTCGTCCTTCACCTGGCTGGAGTCCTGCAAGAGTGACTGTATGATTAATCGATTTTGTGGGCTCAGCTCCTTCAGCAGCCACAGCACTTGATACAATCAAACCCAACACCAATAAGATAATCTTTTTCATTCGCTTCTTGCTCCTAAATATAAATAGACTCGAATTTAAGCTCAGCATTATACCTCATTTTGGCCGAAGAAGATCCATTTGTTTGCAAATTTATTACCATTTTTTTTAAAAACAATCTAAATGCTCATATTTTCAACAAAGATCATGCATTCATAGGTCCATTCTACTCTCCGTTAAATTTTTTATCTTTTTGGGTTGTCTTATGCGTCATCTTCTTTTAATGTATTTGCCCATAAAGCAAGTTAGTGGCATGAATATAAGTAACTATTCTTTTGATGAGTAATTAAAAAATTAGTTCAAACCAAGGCGCAAAGGATATGGACAGCCAAGACCTCACATTTGAAAAACAAATTCAGCGATTACAGAAGAAAATCGCTCTTTTGGAAAAAGAAGCGCAGCATAATGCTGATGTGGCAAATAAAGCAAAAGCAGAATTTTTATCTAATATGCGTCATGATATTCGCACTCCATTATCAGGCATCATGGGTTTTTCAGAGCTATTAAGGGCCGAAACCAACGAGCCACGCATCAAAGAATATGCCGATAATTTAGTAGCATCAAGCCATGCCTTATTAAGTTTGATGGATGAAATTTTGGAAACAGTACGTGTGAGTACTGGAGATGTGCCTGCGCAGAAGAAAAAATTTGATTTATACCAATTATTTCAGCACATTGAAGCACTATATAAAGCCCGAGCACTTGAAAAACAATTAAAACTTAACCTTATTTGGGATAAGACCCTCCCTCATTTTGTCATTGGTGATAAAATAAGAATTCACCGAATCGTCCTCGAACTTGTAGCTAATGCCTTGAAATTTACGAATAAAGGCTTTGTTTCCATCCGAGTTGAATTGGCTAAAAAGCAAGGACGAAACTTCATCATGAAATTGATCGTCCATGATTCCGGAATCGGCATGTCCCAGGAAAATCAACAGGATATTTATCTGCAATTCAAACGTCTAACACCATCCTATCAAGGAATTTATAAGGGGCCTGGATTAGGCTTATATGTAGTAAAACAATTCATTGATGATGTGGCAGGAGAAATTTATGTCGCCAGTGAATTACACAAGGGGACATCCTTTACGTGCATTATTCCTTTGCAAGAATCCTTATTAAATAATGAGCAAGGGGCTGATAAGGAACAAATTGCTATTCCAACTTACCTGGAACCTACAACAGTAACGATAAAAAATAACGGGACCCGGGTCTTGATTGTCGAAGATAATCGCATTGCTCAATCAGTGGCGCGTGCATTACTAACGAATCTATCCTGTCAGGTTGATATCGCCGCAAATAGTTATGAAGCCTTAGAATATTATGAGCGCACGGTTTATGATTTAATTTTTATGGATATAGGCCTGGGCGAAGGCATGGATGGCTATGAAATTACGCAAAAAATTCGCAGTAAAGAAGATGATGACCACCATACCCCGATTGTTGCCCTTACCGCACATGCCCTTGATGAAAGCAGACAGCGCTGCATTGAGTCGGGTATCGATGCGGTTTTGACCAAACCATTAACCCGAACCCAAGCCATCGATATTTTAAAAACATTTGTGCCTGGGAGGATTGCCTATACCTCGCCCTCAACCAGCAAAATTCAGGCGGACTTGCCCGCACGTAGCGAAGAATTATTTCAATTAGGGCAATTTCCTTTACTGGATTATGAGCAAGGACTAAAAAACTGTGGTACGAATTGCATGCTGGTAGAGTTATTAACCCTCATGATTACCCAAGAATTACCTGCGGATTTGGAGCAGATGAAGAATGCATTTGCGAAAAAGAATTATGATGTGGTGGAGCGAATCGCACATAAGATAAAGGGGGGTGCGGTTTACGTAGGCACCACTCGGATGAAATATGCTTGCCAATATCTAGAACGCTATTGGAAAACCGGGGCGCGTGAACACTTTAATCGGTTATATCATCAAGCAATTACGGTTATTGATGAAACTTTTGTGCATATTGCCGATTGGCTTAAAAAAACCATGTGAGTGATAAACAAGGTGAAGCAATCCAGATCGAAGTACAAAACCCTGGGTTGCTTCACTTCGTTCGCAATGACGGCATTTTTTGCCATTAAGTTAAGGAAATATTGCAAAGACTTTTAGATTGTAACCCTGGCCCAACATTGAGTTCCGATGTGACTCGATGCCTTGCTGGGCCAAGGAATAGGGCCCACTAAGGCAAACTAGCAAATAAATGCAGTTGTAAATTCAAAATAAAACCATGCTGCATGCAATATTCAGCAGCATATTCATGATTACGTTGATTCTTTTGTAAATCTAAAAGCTCCGGTTCCCAAAAGCTAATGACCTCATTAATTTCTGAACGCTCTGCCATGGTCAGATCTCGTCCTTCATCACGAATGATTTTTACTCGTTGAGGTTCTTTTTTATAAATATTCATAGGACTAACAAAAACGGGTTTATTGGTTTTTTCAGCCCATGCATGCGCCCACATAGGTATTTCACTATAGGCTTTATAGCGTTTATCTTCTGGGGCTGACATCACAAATTTCAAACAATCGGCACGAGCTAACATTTTTACATTTGGCTCCAGATAACGAACTACTTTTCCCTCACTCTCTAAGCATTTGGGACTTACAACCAAGGTGGTCCGCTCTGGGAGATTAGGCAAAACTGCAGTGCCGTTGGATTCAATTTGTAGCAATTGAAAATGAGGTTGTGCTTGCTCAAGAAAAGCGGACAGATTATTTTGCAATGAAGGCTCACCGCCTGTAATTACCAAAACTACTTTTTTTGCCGCCCCCTGTGCCCATGCAGGAGGAGGGACCGCGCGACGCGTATAAAATTCCTTGATGACCTCATCTGCCTCAGCCAATAAGGAGGAAAAACTTCGCCATTCCCCAGAATCAAAATAGGTATCACAAAAGGAACACGCTAAATTACATTTAGCCAATCGGATAAAATAGGCGGGATGACCTCGATAAGGGCCTTCCCCTTGCAAAGTAAAGAAACGACTGGTTACAAACAGTTCATCCGGTTTTGCATCTTTAAAAAAAGCTTTACCCGCGATTGAATTAACACCAAACATTTATGTCCTATGAAATTTGCTTCTGTTTTGCGTATCATATCGGGTCTATTTACAAACTCAACTTTTTCCGATGAATTAGAGTGCTGGTTTCAGGGCATCATCTAATTCTTCACGTCTATCCAGAGCCGCTATTTTACTATCGATACAACGAAGCATATCTCTTGAGGTTGCCGTGGTGCCATAAGCACCTCGGATGTATTTCACAATCCAAATATCTGAACGCAATTCTTTAATAAATTTCAATGCCCCTTCAGGCTCTGTTGGTTTTAACTCTTCTTTTAATTGTAATAGCTCTTCTTTAGTTAAGTGCGCTCGATTCAAAAGCTCTAGAGCACACATTTTGTCATGCTTTAACGTACTCATTGGTTGACTACGAATATTTTCCAACTCTTCTTTGTATTCAGCTAAGGAGGTTACAAGTGGTTGCAAACTCAAAGAACTTGTTTGCTTTGCTTCGGCAAGCAACTTCTGGAATTCCTCGTATGTTTTTGAGGTGTACACTGCCTTATATCGAGTTAAATCACAAATTACATCCGCATAATAAGTACGCATGCGTTGATTATATTCATATTGCTCATCCGTACCGGCTTTCGCCTTTACGTTGTCTGCATAAATTTCATAGTAAGTGATAGCCCAATCTAAAGCCGTTAAGCCTTGACGATCTTTATTATTCAAATCGGAAGAAAAATACTCACTAGTTTCAAAGCAACGATAGGCTTGAGTAATAACCGCCGTATGCAAAGCTGTAGCCGTATCAGAGGCACTGACCGTACTGGCCATGACGATTGATTTTAACGAGTCGCTTACCTCTTCTCGGTACGCATTAATTTCGTCATTAGTGCAACCTAAGCTCGTGGCATATTGTTGCAATTCCTTAAGAATGAATTTTTCTGCTGCAGGCTGATTTTCCAGAATAAATTTTCTAAATTCAGGTACTTCCACTAAAGCTACTCGCAATTCACTAAATCGTGAGCTTGTTGCTCGTTGCACCATAGCCAAAGTGCTTTTGGCTTCAGCCTTATTCGGTGCATCATCTAAAGTCTTTTTCAGCCCTTTAGCAATAAGTTCGGTAGGGATGACAGCCTGCTTTAAGAAACGTTGCCATTTTGCTAAATCAAAATCAGGATCATGCTTTAGTGATTGATAAGCAAGTCGGTCTTGGAGGCTTTGGTAGGCTTTATCTCCAGCAACAAAAAACGCTCGTTTTGTTGGCCAATAATGGTTTCCTGAATGACGTAAATCAGGAAATCCCTGTAAATCAGCAGCATTAATACGAAATTCTTTTCCGGTATAGGTTAAGTTCGCGAGGCGAGCACTGCGAGTTGACATCATTTTATCGCTAAACATGAGGTCATGATCGATTTTAAAAAAGTGGAAACAGGGCTTATTATCTTCCAAGGTTACATAATAACCAATGTTCCCCTTGTGTAAATCATCCTCTTCAAGTCCATAGGCAGTGGTAAATACATCCGCCAAAGAATCCATATCGATTGCGATGTTTCCTTTATTTTTTTCAGCCAATAATTTTGCAAAAAAGTTCTGCGGCAGTTTATCAAGGAAATTAAATCCCTTGCCCACGCCAAGGTTAGAAATATCAAACTCTTGCTGCACATTTGCTAAAAATTGATCATCACATTTTCGCTTTAAGGATTCCCACTCATAAATCATAGACAATAAATCGTGCTGATCACGTAGGTTAGCCGGCACCTGATTCAGATCGAGAGGCTGGTTCTCTTCCAGCAATAATTGCACATGCTGAGAACACGCTAAAATAGCTTGTTCGTCCAATGGGCCCATCGAGGCTACAGCGACATCGTGACGCTCTTGCCAATAATCTCGCAAACGCTGAAAATAACCGATACCAAACTTCTCTAAGGCCTCTTGAGCATCATGAATGGCTTTGAATTCTTCCCATTTATTTATCGTTTTTGGGGAGTCACCATCCCCTCCAGCCTCTTTTTTCGGCATAGGGTTTCGTAAGCCGGTATCAGGACCGTAAGCCCAAGCCATGAACTCAGCATCACTTACCTCAGTTGCAATCGGTTTATGACTTTCAATCCAGGCGTGAAACTCAGCATCACTCACCTCAGCACTTGAGGTAAATTTCTGGTTTGCCTGCAAAAAAACCATATCTTTGTTCGCTGCACGCAAACGCAGTAAGGCATGGGCAGCATGTTCTGCACAAACACCCGCTATATTGCCTTGCTTATAGCGCACAATTTCTTGCTCTAAGTTGCGTTGTGGCGCTGCGATTGCATTAGCGACCGCGGTAAAACAGGCTTCTAATTCTGAAGCTTGCTCTCCTAATCGCCCGGGATGTTTATTTTTTTTGAATATAACGTGTCGCGCCTGTCCTTTCTCGTTATACGCGATGGTACCAAAATGAGCTTCATGAGCACTTACATGAGCGCCTGCCTTACTGAAACCTAAAATTGCGAGTATCTGCATAATAGAAAGAAAATTAACAAGTCACTATGCTCATATTATAAACTAAACTAGGGTTTTTCAAAACCCCCTCTGGCTAAAAAACAATCAGAAATGTATTTCTGTTATTAGTTTGTACATGCTCAACTACTTAGCATAATGACAAGTTGCTGATAAGCGTTTGATTTCAATTTAAAAAATACTTTGCGATTAAAAAAAAATGAGTTATAACTCTTTGATGCTGGTTCAAGGATTGATAGATCAGTGTGAGGACAGCATTTGATTTGCGTAATGCTGGGTATTGTTTTTTTCACGGAGTGAGAAAATGAACAGTAAAGTATTTTCGCAACGGTTCAATCGCGAATTAGCTACTTTAGGTTTTCCCGAAGAGTTATCGGAAAAAATCAAAGCAGTATCTAAAGTATTTGAGATATCTCGCCATTTGGCAAACTCTCTAATCTTTGGACACATTCTTCCAGAAAAGGACCAACTGGATAAGATTGCTTCGATTTTGGAAGTTTGCCCACAGTGGTTAAGTGGTGCAACTGATCGGAAAAAAGCTTATAGTAGTCGCGAAACTGCTGATAGCGAGTCATAGTGATATGACAGCAAAGTTGGGTGGAACATGTGAAGCCCAACTTTTCTCACCCCTCTCCTGCCCAGTGATGCAACAAAATTTGAGCCCAATACCCAAATTATTGTATAATTATGCAGAACGCTCGTTAACTTATGTTCTGCTGCTCGATTAGCGAACACCATTTTTTATACCGTAGGTTACTACTATCATGGAATGTCTAAGCTTTTGTATCGCCAAATCAATTGATTTATCACGTATTGATGCCTATTTTAAAAATTCTCCCTCTGAATTTTCTTCATTAAAAACGCGTGATGTCGTCAAACTCACCTCGAACACGAATCAAAATCATACAATCTACGTATTCAAAAATGGAACCGTAGTTTCTTGGGGGGTTAAACGTTATCAAATTAATGATTATTTAAATACGATTAAACAATTGCAGGATAAGCCCGTCACTATGTCGGTCCATGATGAGTTTCATTTCCAAGCGGGTGAAAAAACGACGATAGAACCTCACGATTTTTTTGATGTAGATTGTCTGACGATTGAAGATGATAGTGATGAATTGAAACTAAGTCTTTCTTATGGCTTTTCACAATCGGTGAAATTACAATATTTTGAGACCATTATTGATGCGCTCATTGAAAAATATAATCCAATGATCCTAAACCTGTCCCATACCGGTGAAATGGAAATCAGTCGTAATCAAATCCAGCAAATTATTGGCGAAATTCTAGGTGCGAAAAGTGAGATGAATTTAATTAGTAATTTCCTTTATCATCCCAAATATTTTTGGCAACATCCCACTTTAGAGCAACACTTTTCCATGCTTGAGCGTTATTTACATATTCAACGGCGTGTTAATGCAATTAACCACCGCCTCGATACTTTGAATGAAATTTTTGAAATGTTTAATGGCTATTTAGATAACCGCCATGGCCATAATCTTGAAATCATCATTATCGTGTTAATTATTATGGAAATTGTCGTAGCGGTGTTAAATCTACATTTTTAATGTTTGTAGTCGTATTAGGCGCTGTCATTACCCGGGATCAGCGCTCAAATCAAGCACCGCTCCTGGATTCCACTACATGATTACATGCTACAAAATCTGAACAATATGCTATTCTTTAAAAAAACTAAATAAATTTAAATAACCATGATTAGCACAACCAATCAATTGAATGAAAAGCAGCTCCATGATTTGGAACAGCTAAAAAGCATCTGTAAGACTGTCGACGGCAGTGTTCCTAATGTTTATACGCATTTATTGGTCCAGCGCCGAACCTTGCCTACGATCGCCCTCTACTATGAAAATGAACAATTACTTGGTTTTGTCAGTGTCTATTTTTTCTATGAAGATGCGGTAGAAATCGCATTGTTGGTGCATCCAGAAGCTCGACGCAAAGGCATTGCGAAACAGTTACTGCGCCATATTTTACCTATAGTGCAAGAACATAACTATCCGAAGGTGATTTTTTCATGCCCAGCCCATATCAACGAACGCTGGCTACCCACACAGGGCTTTTTATACCGCCATAGTGAATACTATATGGAACGGCACAATTTGAGTCCCTTATTGGATCATAAAAAGCAACTCACCTTTCGTACTGCCACTATAGATGATATTCCACAATTGTGTTTGTTAGATGAGGCCTGTTTTTATAAAACGCATGCCGAACTTGAACCACGTTTTCAGCATATATTGAGTGAGCGTAATTATCAGATTATTTTGGCTTTTGAACATAATCAACTCATTGGCAAAGCCCATTTGCGTTGGCAACAACATGGGGCAACGCTTTCGGATATTGCGGTGTTCCCAGAAAAACAAGGCCATGGATTAGGAACAGCGCTGATTACCTACTGCATCAACTACGCATTAAGTGAAGGTAAACCTGATTTAAATCTTGATGTCGAAACCCATAATCAGAAAGCCCTTAACTTATACACACGTTTGGGCTTTTTAACTCAAAATGCTTGTGATTATTGGATGATTGAAGTAGGCCAATTACAAAAACAAATTTCCAATCCAATGAGTGCCGCAAGTTAATTGCGGACAACCCAAAGAAATTAAAATCGATGTAAAGAGGGCTCATTGTTCTCCTGTGCATCAGCATACGCCGCAACAGAATAAGTAATCGGCATACTCAATAATGCACCGATTGCTAAACAGCATGCAATACCAAAAGAAACCATTAGCATTTGCGGTAAAATTGGCAGTATGGTGGAGAATATAATGCATGCCGCCAGCCCCAAAATATAGTCCTCAGGTTCGGGGTCAAGACCAATAAACGCTTCCGTAATTAATGTATAAGGGCCTCTTGCTATATGAGCACACGTGGAAAAAAAAGAGCCATAAAATTCAGTTAATGTACTAGTTGCCGACATAACTATGTTCCTAACAGATCGTATTATTCGATGTTTTATGGAGCGTAATGCTACACTAAAAGCATTAAGGTAATATTAAGAAATGAAGTTCTTGACAGAGTTTTCTCCCCCCCTTTAGTATTAGCTTGAAAAATTGCTTCATTATAAAAGGATTAGGGATGAAAAAGAGGGTAGTCATAACCGGAATGGAAATAACGTCTTCCATAGGAACAGGGCTGAACACATTTTGGAGTGCAGCAAGCCAGGGGGAATGTGGAATCAAACGTATCCAAAGCTTCGACCCATCTCCCTACCCCACGCAAATTGGTGGAGAAATTACCGATTTTACCCTAGATGAACTCCCCCAATTTAATAAAAGCAAACGCTATCCCCGTTCCGCTCAATATGCTTTATATTGCGCCCACCATGCAATTGCTCAAGCAGGCTTAAGTACTAATGAACTATTTAGTGCAGGCACCTACATCGGCACCAGCATGGGAGGCCAATCTGAAGCCGAAGAGGTTTATAAGGCCATTTACCTTGAGGGATGGAAAAAAATGCCTGCCCTCTCCGTCTTACGCTCCATGCCAAATTCAATTGCAAATTATATTGCGATTGAATTTGGTATTGGAGGCGCTAACTCGACGATTTCCAATGCCTGTATTTCTTCTGCTGAAGCGATAGGAGCAGCCTATCAACAAATAACTCACGGCCGCTTATCTACCGCTATTTGCGGAGGAACAGACTCGTTCCTCTGGGAATCAGTGCTTGCTGCCTGGTGTAAACTAAGAGTGATGTCCACTAAAAATGAAACCCCTGCTAAGGCATGCAGCCCATTTGATCTTAACCGGGATGGAATGGTTATTGCGGATGGTGCCGGGATTTTAATTCTTGAAGAGTTGCAGCAAGCAAAAGCTCGCGGCGCTAAAATTTATGGGGAAATTATCGGATTTGGAGCAAGCTGCGATGCGTTTCATGTGACCGCCCCCAATTCTCAAGGCCAACAACGTGCCATTTTTTCAGCCTTAGATGATGCCCGCTTATCGGCAAATGACATACATTATATCAATGCCCACGGCACAGGTACCCCGCTCAATGACAGTATCGAAACAGAAACGATTAAAGCCGTTTTTGGCCAGCGAGCCTATGAAATTCCTATAACTGCACAGAAATCGATGACAGGACATGCGATTGGTGCTGCCGGAGTAATGGAAATCATAGCCACCACCCTTAGTTTGCAAAATAATCTGTTGCTACCAACAATCAATCTGGATACTCCTGATCCTGCTTGTGATTTGGATTATGTGGCAAATAGCGCACGTCCGAAGATGGTTGATATTGCTTTATCGAATCATTTTGCCTTCGGTGGGGCAAATGCAGCGCTGGTATTAAGTAAGTATTTTGGTTAGGAGAGAACCGCATCAAATCAGGTATAGCCTGGTTGCTTGCAACCAGGCTATACCTGATATCAGGGCACAATCAACATATCCGTCGGATTAACACGCATCAAACGCTCACTCACTCGCCCCATCAACACATAATGCAATGCCGAGTGGCCGCGCGCGCCTAATACCACCAAATGAGCCCCCCAGTCTGTTGCATACTTCGGAATGTCATTAGCGGGATAGCCACC
Source organism: Legionella sp. (assembly GCA_031291095.1). Taxonomy (GTDB): domain Bacteria; phylum Pseudomonadota; class Gammaproteobacteria; order Legionellales; family Legionellaceae; genus Legionella. Next base: position 52,392 of record JARLJR010000120.1, on the reverse strand, counting down.
AATAAATTTTACTGAAAAACGACTTGGGTCCACCGCACAGCTTACCAGGAATTTATTTAATTTATCTTGTAATGAATCTTGCATATGCGGCTTAACCATTTTTTCATACCAAACATCAGCGACATGCAAAACTAAAAACTCAGCCAGTGGATACGCTTTATAAGCGAATTCAATTGCTTTTTTACTGGCGTCAGAAAAATCCGTACACACTAAAATGCGAGCATACGCCTCTCCAGGTGGCAGGCGTACCAAGTGCACGGGAATGGGGGATTGCTTAAGCACCGCCTCAGAATTCGTGCCTAAAATAAAATCATTTAAATAGTAGGTCCCATGCGCCCCCATAAATACCATATCCATGGCATTATCCTGGATAAACTTCATGATTTGATCGGGAACACGTCCATCAAGTACCGTAAATTGCATTGGGTATGGAGATACGAGCTGTTTTAACTCCTGCTCATGAGCCTCCTCTGCTTTATGAACCCAATCCTGCTCTACCGCCTCAGTCCCATCCATCCAACCTTGATTGATCACATGCACACACTTTAGTTCGGCCTGGACAGAACTTGCAAATTGAACCGCACGTTGAATTGCATAGAGTGAATGTGCCGAGAAATCTGTAGTGACTAATATCCGTTTAAACACAGAAGTATCCTCAAAAAGAAGTCCTTACGTAAGAGTATAGAATAAATAGCAGGTATATTATTTATACTATAATAAATAACAGATCCTAAGCTTATTATTTATCCTTGGAAGGAGCATCTGGTGAAACGATTTCGTAATATCCTCTTTGTGAGTAATGGTGTTAAAAATGAAACAGAAGCCTTAGCCGAGGCAATACGATTAGCGGAGCACGATCAAGCCTGCTTAGGAATGCTTATTGTTTGCCCTCCCTTTTCTTCTGACTTCGAGCAGTATAAAGCCTCATATGAAGCCTTTTTAAAAGAAAAGGCCCAAAAAACGATTGCTGAGGCCCAAGCAAACCTAACGGTCAATAAAAAATCCATCACGGTGAATGTTGCATGGGAAAAAACCCCGAGTATCGCTATCATTCAACATGTTTTACGCCAATCTCATGATTTAGTCATTAAAGCCGCTGAGGATGATGGCGGTAAAGGATTTAAAGCCTTAGATATGGCGCTATTACGCAAATGTCCCTGCACTTTATTTCTGCACCGACCATTAAAAAACCCTAAGGCAGTTCAAGTCGCCGTAGCCATTGCCCCGGAGAATGCGGAAACGTCGGAGCAGGAGCTAGCCTGTAACCTGTTAAAATTAGCTCAACACTTAACCACATTCTACCTTGGAAAATTTAGCATTCTTTCCTGTTGGGAATTCGCCTTAGAGGGATTCTTGCGCAACAGTGCCTGGGTTGATATGTCTGCAGAGGCCATTGACGAGATGGTACAACAAGAGGGTAATAGTAATTATATAGCCTTACATCAATTGATTCAGCAAACCAAACTGCAAGAAAATCCGACGATTTATCATTTAAAAGGCGATCCAACAGAGATCATTCCAACTTGGGTCACTGAAAAACAGATCGATGTATTAGTCATGGGCACTGTAGCACGAACCGGGATTACTGGATTTATTATTGGAAATACCGCGGAAAATATTTTACAAAAACTAGATTGTTCGTTATGGGCAATGAAACCACAGGGCTTTGTTTCTCCGGTGAAAGCATATTAAAGATCATTTTGAAAAAACAAAGTCGTCAATAATTAAGATAGACATTAATTAAATAATCTTGTAAAAATTTAAACGTCTACTCATTTAAAAAGGATCGTTTCTCATGGGTTATTTTTCTTTTATCACTACTCCAATAACCCAACTTTATCATGGGACGTTAGAATTGTTAGGCGAAGTATCAATACACACCATCAATTTTGGCCGTTCTTATATTTTCGGTGACTTGCCAGAATTAGTTTGGCATGGCTTTAACCGTGATTGGATCTTGGATGAATGTTATCGGCGGATGAAAAATACCCCAGAAAGGGTAGGCAGACTGGTCGTTGGTCCCTATTTTGCACCCAACTACCAATTAGCCACCTTAGTTATGGCCCCCGTTCCGGTAGTAGCCAGTTATGGAGAAAATCCTGTAGACCCCCAGGCACGGGAACCATTTCAGGTCATGGAGGCAGCCATCAAGAGAAAAACGATTGTTAACTTGTCCAGCAACGAAGCAACTCATGAGCGCACAAAAATAAAATCACACTTAAGCATTACCAATCGCATCAATGCCGAAACCCTAAAATTGATTAAACAGCAATGCGCCAACTGGCAAGTCGAGGTGGATATAGAAACCCAAATCAGCCTGGTTTGCACCAATATTATTGCCGGCACGGTCTTTGGCCTTAATCCGATTACTCTTGCAGATATTCCTATTCTAAAATCCATGAGTGACAAAATAGTACATAGTAAACCGGGTAAAGCCGATTTTGAACAAGCAAGTGCGGATTTGCTCTCTCTCTCAACTAAACTTATCACCCACTCAGTTCCTACCATTATTCAGAAAAAATTGTACCTCTTTGACCAAATCGTCCCTCAAGAGTTCGAGGAGACAACTTTTTTAAATCTACCTTTCTTGCAACAGATGCAAATCCTGCAAGACACACATGGCGGTGCCGCCTTGATTGTAGAAAGTAATTTATCTGCTTTATGTACCATTGCCTTAGCAAAAATAATTGAAAATCCGCAGGTTAAAGAGCGCTTAGTTAACGAAATAAATACACTGCCAGAGCTTAGCGATTTTAAAGCACTCGATAAATTACCGTATTTAGATGCAGTATATGCGGAGGCTTTACGTTTTGCCTCGCCAACCTCGGTCATTGCTCGTAGGACAGGAAACAAGGCCTTATTAGAAAAGGTAGTCGGCAACGATAACGTAGAACGTGATGTCCCTGTCCCTAAAGGCAGTTATCTATTTAGCGCCATCAGGCGAGAACATTTTGATACAGATTATTGGGCTAACCCTCATGAGTTTAATCCTGAACGTTTTACCAATAAAGTACCTCATTTTAGCGGCCCGCATTTTTTCCCCTTTTCCTATGGTCCTCGCTCCTGCCCTGCCGGCGGACAGTTTGTTAATGTGGTATTTAAAACCTTAATTGCATTTGTCCTGAAAAATTATACGTTAACGCTTGATAAAGCAGTGGAAGATATTCCGGTCAATGCCTTACATCCACGATGGACGAATAAATATTATGTAACGCAATTTCAAGAAAATACAGCAGCACCATCCTCAATGAGCATGGGGGAAAGTTAGATTGCGCCAAATATGGCTTTACCATCCTACGGAATGAACAGTTAATGGCTTCAGCTTAAGAAGAACCTCATCCCGAACAAGGGATCTCCAGAATGAGACATAAGTGTCATGAATAAGCATAATGCCACATTCAGGAGATCCTTCGTCGTAAACGCCTCAGGATGACGTTCTTGTGAACAATTACCCTAAAATGGTAACGCTAATAAGGGATTGATGGCATTAATTAATTTACCAAACATCCATTTAATATCTTGCATGGCCTCATAAGTTTTCGCCTCAAAACGCACGGTTAAATAAGGCCCTGTGTTGGAGGGACGAATAAGCCCCCAAGCATTAGTTAAATTTGCTCTTAGCCCATCAATATGCACTAATTCCCCAGAGAAATAATCCGGAGCTTGTAGTACTACTTGTTGCATAAACTGAGCTTTTAACCCCTCAGCAATATCAATTTTCAATTCGCCAGTACTTAATGACTTGGGAAATTGTTCAAAAAATTGATGACTATCTTTGGCTTGCTCGCTCAACATTTCTAATACGCGTGCCGCTGCATAAAGTCCATCATCATGTGGTAACCAACGATCGTTAAAATAAAAATGCCCACAATATTCACCACCAAGAGCAGCCCGATGCTCACTCATTGTTGCCATAATATGAGCCATACCTGTTTTTGTCATAATGGCACGGCCGTTGTGTGCGCTTAAATAATCCTGCAAATGATGGGTACATTTCACATCAAAAACAATTGCTGGTTTTGCCATTTTTTTTAGTAGTGCATCAGCAAATGCCAAAAGCAAATAATCCGCCGCAATAACACAACCATTTTTATCAACAACACTCAGGCGATCGCCATCCCCATCAAAAGCAAGCCCCAAATTAGCGTGTTGTGTTTGAACCGCCAGGCGTAGACCACTTAAATTTTCCTCTGCAGATGATGCTGATTGCTCCTCAGCATAATGGGGAATAACCTCACACCCTAAAGCGGCTAATAATTGTGGCGCCAGGCGACAGGCAACACCGTTACCACCTCCGATAACCACTCTTAAGGGCTTAATCGATCTTAAGCTTGCTTTAACCATACGAATGTACTTATTAACCACTTGTTCTTCAGGATATTCCACCACTCGTCCTCGTCCTGTCTCATCAAACAAGTACCGTTGCTCCAGGATGCGCTGATGCAATAAACGTAATCGTTCGCCATGGTAGTTTTGTTTGCCTAAAATGATTTTCAATCCATTATAAGCCGCTGGGTTATGACTCGCGGTTATCATTAATCCTGACTGGCATTGCAAATCATTCATCGCAAAATACAGAACTGGAGTGGGTAAACAACCAATATTAATGACATTTGTACCCGTAAATAATAAGCCTTTAATCAAGGCATCCGCGAACATATTGCTAGTAGGCCTACTGTCACGGCACAGCAGCAGCGTGTGTAATCCATATAATTCCTGTAGTTCACTACCAATAGCAACGCCTAAGGTATAATAAGTATTTTCATTCAAATCTTCGCCAATCGGATTGCGAATATCATACTCTTTAAAAATGGTTATAGGCGGTTTTATTAGATAGGACTTACTCATAATTTAGCTCCACTAGCTTAGCTAAATTGCCATACATTCAAGGATTTATAACGATATCCTTATCTAAAAAATCGCTCTGTAAGATGACAAATAGTTTCACGTTCATAAATTTATGCATATTTATTTAAAGAAGTACACCAAACTAAATCCTAAAAACAAACTGTATGATAATTACACAGTGTAGCCGATGGATAAATATAATGCGAATTCATTTTATGCTTTTAATTAGAAATGAACGGTATAATTAAAAAATTAAGCCTGCCCAAGCGGGTAGTGAACCAGGTTTATTGGCGAAAAACTCATTTTACTTAGATTCAGAAAGAGTGTTCTAAAGACACCACAAGGAGTATATAATCAGCCAATTTTGCAAATTTTAAAGGCCAATAAAATGAATGCTTCGCTTTATGAGATAGCAAGTTTAGTACAAGGGTCCGTCATCGGCGATGATTCACTACGGATTTCAGCATTATCCCCTATTGATGATATTGCACCCGGGACACTGGCTTTTGCTGACAGTACTGACAACCTGAAAATTGTAGAGGCATCGCCTGCCGCAGCAATTTTAGTAGCCCAAGGTATGGAAAGCACTGAAAAGCCAGTAATCCAAGTAGCTCACCCACTTAAAGCATTTATTTCTCTTCTCCATCATTTCCATCCAGCCCCGAAAATCCAGCCAGGTATTCATCCGACAGCAGTTATTGGTGAGGGCGTACAATTGGGCGCGGATGTCTATGTAGGCCCCTATGTTAACATTGAAGCCGGTAGTATTATTGGCGATCACTGCGTACTCAAAAGTCACATACATATCGGTCATGGCGTTACTATTGCTGCGAATACGACCATTCATTCCCATGTCACCGTGTATGATCACTGTCAAATCGGCTCGCGAGTTATTATTCATGCATCCACCGTTATTGGTTCCGATGGCTTTGGATATACTTTTGTTGATGGCAAGCACTTAAAAGTGCCTCATATGGGTAAAGTGGTTATTCATGATGATGTGGAAATCGGTGCTAATACCGCTATAGATCGCGCGACCATGGGTGCTACCGTTATTGGTGAAGGAACAAAGATTGATAATTTAGTGCAAGTTGCCCATTCAGTAAAATTAGGCAAACACAATATTCTTTGTGGTTTTACCGGTATTGCTGGCAGTTGTACCACGGGAAATCATGTGATTTTTGCCGCGAACGTAGGCGTCAGTGATCACGTGACCATTGGCGATGGCGTTGTTTTAGGAGCTCGCTCCGGTGTGGCTCCAAAGAAAGAGCTCAAAGCAGGAGTTGTCTATTTTGGTAACCCCGCACGTCCAAAAGATATTGCCATAAAACATGAGCTAGCTGTTAACCGTATTCCGTTAATACGTAAAAATATAAAAACCCTTTCGGAACAAGTTGCCACCCTGAGCGCACAATTATCCAAGCTAGAGGTAGAGTAAATAATGAAGGCACCATTAATTCTCATCGATGGCTCATCCTATTTTTTCCGCGCATTTCATGCGCTCCCCCCATTAACCAACTCCAAAGGGCAGCCCACTGGGGCGGTCTATGGGGTTGCAAACATGATTAAAAAACTGATTAAAGATTATCAGCCAGAAGAGCTAGCGGTAGTTTTTGATGCCAAGGGAAAAACATTTCGCGATGAATGGTACCCGGAATATAAGGCCAATCGCCCTCCTATGCCCCAAGAATTAAGCTCACAATTTCAGCCATTAATTCAATTATTAGAAGCAATGGGATTACCTCTGCTGATTGTCGAAGGGGTCGAAGCAGATGATGTGATTGGCACACTAGCGCAACAAGCCACTGAGCAGGGAATTCCGGTAGTAATTTCCACCGGAGATAAAGATATGGCTCAATTGGTTAATGAGCATATTAGCCTGATTAATACCATGAACAATTCCACCTTGGACATTGTCGGGGTTAAAGAAAAATTTGGCGTGACACCAGAACAGATCATCGATTATCTTACTCTGGTTGGCGATACCTCGGATAATATTCCTGGCGTTACTAAATGTGGTCCCAAAACGGCGGTAAAGTGGCTAACTGAATATCAAACCCTGGATAATTTAGTGGAGCGCGCCGAGCAAATCACTGGAAAAATTGGTGAATATTTACGCGCGAGTATTCCTCAACTGCCCTTATCGAAAAAACTGGTAACCATTAAAACCGATTTAGAATTGCCCTTGAATATACATGAATTAAAACCTAAGGCGGTTGTTAAAGAATCGCTCGTTGCACTCATTCGCGATCTTGAATTCAAAAACTGGCTAAAAGAACTCTTAGAACCCAAAGAAAGCCACCCTGAACAAACAACAGAAACGAGTGCCATCAACGCAACTTATGAGCTAGTAACCACCAAGGAGCAGCTCGCCCCATGGATGCAGCAGCTGGAACAATGCCAAGAGTTTTGTATCGATACCGAAACAACGGATATTGATATTATGAAGGCAGAAATTGTTGGTGTATCGCTAGCAATCGAACCGGAAAAGGCAGCCTATATCCCCTTCACTCACACGGATGGCAGCCTACAATTAAACCGAGAAGACGTATTAGCCCAATTAAAACCTATTTTGGAAAATCCCAAAATTAAAAAAATCGGGCAAAATATCAAGTACGATTACTCCGTATTGAAAAATCACGGGATTCACCTGCAAGGCATCACCTACGATACGATGCTTGAATCCTATGTTTTAAATAGCAGTGCCGGTCGCCATGATATGGATTCCTTATCCTTAAAATATCTAGGTCATAAAACCATTACCTTTGAAGAGCTTGCCGGTAAAGGAGCAAAGCAATTACGCTTTGACCAAATCCCGGTTGATAAAGCTGGCGTTTATGCGGCAGAAGATGCAGATGTCACACTGCAATTACACAACAAGTTATTCCCGATGATGGAACCGCCATTGCAAGAAGTCTTTAATACCATTGAAATGCCCCTGGTAACGGTACTTGCTGATATGGAGTTACAGGGCGTATTGATTGATGCCGTGACTTTAGAGCACCACGGCAAGCGCCTCAAAGAACGCATTCAAGAGCTCGAGGCCGAAGCGTTACAGCTGGCGGGAAAACCTTTTAATTTGAATTCGCCCAAACAATTACAAGAAATCTTGTTTGATGAACACAAGCTTCCCGTGATTGCGAAAACCCCAACGGGCCAACCCTCAACTGCAGAATCAGTTTTGCAAGAGTTAGCTTTTGACTATCGTTTGGCTGCGGTTATTTTAGAATACCGCGGATTAAGCAAGTTGGTTTCCACCTACATTGATGCCTTACCTAAAAAGATTAGCGCGGGAACAGGCAGGGTACATACTTCTTATAATCAAGCGGTAGCAGCAACTGGGCGTCTTTCGTCAAGCGAACCTAATTTACAGAATATCCCCATCCGTAATGAAGAAGGCCGCTTAATCCGCACGGCATTTATAGCACCTCCTGAACACCTCATTTTGGCAGCGGATTACTCACAAATTGAATTACGTATCATGGCGCATTTATCCCAAGATGATAATTTGCTTACCGCCTTTGCCAATGGCTGGGATATTCATACGGCAACTGCTGCAGAAATTTTTCAAATTCCCCGCGAAGAAGTAAGCTCAGAATATCGCCGCCGAGCTAAAGCGGTGAACTTTGGCTTAATTTATGGCATGTCTGCTTTTGGATTGGCCAAGCAAATTGGCGTAGAGCGTCAAGATGCACAACGTTATATTGATACTTATTTTCATCGCTATCCCCAAGTTTTAGAGTATATGAATCGTACTCGCCAACAGGCTCATCAAAATGGCTATGTAGAAACCCTATTCGGGCGACGGCTTTATTTGCCAGAAATTAATACGCGTAATTTAATGCGTCAGAAGGCGGCTGAACGTACTGCGATTAATGCGCCAATGCAAGGCACTGCAGCGGATATTATTAAAAAAGCGATGATTTCCATTGCCGACTGGCAAAATAGTCAAGCAAATCCACCTGCCAAAATGATTATGCAGGTACATGACGAATTGGTTTTTGAGGTGGCGAAGCAGCACGTTGAATCCTGTACGCAGAAGATTCGTCACTTGATGGAACATGCGGTACAACTCTCAGTTCCTTTGCTTGTTTCTATTGGCACAGGAGAGAATTGGGACGCAGCTCATTGAAGCCTTGACCAAACAAGCTAAAACCATGCTTCGTTAGAGGCTCGATACTGGGTTGCTTCGCTTTGTTCGCAATGACAACATTATTTAACTTAAAATACATACCTGAATACACATTCCGTCATTGCGAGAAACGTAGTGACGAAGCAACCCAGAAGTTCGATGCACGGAACCCTGGGTTGCTTCACTTTGTTCGCAATGACGACAATTTTTTATTAACAAGCCTAGCCGTCGATTTAACCTCAATCAAAGAATAGTACAGTACGATGATTGCTTTTCATCGTCTAAATTTAGCGCATCATAAGCCTTATGAAGCGCATACTCCCTAATCACCCGGCTACTTTTTAATAATGTCTTTTGTAATTGTTCGTTTACTACTTCTTGCTGATTAAAATAAATACGATAAACACTTTTCCTGTTTAGGACGGATTTATTAAATTGATTAAGTTCCTCTTCGCTAGTCAATGTTAAATAACTATCTCCATTAGCAAAAGCTGAAATTACTTTTTTATTATTAAAAAAATCTAGTATTACAGGTGTTACACTACTTATACTTCTTCCTAAAATGTTCTTCCCCCAACCATAGAGTTCGCCATTGAGGGTAAGCGCTAATGTAAAGCTATGACCTGCAGCCAACATAACAATAAAATCTGCATCTGGAAAAGAAACGCTCATTGGACGACGATAAACACAATAATAGCTCTCTCGTATTTCAGGGTCCATTTTCATTTCGTTTGCATCAGCTAACAGAAGTCCTAATTGGTGATTCCTGCTGCCGCCAAAAGCAAATACCTGGTTATTCGCAATCACAAAAGCATGGTTACCCTGAGCATAAATCGCTCTGATGTTCATATCCTTAAAGAATATGATCTCTTGAGGAGTTGTATAGCTTTCTTGCTTGGATTCTAGTCCTAATTGTCCATCTCTATTAGCTCCCCAGGCATATATTTGGTTATCTGTAGTTAATGCCAGGACAAAAGAAGAACCTACGGCTATCTCGCGAATTTCTTTATTGGGAATCACTATTTCTAAAGGGAAAGCTGAATCGATTGTATTGCCTTGGGCTAGTTCACCTGATGTATTCGCTCCCCATCCATAAAGTTTATTTTTAGTACTGAGGGCAAAACTAACACTATTTCCCGCATACACTCTATTAATTCGCTCATCTTTATCAAGAGAAAACCCAGTTATCAAGAATTCCCCTGTATCTTTTTTTACATAAACAGAACCTGCATCAGTTAGCCAGACTTGATGCGTTTTGCTACCGCTTAACGAGGTGATTTTATGCTCAGAAATGCATCTGAATTCATTATAACCGTAGGGATATATTGAGCATGCGTTATGTTCATCATCACAAAATGTAATCGAGTAATTGTCCACGCTAATATTGGGGAGCTGAGTGCACAAAGACGGTTCGCTTAAATCGCTCCTCTGCTGCACCACATTAAAAAAAGCACGCCCTGCGCGAACAAAATTTCTTAAAGAATTTCCATCCATAAAAGTGGTCATATGATGTAGCGCATCAGCAGGAACCTCATGCCCATTAAGCTGGACTGATTGTTCTGCTTGCTTGTTTTTAATCGAACTTACCATAACTGGCCGCCTCTGCATAAAAAAGAGGCCACTATAACACAAAATGAACCATTTTCAGCCCATGCGGACTGGATGGAGCATGGCGCAATCTGGGGCTGTGCATAAATAATGCGCTGCCCCTATGTTAGGACGGGCTACAGCTCCAATAAAAGTGCTATTCGTTGCAAGTAACAAGGCTATGCTTCAATATCATGAGCGAGTAATCTTCTATTGGCACGGAAATAAGTTATGGGTGAGCACTCCAATAAATCAGATAACTTTTCCATATAGATACATGCAAAGCGATCTACCTGATACGCAAAATAACTTTCTTCAGCACCCGCACGGAAGATTCGCTCCCATTTAGGGTTGAAAAAGGCTTGCTGCTCTTTGATTAATTTAGTCAGTTGCGCATCCAAGCGGCTGATTTGTGCCTGTAATTCGTGCAGCTCTTTCTGATATTTTGTAGAGCCTTCATCAATACTTTGTGTATGCAAGTGCACATAGTTCGACTCTAAATCCTTTTTCACTTCCATCGTTTCGCTAATTTGCCGTTCAATAGGCATAGCTCGTATTTGAGCGTCAATCTCTTCACCTAACTCTTCGACAACCAACGCCGTGCGCCAATTACAATCTTTTTTCAAGCGTAGAATATCGCCATAAATATGGTCACCAATGTACAGGATCTCATCCCCACGCACCCGTAAATCCTCAGTAAATTTCTTAGCATTACCTCCCTGGTAAACGCCTGGGACAATAGGGCCGATGAGATTATGCATGGCACCATTAGCCGGATTTACGGCTAAAAAGCGCAAATTATCGTAAAAAAACCGTGGCTTATTGGCTAAGGTAATTACAAACTCAAATAAATCAGCCCAACTTTGCCCTTTCTTGAGAAAGGGACTGATTGCATAATCTAAAAGAAGTTTGGTATACGAATATTCAGAGTTAGTTAATATAAATATTCTTTTGCCATGATGAATAAAATGTTTTAAACCATCCACCAAAGCGCGATCTTTGATTACATAGGTAGACAGATTTTTGCTGATAATCGATTTTAGGCTGCCATCCGAATGCACCTTGTCCACACAAGCTTGCACATCTTGAGCTATTCCTTGATAGTTCGGCATACTATCGCCCAGAATATCTTTGAGCTCCACTAATTGCCCATAGAGGACACAAAAAGCAATAGAAAATGAGGTGTCGATTGCCATGTAGTTTGGGTCACCTAAATCCACATAGGTACTTCGGTAAATTTTCTGCTGCTCGGCAAAGTCAATTAATTTAGTCCCGTGGAAACTTTGTCTAATTGCCCCATAGCGACTTAGTTTTAAAATATTACCGTTTTTACGGTCAACCACTAAACCACGAATTGCATCATGGTAATTAAAATTTAACTTCTTAATTGCTTCTGGATAATGTTTTGCTTCCACTAATTGTTCTTTAACTAACTGGTACACGAGAGACTCAAAATTCTCTGTGTGATAACGAATCAAGGTATGGTCCATGTCCAGACCAATCAATTTGATTTTTTTCATGTTGAGGATTCGATTTACAAAAACTTTGCACTTATCCATGATTCTAAAACCTAGTTAGTTAAATTGTTTAAAACTTATTTTAGGGATTATATGTAGGTTGGGCCCATGGCCCAACAAAGCATCGAGCCACACCAGAACTCAATGTTGGGCCATGGGCCCAACCTACATGGCTACGTTCGGAGGAGAGCGTTTAACGAGACTCCATCACTCTTTTAATTTTTTTATCCCATCAGGCGATGCGACCAAAATAACATCGGCTAAACGATGAGCAAATAATCCATTTTCAACCACACCAGGAATTGTATTTAAGCGATCTTCCAGCGCCGGCATATTAGCAAAATTTAGATTAAACACATCGAGGATAATATTCCCATTATCGGTAACAAAACCATCACGATATTCAGGATCACCACCCAAGTGCACTATATGTCGTGCAACCATGCTGCGTGCCTGGGGAATCACTTCAACCGCCAATGGAAATTGGCCTAGTTGCTTGACGACCTTTGACTCATCCACAATACAAATAAACTTTTTGGCTACTTCAGCAACGATTTTCTCGCGAGTATGCGCCCCGCCGCCGCCTTTAATCATTTCGCCATGAGTGACGACCTCATCTGCTCCATCAATATACACTGGCAACTCTTGCACTGAATTTAAATCAATCACGACAATACCTTCAGCACGTAATCGCGCTTCAGTGGCTTTGGAACTGGCAACACAAGCATCGATTTTATGCTTGATTTTTGCTAGCTCTTTAATAAAAAAATTAACCGTAGACCCGGTACCTACGCCAACTACGGTATCATTTTCAATATAATCTAAAGCCGCTTTTGCCGCTTTAATTTTTAACTCACTCATTAAAACTCACTCCCTTTTCTTTGTCTTACTACCTCATACAAAGAAACGCCAGTCGCTACGGATACATTTAAACTATCCACACTACCTAACATGGGTAAAGAAAATAAGCCATCGCAATGTTCGCGAGTTAAACGACGTAAACCTTCACCTTCTGCACCCATCACAATCGCCATCGCGCCAGTACAGTCTGTTTGGTAAAGTGATTGCGTTGCCTCTCCAGCCGCGCCATAAATCCAGACACCTTGCTCTTTCAACAGTTCCATACTGCGTACTAAGTTAGTAACTCGCACAAGCGGTACCGATTCGGCAGCACCACAGGCAACTTTACTCACTACGGGAGTAATACTGGCATTTTTATCTTTAGGAATGACGACAAAATCAACGCCGGTTGCATCAGCGCTACGTAAACAAGCGCCAAGATTGTGCGGGTCGGTAACGCCATCAAGAATTAAGATCAAGGCAGGGCTTTTGCTTGCTTCGAATAAGGCAAGAAGATGCGACTCATTATAGTCTGGCAATGCAGAAGCACTAGCCACTATCCCCTGATGGGTAAAATCAGCAAAACGTTGATTCATTTGTTGCGTACTTAAATTTTCGATACTGATTTTAGCTTGTATAGCTTTATCTAATAAGTCTTGCACGCGTTTATCCATACGCTCCTGACTGATAAACAGCTTACGGATAACTCGATGGGGATTAGCTAATAAGGCAGAAACGGCGTGCACCCCATAAACAAACTGCTCACTCATGACTTTTTGTGTCCTCTACAACTAGTTCAAAATCGATTTTACGTTCATCTAAATCAACTCGAGCAACTAAAACAGTCATTTTATCACCCAAACGATATACTTGGCCGCCTCGAGTACCTATAAGTCGATGTTTTACAGAGTCAAAAGTATAATAATCATTCTTCAATGAAGTAACATGCACTAAACCTTCGACATATATTTCATCTAATTCAACAAAAATTCCAAAACTGGTTACCGCAGAAATACGTCCGTTAAAGACTTGTCCCAGCTTATCCTGCATGTATTCACATTTAAGCCAAGCAACCACTTCGCGAGTTGCATCATCAGCACGACGTTCAGTCATTGAGGAGTGTTTGCCTAAACGATTCATGTCATCATGCGAATATTCAAACTCATAAACTGGATGGTTATCCAAGAGATGCCCTACCGCGCGATGGATTAATAAATCAGGATAACGACGAATAGGCGAGGTAAAATGGGTATAAGCCGAATAGGCGAGTCCAAAATGCCCCTCATTTGCCTCAACATAATGCGCTTGTTTTAAAGAGCGCAACATCACCGTCTCAATCAAATGCCTATCTGGTCTATCAACAATGGCACTCATAGTCCGTTGGAAATCTTTAGGCCCTGGCTTTTTACCCCCAGATAATTGTAACCCCAACTCCCCTAAAAACTGCCTTAACGCAGTAATTTTGTCTTCTTCAGGAGCCGCATGCACTCGATATAAAGTAGGAATTTCGGCGCGCTCAAGGAAACGGGCTGTAGCCACATTGGCTGCTAACATGCATTCTTCAATTAATTTATGCGCATCATTACGAATCACGGGAACAATGCATTTAATTTTTTTATGTTCATCAAACTCAATACGTGTTTCAGTGGTTTCAAAATCCATGGCACCACGAGTTTTACGCGTAGCTAATAATACTTTATATAAATCATAAAGCCCGCTGAGCATTGGCCAGAGCGGTGCGTGTTTTTCATCACTCCCCCCTTGTTCCAGCCAGTTCCCAACCTGGGTATACGTAAGGCGTGCATGTGAATGAATCACGGCACGATAAAAGCGTGAACGCGCAATTTTACCTTCTTTGCTAATCGCCATTTCAGCAACCATACATAAGCGGTCTACATGCGGGTTCAGCGAACATAAGCCATTGGACAAGGCTTCGGGGAGCATGGGCACTACTTTGCCCGGAAAATACACCGAGTTACCGCGACGAGCCGCCTCTTTATCCAACGCTGAATTCGGTTGGACGTAATTACTTACATCCGCAATGGCAACATAAAGTTGAAAACCACCATTGGGTTTCTTATAACAATAAACAGCATCATCAAAATCTTTAGCATCCTCACCATCGATAGTCACAAAAGGCAAGGTGCGTAAATCCGTTCGTCCTTTAATTTGCTCTTCAGTTACTTGCTGTGGAATTTTTGCTACGTCAATACTGACATCATCAGGCCATTCAAAGGGAATGCCATGAGCATGGATTGCAACTTGAATCTCCATACCTGGAGCCATATGCTCCCCCAATACATGGATGATTTTGCCAATAGCCTGCGCCCGTTTACTGGGAAAGGCGATCACCTCAACCAAAACGATCTGGCCATTTGTAGCGCCATTAACAAATTCTTGAGGAATGGAAATATCTTGCGTTAAATGCTTACTGTCCGGCAAAACAAAAGAAACACCATGCTCGGTAAAAAATCGCCCCACAATTGAAGCATTTGCATGTTCCAGAACTTCATGAATTTTAGCATCTGGCCTTCCGCGGCGATCGACCCCTGCTTGATAAGCTAAAACAACGTCGCCATGCATTACTGCGCGCATTTCCTTGGCGGATAAAAACATATCATCAGAACCATCATCGGGAATGAAAAACCCAAAACCATCTGGATGGCCTTGCACCGTTCCCCGTGACAAATTAATTTTTTGTAGAAGGCAAAAGCGTCCGCGACGATCTTGCATAATTTGCCCGTCACGTAACATAGCCTTGAGTCGAAATCCCATTGTCTCTTGTTTGCGCTCATCTAAATGTAATTTTTCAAATAAATGGCTGCGCGACATCGGCTTGCCGTATTCATTAAGAACATCCATAATGAATTCGCGACTAGGGATGGGCTCGGCGTATTTTTCACTTTCCCGCTCATGAAAGGGATCTTTTGATTTTTTACTCACCGTTCACCACATTTATATTTATTGTCATAGTATATTTTAATCATAATT
This sequence comes from Legionella sp., assembly GCA_031291095.1. Taxonomy (GTDB): domain Bacteria; phylum Pseudomonadota; class Gammaproteobacteria; order Legionellales; family Legionellaceae; genus Legionella. The sequence continues at coordinate 36,477 of JARLJR010000120.1, read as the reverse complement.
TGTTCCCTTCTACCACTTATCTGTGTAAGTAGCAATGATTTCCCTGTTAGCGAGGTAACACATAACCTCGACCACCAACTGCAGCCTTTAACGCAGGTAAAGACATATTCTCTGCAGCCCAGAACGTTCCCTGCGCATTTTCAGGAAACTTCACTTTATTCCATTTACACACGGCAATCGTCCCCTCACACGGAACTTGCTGCTCATGACCTGGTCTGGATTCAATGCAGGTCAATGCAAAGGGGCCTTTTTCCAAAGACAGTGCAGCCCATTTTCCGCCTTCTAAGCGACTGGTCCAACCGGCACTCGCTCCGGGATTATTCACCGGATGAGTCACCCACATATCAATAGCCGTGATGTTATGAATAAAAACTAAAGCTTTTTTATCCGCTTGAATAGTTACCGCATTTCCCTGCACCATCACCGGCTGACAGCCAACAGGTAATTTAGATTCGGCGGCAATAACTGATGAAGACAGCGCCAATAATCCTAAAATTGCTATAACCTTCATGTTGTTCTCCATAGATGCTTTTTCACGGTATAATAAAATTATATAATTACCCCGTACTGCTTACTAGTACCATTTTCGAAATGGTGCTCGCTTTAACTGTCAAAAAAGGAACAAACCAACATGCACATCTGGATAGATGCCGATGCCTGCCCCAAGATCATTAAAGAAATTTTGTTTCGTGCAGCAAATCGCACTAAAACATCAATGACTTTAGTGGCTAATTCCTTTATCAATTACCCGAACTCCCCCTTCATTCGTGCCGTACAAGTAGAAAAAGGATTTGATCAAGCCGATAATTATATTGTAACCCATATTCAAGCACATGATCTGGTGATTACCGCGGACATTCCGCTAGCAGCCGAAGTAATTGCCAAACATGCCCTGGCCCTAAACCCGCGTGGTGAGCTTTATACCGCAAATAATATTAGGCAGCGTTTAAACATCCGTGATCTAAATGAACAATTACGTGCTAGTGGCCATAACATTGGTGGTCCCCCTGCTCTAAGCATCAAGGAAAAAACCGCCTTTGCGAATGCATTAGATCGCTGCTTAGCTAAAAAATAAACGATCTTCGTCATCCCGAACACTGTGAGGGAGCTCCTGAATGTGGCATAAATTCTATAAATAAAGATAATGCCACATTCAGGAGATCCTTCGTCCTAAATTCCTCATGATGACGTATTCAAATGCCATGCCCAATTTGACACGAATACATTAACGACCTAAATTTAAAATATCTCTATCATGGATGCTTAGCATGAAGCTTATTGCCTTTTTAGCCCTTTTATTGGGACATATTTTCGCTTATGGAGCCAAGGTAGAGGTCGGTGTTTTAAGATTTGTCCCACCTTTTGCCTCAGAAGTTGGTCATACGGGACAGTTCTATGGTTTTTGCATCGAATTAATGAATGAAATTTGTAAACGCACTGGCAATGCCTGTGAATATAAAGCCACTGATGTGGACAAACAACTGGCTGCTTTGCGCCTAGGTAAGGTGGATGTAGCCTTTTTACCCGCCCCCGTAGTATTAACTCCCAATGAGGATTACCTATACAGCCTTCCTTATTTACCCAGTCAAAGCCAATTTATGATTTTAAACGGCAATAACACCATCCATTCCATTGATGATATCAGAGGCAAAAAAATCGGTGTGCTTAAATCAAATAACCTCAAAAATACGGTGTTACGTAAATTTACCGCGCCAGATCACGTCATTGAATATGATGGAATTAATGGGTTAGTTTCTGGAATAACCTCTGGGCAAGTAGATGCATTACTTCTCAATTCTAGCGTGAGTAAATATGTTATCAATAATGTACAGAATTTAAAAATGATCGGAAAACCCATTGATATTGGCATGGGTTATGGCATTGTCGCCTTGAAAAAGAACGCCCAGTTGATAAATAAAATTAATGCCGCATTACTGCAAATGGAGTCTGATGGAACGTACGAAATCATTTACAAAAAATATTTTGGCTACTAAACGACCACTTTTCTATGGATCCCACTACTTTTTTTAGGGTACACTTCCTGTTTTTTATATTTGCAGGATAAAATATGTCGGAACGAATTCAGACATCAACCATTACCGAACTACATCACGCATGTATCAATCAATGGAAAGCCTCAGGAGTATCTTCTCAACATAACGGCTTTTATCGTCTAGTTGAAGAAAATCACGCCTTTAATTATCAGCTCTGGCACGCTGAAGACCGCGCCCGACGTGATGATATGGGCTCTGAATTTGTCTATCAGGCCAAACGTGAAATTGATCAATGCAATCAAGCACGCAATAATCGTATGGAAGCAATGGATACTTGGCTTTTTAATCTATTGCAACCAGCTGCGCACGACCAATGCCCAGTTAACTCAGAATCGCCAGGAATGATCATTGATCGATTATCCATTTTAGCGCTTAAGTCCTATCACATGGCCCTACAAACCAAACGTCAGGACGTCAATGAAGAACATCGTCGCAGCTGTTATGAAAAATTAACGGTGATTCAGCAACAATTAGAACAATTGGCTTTTTGTTTGGATACTTTTTTTGATGAAATCTTAGCGAAAAAACGTACTTTTAGAGTGTATCATCAATTTAAAATGTATAACGATCCTACGTTAAACCCTGAACTTTATGCTCCAGCAGTGTAAGTGTGGGTGACTGTGGCGCTTTTGGTTGGAAGAAATTGTAAATGTTATGAAAGGCAAGTGTTCTTTTAAGGGAAGCAGGCGGAGATGTTTCACCACTCTCGCTTGACTCCCCTGCGGCCTTGGTTTTCATTACCTCATCCACCGCTCTTTCTACAATAACGTTCTCTTTATTCTTAGCCGCATTTTCTCGGCCTAATCCACGTGCTAAAGCCCGCAGTGATAAAACCGCTGAAAACACCGCCGCACTCGCAACAGTAAGCATCAGCATCGCCGATGGACCGTGCTCATGGTCTTGGGGGTCCGTCTGTAAGAACGCTAAGGCGATTAAACTTGCAAAATTATTTCCTTTGGAAATCCCTGAAAAGAAGGAGCGGAACACTTCAAGCCATTCTTGGGTTAAAGACTTTTGAGTATCTGCAGGCTTACGCGCATCACCGAGCCATTGTTTTAATGTTTCCACTGAAGGTGCGGTGTAATTGTCAGAGGTTATATTATTCTGCAAGTGGCTAAGCTGGTGAAGCGACTCATCGACAACCGTATGCTTCTGGCCTTGCTCTTGCAAATATTGTTGATGAGAGTGCATCAAAAAAGCGGTAACACTGATAATTGACGCAATACCCGATGAAATAATAGCAATTAATAATGCCGGCGGAAAAAGCGCTGTACCCACGCTAAATACGGAGGTAGCCATAAATAAAAAACTGGTTAATACACCATAGCCGAATAGACCATTTTTGACCCCCAAGAAAAATATCGTGGCATAGCTCGGGGTAGTTTGTTCTTTTAATTCTTTTTGTAATAAAATAAATTGTGCAATTAAGCGGGATACGTCACGCTTTGTATCCTGGGAATATACATTCTCAGAGCGCGCAAACTTTCCATAAGTCGTTTCTAATTCTTTAGCAACTAACGCCAGTTTACAACGCGTTTGAGTTGCCAATAGCTCTCGCTGTGCTTCATATCCTTCATAAATACGCGAAGCAACACACGCTACAGAAAAAATTATCGTGAATCCCGCCATAACCGCAAATACTTGTGGAGTTAATACGGCCAGACTAATCACGCCGGCATATAAGTAAAGGCTGTCGATCAAACCGCCTAAGGCGCGTGCAAGCAAATCCATTGCACGTTCGCTCATCGTTTGATATTGAATTTTGCTTGGATCTTTTAAATAATCGTCATGCTCTTCTTTAGTTAAAAAAGGCATACTTTTATCATTGAGGCGTTTTAACAGGTCTTTATTGGCGGTCATTTTCTTTTTACGCTGCTCTTCGGTCGAACGCTGTAGAAAACGATTAAGTGTTGCCACCAGTCCTAAGACCAATCCTATAGGAACGATGAGAAACTTTAGATCTGCTGCACTTAAAATACCAATAATTTGAACTAAACTTTTCCATCCCTTATACGCATTTTTCATTCCTTTCATCATATCGCGAAAATAAGGCCAGGAGGCTGCAATAAAATATTTCATCTCATCGCGTTTTTCTGGTTCCTTATTTTTTTCTTTTTCAAAATAACTTGCGAAAAAAGCAAAGCTAACTAAAAACAGAGCTTCACTAATAAATAAGGACATCCCCTGGGGAGAACACAAGACTCGACGCATTAAATCAGGATCATTGCTGCTGGAAATACACACTTCAAAAAAGAATTTGAACATGCTATAGGAAGAACTGAGGGAATCAAAAACGTTATAGACGTGATGAATAGTGCGGTCTTTTTCCAGCTCCTGGGCTAGAAGAACACTTTGCGCATCGATGAGACCGGCAATTGCCAATAAGAACACTAATTCTTTACGCTTTTTCGACGAATCTTCTTCATTCTTAAGAGACATGCGTCACACAAGACCATCAGTTAAGATTGAACGATATTATATTCTTTGTTAGACTTGATGTCAATTATAAATCCACACTGAATCAAAAAAATACAATCTCGATGGCCATCGTTAATAATAACACAATCTTCTTCTGACAAAAAATATTTAATGAAACCCATTTACAGACTGTGACTTAGAGTGCAAACCTGCTACGATATTGCTCCAACACGATTGAAACTTCTATACTTTGATAATTTTTCAGGTATATACAACTCAGGAACGAGGATTAAATGAGAACAATATCTGCTCTCTTTATTTTTATGTCACTAATGACTGGACCCCTTATGGCAAAAGATGCAGTACACATTTATGGTTATGTTGAAAAAATTTCATTTCCGGAGAAAGATTTAGTCTTATCAGCAAAATTAGATACCGGTGCTAAATCAGCATCATTAAATGCAACCAATATTACCGAAGTAAACGTAAAAGGAGTGCCCTATTTACGCTTTACGGTGCCGACTAAAACTGGGGACTACATTTTCGAAGGAGAATATAAGGGCCGGGTAAAAATTAAAGTCCGTGTCGGTGAAAATGGCTCCGGCTTATTACCCCATGAGCCCATCAAACGCCCTGTTGTATTACTTCCAATACAACTTGGAGATCAAGTTAGAACAATTAAAGTTAATTTAACCAACCGCAAACGTTTCAATTATCCTTTATTATTGGGTAGAGATGCCATTATTGCATTTAATGGTGCAGTAGATCCTGCCTTGACTTTTACCGTTAAAACCCAGAGCAGTAAGAAATAATGAAAAACAATACGCGTCACGTTTATGGTCTTATCCTCACGTTATTTATTTTAGGAACGGGAATCTTTTTGTATCGGCATCTCGTCCTGGACGTGCCGCTAACCGATACTGAAACGGTCAATAGCTGGATGGTAGAATCCAACTTGCGCTTTGTTGCTGACCCCAGTACCCCCATTAAAGCCAGTTTCAATATTCCCTACTTACCCCCACACTTCGCCATTCTCGATGAGTACTTTGTTTCGCGAAACTATGGGGTGACCACCAACCTCAATGGCGATAACCGAGAAACAGTGTGGTCCATACGACGAGCACATGGCGCACAATCCTTATATTATCGAGCGATATTCCGACAAGCTGATGCCAATGATTCACCCTTAGGTGCTCCAACCGCCATCAAGTCACAGCCCTTGAATGAAAGCCAGAAATCTGCCGTAGAAACAATTACCAATCAAGTAAGACAAACCTCAGCGGACATTAAGACTTTTGCTCAAAGTACAGTTAAAGAACTGAATAAACAAGATGGAAATGCCAAGCTATTAGTTGGTAACGAGTTTACTGATGAACAAATCATTGATGCCGCCATCTTAATTTTGAATCAATCAAAAATTTCGGCCATGCCAGTAAAAGGTATTTACTTATCGCAGCAAAATAAAGCCGAGCTAAAATTCTTTTTAGCAGTGTTTAATGGCAAAAACTGGATTTATATTAATCCTAAAACCGGTGGTGCAGGCTTACCCAAAGACTTTTTGATCTGGCAATACGGTAATGAGCCCGTATTTAATGTGACTGGTGGTAAAAAACCATTATTTAACATTACGGTGTCGCCTACCCCTATTAATGCCTTAAGCATTGCCAAATCACGAGGCTTACAATCAGATTCTCAACTATTGCGCTTTTCGTTACTGCAACTTCCAGTAAACGTGCAAGCGCTCTATAAAATTTTACTTACCGTACCGATTGGTGCTTTTATTATTTTAATTCTCCGCAATTTCATCGGGATTAAGACGTTTGGCACCTTCATGCCAGTATTAATTGCCTTGGCCTTTAGAGAAACCCATGTCATTTGGGGAATCTGTCTGTTTGTCACGGTGGTGTCATTTGGACTTTTAGCACGCTTTTATCTCGATCAATTGCGGCTGCTTTTGGTGCCGCGATTGGCAGCCATTCTCACTGTAGTCATTTTGCTCATGATCTTCATTAGTGTGGTCAGCCAAAACCTTGGTTTGGATGCTGGTTTATCAGTAGCACTCTTCCCCATGGTTATTTTAACCATGACTATTGAGCGCATGTGTATCACCTGGGATGAGCGCGGTGCATCAGAGGCAATCAAATCAGGGGCTGGTAGTTTATTTGCAGCGGTAATTTCTTATTGGGCAATGAGTTATGAGCCTCTGCAATATTTAATTTTCGCATTCCCCGAATTACTTTTAGTATTACTCGCACTGATTTTATGGTTCGGGCAATATCGTGGCTATCGATTGTTTGAGTTAAAGCGCTTTAAAGTGCTTGCGAGAGAAAAATGATTAATTTGTTTCGCCGTTTAAAAGACCACGGGATATTAAGCATTAACCAACGGAATACTGATTTTGTATTACGTTATAACCCAAGAAAATTGTTCCCCTTGGTTGATGATAAACTTAAGACTAAAAAATTAGCCCTGCAAGCAGGTATAGCTGTTCCCCCCTTATATGAAATCATCGAAACAGAACAGCAAATAAAATCGATTGAAACGCTGTTTGCACCCTACGATGATTTTGTGGTGAAGCCTGCTCGAGGTTCTGGTGGCGATGGTATTTTAGTATTTAAAGATAAGGTCTACGGCCGTTATCGCCAAATTAATGGAAAACTTACTACAGCCCAAGAGCTGAGCTACCATTTATCCTGTTTATTATCTGGTGCTTACAGTCTGGGCGGTTCTTCTGACTACGCAATTATCGAAAAACGCGTGGTAGTGGACCCCGTCTTTGCCGAGGTCAGTTATGAAGGCATTCCTGATATTCGCATTATTTCTTTATTAGGCTACCCCGCGATGGCGATGGTGAGACTTCCCACGCGTTTATCAGGCGGTAAAGCAAACTTACACCAAGGAGCTATTGGCGTTGGTGTAGATTTAGCAACTGGGAAAACATTAGGGGGGGTATTTCATAATGACACCATTGATTATCACCCAGATACTCTAAACCCGATTGTTGGAATCGAAGTTCCCTACTGGAATAAAATATTGGAAATTGCATCCAGTTGCTATGATTTAACCGGTTTAGGTTATCTTGGCGTGGATATTGTGCTCGATAAAGACCAAGGTCCTTTAATGCTGGAACTGAATGCACGTCCGGGATTAAACATCCAAATTGCAAACCGCGAAGGTGGGCTAAAGCGTTATCGCGCCATTGAAGCGCATCAAAAAGAAAACCCTAATGAGTCAGTTGCAGAAAAAGTGGCATTTAGTCGCCGAACTTTTGCTCGTGGGTGAGAGTAGCACATCCCAGTAATACATCATCCCGAACGCAGTGAGGGATCTCCTGAATAAGGACAAAATAAGTATAATGCCACATTCAGGAGATCCTTCGTCGTAAACTCCTCAGGATGACGTACATTAAGCTTATAAGTTAAATCGTAAATCAACCCATGCCACGAGCATGTTGAATAAACAAGCGCTTAATCGGCATAAAGGTATTACAAAAACCTAATCCCAATCCTCGTAAAGTAACCATAGGCATAAATGAATTACTAAATAATCGCTTGAATCCCTCCATCAGCGCGATCGTTTGCCAAACAGCATGTTTGCGTTCACGTTGATAGGCTCCTAATGACTTTTTAGATACTAAATTACCTTGCGCTGCATCCAAACACTGCAGCCAGGCATTAATATCAGCCAAGCCGACATTTAAGCCCAGTCCAGCTAAAGGATGTATCGTATGAGCAGCATCTCCGAGCAGTAGCCAGCGAGCGCCGGTATACTGTTTTACATGCCGCATTTGCAAAGGAAATTGATGACGAGTACTGATTAAATGAGCCGAACCTAACTTTTTGGCAAACGCGTTAGTTAACTCCTCATTAAATTGCTCAGCCGTGCATTCCATCAGCTTTTTGGCACGTTCTGATTCGACAGACCAAACAATGGAGCATTCATTAGGATTTGCCAACGGCAAAAAGGCTAAAGGACCATCGGGGTTAAATACTTGATATGCTGTATGTTGATGCGCTTTTTCTACAGCTACCGTCGCCACAATTGCCTGTTGTTGATAAGGCCACGTGGTTAAAGCAACTTTGAGTTTTTGCCGCGCCGGTGAGTTTGCTCCATCAGCAACCATTAATAGCTGCCCTTCCCAACTCTGCTGCTGACTGCATACTTTAATACCCTGAGACTCCTCATGCACCGCATCCACACAACAATCGGGAAATAAATGAATTTCCGGATATTGGGTAACTTGGTGTAATAAAGCCTGTTTTAGTACTGATTCTTCAATAATGGTGCCCAAATGGGAACTGGCTACGCAACGCGAATCAAAATCGATATGGGCGCCATTTACGGCATCCCAAACATACATTTGGCTGTAGGGTGAAAGGCGAGATTGTTCTAAATGCTGCCATGCACCTAATTGCTGTAATAAGGTCTCTGAAGCTTGATTAATTGCATAAACACGCAAGTCGGTTTTATGGGTATCAACCGTTAATGAACCGGCATCAATCACTGCGATGGTGTAACCCCGTTGCGCCATCGCAATGGCTGCGGTTAAACCAACAACCCCACCGCCAATGATTAGTACATGAAACTCCAAATTCATTCTATTACCTCTAGGCTTATGCCTCGTGTTCGTTTAACGCAATCTCACAGACTAAATCAGGAACAACACCACCAAATCCACGAGCATAGCGTGCTAAAAGACCTTTTAAGCTAGGAATATTATCAAGAGCAACCAAACCTAAACCACGTGCAATCCCTAAGCCTGGTAAGCGGCTGGTAAATAAGTTAATTAAACCATCAGTGAAGCGTGTAATGATGCGTTGATCATGAGCTCGTAGTTGTACGTACTGTGCCAGCATTTCTGCATTTAAGCCATGCTTTGCAATGCATTGTGCTAAGGTGGCTACATCTCTAAGCCCTAGATTAAATCCCTGGCCTGCAACCGGGTGCAAGGTATGCGCGGCATTTCCCACAAAAACCACAGATTCCTTAACTTGTTGCGGCATTAACACTTGCTGTAAAGGAAAAGACGATCGCTTACCGGTTTTGGTAAAACGACCCAATCGGTATCCAAAAGTCTGTTGCAATTGACGTAAAAATTCATCATCAGATAATACCAGCAGTTGGCTTGCTTCTTTAGCCGGCACTGCCCACACTAAAGACATTCTATTGTCTTGCATAGGCAATAATGCCAAAGGACCATGAGCGGTGAACCGTTCATAAGCACGTCCGGCATGTGGTTGACTCAAACCAATATTGGCAACAATGCCCTGCTGTCCATACAACTTCGTTTGTGAAGGTAAGCCGCAGAAACGTCGTACGGCAGAATGGGTTCCATCAGCCGCAACAATTAAACGAGCAGCAACATTTATTTGCCCAGCGTCCGTATTAATCGTTACCGTTTTTTTACTGAGATCGAGCGATTCAACCGTAGCCGGGGCCAAAATCTGCTGAGAATCCAACAGTTGATGCAGAGCACGATTGATGTATTGCATTTCCACAACATGGCCTAAAGGCGCATCAACGTCACCATACAAACGCGATGCCCCAAAATGGGATTGATCCGAAACATGAATCATTTCAATTGGTGTTGCCTGCGCCTGCAAATGCTCCCAAACACCCAACATAGTTAAAATACGCTGACTCGCGGGAGAAAGTGCCAAAGAACGCGCATCAAAATCAGGATTGATTTTATGTCCCAATGCATGTGCATCCACTAACACGCAACTAAACCCCAGTCCTTGCAACGCCAACATTAACGTAGCTCCAGTCAGGCCCCCGCCAATAATCAGAATATCTATTTCTTTATTAGTCACGCATTAATGCCTCAATGTCCGCCACATCAACAGGTAATGCCCCAGTCAATACTTCATAACCAGTAGCAGTTACTGCCACATCATCTTCGATACGTACTCCAATACCCCACCAACGCTTATCTACTCCAGGAATGTTCGAACTAATATATAAACCCGGCTCAACCGTTAATACCATTCCAGGCACTAGAGGACGCCACTCACCGTCTATTTTATACACGCCACTATCATGCACATCTAAGCCAAGCCAATGTCCTGAATTATGCATGTAAAAAGGTCTATAGGCTTCCTGCGTAATTAACTCATCGACCTCACCCTGTAAAATACCCAGTTCACATAAGCCTTCCGTTAAAATACGAATGATGGTTTGTTGCACTACATTCCAGGGCGTGCCTGGTTTTACTACAGCAATTCCTGCTTTTTGTGATTTAAGTACGAGTTCATAAATACTTTTTTGTTCTGGGCTGAACTTACCATTGATGGGAAAAGTGCGGGTAATGTCCGCCGCATAATTTTCATATTCGCCACCGGCATCAATCAGCACCAGATCGCCTGAGTTTAAAGGATGGCTATTATCAGTGTAATGTAATACGCAGGCATTTTCGCCACCCCCAACAATCGGATCATAGGCCACACTACGGCAACCCTGGCGGCTGAATTCATAAATCAATTCTGCCTCTAATTGATATTCGTTGCGCACCACTTTGCATTGGCGCATAGCCCGCAGATGAGCATCCACTGAAATACGCGCCGCCTGACGCATTAAATCCAACTCCGCCTCACTTTTAATTAGGCGCATTTCGCCTAAAATAGGCTCCAAATCGCAAAGGCAATTTGGCGCTTTAACCCCTCGACGCACCTGATCTTTGAGCACCGACAGGGAATCCATAATCAATTGTTCCAACTCAGCATTACGAGCAAGAGAATAATAAACAGCTGATTTACCATTGAGTAAACCCGGTAGCTCTTTGGCAACATCATCAATAGAAAAAGCCATCTGCATTCCCAGCTCTTCCACTGCCCCTTGTTGCCCCAGGCGTCTACCTGTCCATTGTTCAGCAGCAGGATTACGCGGGCGATTAAAGAGAATGCTTTGATTTTCTTTTCCAGCAATCAGCACTAAGATGGCATCCGGTTCATTAAAGCCGGTTAAATAATAAAAATTACTGTCCTGGCGAAAACGATAATGAGCATCCCCATTGCGTAACTGTTCATGTGCCGCAATAATAAGCGCCACACTGCCTTCTGGTAGTTGCTGCGCTAATTTATTTCTTCTTGCCTGATATTCTTGCTGAGTAATCATACCAACATCCTTATTAATGGGTTACACCACGATTTTGTTCATTCATCATTAAATCACCGTGCAAACGAATTACCGCCATGCGCGCGTATTCACTTACTTCCATCAATGCACGTTCATCTTCTTCGCCTACATCTAAAGTATCACAATCCAATTCGGCAAACTCAAGCATATGTTGTAAGGCATCTTGTGCCTCTTCCTCATTGAATTGATCAACCCCAATTCCACATAAAGTTAATGCCTGGGTAAAGCCTTCGCACCATTCACTAAATGCCAAAGCTCGTTCCAACAAAGAGTCTTCCTCATGGGGAAGCATCATTTGAAAATTAAAATCAAAATGGGTAATTTGTTGTTGGCTGATGGAAAAGACTGCGAATAAGGACAGCAAAGCACTACGGCTTTGTTCATCCTTTTTATTATTCAACAAAGCTCGCAAATACGATTCGCCCTGAGAGTCCTCTCCTGCACACAGATAGCCGCACATCATTCCATGTAATGAGCTGGCAGAAACCGGCAATGATAAAAAGGAAATCGAATCAACAAAATGATCGTAATCAGGTAAGGTCCAATGTTCATTTTCAGCAGACATAATTAACTCATCTATAAAAAAATGCTCCATGATAACCGATTTGGCGCAGCGGTTCACCTCAGTATTTGCTGCTTGCAAGCAAAATTGCTACTATTTACTCCAAACCCTTAGCGATTCAAAGGCCTTATTATGACACAAACAAAATCATGCTCTATTAAATTACTAAATAAATCTTATGAAATTAAATGCCCAGAGGGTGAAGAAGCAAATTTAGTACTCGCAGCACAAAAGCTTAATAATCAAATCATGCTTAACAAAAAGAAGACCAAACAATTGGATGATTTCCACACTTTATTGTTGGCGGCCCTAGACATTAGCCATGAATTAGTGATGTGCAAAAGCGAGCAAGCGCAACAACACCATCAAGTCACCCAGTTTATTACTTCTTTAGAACATAAAATTAATAAGATGGTGAATGGCGAGATAGAACGCGCTCCAGAAATGGATTAGTTGAGCCCCTGGCTCAACGAGGCATCGAGCCACACAGGAACCCAGTGTTGGGCCATGGGCCCAACTTACAAGGCATAAATAGAATCTTTGGGACGCCTATAAATTAAAAGGAGTTAACCATGAGACGCCAATGGTATCTCGGTTTTGGAATCATGTTACTAATCGCACTTGCGATATTTATCATGCTGGAAGATATCAGATGGTTTCTGGTGTTTCTCACCCCCGTCATCATTCTTTGGATTTACGACGTAAGCCAAAAAAAGCACACAATTTTACGTAATTTCCCCGTATTAGGGCATGTTCGTTACTTTTTAGAGTTTCTCCGTCCGGAAATTCAACAATATTTTATTGCTACCGATGAAAGTGAGCTCCCCTATAACCGGGAAACACGCTCCTTAATCTACGAACGCGCCAAAAATACCCGAGACACTATTCCGTTTGGTACTGAACGCGATATTTTGAGTATTGGTTATACCTGGGCTTTGCATTCTCTGGCACCGAAGCATTCCTCGGAAGTCGAGTCACGCATCATCGTCGGTGGTCCTGATTGCCTACAACCTTATAGTGCTTCTCGATTTAATATTTCAGGCATGAGTTTTGGCGCTTTATCTGGGAAAGCCATTATGGCCATGAATAAAGGCGCGATGATCGGTGGGTTTGCCCAAAGTACGGGAGAAGGCGGTTTAAGTCCGTATCATCTGCAAGGAGGGGATCTGGTTTTCCAAATCGGCACAGCCTATTTTGGTTGCCGCACCCCTGAGGGAGAGTTTGATGAAAAAGAATTTGCCGTAGAAGCCCATCGTAAAGAAGTAAAGATGATTGAGATCAAGCTTTCTCAAGGCGCAAAACCATCTCATGGTGGGATACTGCCTGCAGCGAAACTTACTGAAGAAATTGCCAAAGCAAGAAAAGTACCCATGGGTAAAGATGTCTTATCCCCCATCGCCCACACTGCGTTTACCACCCCTATTGGTTTATTACAATTTATTAAAAAATTACGGGATGTATCCGGAGGTAAACCCATTGGTTTTAAATTATGCGTAGGCCGTAGAGATGAATTTTTTGCGATTTGTAAGGCGATGTTAGCAACACAGATCCTGCCTGACTTTATTACTGTTGATGGCGCAGAAGGCGGCACGGGGGCCGCTCCAGTAGAATATACCAACTTTATTGGTACTCCCTTAGAGGCGGGCTTAGTCTTTGTCCATAACGCCTTAGTGGGAATTAATGTTCGTGATAAAGTTCGTATTATTTGCAGTGGTAAAGTAGCTAATGGCTTCGACATCGTCACTAATCTTGCCCTAGGTGCCGATATGTGTAACGCGGCTAGAGCCATGATGCTCGCCACTGGATGCCTGCAAACCAAACAATGCAATGCCAATACCTGCCCCACCGGGGTTACAACTCAAAGTAAACGCTTGCAGTATGGCTTGGTTGTTGATGAAAAAAAACAGCGTGTCGCTAACTTTCATAAAAATACTGTAAGAAGCTTTTTAGAAATGGTTGGCGCATTAGGCTTAGACAATCCTAGTGATTTAAAACCTTCGCATATTATGAGGCGTACTGGAGTTGATGAGGTTAAAAGTTTTGAGCAGATGTATGATTATTTAACGCCAGGGCAATTATTAGGTTTTGATATTCCAGAAAGCTACAAAAAAGATTGGGAAGTTGCTAATCCAGAACATTTTTAAGAAAACCCGGTTGCAAGCACCAGACTACACCTAAAATACTCTGTGACTTTGATGTGGTTTTGTAATATTAAAAAGTGTAGCCCGGTTGCTTGCAACCGGCTTTTCCTTTAAAAACAATCGACCTACGCAGCATCATACCCACCCGCAACTGCGGTATAAACCTGTACAATACCATCAAGCAACTGCGCTTTTTCTTGAATTAAACCCAACTTACTGCGTTCCAAATTGATTTTGGCATTAACCACACTACGATAATCCTTCGCCCCTGATTTATATTGAGCTAAAGCAAGTGCATAAGATCTTTTGGCAGCCAAATACCCTTTCTTCGTTTGCAAATACGCCAACTTATTTTTTTGTTCATTCGTCAATGCATCATCGACATCCGCAAAAGCGCTGCGTAGTGTTTCTAAATAATTGTAATAAGTTGCTTTAAATCCTGCTTTCGCTGATTTAATGTTTTGATAAGCACTGGGATTAAAGACTTTCATTGAAGCCACGGCCTGAGTCACCCACAAATTAGTGCTTATTTTTAAAAGATTCGTTAAATCCACGGAAGCCTTACCAACTAAACCGGTTAAACTGATTGTCGGGAAAAACTCCGCATAGGCAACGCCAATTTGGGCATAAGACATTGTGACATTATTGGTGGCAATCATAATATCAGGACGATTTTTTAAAACAGAGGAAGGCAGCTGTTTGGGAATAATATGATTTACCTTAAGTGCCAATAAACTGCGCTGCGTCTTCACCGGTCCCGGATTTTGATTCAATAACAGCTGAATGGTATTTTCACTTTGAGCAATAATCCCTTCAATCTGCGGAATCTTGGTTTCTTCTTGCGCCAATTGCTGATCAATACTGGTAAGTGTTTCTAAGTCACTAGCACCTTTTTGGAAACGTACCTGCTCCAATTGGCGCAATTTCTTTAAATCACGGGCCAATACCCGCTCCACTGCCAACTGTTCGCGCTGACTCAATAGCATAAAATAAGTACCACTCATTTGGCTGATGATACTCAGTTTGGTTGATTGCGCCTGTGCTTTCTGTATCGCTAAAGCGGCTTTGGCAGATTTAATATTGCTGAAATTGCTTAAGGCATTCACCGTATAACTGGGTACAAAACCTGCATAATAGCCTCTGAATCTTGGTCTAGGAAAATTTGCAAAAAATGGGGTATTGGCCAATTGGTTACTCGGAGTAATATGACTATTCCAGGTCCCACCTGTAAAACCGCTGGCACTGGCATCAAATGTTGGAATCCACGCATATTGAGCAGCTTTAAGCTGAGCTTGTGCTTGTTCAATGGTTGCGTAAGACCCTTTAATGCTGTCATTGGTTTTCAATGCCTGAACAATCAGCAGTGTCAATTGAGGATCATTTATTTTGTTCCACCAGGCAACTCGATTTAACTCCGCTTTATCTTGGACATATTTAATCCCGCTACGGGTACTCTTAGGGTATGTCACCTGCTCATTGACCTTACAGTTTTTGCAACAGCCTCCGAGCAAAATAGCTAACAAAGTACAAAAAATCATCATTCGTTTCATTAGGGTATGTCCTAAAATAAACTGTTATTAATAACATAACGCAGCACGTCATCCTGAGGAGTTTACGACGAAGGATCTCCTGAATCAGGCACAATGCTAACTCATAATATCAGTGCTGGAGATCCCTCACTGTGTTCGGGATGACGTATTCCCTTGTGTTTTAATCAAGTTTTGTTCTAAATATTTTCCCCGTTAAGAAAATCAAAACCACGGCGATCAGAATAATCGGTAAAATATTCGGTACAATTTGGCCTATCGTATTGCCTTTCAATAAAATTCCCCGCGTTATCCGCGTAAAATAAGTCATCGGCATGCACGACCCTATTACCTGGGCCCATCCTGGCATACCATAAAAAGAAAAAATATAACCGGATAAAAACATAGAGGGTAATTGATAAAAAACACTAAGCTGCATAGCTTGCATTGGGGTGCTGGAAAGGGTAGAAAAAATCATCCCGACCATTAAGTTGGCGATAATAAATGGAGCTGCGGCAATATAAAGTAATAAAATACTGCCTTCTGTAGGAATATCAATGAGTAACTTACCAAAAACTAAAATACTGGTTAATTGCAAATAACCTAGAACGATATAGGGTATCACCTTACCCAGAATAATCTCGGTTGGTTTTAACGGAGTGCTTAACAGCATTTCCATTGTACCGGCCTCTTTTTCCGAAGTGATGGCGGTAGACGTCAGCATTACCATAGTTAGGGTAAGCAATACGCCAATAAGTCCTGGTACAATATTATAAGAACTGATGTTGGCTTCATTATAGAGCCGATGGAAGATTAAATTCACACTTCTTGGCGATTTTATGGGAGACGGTGAGCCTAAACCTTGTTTATTGAAAGCATCCAGCGTTTGATTCAGTATGGGTAGCGCATTACCCAGCGCACTGGCACTACTTCCCGGATCTGAGCCATCTATTTCCACCAATAATTGCGGGTTTTCATTACGAATGTATTTGCGGGTAAAATTAGGGGGAATGGTAAAAGCCAAACTGATTTTACTGTTGGCAAAATCTTGATCTTTTTCATACTCACTGGATGCTTTGGTCTGCACTCTAAAATAACCGGAAGCCTCAAGCCCACTCACATAACTTCGTGTTAATGGTGTATTGTCGTAACTAATAATGGTGGTGGGTAAATGCTTGGGATCAAACTCAATGGCAAAACCAAAAAGAATCAGTAACATAATGGGCAAAATGACGAGCATGGCAATAGTGCCACGATCCCGAGTGATCAAAATAAACTCTTTACGGATTAAGCCTGCAAGACGTGTTAAAGAAATACCTTGAATATGTGTCAACTTCATCGCATTAACCCAATAAAAACCTCTTCAAAAGAGGGTGTTACCTCTTTAAATGATACCTCAGGATGCTCCTCAATAAGCTTCTGCAAGGACTTATGGTTACGTGAGGAAATTCGTAACTCATTATTAACAATTGAGACTAAAACATTAGGATAGCTGCCATTAATTTGTTCCATTAATGAATTTTGTTCTTCACGTGTTATCTCCGGCACATAGGTTTTAACATGGGATTGTGGAACCAAATCTTTGGTGCGCCCTGCGTACAATAATTTCCCCATGTTGATGTAAGCCAAATCCGTACACTTTTCAGCTTCATCCATATAATGGGTGGTCACTAAAATAGTGGTGCCATCACGGGAGGAAATCTTATGTAAATAATCCCAAAATTCTTTTCGCGCTTTAGGGTCAACCCCGGCAGTAGGCTCATCTAAAAAGAGCATTTTCGGTTGATGCAGTAAACTACAAGCCAAGGCCAGACGCTGCTTCCAGCCACCGGATAAATTGCCGGCTTGTACTTTTCGATAACGCTCCAGCTCCAAATCCTCGATCATCGCCTCAATGGCTTGCTTGGAATTCTTTACTTGAAAAATATCAGCTACAAAACGTAGATTTTCATAAACCGTTAAACCGGTATAAAAACTGAATTTTTGCGGCATATAGCCAGTGTGTTTTTTAATCTCATCACTTTGCGTGCGAATGTCATAGCCTAGGCAATAACCCGAACCATCGGTAGGAGATAACAAACCACAAATCATGCGAATAGTAGTTGTCTTACCGCTGCCATTGGAACCAAGAAAGCCGAATATTGCCCCCTTTTCTACTTGTATAGAAATATGGTCTACTGCCAGTTTTTTATCGAACTCTTTGGTTAAATTAGTTACATCAATGGCAAGCTCACTCATCAGCTAATCCCAAAGTTACTGGCTGTCCAAGATGTATTTTTTCTAAATCAGGAGTATCAATCTTCGCCTCGACTCTAAAGACTAAGCGCTGACGTTCTTCACGTGAAAAAATAATAGGTGGTGTATATTCAGCAATGTTGGAAATGTAGTAAATATGTCCCGTCGCAAAATTCTCATTGTCATTCGTTTTAATATTAATTTTTTGATTAAGTCGTATCCGGTTTAATTGAGCCTCTGGAACAAAAAAAATAGCCTTGATATTATTTTTGGTAATCAATGAAAGGACTGGATAACCTGCTTGCACAAACTCGCCCTGGGTATAGTAGGTATCAAAGATAATTCCGCGGTCAGTAGCAAAATTTTCTTTCCGAGTAACTTGCCATTTCTTATCGACAGTATCCACCTGGCTGCTTTTAATTTTTGCATCAAGATCAGCCAACTGTTGCTTGGAAACAGTTAAATCTCTTTGCGCCGCATCCAAATCATTTTGGCTTGCGGCATTTTGTTTGCGCATATCCACAATACGGCGATAATTCACTTCATTATAATGAATTTGGCTTAAGGTTTGTTCGCGTTGAGCTTGCAGTGATTGTTTGTTTAATTCACTCATGTCTACGCTATAAAGCTCGCTGGTTTGCTCTAGTTTAAATAGAAATTGATCCTTGGGAACCAACTGACCTCTGAGCACAGCAAGCTCGGTAAGCCGCCCCCCAAAGTCTGCGGATAAATAAACCAGATCGGCATCGACATAACCGCTAAACAAGTTATCTTCCTTTTTGCAAGCCGTTAGTGATAGAAAAACCAGCCCTAAGAACCACAACTTACGCATGTCACACCCATCCTGAGTTTTTATTGCTTCACCACAAATTTTAAGCTTTCTATCATATGCTTAAGAAGAATAGCTGTCAAAAATAGGATGCCTTAAGCTCCCGTATTACGACTGCGTCGAATACGGGCTACACCTTTTAGGCTTTCCACTTGATGTTGCAGCCTATACTGGGCTTTTGTTCTGCGCTCACTGATTTTCCAGCCAAGATACAATCCAAAGCGGCTTGCAAGTGCTCTCCGGTTAATGGCTTATGATTTCCGGGAGTCGAGTCATCAAGACACCCACGATAGACGCATAACAAATCCTTATCAAACACATAAAAATCAGGGGTGCAAGCAGCCTTATAAGCCTTCGCTACGTCTTGGCTTTCATCGTACAAATAAGGGAAGGTATAATGAGCATTTTGTGCTTCAAGCTGCATTTTTTCTGGGCTGTCGTCGGGATATTTTTCCACATCATTGGAACTAATCGCAATAAAGCTTATCCCTTTGGGTTGATACAGGTTGGCTAATTCAACCAGTTTAGGTTGCACATGTTTTACATAAGGGCAGTGATTACATAAAAACATAATTACTGTAGCAATGGCTGATTTGCCTTCCTGGAGGCTCAGCATTTTGTTGTTGCGGGTATCCATTAAATTAAAATCGGGGGCTTTACTACCTAAGGGCAGCATCGTCGATGGTGTTGCAGCCATAATAATTCCTCATTAATTAGCGATAAGGTATAGTGCTCTTGTTTATTTATTAAGTAAAGGCCGTGATTCCTTGACTTTATTCAAGAGAACAGTGTTATACTTAAATTAACCCGGTGGGGAGTGATTTTCGAACCAATGCTAACAGCATGGGAGACATCCTGCAGTCGGTGTTGTGCAAGCCCACCTTGGAGTGGGAAGCCTGAACCGATTCAATCGTCACCCACTTGAACCTCAGGGTTCAAAATCCATGCCTATCGGGCTACCTTCATATATTCCTGCACATGCTCGGCTTGATGCCGTGTTCTTCATATGACCGATGTACAAAATTCTTAAAAAAAGTATCTGCAGAAACACCGCGACGATTAAATAAATACTTTTTTGGCACGGTATGCGCGGAGTCTTCGCCAATATCGGTAATCGGCGCTTCCATTTTTCGATTACGTGCTTTTTCCTTTTCCTCGTACCTTATATTCTGTAACTCGTTTACTATTTTACTATCAACTACCTCTTCGTTTTTACACGCAGCAATTTGCGTATCAATCGTTCCTTTTATCTTTCTACGCTGCTCTCTTAAGCCAATGTGTAATGAACCGTCATGAGGAATGGCCCGGTCGTCTTGAGTTTCAGCGGTACGTTTGTCTTGAGGGGTGCGTACCAACATGTAATCACGATATTCCTGTGGAATATCCTGAAACAGATCCACAATAGAAGCGTACCATGCGGAATTGAAAATGATGAGCGTAAATAGAAAACCAAGCACTCCACCAACAATAGGTATGTTATCAACATGACTCAAAACGAGTTTTAGACTTGAAGCAAAAGAACGATCATTAAATAAGTTAACCTTCTTGCCCTGCTGATGAAAATACCAAGCCACACAGGTAGCAACCCCACCACCAATGGATAAGCCATTTAAAGTAATATTTTCAGGAGAAACTCCTTGATCTAATAATCGCTGAACTTGGGCTATGCCATCAATAATTAAATGACACATGAACTTAACCTGGCCTTGGCTTCGGCCAACATTACGATAGTTAAAACCAATGACATTCGTTTGCAGGTCACGCGCATTTTCTTGCATCTCGGCTAGCGATTGCTCATAAACTTTAAAATTGCAATTAAAGTTTATGATAAAGGTTTGATGTTGAGGTTCTAGTTCGTGTTGAGTTCTATACCTTATTTCCAAAGTATCCAGTTGCGCCTCATCGAAGGTTACTATCGTATGGTGTTCATGCAGCAAGACCTCATCATCGAGCTGGCTCGGCTCCCCAATGAATAAGGAGCTAAAATCCCCAGTCTGAGAAGGTAGAGCATACCGGCCTAAAAAAGCATCGAGTCTACCTGGTGTCGCTGAGAAGTTAAATAAAGGATGCTGTTCATATGGAGACGGTAATTTACTGGGTTCTGGGGCACGATATAGCACAATAACAAACCTAAATCATAAGGAAATGGACCAAAATTATTTCTATTTTTTTACCACGTGTCAAACTTTAGCTCATCTAGAAGGTACGTCATCCCGAACGCAGTGAGGGAGCTCCAGAATGAGGCATCAGTGCTATAAGTAAGCGCTATACCACTCAACAGGAGATCCTTCGGCGTAAACTCCTCAGGATGACGTGCCCTAAGGAAATGAGGCAAGGTTATTTCTATTTTATTTACCATGTGTCAAACTTTAGCCCATCTAGAAAGTACGTCATCCCGAACGCAGTGAGGAAACTCCAGAATGAGGCATCAGTGCTATAAGTAAGCGCTATACCACTCACAGGAGATCCTTCGGCGTAAACTCCTCAGGATGACGTGCCCTAAGGAAATGAGGCAAGGTTATTTCTATTTTATTTACCATGTGTCAAACTTTAGCCCATCTAGAAAGTACGTCATCCCGAACGCAGTGAGGGAACTCCAGAATGAGGCATCAGTGCTATGAGTAAGCGCCATACCACTCCCAGGAGATCCTTCGGCGTAAACTCCTCAGGATGACGTGCTTTTAAGTCGCATCACCCTTGATCAATTGCTCTTTCAATAAAAGATACTGATCCCGTACCTTAGCCGCAGCCTCAAACTCCATGTTTTTAGCATGCACATACATTTGCTTTTCTAAAGTATTAATGTGTTTTACCAGTTCTTGAGTGGACCAATGTAAATACTCAGGAGTCGGCTCAGCCACCGCCTCTTTGCGCTTACCAACATAAGCACCTTCCATAATATCCTTGATGGATTTATTTATTCCTTTGGGCGTAATTCCATGTTCCTCATTAAATGCCTTTTGTTTGTCACGACGTCGACTCGTCTCATCCAACGCCCGTTGCATGGAACCAGTAATCTTATCGGCATAAAGAATCGCCCGCCCGTTCACATTACGTGCCGCACGACCAATGGTTTGGATTAAAGAACGATCGGAACGTAAAAAGCCTTCTTTATCTGCATCGAGAATGGCAACCAAAGCTACTTCAGGCATGTCCAAGCCCTCGCGCAATAAGTTAATTCCAACTAGAACATCAAAAACACCTAAACGTAAATCACGAATGATTTCCATACGCTCTACGGTATCAATATCCGCATGCAAATAACGAACTTTTATCCCATGTTCGTTTAAATAGTCGGTCAAGTCTTCTGCCATACGCTTGGTCAGAGTAGTGACTAACACCCGTGCTCCCGTCTGAATTACTTGACGTGCCTCGGACATTAAATCATCGACTTGAGTACGTACCGACCGTATTTCCACCTCTGGGTCAATTAATCCTGTAGGCCGAACCACCTGTTCGGCTACATTATCGGAATGCTCTTTTTCATAAGGGCCGGGAGTTGCCGAAATATAAATCGTTTGTGGTGAACGTCCTTCAAACTCTTCAAAACGTAAAGGACGATTATCAAGTGCTGAAGGCAGGCGGAAACCATATTGCACCAAAGTTTCTTTGCGAGAACGATCCCCGCGATACATCCCGCCAATTTGCGGTACCGTTACGTGGGATTCATCAATAATTAACAACGCCTCTGAAGGCAAATAATCAAACAATGTTGGTGGCGGCTCTCCGGGATTGCGCGCGGATAAATAACGAGAATAGTTTTCAATCCCCGAGCAATAGCCCAGCTCCAACATCATCTCAATATCAAAACAGGTTCGTTGCTCCAAGCGCTGCGCTTCCACCAATTTATTTTGCGCATTGTATTCTGCTAACCGCTCTTGCAATTCGTCTTTCACCAAATCCACCGTTTGTAAAATACGCTCTCGCGGCGTAACATAGTGTGTTTTAGGGAATATAGTAACTCGAGGTAATCGTTGAATCACCTCCCCGGTCAAGGGATCAAATTGCGCAATATTTTCGACTTCATCGTCAAATAATTCGACGCGAATGGCAATCCGGTCAGAATCGGCCGGAAAAATATCAATTACATCACCGTGCACCCGAAATTGTCCCCGCTCTAAGGCCATATTCGTGCGGGTATATTGCATTTCGGCAAGACGTTTTAAAATTTTACGTTGTTCCGATTGTTCTCCACGGGAAAGATGTAATACCATACGCAGATAAGAATCAGGGTCGCCCAAACCATAAATTGCAGACACCGTAGCAACAATAATTGCATCTTTACGCTCAATTAAGGCTTTCGTCGCTGAAAGTCGCATTTGCTCGATGTGCTCATTAATGGATGAGTCTTTTTCGATAAAGGTATCAGAAGAAGGTACGTAAGCTTCCGGTTGATAATAATCATAGTAGGAAACAAAATACTCTACTGCATTATCGGGAAAGTAGGCTTTAAACTCGCCATAAAGCTGTGCGGCCAACGTTTTATTAGGTGCCATAATTAAAGTAGGACGTCGCATAGCCTGAATGACATGGGCAATGGTAAATGTTTTACCCGAGCCAGTAACCCCCAGAAGGGTTTGCTTGGCCAAACCGGATTTTAAGCCGTCAAGTAACGAGGCAATGGCTGTTGGCTGATCACCAGCAGGCTGATAATTGGAATAAATTTTGAACAAATCTTTCATACGTATAAGTATATCTCATAGGAGTAATAAATGGATATCGTATTAGCAAATCGCGTGCAAAAAGTGAAGCCATCACCTACATTGGCTGTAGCTGCTAAGGCTACTCAGTTGCGTGCTCAAGGACATGATGTGATTAACTTAGGCACTGGTGAGCCTGATTTTGACACACCCGCCTACATTAAGGAAGCCGCGATTAATGCGATTAACCAAGGGTTTACCAAATATACCGCGGTAGACGGTATTCCTGAATTAAAAGAAGCCATTAAAAACAAATTCAAAAAAGATAATGGTTTAGATTACCAACTAAATCAGATTTTAGTTTCCGTTGGCGGAAAACAAAGTTGTTATAATCTTTGTCAGGCATTATTAAATGCTGGAGATGAGGTAATCATCCCCGCGCCTTATTGGGTTTCCTATCCTGATATGGTTTTATTGGCTGACGGTGTACCCGTAATTATTCCTACTACACCTGCGCAACGTTACAAAATTAATGCGCAACAATTAGAAGCAGCAATCACTCCCAAAACCCGTTTATTGTTCTTAAACAGCCCATCCAATCCCTCTGGAGTAGCGTATACTTTAGATGAATTAAAGGCATTAGCTGAAGTACTGAAAAAACATCCACAAATCATTATTGCCACCGATGATATGTATGAACATATTATTTGGAGCCAATCATTTGTAAACATTCTAAACGCATGCCCCGAATTATATGAGCGCACGGTAGTGTTAAATGGCGTATCCAAAGCCTATGCTATGACCGGCTGGCGCATAGGCTATGCCGCAGGCCCCCTCCCCTTAATGAATGCCATGAAAACCATTCAATCCCAATCCACCTCAAACCCTTGCTCTATTGCACAACGAGCCGCAGTAGCCGCGTTAAATGGTGGTAATGAAACTGTTTTATCTATGGTTGAAGCCTTCCGCCAACGCCATGATTATGTCGCAGACCGCTTACAAAAAATTCCAGGCGTTGAAGTAATTCCCGCCGATGGCACTTTCTACATATTCCCAAGCGTACAAGAAGTCATCAACAAACGCGGCTACGCCAATGATCTGGAATTTTCTGAAAAACTATTAACTGAAGTAGGCGTGGCCTTAGTACCCGGCTCCGCATTTGGCAACGAAGGCTGCATCCGCCTCTCATTTGCAACCAGCATGGAAGTACTCAAAGACGCTTTAGACAGACTGGAACGTTTTTGCAAATAATTCCCCCTAATTAGCCTGGTTGCAAACAACCAGGCTCTCTCGTTCATCAGCATAAAAAAACAGCCGTCATTGCGAACGAAGTGAAGCAACCCAGGGTCCTGTGCTTCGAACTCCTGGGTTGCTTCGTCACTACGCTCCTCGCAATAACGGAGTATTATTTATTCATTATGGCTCAATTTGAACCTCATCGGCATTGCTGGAAAATTTAAATACCCATTGAAAGCCAACATTCTGACGGCAAATAACCAGGTTTCATCTTGCCCCCCCTCTCAGAAGAACGATTATTTTCCTTTTTGAAAAACAAAAAACCAGAAATAAAAATATCCAAAAATTTATTACAATATATGCTTGACCAATGCACAGAATCGTTTTAAGATTCGCACATATTCCCCGGTAGCTCAGTCGGTAGAGCGGATGACTGTTAATCATTAGGTCGGCGGTTCGAGCCCGTCCCGGGGAGCCAAGCCCAGCAAGGGTTTTGGCAATCTAGCTCGATAAACCATCACCCTCTTGGGACAGTTAAGCACAACAAATCACAATAAAACAATCCTAAATCAATCACTCTTTACTGAAAACCTTAAACAGCTTCAATCATCTTTTATTGCCTTATTTTAAACAAAACAGAGGGTATTTTCTGGGCAGCTCAACCATTGCCAGATAAAGATGATGAGAGTTTAACTGTGCTTATTGCGGAAGGAGCAATTACAGCTCTATCAGGGAAAAAAGCCAATGGGCATTACGCGGTTGCTTCACTTTCATCAGGAAATTTATTGGCTGTGGCAACTATAATGCGGAAGCGTTATCCCACAGCGACATTGGTAGTTTTAGCTGATCTTGTAAAGACCAGCGGAGAAGCAGACCCGCATGCAATCAAAGCAGCTCAAGCAGTAGATGGAATGCTGGCTATTCCAAATTTTGGAAATAATCGTTCCATTGATGATAAAGATTTCAATGATATGTTTATGCTGTTAGGCATAGAAGCTGTAAAACAAGCTATAGAAAACGCTATCAAACCGATAGATGAGGCTCAAGGTTGGCTAGCCCCCCAACCATTGCTAGCAAAGATTGAACCTGAACCCTATCCCTTGGATGCTTTGCCTGACATGATTAGAGCTGCTGTTGAAGCTTGGGAGACCAAGCGTTTTGGTATCAAAGATAAAATTCGCCAGCTCGCTAAGGCAGGAAATTCAACAATAGGAATGGAAAATATTTTACGCGAGTTAGAGCATGAAAAACCGGAACCTCCTCGTGTGCCAAGATTGGTCTACTCTGATGCAACGCCAGAGGCATTAGCCTATAGTCTGGCAAAAACCTGGCCATCGGGGAGTGTAGTATCTGCTGAGGCTGGAATCGTGTTCGGTTCACATGGCATGGGTAAGGATTCGGTCATGCGAAACCTAGCATTGCTCAATGTGCTCTGGGATGGTGGAGAAATAACTATTGATAGACGAACAACAGAATCCTTCATTGTACGTGGAGCGCGTTTAACTGTTGGTTTGCAGGTGCAGGAAGCAACATTGCATAGCTTTTTTGAGCGTTCCGGTGCATTAGCGCGGGGAACAGGATTTCTTGCCCGTTTTCTTGTTTCTTGGCCAGAATCAACTCAGGGGTATCGGGCATTCACTGACGCACCTATGAATTGGCCAGCACTGGAATCATTTAATCAACGAATGGCTGCTATTTTAGAACAGCCTGTAGTGATTGATGACGAAGGTTTGCTTAGGCCAATTTTATTGTCGTTGTCAGCAGAAGCTAGGGCAGCATAGATAGTATTTCATGATGCTATTGAGAGGGAGCTTGTCAGCGGAGGAGAATTATACGATGGCGACAACTGCGACAATGGCGACACAAGAGACAACAAATTGTGTGAGTGTCGCGGATGTCGCAACTGTCGCCGTCACAACTTCACCAGAAGCAATAAAGCTCCCACAAAAATTAATTAGATTTGTAGAGCAATGTTGTGTGGGATTTTCTGTAAATGCACAACAAGTTGTTGAGCATTTGCTGTCAGTAGATGATGAACAAGATATAATCAATGGTGAGATTCCTGAAGAATCATTGCGCCTGCACATTAAGTTGTGGGTAGAGGCAGGAAAACCACATTATTCCGGCAAGAAGCTTGAGGCTAAAGTATAAAGAGATCATTTATGCCAAATATTGATACAGCTAAGGAACAGCACCCTAGCTCAGCTAATAATAAAACAGAAGCAAAAGAAAAGTTTATTCGGCATATCATACACAACAATGCCCCTGCTACTCATGACATTAGGTCTGAGAAATTTGACTTGGAGCAGCAAAAGAAAAAAGTCGAAATGCCATGTCAGCAATGGGTGTTAATGATGGCCTGGAAGCAATGCTTGTAGCACAAATGCTGTCTATTCACGAATTACAACAACGAACAATGGCTTATGCGAATGCATGTGATGACTTGGAGCTAAAGAAGTATTGCACCAATACAACAGTAAAATTGGCTAATTGCTTTGTTCAGCAAGCAAACATCCTTGCAAAGCTACAAGGGGTTGGGGGTCAAAAAAAATTAAGCTGAAATAGGGACTTACTAATCCCACCATGGCTATAGAGAAGATAATGGTTAAACCTTGTCTTGATATATTAAACCATGCATTAACTATATTCTGGATATTAGAGGTTAAATCAGAAATTTTTGCACTAATTGAACCGCTTAAATGATCTTGAAAAAAAACGTATGATTGGCCTCTTAAATAAGAGGTGGTAGCAGCAGTGATATCTGCCTTCAATTTTGGTAATGACTGCAAAACGATATAATTATAAAAGCGCCATACAAAGGTAATGATAAAACCTAAAATAATAAGAAATAAGGCTGGTTTTAGACAAACCTCAAGAAATTTTTTATTTTCTGAATGGGCGGCTGCATCTAAAAGAATTTTTAAAACATAGGGCTGTAATACGTTATGAATTGATGAATAAATTCCCACAAGCAGCATGGCAAAAAACCACCAACGATAAGGGGTCGCCATTTCGAAGAAAAAACTCCGAAAATTTTGTGGTCTAGTTACGTTCATGTTTATCATTAAGATCTCAGCACTCGTTTTAATTATTTTATCTGGTTCTAATCAGGCATGCTCATATTGTTGCTTATGAGAGTATAGATCAATTAGTTCTTGGAAATGCTCTTTGTTCAACTTAAGCGATAGGTTAAGATTAATTTTTAACGGTTGCCGCAAATACCCTTAATGATGTTATACTATAAATAACACGGCCCACTCCTCTACATTGCAAAATGCACGGGTGGGTTTTCTTTTTTATGAAATCGAAAATGTCGCGTTATAATAAGCCCTATCTTACTTTTGAACAACAGCTTGAACTGTTGAAGTCACGTGGTTTGGAAGTAACCAATGATATTATAGCGTTAGAGTACTTACGTCGCTTGGGCTATTATCGTTTAAGTGGCTATTGGTATCCTTGCCGCAAATTAATCCCTTTAGCAGAGCAACAAACAAAATCCTTAAGGCCACGACGATCAGATGAATTTATCCCAGGCGCTCGCTTTCAAGACACTGTCGCTTTATATGTCTTTGATAAAAAACTACGTCTGTTGATATTAGATGCAATTGAGCGAATAGAGGTAGCCTTTAGAGTGGATATAGCTTACTTACTGGGAGAAAAAGATCCCTTTGCTTACACCAATCCAGATTTATTGCATGGAAACTTTACTAAAAAAATTGATTCCAAAACGGGCAAGACAAGATATCAGGAGTGGATTTCCAAGCATGATCAACTGATTAAGCGATCCAAAGAGGACTTTGTTGAGCATTATAAGGCGAAGTATGGCTTACCATTACCCATTTGGGTGGCTATTGAATTGTGGGACTTCGGACTTCTTTCGGTATTTTATCAAGGAATGGCGGTAAAAGATAAAGCTGTACTTGCTAACAAATATAATATTCCTGACTGGCAAATTATGGAGAGCTGGCTACGCACTTTAAATTATGTTCGTAATGTAGTGGCACATCATAGTCGGTTGTGGAACCGAAATTTAATTGATCAGCCAAAGCTTGCAAAATCAGGAGAAATGCCAGCATTTGATAGATTCATCGGAAACACTCATATGACATCAAGAGTTTATGTAGTGTTATGTATTTTGGCGCATTACATGAAAATAATTTGTCCACGGTCAACATGGCAAATACGGGTAATGAAATTGATACATTCTTTTCCAGACTCCAACTATATGAACATTCAAGATATGGGGTTTCCTGCCGAATGGGAACAGCAGGTATTCTGGAAGGATTAGGCTGATTTCGTAGAGCACTCATGATTAGAGGATAAATTGAAAACCCTAAATTTTATCAAAAAAAATGGACGAGCAATTGTCAGTTATATTTTCTGGGGCTTGCTCCTAACTTGTGTTTTACCTATGTGGACAAACTACATTTTAAAAAAATACGAAAATCGTGCCGCATTTAATCGCTTTTTATTCGAACAAGAACTAAAACCATATAGAAATAAACAAATAGAATGCAATCACAAAAATTTAGAACTTTTCAAAAAACAGGCGGAAGAAATAGAATATTGGCTTTTGGTAAAAAAAATAGCTGACAAACGCATTAGAACAGGCAAAGAGTATCTTCTTCCAAAGGATGAACATGAGTTAATGTTCTCCTTTATTAAAAAAGCTAATAAAGTTAACAGACAAATTAGTACTTTTAGCAAACAAGTTAATTATTGTCATGATGAATCTTTTAACTACTCTGATGAAATTGCTATGATGCTCAAGGTTACGCCCGAGTACCAAAAAATCTCTCAAAATTATGGAGAAAAGATAAAAAAAATATCGCAAAAACAAGAAATAAAACTCAAAACCTATTTATCCAAAATTAATATACCATTTTTAAATAGTATCCAAGATTTAGATTTATGGAATAATCTCTTAATTCATCCTGAAGAAACATCTATAAGCACTAACAAAATGCTAAGTTTTAATGTTGAGATACGTCAAATTACATTTGATTTTGCTACACAAATCTATAGGGCACGAGCTGTATTTCATGCAGAAACTAATAAATTATTTTGGAATGCTTATCAATACCAATTAAGTTAGTTGAGAATTAATAAAATTATCAAAGTTAAACCCCACAGTCCAAGGCCAACGCAAAATCCAAGAATAAATTGAAGAATCTTTATTCCTATTTTCATTCATAGCTCCTAGGAGTGGTTGTACCTGGATGTATAATTTTGGTGCCATCATAAGGCCCAACACCTCTGCTATTTCCGTGAGTATAAACACCATAAGCAAAATAAAGAAAGCCGGATAAAAATCCTAAAAGGACGCCAAAATATAACCATGGTTTCTTACATTTCATTGGTCATTATCTCCAAGATTAATCGCCCGACTGCAAAGTTGATGAGGCTGTTAACCTCATCATCAATACAAGTTTATTATCATCCATTGTCAATTTCTTTCGCCAATTCAATAAGTTCATTTTTAATTGCTTCAGAATAATTATTAGCAGAACATTGTAATTGTCTTCTAAAATCTTTATCCCACCACATCATCTCGTATAAAAAACCTGAAGGCAGATCGCCCGCAATTCCTATAGTTGTAACCTTATTATTAATTTCATATGATGTCGTTTCTTGATTCAATATTGCCGAAGTTCCCGTTAATGGAACACTTACTTCGTGATAAGCACATACAAAAGAATTGTCTTTAGGTATAAAAAAATGAACTACCCCTGTCCACCCTGTTTTGATGTAAGTACTCTCTGGAGCAAAACCAATTGTCTTGGCAATTAGAGCATGATTAATAGGTTTATAATGATAAGCGATTACCAACTCCTCCCAAGTATGACGCATTCGAGTATCGTAAGGTTTCTTGGCATAAGAGGAGAATGATTTAAATTGTTCTTTTGCGCTTTCCTCTATAGTGCTTAGTGTTACTGCATTTTGATTGTATTTTTTGATGTAACCATTTCTCTTAAATTCATTGATGTTATTTTTAATGATTGATGCTTCGCCATGTTTAAATCCAGACGAATGAAACTGCTCTACTTTCACACCACTATTTGGTGATGGTAGTCCATCCTTACCAAATAGTTCATATTCTTCTTCAGGTGTATATTTAGGTGGCACTCCAGGATGTTTTTTTTGCTCGTCTATAAGTTCTTGGATTCGCTCCTTAGAAAAATGCAACTCTTGCGTTGTTAGCCCATTATCATCAGCACAAACAATATCTGTCAGTAAAATACATAAAATTAAAGTAGATAATTTTTTCATTTAATATTCCTTGAATTCTTTCTGGTATTAGTTAATTTATTCTTATCCCACCATCCGTCATACGGCGAACAATCAGTTGCTTCTGTATAGGAATCATAAATTTTACGTCCGTAATCATCCATATAGAAATGATATCCTTGGGACTGCCAGAAACCTTGAAAATTATCAGAATTATCAAACGCAGCGGAACGCCATGTATATTTCATCCAGTCTGTAACGCTATGAGGAACACCTTTTTGACCAGCGGTTGGCATATGAACTGAACGAACCTCCCACCAATGATATGCTTGCCAATTCCATGTGACTGACTCATTAAAACTTAAACAATTTGCTCGGCTATGCGCTGTATTACCGTTCCATCCTGCATGCGCATTAATAGCAAGAGCCATTAAGGTAGAACTTATTTCCTAGATACTTCATTGCAGAACTCACTCCTGATTTTCCTTTTAAACTAATCCTTGCAAACTATTCCATCCATGAGCTTTTAAAAGCATGGCAATCATCTCAGATTACAAACTGCTAGTAAATATTCCGATTGATTTTGTGGGACACTCATGGGACACTAGGCCGCAAATAATGGCAATAAATGATGACAAATAGCAATAAGAGTTTTTAGTTAGCGCATTGATTTCATTATTGTTATTTGTTGTAGCGTATGGTGGTTGATGGCTAAGACGGCGACTGTTAATCATTAGGTCGGCGGTTCGAGCCCGTCCCGGGGAGCCAATTAAATCAAGTAGTTACGAAGTTTTCATTGAAATTAGATTTTTCCATGTAGAAGCAATGTAGAATTATGAGAAAGTATCGCACCCACTCAAATCTTTGCCATAGGATTATAATCACCCAATTTGAATGCCTCAGCAGCATAAGAACTAAACAAAACTTTCGGAATGCTCTCCACTATTCATCGATAATATGTGGTGTTTATGTCTGTTTTTAAACAATTACAGATAAAAATCTTTGGACTGACTAGTCAGTCGTTGAATTCTTTAGTTTATACTTTTACCTTTGCACTAATTTTCTGGAGTGGGTTATTTTTTTTAAAAATCTCATCTGCAATACCTGCCGTTAAAATTTCTAACATTGCAGCTCAATCAGAATTTTTAATTCATTTTTTTACGCTATTAACGATTTTTCCCTTATACGCTAATACAACCTTAGAAGATCGAAAAATTTTAAAGTGGTTTTTAATTGCAAATATATGTTTGTTTTTAAATGACCTAGCGTTTTATATGGCAGTATATTTCTCTAACCACTTCATTTTATCAACTTCTTTTCCAGTGGTAGCACTGGGATATATTCCCTATTTGATTTGGATTGGCACCATAATAATATTTTTAATCAACCTATTAGCACACAATATTTTTGGTATAGCGAAGCTCTCTAAGTCACTACCCTTTTTGATTTGCTTAAGTCTAATCACCATTTTTTTATTTTTCTCCTCCATCAACCATGTTTTTAGCTATTTTTCATGGGAAAGAATTTCGCATGCCATCAGTTTTATTAGTGAATTTATTATTTTCAATGCCGCCTTGTTATGTTTCATTTACTCAGAGAATAATGGATTTTCACTGTGTCTTTTTGGTTTGATTACAGTTATTTCGGGCGATTTTTTTATTAACTACTCTTTTCTATCCCAAACAACTTCTTTATTGAGTTATGGCGAGCTACTGTGGTTTTTAGGATTAATTTTTATTTTATTTGGTAGCAGGCTCCTCTATCAAAATAAACAATATATCGTTCGTGATTGGTTTAGCAGAACAAACTCTATTAAAAATAGAATGGCTTTATGGTCTGTGAGCACATCAATGTCTAGCTTTTTGCTGTTTTTTTTAATGGCTTACTTATTTTCTGCCATTGATAAACAATTGCTCTTAGGCTTACCGATTTTCATACTGGTTTATTCTATTATTGTGGTTATCTTATCTGTTGTTATGGGCAAACGTTTTGAAACACCATTTAAACAAATTGTTACAAATATTGAACACTTAATGTTACAAAATGATAAAAGTAAAGTTGATGATAATTTTTCAACACAAGAGTTTGTCTTTCTACAACAATTTATTTTTAATGCTTTCGAAATAAAAGAACAAAAAGAACAAGCTAAGCAAGAGTTCATCAATATAACAACGCAAGCTGCTCACGATATTCGCTCCCCCTTAGCGGCTATTAATACAGTTCTTTCTAGTATGAGCTCCATTTCTGAAGACAAGAGACTCATGATTAGAAATGCAGCAAAGCGTATCAATGACATTGCCAATAACTTATTATTAAAACCCAATCAGGTGAATGATAATAAAACAGAATTAAACGCAGAGTTATTCGACGAATTAATAGGGGTTGCATTAGAAGCTATAGTTTCTGAAAAAAGGTATGAACATACAAAGAAAAAAACTCCTATTTACCTTCATGGCATAGAACAGGCCTATCATGCTTTTGTTTATATAAATCTAGCTTCCTTCAAACGAGTACTATCAAATTTGATAAATAATAGTATTGAAGCATTACAGCATAATGGATGTATCAATATTTGGCTTAATTGTTATGAACAAACGATTGAAATAAAAATACAAGACAATGGCTGCGGTATTCCACCGGATATCCTTCCTAAAGTTACTGAACATGGTTTTAGCTATAATAAAAAACAAGGTGCCGGATTTGGGTTGTCTTATGCCAAACAATATATTGAGAAAATACAGGGGACTTTTCAAATTGTTTCTGAGGTAAATAAAGGCACTAGCATTTCGATTTGTTTACCACGTAGAGACTCACCTAATTGGTTTTGTGATACATTAATAATCAATTCTACCCATATAAGTATTGTAGACGATGATCCATCGATACATGATGCCTGGAGGGGACGGCTAGCACACATACCTAATCTTGATATTATTCATTATGAAAGAATTAGCGAATTAAAAACTTCTACTAAAAATATTCAAATTGGCAACCCACTGTATCTAATGGATTATGAGTTTCTCACGGAAGATAAGAATGGATTAGATGTCATTGAAGAACTAAATATTCATCAACATTCAGTCCTGGTAACAAGTACTTTCGAAGATCAAGAACTACGAATTCGCTGTTCAACACTAGGTATTAAAATTATACCTAAGCCTTACGTCCCATATATTCCTATTACCAATACTGCATTTAGTTTAGATCTGAATAATTCTGTGGTCCTTATTGATGATGATGAAATGATGCGAATGACGTGGCAATTTGCCGCAGAAGATGCAGGCCTTAATCTCAAGACCTATTCTTCCTTCCAATCGTTTATCTCTGAAATTGATAATTATGATAAAAACACAGCTATTTATATTGATTCTGATCTAGGGAATGATGTTAAAGGAGAAGAGTGTGCCTATCATTTATTTCACCAAGGTTTTATAAACTTACATCTTGCAACTGGCTACTGTATCGAAAATCAATCAGTCTTTCCCTGGATCAAAACAATTATAGGAAAAACTCCACCGTTCTGTACAAGCAACCAAACAAAAGATGACCTTGAAAAGGATAATTTTCATGCAGGCTGAAATTATGATGCCTTCATGTACTCATTTCCTATCAACCATAAATGTTCCAAAGGAGAAATTCTATGCAAAAAGAAGTTCGCTTTGCCACTATAAAAGATTTTGATTTTATATATGATTCCCTCCAAGAAGATTTGGAAGAGCAGGGAGTATTACACCGTTTCAACTATTCAAAAGAAGCGTTTAAACAGGCTATTTTTGGTAAAAAACCACTGGGAACATTTTTAATTCTTTTAATGGATGGTAACCCTGGTGGCTTTGCAAATTATGCAATTGACCACCGTAACTTTACCGTAAATACTCGTGGCAATCTTTACCTTAATGATCTGTTTGTTAAGAAGTCGTATCGTCGTATGAAAGGGGCAACTTTACTCATTAATAAGCTCAAGGAAATTGCTCAACAAGAAAATTGTGGTCGAATCGAATTCTTTACGCTTGCAGAAAATAGAGTCGCACAAGCCTTTTATGAAAAAGAGCTACCAAGCCAAATTATTAATGATAAGCTGCATTACATGCGGTTTGAGTTAAAGCCTAATTTAAGCGTTAATGACTGATCGAAACAAGTCTCGAATGTAGCATTTTTTTGTGGATGTATTTATGCAGATTTATAGGGATGCTTATGCCAAATTTGATTTGAATGTGTGACTATCCTCTTCTTTAAGGCTATGAGTGCGCAGAAATTATTTTGAAGAGTATGTAATAAAAAAAAGATTGAGAGTGAGTAAAGTAATAATCCTGATGTTAGCAATAACCACCGCAAGTGTTTATGCCAAAACAATCACAACGGAAGAGTATTCTCATCAATTTAAAAGCTACAATGGCTGTTTTATCCTCTATAGTGTAAACAAACATAAAGTGGTAAGTGAGTATAATCCGAGTAACCGTTGTAGCCAGCGCATTGCACCCGATTCTACGTTTAAAATCGCATTATCACTGATGGCTTTTAATGAGGGCATTATCAATCAAGATACTATTTTTAAATGGGATGGTAAAAAAGGAGTATTGCCTCGCCACTAAGCTGGTTGAAATATTCTGTTGTTTGGGTTTCTCAACAAATCACCCCTCAACTCGGCTTTGCTCGAATAAAAGGATATTTAGCTGATTTTAATTATGGTAATCAGGATTTCAGTGGCGATGCCGGGAAAAACAATGGACTGCAATATGCTTGGTTAAGCAGCAGCCTCGAGATCTCTGCACTGGAACAGCTCAATTTTCTAAACGCTATGCTAAGCGATAAACTACATGTCAATAAAAAAGCCTTAATTAATACCAAGAGAAATTTGTATCAAGGAAAGTTGGATAATGGAGCAGATTATTATGGTAAAACTGGTTCTGGTCGGCATGGACATAATGAGAGAGAAGTTAATCCAAGCCTATTACGTGATGGTTGGTTTGTTGGATTCATTGAAATGGGTTCACAACAATATATTTTTGTAAGTAATCTGACTGATAAAGTGAACCCTATTAACGGGCCAGCTGAGTTTATGGTTGCTATTGGTAGTCACTTTATATTTTTTTCGATAACGAACAAAAACTTTGGCTTCTTTCATTAAACTTTGAGTTCGTCTTCGACCTACTGGATAGCCTAATGCATTTAAAGCATTCTTCATCCTGCGGCTTCCATAACAATATTGGCTCGCTTCAGCTATTTTCTTCACCCACTCAATAACCTCCTGATGTTCAGGATCATCTGGTTTATTTCTCTGGCGTTGCTGATAACTGTAATATCCAGGCCGTGTAATGCCCAGGAGTTGACACATTAAGCCAACTGGCCAGGTCTTCTTATTTTGGGCGACAAACGAATATTTTATTTCGTTTCTTGAGCAAAGAAGACTGCCGCCTTTTTTAAGATTTCCTTTTCCATTTTCAGGCGTTTATTTTCTTCCTGCTGGCGACGTA